>DATJBZ010000037.1:0-137472 GCA_035515075.1 Moheibacter sp. | reverse complement strand
AATTTGAAAATTATTTTAAAAGCTTTTCTAATCCCCTTCTTTCAATCCTTACGCAGCATCTCTACTGCCGAACTTCACACCGCTTCTCTCATTCAAAGCGGGTGCAAAGATAGAAAGCTTTTCTATTCCTGCAAACTAATTTAAGAGTATTTTTACTTTATTTTGACAATAAATTCCTATCCGTTTGTAAGCAAACAGATTAGACGAAAAAGTGTTTTGAATCTTTTATTCCATCTCTACTTCAATGTCCATTTTCCTACAATATCCCTTGGCCATTCTTGTATTTCGCCCAATGAATCTCTGATCTCTTTAGGTATTTTGAAACAATCGAAATAATAAACGCTATCATTCATAATGTAAATACATTTATTACTATTTGATCTCTTCTCAAACATATTTCCTTTTTTAATATCTACATCATAACGAAAAGAAGCATCTACACTAACATTTTTTCGACTAAAAACAGTATCCTTAATAGTTAACACTGTAAACCCACCTTTAGAAAACTTGATGTCAGTTCTCACTCCTTTAATACTCTTAGAAGAAAGTTGTTTTAAGAAATAATCTTTTTCACTCTCTTCAAACATTTTTAAATCATTCCACATTTTAAGAATGAACAATGCAATCAATATAGAAAGTGCAATAACAAATATGCTGTTTTGTTTCTTTGTCATGATTTTTATTGATAAACTTCTAAATCGGGGACATTTGATTGGTTTTATTCTCTTATTTCTTGATAAACTTCAACACTTGTGCACTACTTTTTGATTTGATGATATAAGTTCCTGAAGGATATGCATCTGTACGAATCAGTACACTGGATCGTTGGTTTATCTCAATGGTCGTCATTAATTGTCCCAATCTATTGTATATATATAGTGTATTGTCTCCTGACGGCAGTTGGTGAATATCGATTCCTATTTTCACTTCTCGGTCACTCACATTTGAAGACTCAAACCACATTAACTGTCTTTTTTCCATCTCCTCAATTCCTAAAACAAAATTATCATTCACTTGAAATTGCATCACGACTGGTAAGTGGTCACTCATATTGTACAGTTTTTCACGAAGACTTAATGAAAACTCCCCCGTACAGGTTGGATCTTTTACATCTTTGTCCAAACAATCGCCATTGTTGCCGTATGCTTTGTAGGTTCCTTCAACATAAGTCAACTGATCACTCGTTTGAAAATTTTCACTCATCATGATGAAATCAAAACGATCGTCCAAACCACCAGAAGCTCCTGCATTGGCCCCACCGCCAAATCCTGCATTGGAAACGCGCGTGCTTTGGGTATGCAAATAACTAAAAGCTGCATTGTCATGCCAACTGCCAGGCGCATCCAACGGATCCAACATCCGAATCGCATTGTCCAAACTCAAAATTTGTTGATAACCAGGCTCTGTTGCTCTGTAAAAGTTAAAATCACCTGAAAACAACACAAAAGTATTGGGCTGGGTCAATTCCTCCAAAGCTTCTGTTACCGCTTGCACCATTTGCAAACGCATTTGTTGATTGGCTGTTCCTGTACTGGATTTAAGGTGCGCGACAAATACTTCCAAATAAATCGGCTCTTCACCGACTACATTCAATTGAAAAGAATATTGGTTGATATCGCGGTACACTGTAGGCAAAGTTCTTTGCTGAAGCAAACTTAATTTTCGTTGATTGTAAAAAACCATGGTTTGCAAAGGATCTTCTGGTTTGCTTAAATCTGGAACAAACTCCGCACGAGCAAAAGTATCCGTTTGATTTTGCAAAGCAGTATTGAGAATTAAATCTGCACCATTTTCAGAAACCAATTCACACACCATAAAGAGATCAGGTTGGTATTCATCCAAAATTTCTTGTAATATCAATTCTCGATTATGAGGAAGTGAAGTCGGAAATTTAAAAAGATTATAAAACATGGCATTCAGCGTTTCTTGTGAATAAGTCAACAGCGAAAGCCATAAAAGCAAAAAGGTCATTGTTTTTTTCATGTCATCAATTTTAAAGCAAAGAAATAGGTTTAAATATTGTCTAAAGGTTAATTATTTAGCCAGTTATAAATTTATTCAACAGCAAGATTGATTCATAACTGACTTTCAAATATAGTATATTTTCCTTCGAGCATAAAAATCATTTTTGCATCTAAAATAAAAAAACAGAGGAATACAAACTTAATAGAGTTCATTTTCAATATTGGAATATTCACTTCGAAATGATTAGTTTTGTCAAAAATTTCTAACCTATGAGACAATCCCACATCTTGTTGTCCTTCTTATTTGCATTGATTGCTTGCTCCTCCCCCAGCGAGGCGCAACAATCCACAACTTCTACAACCTATCCAAAAGGTGCATTCAGAAACCCTTTGGGCATTACCAATTTTCTTTCGGGCAATTTTGGAGAATTAAGAAACAATCACTTTCATAGTGGGATTGACATCAAAACCAACCAAAAAGAAGGTTACAACATTTACGCGGTGGGCGATGGTTTTATTTCAAGAATCAATGTTTCACCAAGAGGTTACGGAAATGCTCTGTACATCGACCATCCAAACGGTTACACAACAGTTTATGCGCATTTGCAGAAATTTAATTCAGAAATTGAGGAATATGTTCGTGCTTATCAATATAAAAATGAAACTTTTTCGGTTGAAATTTATCCCGAAGCCAACGAATTAAAAGTAAAAGAAAGCGACATCATTGCCATTTCTGGAAATTCTGGAAGTTCTGGCGGACCGCATTTGCATTTCGAAATCAGAGATACCCAAACTGAAGAACCAATCAATCCTTTTTTATTCGGATTTGATGTTCCTGACACCAGAAATCCTTTGCTCAATGGATTGTATCTGTATGCCATTCCTGAAAATCATTGGGAAAAAACCAGCCGACAAACCGTTGCCAATGGTGCACAAATCAGCGCAGCAGGAAAAGTAGGTTTTGGTGTAAAAGCGTATGACCAACACAATGGCGCTGAAAATCAAAACGGCGTCTATCAAATCAACGTCTTTGTGAATGACGACATCTATTATACCTACACCAACGATCGATTGAATTTTGAGACGACACGCGCGATCAATTGTTTGGTCGATTATGAAGACCGCATGAAAAACAACAGTTGGGTGTATCAATTGTACAAAAAAGCAGGCGATCCGCTGCAAATGTATTCCAACGTCAAGAATGACGGCATCTTAAATTTAGAAGAAGGGAAAACGTATGCCATCCGAATTGAGGTGAAAGATTTCGCAGGCAACAAAAGAGAAGGAAACTTTAAAGTGATTGGAAAAAAGCCGTCAACTTCCATTTCACAAACTTCGGATCTTCCTGTTTTTCATTGGAACCAAGAAAACTATTTCAAAGCAGAAAACATCGAAATTTCCTTGCCCAAAGGCGTAATCTATGAAGACCTGTCTTTCGATTACCGAAAAACAAACAACGGAAAACACGCCGTGCATGATTGGAACATTCCCGTTCACAACCATTTTACTTTGGCCATCACGCCCGAGAATTTACCTACGGCACAATTGGACAAAGCAATTTTGGTGCGTGAATACCAATACCGTGGCGCTTGGAAGAAAGAATACATCCAAGCCGAATACAAAAACGGAAAAGTGGTGGGCAACGCCAGAAATTTTGGTACTTTTTCGGTTGAAATTGACCAGTCAAAACCCAACATAAATCCTGTTAATATCAAAGAAAACACTACATTTACGGGCAAGAATGGACTCATAAAATTCACGATAAATGACAGCCAGTCTGGGATTGCTGGATTTTCAGCTTACATAGACGGCCGATGGATTTTGACCAATTATGACCAAAAAACAAAATCGTTGACCATTGATTTGAATCGTGAAAAAATTGACAACGGAAAACATCAATTAGAATTAAAAGTTTGGGATGAAAAAAATAACACCGCAACCTATCAAGCGAATTTCAACAAGAATTAACTTATTTCTTGGTTTTATCTTATTGTTTGGCTTGGCACAAGCACAACAAATCAGTGGAAAAGTCATGGACGAAAACCAATATCCGCTGTTTGATGTGGAGATTTCTGCCAATGATCAAATGACTTACTCGGACAACAATGGGAATTTCAGCATTGAAATCCCCGCAGATACGCAAACCGAAGTCCTCTTTCAACTTGATGGACAAGTGCCTTTCAAAGACACATTTCAACTTAAAGCAGGAGAAAACCACGTCATCCATGTGATGATGCCTACTGATCAAAACATCCAATTGGACGAAGCGGTCATCTTTCAAAGAGTGATCGAAAAACCTTTGCAAAGTACGTCATTTGACCCTGCGACCATGCAAATCAATGTTGGCGTAACTGGCGGTGTGACTGAACTTTTAGGAAGTTTACCGATGGTAAGTGTGGGCTCTGAACTGACTTCACAATACCGTGTGCGTGGTGGAAACTTCGATGAAAACTTGATTTACGTCAATGGCATTGAAATTTACAAACCGCAGTTGGTTCGTTCGGGCGAGCAAGAAGGTTTGGGCTTTGTCAATCCAGCCATGACGGAAGCGATCAACTTCTCGGCGGGCGGTTGGGAACCCAAATATGGCGATAAAATGTCGAGTGTTTTGGACATCATTTACAAAAGACCGAAGGAATTTGAAGCCAGTGTAGAAGCCAGTTTGATGGGTGGAAATTTCACCATTGGTGGCGCTTCAAAAAACAAAAAATTCTCTGCCATCGTCGGTGCACGTTACCAAGATCGAAATTTGGTTTTGAGCACCATGGACAGCAATTCGGATTTGAATCCTGTGTATTATGATGTACAAGCGCATTTGAATTATCGTTTCAATGCCAAATGGGATTTGTCTTTCTTGGGTGCAAAAACCGATAGCAAATTTGATTTAATTCCAAAAGATAGAGAAACGCGGTTTGGTTCTTTGGACAATCCTATGAGTTTGAAAGTTTTTTATGATGGAAATGAAGAAGACCGTTTTGAAACAGAAACAGCTTCATTGACCTTGCACCACCGACCCAACCGAAACGTTGATTTGGTGTTGGATGCTTATGGTTTTCATTCGAAAGAAAAAGAATATTTTGACATTTATGGCGCTTATTTGATCAATGAATTGGATGGCCAAGGAAATGTTAGCACGACTTACAATATTGGTAGTCAAATCGATCATGCAAGAAACAACCTGGATGCTTTGGTCGCAGGAATTCAGCACAGAGGACGTTACCGGTTTGACAGCAACAACGACATCGAATGGGGCGTGAAATTTCAAACGGAAGACATCCGTGATTTGTTGAGTGAATGGCAATTGATCGATTCTTCGGGCTTTTCGTTGCCGCACCCTTATCAACCTGGCGTTCCCAATACTGGCAATTTGAATTTGAATTATAGTGTACATGCCAAAAACAATTTGAAATCCAATCGCTTTACTGCTTTTGCGCAATACACCAAGAAGTTGAAATGGGGCAATTCTAAAGTTTTGATCAACGGTGGACTTCGCGCAACTTATTGGGATTTCAATGAAGAAATGAACCTTTCGCCCAGAGCGCAAATCGCCATCAAACCGGATTGGGACAAAGACATGACTTTCCGATTCAATACAGGTATTTATTATCAACCGCCATTTTACAGAGAAGTACGTGATTTGGAAGGACAATTGAACAAAGACGTCAAATCCCAACAATCGATTCACTTTATTGCAGGAAATGATTATGAATTTGAACTATGGAACAGTCCTTTTAAATTGACTACAGAGGTGTATTATAAGATATTCAATGATTTGAACCCTTATTTTGTGGACAATGTGCGGGTGCGTTATACTGCGGACAACAACGCCAAAGGGCATGCTTATGGTATCGACATGCGTTTGTTTGGTGAATTTGTTCCAGGTGTAGATTCTTGGTTGAGTTTGTCTTATGCACGCGCTTACCAAAACATCGACGGTCGCGGCGACATTCCTTTGCCAACTGACCCACGTTTCAAAGCGTCGATTTTCTTCCAAGATTATATGCCGATTTTGCCTTCTTTTAAAGTCAATGTGAACTTGGTGTATGCGGCAGGTTTGCCCAATGGCGCACCACCTTTGACTGATCCGTATGATTACACCAATTATTTGTCGGACTACAAAAGAGTCGACATTGGTTTCATCAAAGAAATCATCAACCAAGATGATTTGAAAGCCAAAGGCAAGTTTTGGGGGAAATTCAAAGAATTGTCTTTGGGCGTAGATTTGTTCAATATTTTTGACATCCGAAACGAAATCAGCAATACGTGGGTACGCGATGTGAATTCTTCTCAAATTTATGGGGTGCCCAATCGTTTGACCGGAAGATTCATCAATGCGAAAATTAGAATGAAGTTTTAATACTTCTAAAATAAAATCTCCAAATCCCACTTTACTGTGGGATTTTTTAATTGGCTATTTTTGCTCTTTCAATTTTTAACTCCTTTCCTTTGGCAACAAAAGTCTCCTTCAAAGAAATCAACCGATTAGCGATTCCGGCCATCATTGCAGGCATAGCTGAACCTTTGATTTCATTGACCGACATTGCGGTGATTGGCAATGTAAAAACCCATTCGGTCGAAGCTTTAGCAGCAGCAGGCATCGTGGGTTCATTTTTATCTGCCATCATTTGGATCGTTGCGCAATTGAAAACCGCGATCTCTGCGACTGTTTCTCAGCACTTGGGCGCAAAAAGATTGCATGCTGTCAAAACGCTGGTACCGCAGATCTTGTGGTTCAGTTTCTTTCTGGGTTTGATGATTTATGCGTTGACGTCTTTTTTTGCAACAAGCATTTTTCGGGCGTACAATGCCGAAGGTTTGTTACTGAACTACGCGGTGGATTATTACCAAATCCGTGCATTGGGCTATCCATTCAGCTTGCTCACTTTTGCGATTTTCGGGGTATTTCGTGGCATGCAAAATACACTTTGGGCGATGAAATGCAGTCTTGCAGGATTATTGGTCAATGTGGTATTTGATTTCTTATTGGTTTTTGGCATTGACGGAATCGTTCCTGCCCTGCATTTGAAAGGTGCAGCTTATGCCTCAGTGTTGGCGCAACTCGTCATGTTTTTGATGGCAATCTATTATTTCATCAAGAAAACTCCTTTTCATTTTCGATTGAGTCGAACGATCAATCCAGCCATGCAACCTTTGTTGACCATGGCGTTGAATTTATTTGTGCGGACTTTGGCGTTGAACTTTGCGATTTATTTGGCGAATGCTTATGCGACGGGTTATGGCAAAAACTACATTGCGGCGCAGAGTATTTTGATGAATATTTGGTTGTTTTTCTCTTTCTTTATCGATGGTTATGCCAGCGCTGGAAATGCCATCAGTGGAAAATTACTGGGCGAAAAATCTTACCGTAAACTTTGGCAGTTGAGCAAAGATGTTAGTTTGTATTCGGTCGTGATTTCTTTGGGTTTGGTGTTGGTTTGTGCATTATTTTATGATTCGATCGGTTGGGTATTCAACAAAGAAAATTCGGTTTTGATCTTGTTTAGTGGTGTATTCTGGATGGTTTTATTGATGCAACCGATTAATGCTATTGCCTTTGTTTTTGATGGCATTTTTAAAGGATTGGGCGAAGCCGCTTATTTGCGCAATACTTTATTGGCCGCTACCTTTTTGGGCTTTTTTCCGACTTTGTTGGTTGCAGATTATTTTGGTCTAAAACTTCATGCCATTTGGATGGCTTTTTTGGTTTGGATGTTGATTAGAGCAGGCGCTTTGGTGGTTTGGTTCAGGGTATTGAATAATAGGCGGGTCGGGGATTAGAGATTAGACATTAGGAGTTAGATATTAGAAATGTGTCCATGCCTAATTAACGTTGACCGTTTTCTAAATGCCAACGTTCATATCATAAATGCAACCACTTGTTTCATGAATGCCATCGTTCATATCATAAATGCAACTGCTTGTTTCATAAATGCCATCGTCCATATCATAAATGTAACTGCTTGTTTTATGAATGCCAACGTTCATATCATAAATGCAACTGCTTGTTTCATAAATACCATCGTTCATATCACAAATGCAACTGCTTGTTTTATGAATGCGAATGATATTGGTTTGAAAAACATCTCCCCTCAATCCCCTCTTCGAAGAGAGGAGGTTTTCTATTTATTTGAAAAGTCGTATAAGATGAAATCGCTTCTTTCTTTACCATTAAGAAATTAAGGGGATTAAGAGAATTAACCACATAGGAACATAGCTTTTGAAAAAATAAGTCGGCAGTAGTTTCATCGATGATGAACATAGCTCGAAATTTTTACCATTAAGAAATTAAGGGGATTAAGAGAGTTAATCAATAGAAATCGAAACTTTTTAAACATGAAGGAATTAAGATAATTTAAGGGTTTTCTACATTGATGTAACATCTCCCCTAAATCCCCTCTTCAAAGAGGGGACTTTTTAAAGATTGCTATAAATTCAAATGTGAACGCTTATTTTTTTTATTTACCATTAAGATTTCATTTTCTTACTTCGTACGTTTTACAATAAAAAAGCAGCTATTGTAAAACAGCTGCTTTTAAATTCAAACACTCTAAAGTGTTATCAATAGTTATTTAAGATCATTACTTTTTGATCCACTTCATGGCTGATAGCTTTTGATTGGCTTTGACTTGAATGATATATGTTCCTGAAGGCAGTTGTTCTAGATTGTATTTGGCTGTGTTTTGAATGGTTGCAGTTTCTTTTTGGTGGAAAACTTTGCGCCCCGTCAAATCAAAAACATTTACTTCCAATTGCTTTACTTTCTCTGAAAGTTGGATGTTCAATTCACCTGTAGAAGGATTGGGATAAATTTGAACACCTGTAAGGCTTAGATCCATCACGCCCATTCCTGCTTCTGATTGAATCAAACCGTCTCTGGTATTGCTTCCTTTGTAGCCGTTTCTGATGATTTTGGCTGGATCATAAGGAACATTTAAATTGTAAGCGTGAACAAAAGTTGAGTCAACTGCTCCTGTAAATAAGGAATAAGACATCATTGAAATATCCATCATGCCGTCTCCATCGATGTCTCCTACTACTGCTCCATTCATAAAAGTCATTCCTTTTGGACGCAAAGGGAAACCTTCTAATTGACCACTTCCATCAGAAGAAAAAGCATGAAGATATCCTTTACCGTCACTGTCGGTAGTGTTGTTTCCAAAAATAATATCTGGAATTCCATCATTGTTGATGTCTGCAATGGTAATCACGCCTTCGTTTCCTCCATCGTTTTTCATGATTGGAAATCCATTCATATTGCTTCCATTGGCATTCAATCCATAAACTACATCTACGTCTGTTCCGTCTTCGCTGAGATTAGGAATTCCCATAAAAATTTCATAATTCCCATCTCCATTTACATCAGCTACGGATGGAGGTGAGAAAGTCCAGTTATCTAATGGAATTGGCCAACCGTCATGAAAAGTTCCGTCATGTTTCATCACATAGAATCGTGAGTTATCACCGTGGTTGCTGCCTACGATTTCAAGTTTCCCATCACCATCCAAATCGACCAACATTGGTGATTGATAAGAATAACTCACTCCTGTTTCGACCAAAGGAAATCCAGGTAAGTTTTCTCCATTTAAATCAAATACATTCATACCCGTAGAGGAGCCTGCAATGACAATGTTCAAATTCCCATCTCCATTCACATCACCAATCGATGGCGTGAAGGCTGGTGTTGAACCAATTTCGACAGGCCAGTTTTGGCTGAATGATGTTCCATCTATTTTTAAGATATGAATTCTCCCGACTGTTCCACTCACTCTTTCTCCTGTTACAATTTCCATGATTCCGTCTCCATTCACATCTGCTAAAGCAGGTGCATTGATCATCCAACGGTTATTGAAATTCACGGGCCAACCTGGCAATTCATGTCCTGTATTGTCCAAAACTGTTATTGCACCGCCGGTCGATGCGTATCCATAATTTAAAACAATTTCAGGTTTTCCATCGTTGTTCAAATCTGCTACTGCTGGTGGAAGCAAGACAGGCAATCCCATTTCTTTTTCAAATAGTAAGGTACCGTCTCCTTTTAAAGCGTAGAGTTTTTCATTGATTCCAAAAATTAACTCTTCGGTTCCGTCACCATCCAAATCAGCCAGTGTTAAGCCTCTCGTGTTTTTTATAAAATGAGACGGAGCGCCAAATTCTAAAAACGGAGTGAGTTCAGGTGCCAATAAATTGGAGTTTTTCTGATTTAAATTCTGAATCTCCTTTACTGTTATCTCGCCTTGCTCGTTCATCGAAGCCACCTTATTGTAGTTTTGTGAGAATACACTCCCACAAGACAATAATGTCATCAACAATAAATAATTTTTTCTCATGTGTAATTTTATTTTAAGATTATTCTTCTAAACCATGGTTTATCAGTCGTTTTAAATAAAGGTAGCTGCTCAAATATATATAAAGTTATGAACTTTCTGTCACAACTTTTCTTTTTTCTCTTTGTTTGAAAGGGTTTGGCTAAGTTTAAAGTCTGGATCTGAATTTTCACATCTCCCCTCAATCCCCTCTTCAAAGAGGGGAGGTTTTCGATTTGCTTGAAAAATGAAAACGCTTCTTTCTTTACCATTAAGGGATTAAGAGAACCACAACTTGTCCCGATTCTTCGGGATAGGAACACGCTCTATGAAGAGATAAAATTAGTTTCTCCCATCATCTCAACAATCTTACTTTTTTACAAGAAATACTTACGCACTTATTTTGAATTAATAGCTTTTAGTTTTTCAGCTAGAGATTAATTACCTGTTTAATTGTATTATAAAATGCTTGATAAAACGAAGAATCTTGAGCATACAATTTATAAAGCTCTAACTCTTGCTTTCTTTGTTGGGCCATTACATCATCGAGAATTTTTTTCAAGGCCAATTCCCTGTTTTGTTCGTCGGAATTCTGCGCAACTTTTGTATCAAAATCAGGATGCGACTGTACAGATTTACTCAACGAAATAAACTTTACACGTTGGTCTTCTGGCGTGGCTTCCCAACCTTGAAACCAACGCTCATTAAAACCACTAATAATCGCTTCCAGCTCGTCTTTTTCGTCTTCTCCGTGGGCTCCTCTGGCATTAGGGTTCTGTGGCTTTAGTTCGGTTTCCTCATCATTTAGAGGAATAGAAACATTTAATTTTGTTCTCTCTAAACCATAAGTAGAAAGGTCAACTGATTCTAATAATTTATCCAGCATATCGGCTTGATTGTCTTTGACAATCATTTTTGGAATGAGGAATTTCAAAAACCAAAACAGTTTTTCCCAAGCCAAGATTTCATAAGGCAATATTGCAGCAACTTGTCCGTAAATTTTCACAAATTGCTTTGATTTGATTTTATAATCGGCTTTTTGCTTGTCATCTAATTCCAATTCATCGGTAAAACGCTTTGCCGCTATATCAATAATGGGACTTAATTGTTGCGCATCTACGCCTTTGAAATATTTTTCGTTAAAATCGTCAATTTCCGACTGCTCGTAAATTCCCGAATCGTCCAAACTGTCTTTCAACTCATGAAGCACATTAATATCCGTAGCACCGCTTAAACGGGTTGCTGTATAAAACGGTTCAAAAGACTTTTGAATATCTTCTGTCGAGTTGAAGAAATCCAACACAAATAAATCTTCTGTTTTTTTATTCAATTTATTAGCAGAGCGATTGAGTCTCGACAACGTTTGTACTGCCAGTACGCCTTGCAGTTTTTTATCTACATACATGGCAGAAAGCTTGGGTTGGTCAAATCCTGTCAGGTATTTATTTGCTACTACCAACATTCTGTATTCGTCTTCGTCAAATTTATCTTTGGTTTCACTTTCCGAAAAACCATTCATTTGCGCTTCGGTGTATTTAATGCCACCAATTTCTTTTTCACCCGAAAAAGCAATCACAATTTTAAACGGATTTCCTCGCTTAGTTAACAGTTGATTTAAAGCTTGATAATACCGAATGGCCGACTCAATGCTTTGGGTCACCACCATTGCTTTGGCTTTTCCGTTCAACTTTTTCTTATTGACTACGGCAGTCGTAAAGTGATCGAGCATAATTTCGGCTTTGGTGCCAATCGTTTGCTGATGCTTTTCTACAAACGCTTTTAATTTTTTCTGCGCTCTGGAAGTGTCAAATAACGGATTGTCTTCAATGGATTTCTCCAATTCATAATAACTTCTGTAAGTCGTATAATTTGCCAAAACATCCAAAATAAAGCCTTCTTCAATCGCTTGTTTCATCGAATACAGATGAAAAGGTTTGAACGAACCGTCTTCTTGTTTATCTCCAAATTTTTCTAACGTCGAGTTTTTAGGTGTTGCCGTAAAAGCAAAGTAAGAAGCGTTTTTGGTCATTTTTCGTGCTTGCATGGCACTTAACATCATGTCTTGATAATCTTCTGCATCTGCATCCTCGCCTTTGCTTCCAATGGCTTCATTGAGTTTGTCTGCCGATGTTCCCGACTGCGAACTGTGCGCTTCGTCTATGATGACCGCAAATTGTTTGTTGCTCATATCGGCAATGCCATCAATGATAAATGGAAACTTCTGAATCGTGGTAATGATAATTCTTTTCCCATTTTCTAAAGCCGATTTTAAATCAGAAGACTTATATGCTGGAGCTACAATGTTTTTAACTTCAGAAAACTCTTTGATATTATCTCGAAGCTGTTTATCCAATAACCTACGGTCGGTTACAACAATAACTGAATCAAAAAGTGGTTGGTTGGCTGATTTATTTCCTGCTACTTCTTCACTTTCAGGATAAGCTTCGATTAATTGGTAAGCTAACCAAGTAATTGAATTGGATTTACCCGAACCCGCACTGTGTTGAATAAGATAGGTTTTTCCTGCTCCGTTTTGTGCTGTGTCTTTCAGCAATCTTCGAACCACATCCAACTGATGATAGCGAGGGAAATACAAAGTTTTCTTATTCAAAGCATCCTTTTCTGTACCATCAAAACGTACAAAATGCTGAATAATATTGGCAACACTTTCTTTTCTGAGAATATCTTGCCAGAAATACGCCGTTTTATGTCCAAAGGGATTGGGCGGGTTGCCTTTGCCGTGATTGTCTCCTAAATTGAAAGGCAGAAAGAAGGTTTTCGCTCCATTCAATTTGGTGGTCATATAAATTTCGTCGGTATCTATCGCAAAATGTACGATACATCTTCCAAAATTCAACAGCGGTTGTGTGGTATCTCTTTTGAATTTGTATTGATTGACCCCATGAACTTTGGCGTTCTGACCTGTCCAATGATTTTTCAATTCAATGGTGGAAATAGGAATACCGTTGATAAAAATCACCATATCGATTTCTTCCATCGGATTGGAAACCGAATACCGCAATTGTCTGGTTACACTAAATTGGTTCTTTTCAAAATTATCTTTGATTTGCTGACTGCTATTTTGCAATGGCGCTACATAAAACAAGGTGAAATGCGCATCATCAACGGACAAACCTTTTCGCAACAAACGAAGAATGCCGTATTTTTTCACTAATCTATCAAAGCGTTCTAAAATCTTTAATTTCCAATCACTTTGTCGTTTGAGTATTTCCAGTTCTTCCGCCTGTGTGGTTTCCAAAAAATCCCAAAAACGTGCTTCGTCCAAAGCATATTTGGGATTAAAATCAGCTGGATAGCCTATTTGATAGCCTTGCCCTCCGTAAGCTTCGATTGGTTCTACTGCAATTCCGTTTTTTATATCTTCGGTCGAAATACCACAAAGTGCTTTTTCTATGGCGGTTTCTAAGGCTTGTTCGTTGGTTTGTGATTTCATTTTAATTATCAATTAATTTACTTCTCAATTATTTATCACTTGTTCAACTTCACTAATGAGTTGTTGCTTGTCTGGCAAAATTGTTACGTATTTGGAGGCAAACAAATGGTTGTCAAATCCGCTTAAAATATATTCTGCTGTTATTTCATCTTTTTCTGCACACAAAATAATTCCTATGGGTGGATTATCGTCTTTATCATTGATTTCTGTTTTATAATAATTAAGATAAGTGTTTAACTGTCCTCCATCTGCAATATTTAGCTTTGTGCTTTTTAATTCTATTAATATATAGCTTCTTAGTATTTTATTGTAAAACACCATATCTACATAGTAATGTGTATTGTTAATCGTAATGCGTTGTTGAGAACCAACAAACATGAAACCTTTTCCTAATTCCAGCAAAAAGTCTTCAATGTGTTTGATTAGTTTGGACTCTAAATCTTTTTCTAACATTGGCTTACTTTCAGGAACACCAAGAAACTCAAACACATAAGGATCTTTCAATATATCCTCAGCTTTTTTTATTTCCTGCCCTTTTTGTGCCAATTCTAATATATTTTCTTTATTATTTTTTCCTTTTGAAAGTAAAAGCCGTTCAAATAGTGAGCTATCTATCTGACGTTTGAGTTCTTTAAAAGACCATGAAGAGTGAATGCACTCTTTTTCATAAAAGCTCCGTTTTTGCTTGTCTTCAATAATCATCAATTCACAAAGATGTGACCAGCTCAACTGTCCAGACAGCATCTGGACATCTGAATATTCTAGATAAAGTTTTCGCATATTGAATAAATTGGAGCGGGAAAAGCCTCGTCCTATTTCTTTGGTTAATTCTTTGGAAAGTTGCGCCGTCTTTAAAGCATCACAAGCATATTGCATGAGTCATGAAGCTATTTTGGGTTTTAAAAGATCCAATTTGATTTTTTCATGCTAAATTTAACAATAAAAACATTTTTCAATTCAATTCAAATCCTTTCTAATGAAAAAACTCATCCCGACAATCGCGCTAAGTTTAAGTACATTTGCTTTCTTAAACGCACAAACTATGCAAGCACCCAAAGCCAAAAAAATCGCCAAAACTATGGAATTGTTTGACGACGTTCGAGTGGACGATTATTATTGGATGAATGAAAGAGAAAATCCAGCAGTCATCGACTATTTGACTGCGGAAAATGATTATACCGCCGCAATTTTGAAGGATACTGAAAAGTTTCAACAGGATTTGTTCCAAGAAATCAAAGGAAGAATCAAGGAAGATGATGCTTCTGTTCCTTTCAAATTCAATGGCTATTGGTACCGCACGCGTTTTGAAAAAGGGAATGAATATCCTATTTATAGCCGACACAAGGAGACTTTGTCTGCGCCAGAGGAATTGCTTTTTGATGTGAACAAAATGGCGGTGCCTTACAATTATTATCGATTGGTAGGCTTAAACGTCAGTGAAAACAACGAGTTGGCGGCTTTTGGACAAGACACGCTTTCCAGAAGGATTTACACCATTCAGATCAAGGATTTGAAAACAGGTGAATTGTTGCCTGATGTGTTGGAAAATACAACGGGCGGTTCGGTTTGGGCGGCAGACAACAAAAGTTTGTTCTATACCCGAAAAGGAGAAGATCTTCGTGCGTACCAAATTTGGAAACATACGCTGGGAACACCACAAATCGAAGATGAATTGATCTATGAAGAAACCGACGATGTGTTTAGCACTTTCGTTTACAAAACCAAATCCAGACAATTCATTGTCATCGGTAGTAGCAGTTCGACTTCGAGCGAATACCAATTTATCCCGGCGGATCAACCCAATGCGCCTTTTAAAATGCTTCAAAAAAGAACGAAAGATTTGGAATACAGCATTGAGCATTATGGTGATCATTTTTATATTTTGACCAATAAAGATGGAGCGACGAATTTCAAATTGATGAAAACCAATGTTTCACAAACTGAAAAAGAACATTGGCAAGAAGTCATTCCGCATCGTCCTGATGTGTTGTTGGAGAATTTTGAAATCTTTAAAAATTGGTTGGTTTTGGAAGAAAGAGCCAATGCGCTGATTCAATTGAAAATTCAAAGTTGGGACGGCAAACAAAGTTATTATTTGCCTTTTCAAGAAGAAGCTTATACCGCTTACATTGGACAAAATTTGGATTTTGATTCAGAAACTTTGCGTTATGGTTATACCTCGATGACTACGCCTCAATCGATCATTGATTTCAATATGGCAACCCAAAAGAGTGAAGTTAAAAAGGAACAAGTCGTTTTGGGGAATTTCAACAAAGACAATTATACAACCCGAAGAATTTGGGTAACTGCCAGAGATGGCGCAAAAATCCCTGTGAGTTTGGTGCACAGAAAAGATTTAGAAATCAATTCCAATACGCCTTTGTTGCAATATGCTTACGGTTCTTATGGCTACAGCATGGACGTTTATTTCAGTAGCAGCAATTTGACTTTGCTCGACCGTGGGTTCATTTATGCGATTGCACACATTCGTGGTGGACAAGAAATGGGCAGAGAATGGTACGAAAACGGTAAAATGTTGCACAAGAAAAATACGTTCAATGATTTTATCGATGTGTCCAATTATTTGATCGACCATCAATTTACTTCAGCGCAACATTTGTATGCCATGGGCGGTTCTGCAGGCGGTTTACTGATGGGCGTTGTCATCAATGAAGCACCTGAATTGTACCGCGGCGTGGTGGCGCAAGTTCCTTTTGTGGATACACTCACCACGATGTTGGACGACAGCATTCCGTTGACCACGGGTGAATATGAAGAATGGGGAAATCCGAACGAAAAAGTGTACTATGACTACATCAAATCGTATTCGCCTTATGACAACATCGAACGAAAAGCTTATCCAAACTTACTGATCACCACAGGTCTTCACGATTCGCAAGTGCAATATTGGGAACCCGCGAAATGGACGGCCAAATTGAGAGAATACAAAACCGATGATCATTTGCTGTTATTGAAAACCGATATGGAAACTGGACACGGTGGCGCTTCTGGACGATTTGAATCTTTGAAAGAATTGGCATTTGAATTTGCTTTTATTTTTCATTTGGAAGGCATCACGAAGTAAAAACTCATTCCCAAGAGCGTTCAATTCGGCTACCAGTATTGGGATCATTTACCACACGAAGCGACATCGGAATGCGTTCTTGCAATTCGGTCACGTGAGAAATCACACCCACGATGCGGTTTTCTTTTTGCAATTGTTGCAAAGTTTCAAACACAATGTTGATGGAATCCGCATCTTGTGTCCCAAACCCTTCATCGATGAAAAAGAAATTCTTCTCTGATCGGTGGTGGGTTTTCACACTTTCCGCCAAAGCCAATGCCAGACTCAACGCGACTTGGAAAGATTGTCCACCCGACAAAGTTTTCACGCTTCTCGTCCTGCCTTCGTTCAAATAATCAACGACTTCAAAATCATATTTCTCATTCAATTGCAAACGCAACTGATTTCGGGTCATTCGGTAAAAACGCTCATTCGCCTGTTCGCACAATTCTGCCAAATAAACCGAGGAAACATACTGCACAAAACCGCTTCCTTTGAATAGTTGCGCCATGACTTTCAAATTATCCGCTCTTTTTTCCAAAACCAACAACTGTTTCAAACTTTCTTTTTTCTCTTCAAATTGCTTTTCCAAACGCTGCAATTCTGACTTCAAGGCCGCCACTTTTTCGGTCGAAGTTTTCAAGGCTTGGGCAGAAAGCTCAAAAGCTGTTTTTCTTTTTTCGGCGGCTTCCTCGCTGACATCCCAACCTTTCAATTCTATTTCTCGTTTGGCAATGCTTTCCTTTAAGGCATGAAACGCCAACTGAAATTGTTGAATTTCCTGGCGAATTTTCGGTACATCGTATTCTTTTTTCAAGATTTCGACCACCACTTCCAAAGTGTCCAATCCTTGCTTTTTCAACTGCTGCTTCAAAGACAAATCGATTGTGTCTAACTTATTTCGTTGTACTTTCAATTGCTCATCCTGTGCTTTTACCGAAGCTTCCAAAGCAGTCCAACGCAGCAATCCATCATTGAGCAATTGCTCATTGGCCTTAAATTCTCGCTCAATGTCTTGATTTTCTTGGTGCAATTTATTTTTTTCCGCATCCAACTCCTCCACCGTTGTCTCGCTAAAATCGTGTACTTTCAACTGTTTCAAATGCGCTTGGTTCGTTCTCAAACGTTCTTGAAGGCCAACTTCTTGCTGGATCAAATCTTGCAACAATCCTTCAAATTTCTTGATTTCATTCAATAAGTTCTCTTGCGCAACTTGAATTTCTTTTGCTTCTTTTTCTTGGGATTGAAGTCTTTTTTCTAATTCATTGTTCTCTTTTAACTTTTGTTCAAAAGCACCAAAATCATCGGCTGAAAAATTTTTCCAAACAAATGCTTTTTGCCATTCCTTCTTTTCATTTTCGATGGTTGCTTTCCGCATTTTTTCTTGGTTCAATTGGTCCAAATAAATTTTCAATCCGTCCGTCAAGCGTTCAAAATCTGCTTTTTTCTGGTGCAGTTGCTTAATCTTTGCTTCGACTTCTCGAATTTTTTGGTAGATTTCGGCAATTTCTTGAGAAACATCTTTGGCCGAAAGCACATTGGGATGTTCCAACGCACCACACATCGGACAAGCTTCACCATCATGCAACGCATGGCTAAATTCCGATAATTTTTGCTCCAACATTAACTGCTCTTGCGCTTTTTTCAGTTGGCTCAATTGCTGCTCGCATTCCAATAGTTTGGTTTCATATACCGCCAAAAAACTAACTGCATCAATTTCTAAAACTTCAAATTCCTTATAAAAAGCATCGATTTTCAACTGATGTGCTGCAAGACTTTGGGTCAAATCGTGCAAATTTTGCTGTAAAGCTTGGTTCTTTTGAAACCAATGCGACAATTCCACCAGCTGTTGAGATCCGATGATTTTCTCTTTCAATGCATTTATTCCTGCTTGAACCAACAACATTTTATCTTGTGCATCCTTCAACTGATTTTGATGTTGCTCAATCAACAGCTTCCCTTTATCCATGCGTGGTTGCAAAGCTTTTGTTTCTTTTTCTATGGTTTTCAATTCCATCAAAATTGCCAAATCCTCTACCCGCTGTTTTCTTTGGTCTAAATCATCAAAAGCTGGTTTCAACTCACTTTGTGTTTTTTTCAAGACATCCAATTCAAGGGCCAGTTGGGATTTTTCTGCCTTGTTCTTTTCAAAAAGCGCCGTCAAAACCTCTTTTTCTTTCATAACCATTTGCTGCTCACGAAGTAAATTGGCGAAATTTTGTTGGTACAATTCATATTGTTGAATTTCTTGGTCCAGTAGCGTCCACTTCTTCTGCTCCATTTGCTTGGCAGAAAAAGTCTTTCGCTCCGTTTCCAACAACTGCTGTTCTTTTCTGGCATTCAAAAACAATTGGTAATGCGCTGACAATTCCCGATGGTGTTTGTCCAATTTTTCAAACGATTCACTTTCCACTTGAAGCAATTCTTTTTTCTCGGTCAACACTTCTTCAGAAACCGCTTCAAAACCACTTAACTTTCCTTCCAAATGATCGAGTTGGGATTGATTTTCACGGACCAATTCGGCCGTTTTGTATTGCAAATCGTATTGCTGCAAGCTGAAAATCTCTTTCATCATTTGGGTGCGATCGGCTGCGCCCAATTCCAAAAACTCTTTGAATTTCCCTTGCGGAATGATGGTCGTCCTTTTGAAATTTTGATAACTGAATCCGGTGAGCGTTTCTGCATTCACATGTTCCAAAGGCATCCATTCGCCTGCTTTTTCTTCATAAAATACCGCACCGACGTTGCGAATGTCTTCAAAACTCTTTGAATTTCTTTTGAATTCACGTGTCACCCTGAATTTTTTATTTTCATAATTGATGAAGTCAAAGGCGATATATGAACGGTCCACTTTTAGGTTCATCATATTGTACGAACGGTTTTCACGCGAATGCATCCGCTCGGTTTCACCATACAAAGCAAAAACGATGGCTTCCAAAATCGAAGATTTTCCCGAACCTACCGCACCAAAAACACCAAATAATCCTGCGGCAGTTAAATTTTCAAAATCAATTTCTTGGCGTGCTTGGTAAGAATACAAACCTTCAAAAGTCAAATAAATGGGAATCATCTTTGGTAATTTAAAATTTCTTGGAACAATTGGTTGATCTCTTCGCTGGGCGCTTGTCCGTCCTTTTTGCTTTTGAAATAAGCCACAAACAATTCTTCCATGTTTTGGTTCAAATCAATGGTTTTCTGAGGAGTTGCTGATGCATTGTCTTGCTTTACTTTTGGGATCAAATGAATGATGCCACTATGTGCTTGTAAAATTCTTTTGCGGTCATTGGCCGATAAAAATGTATCGCTTTCCATGGTCAATTCCACCAAAGTGGATGGATTTTCTTCCAACCATGAGACGGCTTCATCCACGTTATCAAAAGCTTTTCGTTTTAATTCACGACCCGATTGCAAAGGAATGCGCTCCAACTTTGCATTTTGATTGGGTTCTGTTTCTATGATCACCACATATTTTTGGTGGGAAGTTTCCGAAAAACTAAACGCCAAAGGCGACGAAGCATAAACAATCGGTTTTTCTTCTGTTCCTAAATTTTGGTAAGAATGCAAATGCCCCAAAGCGGTGTATTGAATTTGTGAAGGAATACTTGCTGCATCAATCAAATCTGCATTGCCAATTCGAATCGACCTTTCCCCTTCGGGTTCTTCCTGAATTTCACCTTGCTTGTTCATTAAAAACAAATGCGTGGTCAAAAGGTTCACCCCGTTTTCATCGCAATGTTCATCGGCAATGGCTTGCCAATTTTCTTTCAACAATTGGTTCAAAGAAATGGCTTTGTTGTCTTCACCTAAATAGGTTTTCAGGCGAACTTCATTGGCATACGCGGTGTGCAACAAACGAACGGGATAATCCAAATGATTGAATTTCAACTCAAAAAAACCAGGAACTGTTTTCGTCAAAGAAAAATGGGGCAATTCCATCGGCGCAACCACCGCTTGCGGATAACCAATCATGATGATGCCACATGCTCTTGCCAAAGTGTCTGGTGCATCGATCAATGCGGGAGAATCATGGTTTCCAGCAATGGCAATGACTGCTCTTTTGCCATCATTGGTCAATTTCTTCAAAGTTTTGTACAACAAATCAATGGCTTCTGTCGAAGGATTGAATGCATCAAACAAGTCACCAGCAACAATGACCATATCGACCGCTTCTCGGTCTGCAATCGTACAAATTTCATCCATGACTTCGCTCTGTTCTTCCATTCTTGAAAAGAAATCCAGTCGTTTTCCTAAATGCCAATCGGCGGTATGCAATATTTTCACATGGGCTAATTTCGGAATTATTTTAAAGTTTTCACTTAGATAAAACCACGAAGTCCGTTTGAACCATTAAAAAATACCTAATTTTGCAACTCATTAAATTCAAAGGCTTGCAAACATTTGTAGATTACATCAAAATATTTTGTAAAAGTGGAAAAGGCGGTGCTGGCTCTGCGCATTTACACCGTGAAAAATACGTTCCAAAAGGTGGACCGGATGGTGGTGACGGCGGTCGAGGCGGCCACATCATCATGCGTGGAAATTACCATCAATGGACTTTGCTGCCTTTGCGTTATACCCGACACTTGCGTGCCGACAACGGTAAAAATGGCGGTGCCAATCGTTTGACGGGTGCGGATGGTGAAGACATCTACATCGATGTACCGATCGGTACTTTGGCCAAAGATGAAGAAGGAAATTTCATTGGAGAAATTACCGAACATGGCCAAGAAATCATTTTATTAAAAGGCGGAAAAGGTGGAAAAGGAAACTGGCATTTCAAATCTCCTACCCGACAAACGCCTCGTTATGCACAGCCTGGATTGGAAGGCATTGAATTGCCGATCATCTTGGAATTGAAAATATTGGCAGATGTGGGCTTGGTTGGCTTTCCCAATGCTGGAAAATCGACTTTGTTGTCTGTCGTTTCGGCTGCCAAACCCAAAATCGCGGATTATGCTTTTACGACTTTAACGCCGAATTTAGGAATTGTTGAATACAGAAACCACCAATCTTTTGTGATGGCGGACATTCCTGGCATCATCGAAGGTGCTGCGGAAGGCAAAGGTTTGGGGCATCGTTTTTTAAGACACATTGAAAGAAATTCTGTTTTGTTGTTTTTGATTCCAGCGGATTCTGAAGACCATTTGAAAGAATACCAAATTCTCTTGAATGAGCTGAAAAAATACAATCCTGAACTCTTGGACAAAGGCCGAGTTTTAGCGATTTCGAAAAGCGATATGTTGGACGAGGAGTTGAAAAAAGAGATTTCAGCCATTTTGCCAAAAAATGTACCGCACATTTATTTTTCTTCGGTTGCACAACAAAATCTTATGGAATTGAAAGATCTTTTGTGGAATGAGATCAACAAAGAAGTTTAAAATTCAATTTCTATTTAATTCAATCCACTTTTAACCGTTCCAAATCACTTTCATCCAAATGAATATTGGGCGCTGCCAACAAAGTTTCCATTTGTTGTCGATTGGTTGCACTGGCTATCGGTGCCAAAATACTCGGTTGGTGCAACAACCACGCAAGTGAAATCGCCGCTGGGTTCACTCCATGTTTTCTGGAAACTTCATCCAAAGCAGCCAAAATTTTGAAACCTCGTTCGTTCAAGTATTTCTCGACATCCTTTCCTCTCGCACTTTTGCTCAAATCATCTGCCGAACGGTATTTCCCTGTCAAAAAACCACTTGCCAAAGCATAATAGGGCAAAACATCCAAATGATGGTCCAATGCTATTTTTTGGTACTCATCTTCAAATCGATGGCTTTCGTACAAGTTATAATGCGGTTGCAAAGTTTGGTATTTGGGCAAATTTTTATCTGCTGAAATTTTGAGCGATTCTTCCAAACGCGCTGCTGAAATGTTGGAAACCCCAATCCAACGCACTTTTCCTTGTTGAATCAATTCTTGAAAAACAGACAATGTTTCTTCTATCGGCGTGCTCAAATCATCGTAATGCAATTGATACAAATCAATGTAATCGGTTTGCAATCGCTTCAATGACGCATCGACTTCCGCCAAAATATGTGCACGACTGGCATTGGTTTGTTTTCGATTTTCCCCTCTCCCACCGACCTTGGTCGCGATCACAACTTCATGTCGTTTTTTTCGGTCTTTCATCCATTTTCCAATGATTTCTTCAGATTCACCGCCGTGATTTCCTTCGACCCAATACGAATAGTTATTTGCGGTATCAATCAAATTGTATTCATTTCCAGCAAAAACATCCAGTATTTCAAAAGATGCTTTCTCATCCAATGTCCAACCAAATACATTTCCACCAAATGCAATGGGTGCAACTTTCAAATCCGTTTGCCCTATATTTTTTAACTTCATGCCATATTTTTCAATGCATAAATTTAGTGAAGATAAAAGAATTGGTGAAATGTGTGTGTGTGAAAAAAAATAGCCCTCTCAAGGTTTAGGATTGAAAAGGACTACTTCTAAAGGCTTAGATTGTTAGGGTTAGAACAAATTAACAACAATCATTCTAAATCTCACAATTATGGTAGTTGAATGAGAGAACAAAGATAAGCTCATGCTCCGCAAAAAACAAGAGGAAAAACCCTCTTTTTTTTAGGGTGTTTTGCACTTTTCTCAATAAAAGTCCCTGCTCAATTCCTTGGCCATTCAATCACCGCTAAATTTTCAATTTTTCCGGCATTGATTTCAAATCGCAACATCGTTCTTACTTGATGAAAACCATGCAAACCACAAGCACCAGGATTCATGTGCAACAAATTGAATTGTTGATCGGGCATCACTTTCAGAATATGTGAATGACCAGAAATGAACAGTTTGGGCGGATTGGTTTTAATTTCCTCGCGCACATGTCCGCTGTATTTTCCAGGATAACCGCCAATGTGCGTCATCCAAACCGAAACACCTTCGACTTCAAAACGGTTGTCCAATGGAAATTCTGTTCTAATTTCAGTCGAATCGATGTTGCCATAGACCGCACGAAGTTGGCTGACTTGCGCCAAAGCATCGGTTACTTTCAAATCCCCAATATCTCCTGCATGCCATACTTCATCTGCCTCAGCAGCATGCGCCAAAATTCGGTCATCAATATAAGCATGTGTATCAGACAACAACAATATTTTCATTTTTTCACTTTTAATTCAACAGACCATTCTTCTTGCAAAATTAATTTTAATCCAATTGTAAATTCGTTTTTTTTGATACAATCTTGTTTTTCATCGCCGGAGCTTTCCAATCGAAATGGCTAACTTTGCCGATCAAATTCAATTTAGGTGAGGTATTTTCTAAAAATTGCTTACAATGGTCAAAATTATTTTGGCTGGCAAAGGCAACCCAAACAAATCACGGTACAAGAAATGCTGGAAAAAGCGCTTTCTACGCTTCTTCGTACGCCGATCAGTTTATTGGGTGCTGGCAGAACCGACACTGGTGTTCATGCCATCAATATGTATGCGCATTTTGATTTTCAAGCAGAATTTCCAGAGAATTTCATTTACCGACTGAATGCATTCTTGCCCAAAGACATCGTGATCCTGGACATCCTACCCATTCAAAAAGATGCCCATGCACGCTTCGATGCCATTGAAAGAACCTACCATTATTTTGTTCAAATCGGTAAAAATCCATTTAATTTTGATACGGCTTGGCAGATCAGAACGGATTTGAACATTGAATTGATGAACCAAGCTGCACAAGCCTTGATCGGCACACAAGATTTCAGCAGTTTCGCCAAATTGCATACCGATGTGAAAACACACATTTGTACGGTAAAATTCGCAACATGGCAAAAAAATGACGACAAATTGCAATTTACCATTACAGCAGATCGTTTTCTTCGCAACATGGTCAGAGCGATTGTCGGCACTTTGGTCGATGTCGGTTTAGAAAAAATTAATTTCAATCAATTCCAGCACATCATTGAACAAAAAGACCGTAGCTTTGCAAGTGGATCTGCACCGGCGCATGGTTTGTATCTGTTTGATGTGCAGTATCCAAAAACAATCTTCATCCATGAGTGAGTCCAACAAATTTGATTTTAGTGGTTTGAAACGTGTCGTGAAAATCGGCATGGGTTATCGTTTGTTGTTCATTTCGGTGGTGGTGGTCGCAATTCTTAGCGCAGTGGTTTCTACTTACCGTCCTTATTTGATGAAAGATGCCATCGATTTGTACATTTTGAACAAAGACCTGCAAGGACTGTTTCATTTTATCTTTATCATTATTGGTGTTTTGGTGTTGGAGGTTTTGCTGAATTTCTCATTGATTTATTTGGCCAATAAAATTGCACAAAAAGTCATTCGATACCTTCGAGTGCGTTTGTTCAACCACATCATTCGTTTCAAATTGGCTTATTTTGACCGAACGCCCAACGGAATTCTGGTCACAAGATCGGTTTCTGACATAGAAACCATTGCTGAAATTTTCAACAACGGCATTCTTACTTTGATGGTAGATGCGTTGAGAATTACCTTGATCGTTTGTGTGATGTATTATATGAACTGGATGGTTGCCTCCATCGTCATCGTGATTTTGCCCTTGATGATGATCGTGACCAATCAATTCCAAAAAGTACTGAAAAAGGTGTACCAAGCCGAAAGAAATTTAACGGCCAAAATGAACACTTTCGTTCAAGAAAGACTGACCGGAATGATGATCGTTCAATTGTTCAACCGCCAAGAAAAAGAATTCGCGGGTTTCAAGACCATCAACAAAGAATTGCGCAATGCTTTTTTGAAAACCAATGTCTATTTTGCTTTGCTATTTCCAGTCGTTGATGTGGTTTCTGCTTTGGCCATTGGCTTGTTGTTGTGGTTTGGAGGATTGAGAACGGCAGTTCATGGCGACCTTTCTGTAGGAGATGTCGTTGCTTTTATTTCATACATCACTTTGCTGACCCAGCCGATGCGACAAATTGCCGACCGCTTCAACTCCATCCAACGGGGTTTGATTGGTGCGGACCGTGTTTTTAAAATTTTAGATGAAGACCAAACTTTACCCAACAAAGGAACTGTTCCATTGAAAGATGTCCAAGGAGACATTTCATTTGAAAATGTGCGATTCTCTTATGTCGAAGGAAGTGAAGTCCTCAAAGGCATTTCATTTCATGCAAAACCAGGCGAAACCATTGCCATTGTCGGTGCAACGGGCGCAGGGAAGTCTACGATCATCAATTTACTGAGTCGTTTTTATGACATCGATTCGGGTGACATCAAAATTGATGGTAAAAGTATTTATTCGATAGAAATGGAAGAATTGAGAAGCCATATTGCGGTCGTTTTGCAAGATGTTTTCTTGTTCAATACCTCGATTTATGAAAACATCATTTTGGGCAATCACGACATCAGTTTGGAAGAAGTGGAACAATCTGCCAAAGAAATCGGCATCCATGATTTCATCCAAAGTTTGCCACAAGGCTATCATACTGAAGTCAACGAACGCGGATCGAGTTTGTCGGTAGGACAACGACAATTGATTTCTTTTCTGAGGGCTTATGTTTACAATCCCGCAATTTTGGTCTTGGATGAAGCAACTTCTTCGATCGATACCGAATCCGAAAACTTGATCCAACTGGCGACGCAAAAACTGACCAAAGGAAGAAGTTCCATTTTGATTGCTCACCGTTTGTCTACCATTCAGAATGCCGATCAAATTTTGGTCATGGACAAAGGTAAAATCGTTGAAAGTGGCACTCATCAAGGACTTCTGGATCAAAAAGGCTATTATTTCAGATTGTTTGAATCCCAATTTCAATCGATGGATATTTAATCCGTTCAATTGTAAAATTGCCTCACTTTTTTTTCCTAATTTTGAATATTATTAAAAAATCAACGAACAATGAAAAAAACCGCCCTTAGCTTAATTCTGATGGGGATCATCAGTTTAAGTTCGTGCAAAAATGAAAAGTCAAAAGCAGTTGATTCTACAGAAAATGCCATTGAAAATATGCACCATGTTGCGAATGAAATTTTGGAAGAAGAAAGCAACCTAGAAGAAGCTGCCAAAATCGCTACTGACATTCCTCAATTTAGCAATGAAGAAAATCAGAAATTCGCACAAGATTATGCGCAGTATTTCAACGAAATCATGGAAGCATCCGCAAAAAACGATTCTGAAAAATTGCACCTATTGATGTCAGAAGGCGTTGAGTGGTCAAAGAAAGCACAAGATCAAATGAACAAAATGACGGCAGAAGACAAACAAAAATGGACCCAATGGTCTTCTAAATTGCGTTCTGCAGCGGCTGGAGAATAATTTCCAACGTAAACTTTCATTCCAAACAAAATGATCTTTAACTGTGAATTTCCTGTGCTCCAAGTGCAGAATTTAGCTGTCAAATTGACGACCCATGCGGAACAAAAAATGAACAAATCCGCGCATCCATGGGTTTTTTCCAACAGCATTGAAAAAATCAACAAAGAAGGAAATCCAGGCGATCTCGCCATTTTATTTCGACAAAGAAACAACCAAGTGTATGGCGTAGGTTTGTACGATCCCGCTTCACCAATCCGCATCAAAATGTTGCATCATTACAGCGGCATACCCATCGATCAAGCTTTTTTTACAGAAAAAATCAATTGCGCATTTGACATCAGAAAACCATTGTTGCGCACAAAAACCAATAGTTATCGTTTGCTTTTTGGTGAAAATGACGGTTTCCCTGGATTTATCGCAGATGTGTATGCTGAGGTTTTGGTCGTTAAATTGTACAGCGCCATTTGGTTTCCTTATTTAGAAATGATGCTCAGCGCACTGATTTCGGTTACTGATTGCCAAGTTGTCGTTTTGCGTTTGAGCCGACAATTGCAACAAGATGAAGCCCATGGCTTCCAAGATGGCCAAGTTTTGTATGGAGATTTAAAAAATCCCATCATTCAATTCATCGAACATGGCGTTCATTTTTCAGCCGATGTGATCAAAGGACACAAAACCGGTTATTTTCTGGATCACCGTGACAACCGCAAAAAAGTGGGCAATTTGGCCAAAAACAAAACCGTCTTGGATGTTTTTTCTTATGCGGGCGGCTTTTCAGTACACGCTTTGGTCGGTGGCGCAAAAGAGGTGACAAGTTTGGATGTGAGCGGACAAGCTTTGGAAATGGCAAAAAACAATGCCAAATTGAATCAATTTACAGGCAAGCATTGGACCTTGGAAGGCGATGCTTTTGAGATCTTGAAAACGTTGATTCAAGAAGGTAAAACCTTTGATTTGGTGGTCATTGATCCTCCTTCCTTTGCGAAAAGCAAAAAAGAAGCCCATTTGGCACAAAAAAAATATGCGCAATTGGCAAGGTTGGGTGCGCAATTGACTGCAAAAAACGGATTGTTGGTGTTGGCTTCATGTTCCTCCCGTGTTTTGGCCGAAGATTTTTTTGAAATCAATTCGGTTCAATTGAAAAATTCAGGAAGAAGATTCAAAATCATCGAGCAAACCACCCACGACATCGACCATCCTGTCACTTTTGAGGAAGGCGCTTATTTGAAATGCGCTTATTATCAATTCATTGAAAGATAACTTATTGATTGTCATGAAAAGTTGATGTTAAGATTTGATGCGTTCTCAATTTAATAGGAAATATTTATTTACATTTGGTTGAAACTAGGCATTTTATGAAACATCGCTACATTCCCAACAGCATTTTACGACAAGTTTTTTTCATCATCATCGCCATACTGTTGATGTTTTTGGTTTTAAAGAATTTACTGGTGTTTTTGCCAGGCGTATTGGGCGCTTTCTGTTTGTACGTTTTATTAATTCACCCTTTGCGATGGATGCAATTCAAATGGAAATGGCCGAAATTGGTTTCGATCATCGCCTTGATGTTCACCAGTATTTTGGTCGTGGTCACGCCTTTGGTGTTTTTGGCCAATATGTTGTCAACAAAGGTCACAGAAGCGATCAATAACAAAGATAAAATTCAAGAAAAAATCGAATTGGGCTTGAACCAAATCCACCAAGAGTTTGGTGTAGACGTATTGAAAGAAATCAACTTGGGAGACGTTACTGCCTATTCCATCAAAATCATCCAAGAAATTCTAAACACATCCATCAATAGCATTGTTCAATTGGGCATTGCCTACTTGTTGTTGTATTTCATGCTGAGCAGCTACCACAATATGGAAAATTGGTTTTACAAAAACATCCCTTTGAAAGCCAACAACTTGGTTGTAATGAACAAAGACTTGCGAGATTTGGTCATCTCAAATGCCGTGGGTGTTCCATTGGTCGCTTTGATCCAAGCCATAATTGCTTACATTGGCTATTTGATCTTTGGATTGGACGATTCCTTTAGTTGGTTCATTTTAACGATATTTGGTGCCATGTTACCGGTCGTCGGCGCAGCGATCATTTATGTGCCTGCTTGTATTTATTTATTGGCCAGCGGTGACTCGACCAATGCGTATTTGTTGTTAGCTTATTGTTTAATTGTGGTCGGTTTATCGGACAATGTTTTTCGATTTTGGTTGCAAAAGGTCATGGCTGATGTGCATCCATTGATTACCATTTTCGGGGTCATCATTGGCGTCAACATTTTTGGGTTCATCGGCATCATATTTGGCCCCATATTTTTAAGTTTGGTTTTGTGGTTGTTTCGCATTTACAAATTGGAATTTGGCAATGATGAAAATCAAACTTCAACTAATCCCAAATAATTTTGTATTTTTGAGGGGAAGAAATGAGTGGTTCAATCCTATATTTTCAATTCTGGGGGTCATTTTAAGTCAATTGCCTTTCTGCCACCGAGTATCAATTAGCTTTTATTGGGCAATTGGTAGTCATTCGAACTGTAATTCCGACTTTTAGCACGCCCCCTTTTTCATGCCCTACAGTTTGGTTTTTGGCCAAGAATTTCCATTGATTTTTAGCAAATGTTTAACAACAAAGCGATTCAATAAGAATGGCCAAAGAAAGTTTTTTTATACCTTAGCACACAAAATAAAAATCAATGTCAAAACAAAGCGACAAATTCAACCAAGGCAGATTACGGTCTTCAAACATTACTGTGGTCATCAGTATTTCATTGGTCTTATTTTTATTGGGCCTATTTGGTTTAATCATCATCAACGCGCAGAGCTATGCGGATTACATCAAAGAGCAATTGAAATTGGAAGCGTTTTTCACTGAAGAATACGATCCAAAAGCACAAGACAAAGAATTGGAGAAACAGTATGCATACATTGATTCTTTAAAGGCACAACATACTTTCATCAAAAACACCCAATACATTTCCAAAGAAAAAGCATCAGAAATTGCCAAAAAAGAATTGGGCATTGATGACAATGCGATTTTCGAAGCCAACATTTTCCCATCTTCCGTGATGATTACCTTGCAACCCGACTTTGTCAATCCAGAACAAGTCGACAGCATCAAAAATATTTTGGCTTCCCATCCGCTGATCAGTGAAGTCGTGAATGACGATGAATTGATGACAACGGTGTACAACAACATTGATCGCATCCGTTTTTGGTTGATGATTTTGGCGGGAATTTTCTTGGTGATCGTCATGGTATTGATCAACAACTCCATCCGTTTGCGCATTTATTCCAAAAGATTTAGCATCAAAACCATGCAATTGGTGGGTGCCAGAAGAAGGTTCATCATCAAACCTTTCTTGTTACAGAGTGCAGGCCTTGGCTTTCTAGGAGCTATCTTGGCCATTTTGATGCTGGGTGGCATGTGGTACTACTTTTCCAAGATGGTGAGCTTACCTTGGTGGCAAGAAGATTATTATTGGCTAATGGGCATTTTAATTACCGTAGGTGTGTTCATCGCACTCATCAGTACGGGCATCGCTACTTGGCGCTATTTAAGGTTGAGAAGCGACCAATTGTATTAAATTCATATCATTTCAACATGAAAGACAAAAAAAACATAACGCCAAATGAGGTGCAACCCACTTTCTTATTTGGAAAGAGAAATTACATTTTCATGGGCATCGGCTTGGCCATTATTCTATTGGGATTTTTATTAATGACTGGCGCAGATGCCAACACACGGCCAGATGGCGTATATGATGTCAATTACTGGAATGAAGGGATTTTCTCATGGCGCAGGATCCGTTTGGCACCTTTTCTTGTGCTTTTAGGTTTTGCCATTGAAGTCTATGCCATATTGCTCAATCCCAACAAAAATAAAAATTCATGAATTATTTGGAAGCGATTCTGATCGCTATCATTGAAGGCTTGACCGAATATTTACCGATTTCATCCACTGCACACATGGGCTTTTTGGCCGCATTGATGGGCATGCCTGAAGGAGAGTTTCTTAAGATGTTTCAAGTGTCGATACAATTTGGTGCGATTTTATCGGTTGTGGTTTTATATTGGCGAAAATTCTTTGATTTTTCCAACATAAATTTTTACCTCAAATTGTGCATTGCTGTATTGCCTGCCTTGGTTTTGGGTTATCTTTTTGATGACAAAATTGAAGCCGTTTTGGGCAACCAAATCGCAATTTCTTCTGTTTTAATTTTGGGCGGAATTGTATTGTTATTTGTGGACAAATGGTTCAAAAACCCAAAAGTCTTGGACGAAAAAGAAATCAACATCAAAACCGCCTTGTCCATTGGATTTTGGCAATGTTTGGCGATGATGCCTGGCACAAGTCGCTCTGCAGCCTCGATCATCGGCGGAATGGCCCATGGTTTGAGCAGAAAAGCAGCTGCTGAATTCTCATTTTTCTTGGCCGTTCCTACAATGTTGGCGGTAACGGTTTATTCCATCTTTGTCAAGACATGGGGAAAGGGAACTGTGAATGAAATGAAAGGTTATGAAATGATCATTCAAGACCAACACCATATTGCTTTGTTTTTAATTGGCAATGTTTTGGCCTTTGTTGTCGCGATGATTGCCATCAAATCTTTCATTGCCATTTTGACCAAATTTGGCTTCAAAGTTTGGGGATGGTACCGCATTGTCATCGGCATCATTTTGCTCATTTATTTCTGGCAAAATCCAAAAACAACGGATGCTGCTGTTGCGAATTCCATAGAAATGACGACTCAAAACGCTACAAATGATTAGTGTAGAAGAAATTCAAGAAGGGAAAGTTTTTTTGATCGACAAACCTTTGGATTGGACCTCCTTTGATGTGGTCAATAAAATCCGATGGAACATCCGAAAAGCATACCGATTGAAAAAAATCAAAGTTGGCCATGCAGGCACTTTGGATCCCAAAGCCACGGGACTGTTGATCATTTGCACAGGTAAATTCACCAAAAAAATTGATGAAATCCAAGCAACGTCTAAGGTCTACACCGGCACTTTTAAATTGGGCGTGAGCACACCGACCTATGATACAGAATCAGAGGAAGATCAAACTTATCCAACGGCTCACATTACCGAAGCACTCATTCACCAAACCACCCAACAATTCATCGGTGACATCGCGCAATTTCCTCCTGCGCACTCCGCTGTGAAAGTCGATGGAAAACGTTTGTATGAATTGGCCAGAGCTGGAAAAGAAGTCGAATTGAAAGCCAGAAACGTTTCTATTTATGATTTTAAAATCACGGCAATTGATGGAGAATTCCTACAGTTCTATGTACATTGTGGAAAAGGAACTTACATTCGTTCGTTGGCACATGATTTTGGCAAAGCTTTGGATTCTGGTGCATATTTGACCGAATTGAGGCGAACCCAAATTGGCGATTTCTCTGTGGAAGATGCGGACAATGCTCCTTTGGAAAGAGTCTTTTTTGAAGCTGAAAAAGAATAAACCCTGAATGCTTTTTGAACTTTAATTTCTTATTCAAAATTTTATTGATTTGACTTTATAAAGAAAATACAAAGACATTTCAGCAGTTTCATACAACAAAAATAGACCGCTTCGAAAAATCGAAACGGCCTTTATCTTATCATCAAAAGCGAGTGGCTTATTTCTTGAATTTAGCGTATTTGCTTTTGAATTTGTCAATACGTCCTGCAGTATCGACCAATTTCATCTTACCAGTATAAAACGGGTGTGACGTACTAGAAATCTCCATTTTGATCAATGGATATTCTACGCCATCAACTTCAATCGTTTCTTTAGTTTCAGCTGCTGAACGACAAATGAAAGTCTCGTCATTACTCATATCTTTGAATGCAACTAAGCGATAATTTTCTGGATGTATTCCTTTTTTCATTTCTTCTTTGACTTTAGAGTGTGCAAATATAAGGAATTCAACCAAACAAAAAACCTTTTGAAACAAAATATTTTCTTTCATTGACTTTCACTCTTTTTATTCTAACAAATCTTAGACAGATTTAACAAATATTACACAAATACTGAACAATTCATCATGGCACATTCCTTAGATTTAATTAGTTTTGCTTCAATTAATTTAAAATTATGAAAATTCGTCAGCTGTTTGTTTTAAGTTTGATTGCTTTGGTGATAGGCATTGCTTCATGTCGAGATGATTTTGACTATGATTTGGCCAGTGAAGAATTGAGTTTCTCAAACGACACCTTGAATTTGGACACCATTTTCAATTACACCCAATCACAAACTTACAGGCTGAGCATTCACAACCGACAAAACAAAGATGTTTTCGTTCCAAAAATTTATTTGAACAAAGGAGAAAACTCTTATTTCAAGATCAATGTGGACGGCATGCCAGGGCATACTTTTGACCAAGTCGCCATTCGAAAAAAAGACAGCATCATCGTATTCATCGAAATTGCCGCCCAGGAAGCGCCCAACAATCCACATTATGAAGATGAAATTGTGGTCGAAACCGAAGCAGGATTTCAGCAAGTGAAGCTTTTGTCTTACATCGAAAAAGCCAAGTTTTACAATGTTGAAATGAATGAGAATTATCAATTGACTGAAAACAATTGGGACCAAAGCTATTCGCGCGTTTTGTTTGGCAACATCCAAGCAAACGATTTAAACATCGGTCCAAAAACCAAAATATATTTTCACAGCAACGCCAATTTGACCATTCATGGCGCATTAAACGTTCAAGGAAGCTTTCAAAATGAGGTCATTTTCAGAACGGACCGCATGGACGAACGTTCGGATTCTTTGCCAAACAATTGGGGAAAAATCAAATTGAAAACGCCTCAAGGTATTGAAAACTCGATTCAACACGCCATCATCAAAGGCGGAAGCGTTGGTTTGGAAGTCGACCATTCGAACTTAAATATCAGCAATTCCAAAATTTTGAACAATGAAAAAATCGGTTTGTACGGCATTAATTCCAAAATTCGGGGAGAAAACTTGGTGGTGAGCAACAGCAATTTAGCTGCTTTGGCGATTGAAGGCGGTGATGTACAATTTGTGCATTCCACTTTTTCAAACTACTTCAACATCGGTCAAGGCGCTGGTGGAAATTACAGCCTTTTCTTGGGGAATTTAGGAGAAAACGATGTGAACTTGCCTTTGGTTCAAGCGAATTTTTACAATTGCATCTTTTATGGCCGATCTTCCAATGCGGTTATTTTTGACCAAGGCAGCAGTACTTTCAACCATGATTTCAAAAACAACATCATTCGCATGGACTTTCCAAGTGAACTGAGTGGCATTGACAATTCCAACCTCAATGAAGATCCAAAATATGTCGATCCAGGATTTGGCAAAAACGATGTGCGCTTGAAAGAAAATTCACCTGCGGCAGGATTGGGCAATCCGACCTATGCCAATTGGGTGCCTTTGGATTTACTGAATCAACCAAGAACTTCTGCTCCTACGGCTGGCGCTTATCAGAATTTGGTGGTTGTTGAATAAAAAATCTGATAAATTTCATGAAATTTACATCCCTTGCAATTCAGCCAATTTCCTGAAGTGATCCGATTGTATTTTCAACGCTTCAAAAGTTCCAAAAGCGGTAATTTGCCCTTTGTCCATCAGATAAATTGTATCTGCATTTTTAATGGTTGAAAGTCGGTGTGCAATGGACAAAATGGTTACTTTTCCTTGCAAACTCTCGATGCTGTCTTTGATTTCTTGTTCGGTTTCGGAGTCTAAAGCAGAAGTTGCTTCATCCATGATCAACAGATCCACTTCTCTGTACAATTCGCGCGCGATAGAAATTCTTTGTTTTTGTCCACCAGACACATTGATGCCGTTGTTCCCCAACAGTTCTTTTTCTTTCAAAGGTAAACTATGGATGAAATTCTCCAAGCTACACATTTGAATGGCTTTCCAGAATTTCGCCAAATTCTCAGGCGTTCTTTCTTCCCAAAAACTCACATTATCAAAAATATCCGCATTAAAAATCGTAGGCTCTTGGGTAATGTAACCAATTCTACTTCTGTACGATGATTTTTTGATTTCTTTGAAATTGATCCCATTGACATGAAACTCTCCTGAATCAATGTCCAATAGTGAACAAACTACATTGACCAAAGTTGTTTTTCCGGCACCTGATTCTCCTACAAAAGCAATGGATTGATTGGGCTGAACTTTCAAATTGATGTTCTGCAAAACTTTGAAATCACCATAACTTACACCAACATTGTTTAATTCTATGGTTTGAATATGTTGTAAAATCTTATTTCCTGTTTTTAACTCTTTATTGTCTTCTAAAAATTTCTCGAAACTTTGAATATTTTCCAAAGAACCAATCGAACCTAAATAACCATTCCAAGACGATTGCAAATTCATGATGTAGCCCATCGCTCTGTAAAACAACACCAAAATAATCAAGACCGAAGACAAACTTGTTTTGAAAACCGTTACTTGTAAAGCAATTACGCCACAAATAATCAAAATCATCATCGGTTCTCTAAGCGATTGTAATTTAGCGCTGAGCGTACCTACTTTTATTTTGTTTTCGATCAAAACATTGAGCTGATCAATCATACGATTGGTGTATTCTTTGTTTCTTCCTGAAGCTTTCAAATACTTGAAATGATTGATGCTTTCAATCACTATTTTACTAAAACTATGGTTGTTACTCGTAATTTCCCTAGACAAAGCTTTGGTTTTGTTATAAAAATTTCGGTAAACAAAATTGGTCATCAAACCGCCTGTGATGATCAATATGGAAAATTTCCAATCCAGAAAAAAAGCAAAACCGAGGTAAATAGCCACCGTCATTCCATTTTTAATGGTATCCAAATATTGATTGCAAGCCAAAGCAACAGTAAAGGCTTCTCCTGTCAATGAATTTTGAATGCGCCCAATGTCCGCTGTCACAAACTCCTTGAAAGACAAATCTTTTAAACCTAAACTTAATTTAATTCGAATCGATTGCGCAATACTTTGCAACGCATTGACTTGGTATTTCAAAGTAAAATACACAAAAATCGCCTTGGCAACGAATACCAAAACAATCAATAACAACATATTGAAAACAGTCACATTAAGATGCAGAAATCCGAAAATCATTTCTACTATATCAAAAAGCTTCTTATTTCCTCCTGTTAAATTGTGGCTATTTCCATCAGCAATTTGCAACAAAGGAACAAACATGGTAATCCCAATACTGTCCAATAAGACCATGATGAAATTGAAGAAAAGCAAATAAAAAATCTTCCACCTCAAATATTTATAGAAGTAAAATAAAGTGGTGAAACTTGCAGCTAGTCGATCTTTTATGCTGTTGATTGTTGCCATCTATAATAAATAAATTTAAGGTTGGGTACAAACCGCCAAAAATACTCAAAATCTACGAATACAAGATCAACTTATGGTTTAATAAGTTATTTTATAGTACTTTTGGCCTTTAATTTAAGCCTAAAATTTGGAGAAAATAGCTAATAAAATTTTCAGTTTACTCGGTTTAGAAGTTTATCGAAAACCTTTATTCAATTCAATTCAATTCGGTGAACATCAACAACCAATTTATGTTGAATTAGTAGGAGTTTCTGGCGTGGGAAAATCAACTTTATACCATTCTTTACTGAAAGAAAAAAAGTTTTGGACAATTCAAGAGTTCATTAGATTCAATCGAAAAACAGAAGCCAATTACTTAACAGATGATTCTTCTTTTTATCAGAAATTAGCAAAAATCCAATGGGAATACATTCAAAATTTAACCATTTTGGAAACTGACAAATTAAGAATGGCGCATTGGAATTACAAAACCATCAACGAAGACATTTTAATAGCTAATAGCAATAAAAATTCGATTGTTGTTTCTGATGAGGGAATTTTGCATAATTTTCAAGATTCATTATTAAAAATGAATGAGGAGAATCAAGAAAAATTTCAATTTTTCTTAAAAAACAGAGCAATTATTTATTGCTATTCAACTCCAGAAAAAATTGTAAATCAAATCATCGACAGAAGCGAAAAAACAGGACGAACTGTTTCCCATCATAAAGGAAAATCCATTGAAGAATTGTACGACATTGTAAAAAGGGATTTGGAAGAAAAAGAAGAGTTTTTAGAAATTATGTTTAATATGGGCATTCCTATCTTGCGAATTAACACCCAAGACTCATTAGAACTTAACAGTAAAAAAATCAATAAGTTTATTGAAGAACTTAGTAATTAAATCCATTTATACAATAACCTTAAAATTGATTGATGTTTTTGATTATTACTCTTCAGTATTTCTTTGTAAAATGGAGTCTTTGAAGCATAATAATAAAACAATTCGCTGTCAATGCCTTTTTTTTGCCAAGGCTTCTCCTTTCCTACATAATGATAAATGTAAAATAATGGATTCTTTAATTTAAGGTTTAATTTCTTTTTAACCGCATTGAATAATATTCTGTTAGAAGTGATTTTATACGCTCTTGTCAAATTATACTTCTGATCAATTAATTTAATTCCTCCATTTCTTGATAAAACTGAATTCAACAAATCTTGATCCTGAAGTTTAGGTTTTTCAATCTCGGAAAGTGAAGTAAACAACTTTTCTTGAATGTTTAGTTCTAATGATTTTCTCACATTATAGACCATAACCCCAGCATTGAAATACTCTTCTGGATTATTCATTTTCAAAACATTTGTGAAATATTCAATCGGAAAATCCTCACTGTTTTTTCGTTTGATTTTTTTTAAAATAAAAGGACTCGAACAGCAAAGCACCAACCTATCTTCAAATGAAGCGTTTAGCAACTCTGATATGTCGCAATCAACAATCAAATCACTATCTAAATACAATATTCTTTCGTATGCTTTAAATATTTCAGGAATATAAAAACGATAATATGTCGCAACACTCATATATGAATTTAAATGAAATTGAGCTTTGTCAATGTTTTCTAACTTGACAAATTTAATGACAGCATTTTTATGTTTTTTGATATACTTCTCAGCCTTTATTTCATTTTCTCTTGAAATATCCTCACTTATTACATTGAATTCATAAAAGATATTTTTATTGGAGTTGTGTAAAATTGAAGCAATTACTACAAATGTATATTTAAAATAATTGTTGTCACATGTAAAGACAATCGGAAATTTTCGCATTGCACTTTTTTTATAAATTATTAATCCCACCTCTTCTTAAATACTTTCATCCCCAAATTTGTGGGTAAATTTTGTAAGAAGTTCATTTTCTTTAATTCGTTGGAATATTGAGCCGAAAAATAATCAATCAAAGATAAAGAACTGATTTTTTTGTAATTGCTATAAGATTCTTTCCATAAATCTTCATTCTTTTGCGCACGCCAATTCATGACCAAGGTCATGTTTTTGTATTTAATCAAATACTGCAAAATCAGACGCTTGCGATATTTGTCTTTTTCTTCATTCAAAGCTTTATCAATATACTGTCCAATCGTAAACCAATTGTCAAAATGCCTTTTCCCTCGATTGTGAATCACGGATTGGTCATGCAAAAAGTAGGTATAGGTAACATCGGGCTGAAATGCAACTCTTTCCAATTGCAAACAAGTGTGAAAAGTCCATAATTCATCTTGAGCAAAAAGTCCTGGAACAAAATAAATCTTGTTCTTTCGAAAGAAATCCACTAAAAACAATTTGTTTACTGCAGAACTTGTGATTTTACCATTTACAAAAGCTTTCAAAGCTTCATCATTATCAACAATAGTATTTTCACTTTTCAATTTCCCCAAACAAAATGACTTCTTTCCATCAATGGCTTTTTCACATTCAATTTGAGAGATGGTCATTTGAGCGTTTTCTCCCTCTGCGACTTTAACCAACTTCTCGATACAATCTTCCGTTATCGTATCATCAGAATCTAAAAAAAACAAATACTTTCCTCTCGCCGTATCGATGCCTTTGTTTCTGACCACCGACAAACCTGAATTTTGTTCCAAATGGTAGATTTCCCATTTTTTTAAACCATGCTTTTGAATAAACTCCTCAGCGATTTGAACGGATTGATCTGGCGTTTGGTCATTGATCAAACTCACTTCGATGTAAGGATAAGTCTGCGCTCGGACAGATTCCAGGCATTTTTCTAAAAATTCTTCACATTTAAAAAGTGGAATTGAAATCGTAACTAAAGGCTGCATGCATTGGTTTTGAATCGCCAAAAATAGTTATTTCCCATGAGCTTTGAAAATACACGACAGAAACGACCACACCCCTTCAACCCTCAACCTTCAAAATACAATTTCTTGGATTTTAGGAAACTTTTAAGTTTTATTTCTTTTGAAAATTCACAATATCCGCTATTTTTGGCACTTTCAGAATGTAAAAGAAATTCATGCACAAGCTTTTGGTTCAATATCGTTGGCTGTTTTTATTGGTTTTCTTCTTGAATTTACCTTGTTCCACCAAACAAGAATTCAAGAAAGCTTTGGACATCCCATTGACGGAAGTGGCCAAAAAAGAAAAACAGCGAAATATCTGCACCAGCAGTAACCACTGGACCCATCCACATTCAGAAAAAAAAGAAACTACTTCAGATGGCTTTTCTCTAAAATTCTTTGGGGAAAATAGTTTGGCAACGATTGAAAACCGATCAATTGCCACCCCACTTCTTTCCCCAACGGCATGGAAAAGCCCAAAAGTCCCCTTGTTCATTTTGCACGAACGCTATCGAATTTGATACCTAAAATAGGTCTGTTTTTAATTGTTCACGAAATTATTTCGCCGAACGAGTGATTTGTAACGCACTCATTGCATGCTTTTTAATTTATAAAAAGGAAAAGAACATCGTGAAAGCTTTTGACGTGACCATGCAACATTCGTTCAATGTCAATGAATTCAATCTAAATTAAAAACAGGCACTACAGCGCAATTAGAGGATCATGCATCCTTTCCACTCTTTATTCATTTAAAATTTTAATCAAAATGTACAATCAACAAACATTTTCATATACTGGCTTATTTGCCACTGCCATCCGATGGGTAATCGGCTGGACTTATTTCTCAGCTTTTTGGCGAAGATTAATTTTAGACAACAAACTGATTCCCAACGAAGCTGGATACATCGGCGAAAAATTCAACCACTTTCTCCCAAACGCTTTGGGCATCAAACCGCTGATCGAATATTTGGTGCTCAACCCTGACGCTTTGTTGTGGTCGATGTGGGCGTTTACCATCATTGAAGCCATCGTAGGCTTGTTCATGATTTTGGGTTTGTTTACCCGATTGGCGAGCATTGGTGTATTTTTCTTGGCCATGGGTATTTTACTTGGTTCTGGTTGGATTGGTACCACTTGTTTGGACGAATGGCAAATTGGTGTTTTGGGCATCGCTTCAGGCTTCAGTGTATTCTTTATGGGCGGCGGTAAATTCTCTTTGGACGAATACCTCATGCGAAAAGGCGTTCCCTTCACAGGGAAAAAATGGTTTGCCAATATCGGTTCTGGTCCATTGAACATTGCTGAAAAAACTTTACCCAAAGTCGTTTTGGTCGGATCATTGTTCATTTTTGGTTTGACTTTGTACACCAACCAATTTTTTCATGGCGGTGTGTACGGTACTTTGCACAACAAATCGGTTCGTCCACATTTGGAGTTAATTGAACCGAAAATTGAAAATAATCAATTGAACTTTCGCATCTACCGTACGCAAGGCGCGGATGTATATGGTTCTTTCTTGATTGGCATTCGACTGCTGGACAAGAACGGTAACGAAGTCATCGCCTGGGACCAGAATGATTTGGCGAATTTGGATTTGGCACAAATCAACAACGATTATGTCGCAAAAATAAAACCTGGGAAACACAGTTTGATCATTCCTTTGGGCGCCAAAGCTTTGATGACTTTTGATTTAAAAGAGCTAAATTTAGATAAAAATCATGCTTATCAATTGGAATTGCTAGACATCAGTGGATTGAAATGGACTGCTGAAGTAGAAAACCTTTAAAAATTAAGTATAAAAAAAAGAGCCGTAATTCAAATGAATTACGGCTTTCTTGTTTAAGGGTTGATTGGGGTTAGCTTTTATTGATTCAATTTGGCTTCCAATTCGGCTATTTTTGCTTGCATGGACTCCATCAATGCTTGTTGCTTTTCAATCATTTCTTGCTGCTCTTTAACAGCTTGTACCAAAGGCACCACAAATTGACTGTACGACAAGGTGTAGTATCCATCTTCATTTTCTGGCGCATTAATCCCATCAAAACTATAATTCAATGCTTGAGCAGCTTTTTCTACTTCTTGCGCCAAAAATCCAGTTTGAACTTTTTTAGGTGCTGAACTTTGTTTCGCATCAGTATTCTTGCTCAGTTTTTGCTCCATTTTGTGGTTGTCAAAATAATAAGTTACTGGATTCAATTTATTGACGAAAGCCAAACCTGGAACGTTTTGTTGGACATTGCTTTTGAAACGCGCATCCGAAGGCGTCGTAAAAGGCACTTGCCCCTCAATCACGGTAACATCTGTATTCCCAATTCGAACTTTGTTACTGGCATCTACAATTGCACCACTTCCAATCGCAGTTGAATTATTTAAATCCGTCTGAAATTGAGGACCAGCATTATAACCAATAGCTGTATTAAAGTTTCCTGATTCGTTACTTCGAAGCGCATAATTTCCTACTGCAGTATTGTATTCTCCAACCGTATTTTCCAACAATGCACGCATTCCAAGTGCTGTATTTTCTTTTCCAACAATATTAGCTTCAAGCGCTTCAAGACCAACCGCTACACTATTATAACCCTCTGTATTTTGATAAAGAGAACGTACACCAATCGACGTGTTATTTCGTCCATCGATATTATTCAGTAACGCCTCGCTTCCTAAGGCTACGTTTTGCGCACCTGTAGTATTATTAAACAGCGAATTAAATCCCGAAGCTGTATTTGAGTACCCTGTAATATTGGAATAAAGTGCGCGGTATCCATGCGCCTCATTACCACTACCACTAACATTAGAATACAATGCTTCGGTTCCTGTTGCTGTATTGTACACTCCTTCTGTATTGTTATGCAATGATTTAAATCCTAGCGAAGTATTGTCATCGGTTAGAGAATTGGTAAGCGCTCCCACTCCTACAGCTGTGTTATTGTTTCCTGTAATATTTTTAGCCAAAGCCATTGCGCCATAAGCTGTATTGTACCCACCAATGGTATTATCCAACAATGTAGCATAACCAATTGCTGTATTCAACTCTCCCTCTGTATTGCGATAGAGAGCAGTAATCCCAACCGCAATATTTCCTACTCCCGTTGTATTTTTTTCTAAAGACAGTCCACCTAAGCCAATATTGTTGTTTCCTGTTGTATTTTCTGCAAGCACCCCCATACCAATTGCCAAATTGTTAAATCCAGTACTATTTAAATACAAGGCATTGTACCCAATCCCAATATTACTGAACCCGAGTGTGGTATTACTTAAGACTTTTTCGCCAATACCTATATTGCCAGTTCCATCCATTTCTGTATTCCCAGCATTCAATCCAAAGAATATATTTCCGTCTGGGCGCGATTCAATTAAACCCGCTGGCTGATTGTTCACTCTAAAATGCAAAGGTTGATTATCCGTCGTTCCTATAAAATTAAGATCAGGATCTGTGTCAGCATTTCCTTCCAAATCCCAAGCATTTGCAGAGCTTCCACCACCGGCATTGAGCTTGATCCATTTGCTCCCATCATTGTAATAGTAGCCTGGAGAAACGCTGTTTGCGCCCGTCGTGGTCGCGGTATTGTACAAAGTCATTCCTTGCACATGCGCTGTCAATGGCGATGCATCATCGGTCGCAACCAATTCTACCCTGGGCATCAACAAGCCTCCTTTGTTGTCTGTGGCATCCAATTCCAATAAAGCATTGACATTAGGATTTCCCGTACCAATACCCACTTGAGAATAAGTAGCTGTAGCCATCATCAAAATTGACAATAAAAGTACATTTCTTTTCATATATAATAATTGTTTAAAAATTTCTTGACAATTAAATTTTAGCATTATAAGAGTTACAAACATAGCATTTTTAAGCAATTAGCCAAAAATCAATAGCAAAAAAAACACAGACAAACAATGATCTACGACATATTTATAAGCAACTATTAAATAAATATCAAAACACAACAATCAGATCCATAGCATTTTAAACACGAATTCCAAACTGAAATTAGATTCATTATAAATTAAGTAGAATCTTTATATCCATACAGTTAAACATTTGAATCAAGGGACTATACTTCGGTAAATACAAGAAAAAAACATCAAATTTCACTGCGCATGGTGGATTTTGTAGAATATATAATCCGTCTGCAGAGGCGCTACATTGGCTTGTCGAAACAAGAGCGCCAATTGGCCACGATGGTAAGTCCCATGATTGATCAAATGAAAATAAATAGTCTCTATACTGGCTTCAGAAATGCTTCCTTTGGAGTTTTGAAATGAAATGCTTTCCTCCAAAGCACGGTGGTCCAAAATCCAAGCAGTCAGCTGATGGCTACGCGTATCGAGTGCTGCAAGTTCCGACAAAGGATGCATCTGCCAACGGTCAATGTCGGTTTCCCCCAAAATCCTACGGTTCCAAAAGAGATGAGAGTTCAGTATGTGATTGAGTATTTCCTCCACTCTTTGGGGCAACTGATCAAAGTGCGCCGTGACGGCTTGTATCAATTGTTGGTTATAAAATGTATTGTATCCAAATAAATCCATTAACTTTGCTTTCATGGCTTCCGATTTTTAATTCCATTTAAATTTACGGCGATTTGCTGACTAATTCTCATGAATTTATCGTCGAAAAATTTGATAGCAAATAAAAACACACTACATTTGCATCCAAATTATCAAAAATTTATATAAATGACTCATTATGAAACTGTTTTCATTTTAACTCCCGTTCTATCTGAAACTCAGGTGGAGGAAGCAGTTAAAAAAGTACAAGATTTCTTGAAAGAATCCAACGGAGAAATCGTAGCACAAGAAAATTGGGGCCTAAAAAAATTGGCTTACCCAATTCAAAATAAAAGAAATGGCTTTTACCATTTGATTGAATTCAAGACCGAAAACCATGAGTTGGTTTCAGCATTGGAATTGATGTACAAACGTGACGAGCGTATCATCCGATTTTTAACTGTGAAATTAGACAAACACGGTATCGACTGGGCGGAAAAACGCAGAGTTAAATTAAAATCAGAAAAATCTAACGCTTAAAACTAAAAAAAATGGCAATCGACGAATTAGCAAAAAAAGCAGCACAAGGTGGCGAAAGTGAAATCCGCTACTTGTCTCAATTGGATATCGAAACGCAAACCAACAAAAAGTTTTGTCGTTTCAAAAAATACGGCATCAAACATGTAGATTATAAAGATCCTGCATTTTTGTTGCAATTTGTGAACGAACAAGGTAAAATTTTGCCGCGTCGTTACACAGGAACTTCAATGAAATACCAACGCAAAGTGGCGACCGCAATCAAACGCGCACGTCATTTAGCATTAATGCCATTCATTGGTGATCAATTAAAATAAGTCAAACCTAAAAGAAGAAAGAAAATGGACGTTATATTAAAACAAGATGTAGAAAATTTAGGTTTTGAATTTGAAATTGTTTCAGTAAAACCAGGTTATGCTCGAAACTTTTTGATTCCACAAGGAAAAGCCATCATCGCTACTCCAAAAGAAAGAGAAGCTTTGGCGATACTTATGGAAGCACGCAAAGCAGACGAAGAAAAACTAATCGCAGAAGCAAAAGAAAAATCAGCCAAACTAGAAGGTTTAGAAATTAAAATCGAAACCAAAGTTGGTTCAGGAACCAAATTATTTGGATCAGTGAACAATGCTGACTTGGCTGAAGCTTTGGTGAAAGCAGGTGTAAACATCGAAAGAAAAAATATCAAAATCCCTGGAAATACCATCAAACGTATGGGAATGAATACGGCAAAAATCCGTTTCCACAGAGAGGTTGAAGTTGATTTCGAATTTGAAGTGATCGCTGACCAAGAATCCATCAAAAGAGCGGAAGAAGCGGCAAAAGCAAAAGCAGAAGTAGCTAGAATGGATGCGGAAAGATTGGCAGCAGCAAACAAAGTAGAGGAAAGTTCATTCAAATATGACAACCCTTTGTATGCCAATGACCCTAAGAAAAATGTTGTTGAAGAAGTAACTGAAGTAGTTGAAACAACTGCATCAGAAACTGAAAGCACTCCGACTGAGGAAGCTTAATGGTTCAACACCATCACATAAAAAATCATCTTAGAATTTTTCTAAGATGATTTTTTTTATTCAATATTGAGATGAAGGTATTAATCAATATTTTCAATGATCATCGCAGAAGCGCCTCCTCCTCCATTACAGATTCCAGCACCACCAATTTTTCCACCGTTTTGTTTCAAGACATTGATCAAAGTCACCAAGATTCTCGATCCTGAATTTCCTAATGGATGGCCCAAAGATACCGCACCACCATTGACGTTCACTTTTTTCGGATCCAATCCCAAGATTTGGGTATTTACAATCCCTACAACAGAAAAAGCTTCATTGAATTCCCAGAAGTCAACATCTTCAGCTTTCAATCCTGCTTTGCCTAAAGCAACTGGAATTGCTTTAGCTGGTGCTGTCGTAAACCATTCAGGTTCGTGAGACGCATCACCATAAGCAACGATTTTTGCCAAAGGTTTTAAGCCCAATTCTTCTGCTTTTTCTTTCGACATCAAAATCAAGGCAGAGGCACCATCGTTCAAAGTAGAAGCATTGGCCGCAGTGACGGTTCCGTCTTTTGTGAAAGCCGCACGCAAACCTGGAATTTTATCCAAATGAACATTTTTGAACTCTTCGTCCTCTTGGATGATGATCGGCTCCCCTCTTCTTTGTGGAATACTTACTGGAACAATCTCATTGTCAAACTTCCCCGATTTCCAAGCATCGGCAGAACGCGTATAGGATTCGATCGCAAAAGCATCTTGGTCTTCTCTTGAAATTTGGTGTTTCTCAGCTGTTTTGTCCGCAGAAACGCCCATGGCTTCTTTGCTGTATGCATCTTGCAAACCATCGTGGAAAATTCCATCGATCAATTGAGTATTCCCAAATTTATTTCCCGTTCTGGTATTCATGCTATAAAATGGCGTTTGAGACATGCTTTCCATTCCTCCCGCAACCACAACATCCGCATCGCCACATTTGATGGCTTGTGCCGCAAACATCAAGGCTTTCATTCCAGATGCACATACTTTATTGACTGTTGTACAAGGAACCGTGTTCGGAATTCCTGCCCCCAATGCTGCTTGTCTTGCTGGTGCTTGGCCTTCGCCTGCCTGCAAAACATTGCCCATGTAAACTTCTTGAACCGTTTGAGGATCTAAATTGATTTTATCCAAAGCTCCTTTGATCGCTATGGCGCCTAATTGGGTCGCAGGAACGGAAGACAACCCTCCCAAAAATGACCCGATGGGCGTTCTCACAGCTGATACGATAACAACTTCTTTCATTTTATTTGTTTTATTTGAATTAAAAAATTGAATCGCTAATTTAAGTAAAATGTGCCAAATCATCGCTTAAAAAGCCAACGATTCTCCAACAACATTTCTACACCAAAAACACAAGGACCAAATCAATGGATCGTCCTTCGATTCAACAAAAAAAAGGCACAAAACCGAAGCTTGTGCCTTTCTTTTATTCGTTGAAATGTGGGTTAGTCCAAAGTAAATCCTCGGGTATAAATTCTACCATAGAGATCGACATAACTTACAGAAACCTTTCCTTTGTTTTTCTGAAGAATTTTCTCCACATCTTCTTGCGAGGCCACATCTTTGTCATTCACTTTCAATAAAATGAAATTCTCGCCAATGCCAATTCCTGCTAACTTACTACCAGGTTGTAGGTTTTTCACCATTACCCCGTGATCAATACCGAAACTAATCTTTTGACGATCGGTCAATGGTTCAAACTCCGCCCCTAATTTTTCAGCCACACTCAAATCAGCAATTGATCGTGTTTTTGCATTGCCTTTTTGGTCTCTCAAAGTGATGGTATAAGTTCTTTCTTTGCCATCTCTCAAAATCTTTACTTCCACTTTATCGCCTGGATATTTGCTACCCACTGCAAAAGTCAATTTACCAAAACTAGTGATTTTTTTTCCATCAATTTCGATAATGATGTCTCCTTTTTCAATTCCAGCAGCTTGCGCACCACCTTTGTCTGTCACATTGTTCACCAAAATTCCTTGTTGGCTTTTCAAATTGGTGCCTCTCTCTTTGTTGTATTTTTTGACTATCAACTCATCATTCAAGTCCATACCTTCAATCCCCAAATAACCACGTTGAACCATGCCGTATTTTTTGATGTCTTCTACTACTTTTTTCACCAAGTTGGAAGGCACCGCAAAACCATAGCCTGAAAAAGTACCTGTCGGTGAAGAAAGCGCCGTGTTGATCCCCACCAAATCTCCGTTGGGATTCACCAAAGCACCACCGCTGTTTCCAGGATTGATTGCCGCATCTGTTTGAATGAAGGATTCGATGGGATTGCTCGCATTTCTTCTCAAAATGTCAATACTTCTTCCTTTGGCAGAAACAATTCCAGCCGTCACCGTAGAATTCAAACCAAAAGGATTTCCAACCGCCAAGACCCAATCGCCTACATTGATCAAATCAGAATCGATGAATTTGATAAAAGGCAATCCTTTCTCATCGATTTTCAACAAAGCGATGTCCGTATTCGGGTCCGTTCCGATCAATTCCGCCATATAAGAACGTTGGTTGTTCAACACCACTTCGATTTTATTGGAACCTTTGATCACGTGGTTGTTGGTCACGATGTAACCATCTTGTGAAATGATCACCCCCGAACCTTGTCCACTCGGCATGTCTGGATCACGCTCTTGTTGCGGAAAACCAAAAAAGAACTCAAATGGATCCGCACTTCTTTTGGTTTGTGTCGGATTGGCAAAATTAATGATGCTCACCACCGCATTGACGGTCTTGCTCGATGCTTCCACAAAATTAGGCGCGGTATAAGCCACACTTCCCTTGTAATCCACAAAAGAAAAATTGCCTTCATCCTGCTTGGTATCAGAAGTCGAAATCAATGAAACTTCTCCTCTATTTTCATTCAACCAATTCATCCCAGCCAACGTAAACGCCGCACTAAAAATCCCGACGGCCAAGTATCCAAAATATTTTTTCATAAGTAAATTGTTTTTAAGTTCAATTCGTTTTGATGAGTCAAATTTAATACCAATAAGCTCACTCTCACAAGGGCTTTAACCTCGTTTTAACAATTAAGACCACTTCTTGAAATAGTTTGGCGAAATGTTCACTTTTTAACAAATGCACTCTGACATAATTTCTTAATTTTGTTAAAAACTTTAAAGTGAAATTGAGCTTTTACAAATACCAAGGCGCAGGAAATGATTTTGTGATGATCGATGACCGCAACAAGAATTTCCCGATCCAACCCCAATGGATTGAGCGACTGTGCGACCGCCATTTTGGCATTGGCGCCGATGGTTTGATTTTATTGCAAAAAGACGACAAGACTGATTTTCGCATGGTGTATTTCAATGCGGATGGAAACGAAAGCAGCATGTGCGGCAATGGCGGAAGATGCATTGTGCGTTTTGCCCAAGATTTGAACCTCATTGAAAATGAAACTACATTCATCGCCACCGATGGTTTGCATCAAGCCGTCATCAAACAAGAAAGGATTGAATTAAAAATGAGCGATGTGGCATCCATCCAACAATTTGACGATCATCTGTTCCTCAACACGGGTTCGCCCCATCACGTTGAATTCGTGGACAATCTAGCTGAAATCAATGTCAAGGAAAAAGGCGCGAAAATTCGGTATGGCGCACCCTATTTTGAAGCAGGAAGCAATGTAAATTTTGTACAAAAAACAGCGGAAAACCACTTTAAAATCAGGACCTACGAACGTGGTGTCGAGGATGAAACCTTGGCTTGTGGCACGGGCGTAACTGCTGCCGCGATTGCGGCCAACGAATTAAATTTATTGTCCAAAAATGAAGTAACGCTTGAAACTTTGGGCGGGTTTTTGAATGTTCGATTCCAGAAAAATGACGAAGGCAATTATGAAAACATTTGGTTGTCGGGGCCTGCAAAAATGGTATTCAAAGGAGAAATTGATATCAATGAAAGTGAATAAAATGAAGAAAAAAAACAGCCTATTTTTGGCCATGATCAGTACTTTGCTTTTGACGACAAGTTGCCATTATTTCGAAGGGAAAAAGCACAATGTAGTACAAGATGATTTTGTGTATATTAGAAGCAATGCCAACTTCCAAGAAGTGTTGGATTCTTTGGAAAACAAATTGAAAAACGTCGAATCATTTGAAAAATACGCAACTTTCAAAGAGTATCCCAACCACATCAAAGCGGGAAAATACAAATTGAACGCAGACGACACCAATAAAGCGCTCGTACAGAGATTGATCATTGGTACACAAGAAGAAGTTCGGGTAAGGATCCAAAACGAACCGACCATTTTTCATTTGGCAGCCTCCGTTTCCAAAAACATCGAAGCCGACTCCGCACAAATCGTCGATGGCATCATGGCTTGGGCAAAAGAAAAAGACCAGAATTTAGACGAAGAAACTGTCAAATTATTTTTCTCTCCCAATACCTATCATTTTTTCTGGAATACTTCTGGAAAACAATTTGCTGATCGCATGGGCAAAGAATTCGATAAAATTTGGACAGAAAAAAGACAACAACAGGCTGAGAAAATGAATTTCACCCAATTGGAAGTTTTTACTTTGGCATCCATCGTTCAAATGGAAGCGTCCAAAGCCGATGAACAACCCAAAGTTGCCCAAGCGTATCTGAACCGTTTGGCCAAAGGCATGAAATTAGAAGCCGACCCCACGTCCATTTACGCCTATCGTATGCAAAATGGTTTCAACCACCAAATTCAACGGGTGCGTTTTGGTCATTTGGCAACACCTTCTGCATACAACACCTACAAAGTCCATGGTTTGCCGCCTGCGCCCATCTGTTTGCCCAATTTGACTGCGGTAGATGCGGTGCTCCAACCCGAGCAACATCCTTTTGTATTTTTCTGTGCAGATCCTGACCGTCCCGGTTACCACAGCTTCACCAACAGCTATGCAGAACACCAAAAAAATGCCGCCAAATACCGCCGTTGGTTAGAAGCCAAAGGGATTCAGTAATTTTCTGCTTAAACTCAAAACATAAGAAACATCGCCAGAAGTGTTTTGAAAACCTTATTTAAACTGCAATGCTAATATTTACACGCTTTTCAAATAATTTGATAAGATCATCAATATTATCTGAGAAAAAATATTTTTTTAATCTGTCAACAAGTAAATCTTTGGGAATAAATCCTAATTTGTATTGATCTATGAGCGTGTTTATTTCTTCTTTATTCAAAATATAATTTACATCAAAACCGTCTATTTCTCTTTCTTTACAAATACTGTATAAAAAATCAATAAACTCCTTGAACTCAACTTTATCATTACAAGCTATAGTGTCAAAATACAATAGCAGTGGAGAAAAATCATGACTCAACTCAATGTTTTCTTCTTCTTCCATCATAAAATCGCCTGCAAAAAACATTAAAATAGAACAATCATAGTTGCTGTCTATAGTTTCTTTGAGCTTTTCTATCAATGTGTGATAATTTATTTCCATTTTGAAAACCATTGTTTTGTGATACCAAATTATAGTGCATCTAAAATATATTTTGAATTTAGATTCATATTCAATTCACCACCAGATAAATTCATCACTGTTTTTTCATTAATTTCGGGATATAGAGCACAAGGCGAATCTATACCAATAGGAATTAGCAAGCTATCTGTATAACTTTGTCCTTTCTTCACTGTAATCACTTTATAATTAGACAAATTTTTATATCCATTAATTTGATCTAAATAATCTTTAATTGCATCGCTATGCTCAAAATCTGGCATAGTTCCACCACTATATGAGCTAAAAAAACCACTATCAGTATTTTCGCCCAAAGAAAGGATAGCATATTCCTTTTTCAGTTTTAATGAATCAGAATAACACAAATACTTCATGGGTTTTAGAAATTGAATATCCTTTTTAGAACGATTGATAATTGAATAATAAATCAAATCACCATTCAATCTATCAACCCGAATTTCAACTCTTTCTTGATTACATCCAGTAATCAAAAACAAAACAATGATTAAATTTAATATTCTCATTTGTATCATTTTATTTTTCATGATATTGTAGCTTTTTTCAACGGCTTGACCGACAACTCTACAATTCTTCCTCTGCTCACTGTTCCAAAAAAATGATAAAATTATATCCACACATTTAAATAAACCAATACAATAATCACTAAAAGGAAAACGAATACAAAATGAGCTTTTTTCTGAAAAAAAATCCGCCACAATAAATACAATAGGAAGCCAATACTAATACAATTAATGCTATAAATGATGGTTAGTAAATATACTCTATCCCCTCCTCGTTTTTTATAGGAAAATAAAAATATTTAGATAGACCAAAAATCGCGCTTATGAAAAATAGATAGCCAATTACATGCAAAAGAATATTTTTGAATTTAAAACCCATAACCAGTTGTTAATGTATTATTATTTTTTATGCCATGAATATAATTGATACGCTGTCCTATAAACACAACAAACCAAAGAAAAATTAGGAATCAGAAAATAGAAATTATCATTTAAACCCAAATTCCAAGTCCCTTAACTTCTTAATGATAAAAAGCTCAATTCCTCGCAGAGGAAACTACCGCCTCTCTCTCAAGCCTATGTCCCTATCCCGAAAAATCGGGACAAGTCGTGGTTAAAAACCTTAATCCCCTAACTTCTCAATGGTATAAAAACAAACTCAATCACTGATCCAATCAATCGGCGCAGAAAGATAAGTCGTCCCGATCGGCGCATAATTCACCCCAATACAAACTTTGTAAACGCCTTTTTGATCAATGTTTCGAAATGAAATGATCAAATTCTTCGTTTCCCCCGCTGCCAAAGTCAAATCCTCTAGCTTAATTGTTGGGCTATACAATAACTCATATTGTTTGTCTTGGTAATACGTCGCATTCAATTGCAACAAAGAATCCTCCCCCAAATTCACCGCATGTTCGTGCCCATTGTAAATCCTAATTTTCAATTGTACCTCATCATTCTGCCCAGTTTTCATTGCGCTTTCAGTTTCAATTTCCAACAAATGATAGGTCAAGTAATCGGGAATTTCTTTGATGTAATAAGTATAATTCTTGCGTCCACCCACAAAAGAACGATCCGAACGAACCCAAGGCGAAACATATTGTATCGTTTGATGTTGAAATCCATCTTCCCAATTCCACAAACTGTACTGACTTCTGCGGTTGCCAATCGTTCGGTGCGTGGTCGCCTTTTTCTCTGGATTGTAAAACATAAAAACAGAAGCTTCTTGGTATTTCTCAAAAACCACTTGATCCAAATCAAAAGCTTTCAATTCTTCAGCAAATTGTTTGTTCTTTTCAAACGGAGAAACCGACGGCAAAACCAATCCGATTCTCACCAACAAAACCAACAACACACTCAGCCATCCCAATCGAAAAAACCAAGGATTGATTTCCTTTTCTTTATAAAATTCATAAACCAAAATCGTCATCCCCACAAAAGAAATCAACAACCATTGCGGTTGAACTTTGTCTTTGAACAACATCAAAAAGAAAAATACCCCGGGTAAAATCGCCAAATATTGTACACTTCGTTGAAACGCATCTTCTGGCTTGAATTGAACCATCGCCTTCAAAATAAAATAACTCAACAATGGCGCTGCTCCCAAAAAATAAATCACAAAATAAGTCAACAATTGATTCCATTCAAAAGTTTCATCCGCACTTCTTTCCGAGAAATGGTATTGAAATGGCACAAAATCATGTTGCAACAACCAATACAAATGTGGACTGTACAATAGCAAACTCAACAAAACCGCGCCATAAAACTTCGGCTTTTTCCATACATTCCACAGCATCGGGAGCAAAGTAAAGACGATCACCAAAATGCCATGGTATTTGCTGTACATCAATCCAGCCAAAGCAATGGACAACAACACCATCGACAAGACATTCTCTTTTTGAATGAATTGCTTCAACGAAAACAAATAAAAAACCGTGAAGAACAACAAAGGCGCATCCGGTGTCGTGATCCATCCAAACATTGAAAAAACCAAAACAGAACCCATCAGCACCCAAAATACATTCCTTTGATTTTTGGTTTGAGGTTGAAGCATTTCATACAAAATCCACAGCGCACAGCCATTCATCAAAACCGTCAACAACCGAAACCCCAATTCATTTTGAAACAATTGATACCCCAAGGCCCCCCACCAAGCCACCATCGGCGGATGGTCAAAATAACCCCAAGCCAGATTTTGAGACCAAACCCAATAATAAGCTTCATCATCTGCAATTGGCGTGAAAAAAGCTTGGACCAAATTGATCAATACAATCAGTCCAATCGATAAGTAAATTGATTTTTTCATAAAACAATTTGAGCAAAAATAACAAAAGCAGAATGGAATCAATCGAGAGAAAGCAAGATTTCAATTGAAAAACAAAATAAAGCTTTATTACAAATTCAACGAGCACTGCTTAATCCTTGCATCTGACCAAAATCAATCTGGAATAAATAGATATCCTGCGATAAAATTCTTACTTTTGCGCAACGTAAAAAATTTTTAGAAATGAATCTTCACGAATATCAAGGAAAAGAAATCTTAAGTAGATACGGTGTTAAAGTACAAAAAGGAATTGTAGCAACCACACCAGACGAAGCGGTAGAAGCAGCCAAAAAGTTGACTGAAGAAACTGGAACAGGATGGCATGTCGTTAAAGCACAAGTACACGCAGGAGGCCGTGGTAAAGGTGGAGGCGTTAAATTGGCTAAAAATTTAGAGGAGGTTAAAGCAAGAGCATCTGAAATTATCGGCATGCAATTGGTTACCCCTCAAACTTCAGCTGAAGGAAAAAAAGTACACCAAGTACTGATCGCTGAGGACGTTTATTATCCTGGTGAAGCAGAAACAGAAGAATTTTATGTTTCCGTTTTGTTGAACCGCGCCAAAGGCGTAAACATGATCATGTATTCGACCGAAGGTGGAATGGACATCGAGGCTGTTGCAGAAGAAACGCCAGAAAAAATATTTTTAGAAGAAATCGATCCAGCAGTTGGATTGCAAGGTTTCCAAGCAAGAAAAATCGCATTTAACTTAGGTTTGAGCGGTGCAGCTTTCAAAGATGGTGTGAAATTCATCACCGCTTTGTATGCAGCTTACGAAGGAATTGATGCTTCTTTGTTTGAGATCAATCCAGTTTTGAAAACCTCTGACAACCAAATTTTAGCAGTGGACGCAAAAGTGTCTTTGGACGACAGTGCATTGTACCGTCATGCGGATTTGGCTGCATTAAGAGATACCAGAGAAGAAGATGCAACTGAAGTTGAAGCAGGAGAAGCTGGTTTGAATTTCGTGAAATTAGACGGAAACGTAGGTTGTATGGTTAACGGAGCAGGATTGGCTATGGCAACCATGGACATCATCAAATTATCTGGAGGAAGCCCAGCCAACTTCTTGGACGTTGGAGGAACGGCTGACGCTGAACGTGTAGAAAAAGCTTTCCGCATCATTTTGAAAGACGACCAAGTCAAAGCCATTTTGGTGAATATCTTTGGAGGGATTGTTCGTTGCGACCGTGTGGCACAAGGAATTTTGGATGCCTACAAAAACATGGGGGATGCGATCCAAGTACCGATCATCGTTCGTTTGCAAGGAACCAATGCTGAAATTGCCAAAAAGATGATTGATGATTCAGGATTGAAAGTACTTTCTGCCATTACTTTGCAAGAAGCTGCAGACAGAGTCAAAGAAGTCGTTGCTTAAGTTAAACAAGCAAATCAAAATAGACAAAGGGAATCCAAATTGGGTTCCCTTTTTTGTTGGGATTCATTCCTTATTTCAACCAATCGCTTGAACAATTAACCCAATAAGATTAAAATTACTGCTGCATAATACCCTTTCAACAAATGACTGTATTCATCCCATTTCGCCTCATAGTTGTCCCACAACAAATAGGAAAAATACACCAACCCAAGAAGAAGCAATACAATACCTAAAAGCATGTCTATTAATTTGAATTCACTAATTTAAACCATTAATTAAATCTTCATCCAACAGCCATTCAATTTTCTTGCTATCACTATAAACATTGTTACAACTAAAGAACATCAAGAACAAAAAAAGCCGTTTCAAATCAATGAAACGGCTTTTGTATAGTGTAAATATTGAGTTTATTCAACTACCTCAACTGCATCCATGTCTTGGTCACCGTATGGTTTAAATACTACGCGACGGTTCTCTAAGTTTTTCCATGGCGCACAGTTGCTTGTTGGATCACATTCAACGTGTTTCAAATCAGATTTTCCTTTTCCTACTGGAATCAATTGGCTGCTAGGAATTCCTTTGTTTACCAAATATCTCACCACAGAAGCGGCTCTTCTTTCAGATAAATCCATGTTATATTTAGCGCTTCCAGCTGCATCTGTATGTCCTTCTACATAAAATTTATAAGTAGGATGTGCTTCCAACACATAGAAAGCTTGGTCCAATTTCTGGTAAGAAACAGATCTGATCACATCTTTGTCATAATCAAATTCAATTCCTTGGATAATGTCAGTTAAATTAGAAGCAATGCTTCCAACACTTACTTGAACGACTGGAATCGGACATCCATTATTGGTCGGAGGACCTGGAATCGTCGGACATTCGTCAATTGTATCTGGCACACCATCTTTGTCGCTATCCAATGGACAACCTTTGCCATCCACTGCATATCCTTCTGGCGTATCTGGACATTGATCCATGATATCACAAACTCCATCATTGTCACTATCTGTACAAGGCGCATCAACAACGCTCAATACAGGTGCAGGTGCAGTATACCACTGCAATGACTCTTTGTGTTTTCCAATTTTATAATGCAATCCCAAAGAAACTGTCATCATGTTGTCATCACGACCTTCTTCGTTATCAGCTAAAGTCCAATAACCTGGGACAGGTTCACCAGAAGCATCAAACTCCTCATCTCCTGTCATCACGTACATGGCTCTCATTTCCATATCAAACCTACGGCTCAATTTGTAACGCACCCCTGTACCGACTTGCGCAAATACCGAACGGTCATTGAATTTTACGTCATCAACTATTCGCCAAATATTGTCACCGTCTACTGCTCTTCTTTCTGCTTTGTAAGCGATGATTCCAGCCCCAGCATATGCATGCCAAGCCCATTTAAATTGAGAAGGGTTGTCCACTCTTCTGAACAACATGCTCAAATTCAAATCTCCTAGTAAAGTCAAACCATAATAAGTGGTTTTTCCCTCCCATTCATGTCTTTTGTCAATTTGAAGTCCCGTACCAAATTGTTTGGTTTTCCCATGTTGCCCCATCAAAGCAATCCCAAAAGCATGGGTCACTTCTTTGGTCAACTGCAATTGAACGTCATAGCCAGGATTGAAGCCGTAGCCACTTCCCCAACTCACTAAATCTGTGTTTTGCAATGCATTGGCACCAGCAAAAACTGAAATATACCAATCATTGTATTCTTTGTCAGCGTTGGTAAATCTTTTTGGATGGTTTTCTTGTGCGAATAACAATGGTACACAAAAAAGCATCAAAGAGAGTAAGCAAAATTTTTTCATAAAATATTGTTTGGTTGGTTGATAAACTATTTTATACTTAAAAATATATTTTAGGCAAATTTAATCAAATTATCCTTTCAAAAGGGAATTTCTAAAACTATTTATGAATTTTCTAGTTTTAATCTGAGGATGAGGTACAATTAATCGGGAACTATTGAAATTAATCTCATTAAATGTGAGTATATCGATATCAATGATTCGATCTTGGTAAACTTGATCAGTAGTGAGATACTTTCTACCCATTTTATTTTCAATTGCTTTGACGCTGTGTAGTAATTCCATGGGAGAACAAGAGGTGTGAATTTCAATCATCTGATTCAAGAAAGAATGTTGAGACTGATAGCCTTCTGGTTCGGTTTCCAAAATTTCAGAAGTGGAGTGAATAGAAGATATCTCACACTCTATCAAAGACTTGGCTTCATTTAAATTTTTTTCTTTATTATTTAAATTCGTTCCCAGTAACAAAACCACACGATTGTACGACATATCGGCAAAATAACAACTAATATTCTGAAATATGAAAAGATTTTTTGGCAATGTGGTTGCCGTCATCATTGGAAACATCCTTACGTTTTCACTCTTTGGGTTGGCATTATTTGTCATTGTTATGTTTTCAATGGCAGGTGAAATGTTCAATAAAAAATCGACCAAAGACAACTCCATTTTGGAATTGACTTTCAATGCGCCCATCAAGGAAAGCAGTATGGATGAAGAGTTCAATCTATTCGCTCCTTCTACAGAAGAAAGTGTCTATTTCAACACCATCATCCGCGCCATTCAAGCTGCCAAAGAAGATGATAAAATCAAAGGAATCAGTCTCAAAGTTCAGTCTTTTAATGGTGGGACGTCTCAATTGACCGACATTCGAAACGCATTGGTGGATTTCAAATCGGAAGGAAAGTTCATCTATGCTTATTCGCACAACGCCGATCAATCCGCTTATATTCTGAATTCAACAGCCGATTCTATTTTTCAAAATCCTTTGGGCATGGTCTTTTTCCAAGGACTAAGTTCTGAAGTCCTTTTTTACAAAAATTTTGGCGACAAATACGGCATTGATTTCCAAGTCATCCGTCATGGCGCATACAAGGCTGCTGTTGAACCTTATCTAAGGGATGATTTGTCCGATGAAAACCGGGAGCAATTGGATCTTTTGCTCGGTGACATTTGGGCGGTTTATGCCAAAGAAGTTGCACAATCAAGAAATATGTCGGTTGAAACTTTGAATCAAAATGTGGACAGCCTTTTCGCATTCAATCCCAATACTTCTTTGAACGCAAAGTTGGTCGATAAAATCGCCCATGAAAAAGAATATGAAAACGCTTTGATCCAACGATTGGCTTTGGACATCAAAGAAAAAGACATTCCTTATGAGGTACTCGCCAAACATACTGTCAACTTAACTGATTATGCAGCTTCCTTAAAGAACGACAATACGAAGAACCAGGTTGCTGTATTGTATGCTTCAGGCGTCATCATGCCAGGTGAATCCTATTCAGGCATTCAATCAGAGGTTTATAAAAAAGAAATTCGAAAGTTGGCCAACAATGACCATGTCAAAGCAGTTGTGCTTCGGGTGAATTCTCCAGGTGGAAGTGCAGATGCGGCGGAAGAAATCTTGCAAGAATTGAAGGAATTGCACAAAAAGAAACCCATCATCGTTTCCTTTGGTGATGTGGCAGCATCTGGTGGATACTATATCGCCATGGCAGCAGATTCTATTTTTGCTAGCCCCAATACCATCACTGGATCGATTGGCGTATTTGGCATGGTGCCCAATTTCAAAAAATTAGTCAACAACTTGGGCTTTACAACAGATGTGGTCAATACCAATGAAAACGCAGATTTTTTACGCACCGTATTCAATCCAATGTCAGAAAACGGCATGGGTACGATGACGCAAATGACTGAAAATGTGTACAGCGTTTTTGTTCAACACGTGATGGCTGGTCGACAAATGACCTATGAAGAAGTAGACGCAGTCGGAGGAGGACGCGTTTGGTCGGGAACGGCAGCATTAGAACGTGGACTGATCGACCGTTTTGGGACTTTGGAAGAAGCCATCCAAGCAGCTGCACAAAAAGCAAACATTGAAAAATATTCCGTTCAAAGTTATCCATTTAGAAAAGGAGGCATTGAAGAATATTTGAAAGGCTTTCAAAATGTTCAATCAGAAGCTTTCATTCAACAAGAATTGGGCAATGATTATTTTCAAATGTACAAAGAGTTGAAGTCCATGAAAGAAGGTCAAGGCATACAAGTTCGCATGCCTTTTGACATCAAAATAAAATAACACTTTTCATTTCCCTTTTTATAAAAAATGGTCAGTACAAACACTGGCCATTTTTTTATGGCCTTTTATAAAAGCGATCAACCCGCAGGAATTTTTCTCTTAAAAATTGTTAATTAACATTTTTTTTATAGATTTGTTTGCTAAGATTAACACTTTCCAATACACCCATGATGAATGAAAATGAAAATTTAGAAAGAACAGAAGCAGACGGAATTTATTCTAAAGTGCTTAGAGCAGGTCGCAGAACCTATTTTTTTGATGTCAGAGAAACCCGTGCGGGAGATTATTATCTGACCATCACCGAAAGCAAAAAAAACACCAATGAAGATGGTTCCTTCTTCTACAAAAAGCATAAAATTTATTTGTACAAAGAAGATTTTGAAAATTTCAGAGAGATTTTAGATGAAACTACTTCGTATGTTGTGGACCAAAAAGGTGAAGAAGTCATTTCGGAACGCCATCAGAAAAATTACGAAGCCAATTTCGGCCACGAAAGCACAAGCGAAAATTCAGTTGCCCAATCATTCACCAATTTGGATTTTGAAGACATTTAATTTCAATTTATAAAATCACTTGAAAGCATAAAAAAACCGTTCTGATCTTGTCAAAACGGTTTTTATTTTTTGTATCAATTGCTATTGCAGAATTATTTCAGCAAAGCTTCGATTTTTTCTTGTTCTTCTTGCGCCAATTCTTCATCGACCAAAATGCGTCCACTGTGCTCATCAAAAATAATCTTCTTGCGTTGCGCAATGTCCATCTGTTTTTGCGGAGGAATGGTAAAGAATGATCCTACAGAAGCATCACGGTGCACTGGAACCACAGCCAAACCGTTTTTCATGTTGCTACGAATTCTCTTGTACGCTTTCAACAAACGCTCTTCGATGACAGATGCAAACTCCTCTGATTTTTTCAACAAAAATTTTTCTTCCTTTTCTGTTTCTTTGACAATGGAATCCAACTCTGCTTTTTTGTGCTTCAAATGTTCATTCATTGATGCCAAACGCTCATTAGCTTCCTGTTGTGCTTCTTTCTTGTGGTCAATTCTTGCATTGAACTCTTTGATGCGTTTTTCAAACAATTGAATTTCTAAATCTTGGTATTCAATTTCTTTGGCCAAAGATTCGAATTCACGGTTGTTTCTCACATTGTCTTGTTGTTTCGCATATTTTTTCATCAATGCTTCAGAAGCTTTGATCGCTTCTTTTTTCGACTTGATTTCCACATTCCACTCCTGGATTTCCACATCCATTTTCTGAATTCTTTTTTCCATTTGGGCCACGTCATCGCTCAAATCCTCTACCTCCAATGGCAATTCACCACGGGTGTTTCGAATTTCGTCCAGACGAGAGTCAACCAATTGTAAATCATACAGGGCGCGAAGTTTTTCTTCAACGCTCATTTCTTTTTGTTCAGTTTTTTTTGCCATATCTTACGTGTAATGAACAGGATTTGTATCAATCTCTGATTTAAGGACTGCAAAATTAGGGAATTTTTCTGACAGGTAAGCAGTTAATAAGTTTTTAGTGAATTGTTCTGACTCATAATGTCCAATATCTGCCAACAAAATCCGGTCTTCTGCTTGAAAAAAGTCATGGTATTTCAAATCTGCCGTCACAAAAACATCGGCGCCTTTTTGCAATGCATTCTGTATCGCAAAACTACCAGAGCCGCCTAGCACAGCGATTTTTTTCACTTTCTTGCCCAAAAGTTGAGAATGCCGGACCATTTCGGTTTGCATATTTTCTTTTAAATAATTCAAGAACTCCACTTCTTCCATCGCTTCTTCCAACTCGCCAATCATGCCCATTCCGATGTGTTGATTCTCATTATTTAAATCGATTAATTCATAAGCGATTTCTTCATAAAACTCATTTTTCATCAGTGCATCCAGAATTTCCCCTTTCAAATGTTTGGGCACCAAAACGCTAATGCGCACCTCATTTTCAGTTCGAAATTCATTGATACTCCCGATTTTGGGATTGGAATGAACTCCACCTCTGAAAGTTCCCTTTCCTTCGACATTGAAACTGCATTGGTCGTAATTCCCAATTTTTCCTGCGCCTGCTTCAAACAAACTTTGTCTCAAAGCTGCCGCAAACTCTACCGGCACATAGGTCACCAGTTGTTGCAAGGTACTTTTTTGAGGAAGCAATATTTCAGTGTGCTTCAATTTCAATTGTTGAGCGATTTGATGGTTGACACCCAACCAAGCATTGTCCAAAGCCGTGTGCGTTGCATAAATATTGATGTCATGCTTGATCGCTTTTTGCACTACCCGCTCGACATAGGTTTTTCCCGTAATTTTTTTCAATCCAGAAAAAACGATGGGATGAAAACTGATGATCAAATTCGCGCCCTTCTCAATGGCTTCGTCCACTACCGTTTCCAAAGTATCCAAAGTCACCAAAATTTTTGAAATTTCAGCCGCTGGATCCCCAACGAGTAAACCCACATTGTCAAAACCTTCTGCATAAGCAGTTGGCGCCAATTTTTCTAATTCTTCAAGAACAAGAGAAAGTTTCATGATGTTTTGTTTTTGATATAATACAAAAGGAGTCTGTTTGAAAGTAATGCAAGCATTCAAACAGACCCTATGATTATCCGATTCGAATAGTTTATTTGTTTTTCAATAGATCCCTGATCTCTGTCAACAAAGTCTCTTCTGCAGTTGGTGCTGGCGCTGCTTCAGGCGCTGCTTCTTGCTTTCTTTTCATCTTATTGATCGATTTGACCAACATGAAAACCACAAATGCCAACATGATAAAGTTGATGGCTACAGTAATGAAATTACCATAAGCAAAAATCGCTGCATCTGGCGCCAACTCTCTTGCCTGAGCCAAAGTTGCTCCTGCAGGAATTTCTGAAGCGCCTGTTCCCATGGCAAAATAAATGCTACTAAAATCTGGTTTACCAATGATGGCTGCCACAATTGGCATCACCAAATCATCAATGATACTGGAAACAATTGTTCCAAAAGCACCACCAATGATCACCCCTACTGCCATATCAAAAGCATTGCCTTTGACTGCAAATTCTTTAAATTCTTTGATTACTCCCATACTTTTATTGTTTAAGTTATTCTAATTTCCAATTAATTTCTTTGCCAATTGATTTTGGTCACCCCTTCTTCAATGCCCCATTTTTCGGCCAATCCACCATTGACTTCAACGACGAATTTCGAATCTTCTTTGGCTGCAGCAACCGTTCCACCCGCCAATTCTGAATCTGCACCTGGTTTTGCATTTCGAGCAATGTTGATCAAAACCGAATCGCGATCAAAATAAAGAATATCCAATGGAATTCGGGTGTTTTTCATGTAAAACGTATGTTTTCTTACTTCATCATCACCAAATATAAACAACATCCCTTGGTTATCCGCCATTTCTGAACGGTCCATCAAACCTCTTGCCCGCTTGTTGGCATTGTCCGCAATTTCAATGTCAATGGTTTTCAATGCAACGCCTTCTTCATTTGAAAAGGTCAAAACGCCTTCTTTGGTAAATTCAATTTCCACCAAATCTTGTGTAACACTTTGGCTTTCTGTTTTCTCACAAGCTTGCATCAACAATAATATGCCAAGCACCCAACTTATTTTTTTCATCTTATTTTACTTCTTTATCTAATCTATTTTTTGAGGTCAACATGACTACAACACCCAATAAAATAAACGGAATGCTAAGGATTTGGCCATTGTTTAAACCTATTTTCAAACTTTGTGCAACAAATTCTTGCCCTTGATTTTCTTTGAAAAATTCGACCACAAATCGAACCATCCACAACAAAATAAAGAAAACGCCGAAAATATAACCTTGTAGCAATTTTTTGTTGGTTTTGCGATAAATGTGCCAAATGACAAAGAACACAATCACATAACATACCGCTTCATACAACTGCGCTGGATGGCGCGGAACCACAGGACCATAACTCAAACTTTGGTTGATGAACTTTACTGCCCATGGCAATTCCGATGGACTTCCGACCATTTCTGAATTGAAAAAATTTCCCAAACGAATCGCTGCGCCTCCCAAAGGAACGGTGATCGCTACACGGTCCAACAACCAAAATAAATTTTTATTCAAATATTTTCGGTTGAACAAATACGCGGACAACAAAAAGCCCAATGCAGCGCCATGACTCGCCAATCCTCTAAAGCCGGTGAATTCATAACCCTTTAACAAGCCAAAAAAAGCGGCTTCATTGGGATTTGGCTGAACTGGTAAAAAGATCTCAATCAAAGCATTCATAAAAGGCATGCCTTGGTACATATCAATATTGTAAAACAACTCCCCCAAACGCGCACCGATGATCACACCCAAAAAAGAATACAAAAACAAAGGATCCAACAATTCAATTTTGATTTTGTCTATGGAGAAGATCTTTTTCATCACATACCAGCCCATTACAAATGCCAAAATCCACATTAAGCTATAATAGTGGATTTGAATCGGACCTAATCCAATCATGACTGGGTCAATCTCCCAGTTGATAAACAATAGTTTTGTCATATATTTTCTTTTTTTGGTACAGGATCCCATCCACTTCCACCCCAAGGATGACAACGAAAAATCCTATGAATGCCCAAATATAATCCTTTTATCAATCCATGCACACGCAATGCTTCCAACATATAGTGTGAACAAGTCGGTGAAAATCGACAATTGCTGCCCAACAAAGGCGAAATCGCAATTTGATAAAAGCGAATCAATACGACCCATGGAAAAATCAATATTTTTTGGACTTTTTTCATTGGAAACAAATTTAGGCATATAAAAATAATTCCGTTTAAATTCCGAAATTTTTATAAAAATCCCACAAAACCACGCCAGCACAAACACTCACGTTCAAAGAATGCTTGGTGCCACCTTGCGGAACTTCTAAACAATGGTCGCTTTGGTCAATCACCGATTGCTGCACACCATCAACTTCATTCCCCAAAATCAACGCATATTTCTTTTCATTGTCAATGGTAAAATCTCCCAAACGTTGACTTCCTTCTGCTTGTTCCACCGATAATATCGTATAATTCTCTGCTTTCAATCTCGGAATTAGTTCATGAATTTCTTCCACATATTCCCATTCCACACTTTCTGTCGCTCCCAAGGCTGTTTTTCGAATTTCCTTGTGCGGTGGCCTTGCTGTAATGCCACACAAATAAATTTTCTCAACCAAAAAAGCATCTGCCGAACGAAAAATAGAACCGATGTTGTGCATGCTTCTTACCTGGTCCAAAACCACTACTACAGGAATTTTTGTAGTTTCTTTGAACTCCTCCACAGAAACCCTTCCCAATTCTTCGAGTTTTAACTTTCTCATGGTGCAAAACTCGGCGCAGCTGCTGACAATTCAAAATCTAAAGCGCTATAATTTTGAAAAACCTCCTTTTTTCTATTGAAAATCCAGTCTCGAATTTTAGATGCGGACAATTTAAAGTAACTTAGCGCTCCTAAAATTTCAATACATTGGCAAAAAAAGAAACCCCCTTGATGAAACAATACAACAGCATCAAAGCAAAATATCCAGATGCTTTGCTCTTGTTTCGTGTAGGCGATTTTTATGAAACTTTCGGTGATGACGCAGTCCGTTGTTCCCAAATTTTAGACATCATTTTGACCAAAAGAGCCAACGGCGCAGCATCACACATCGAACTGGCGGGATTTCCACACCATGCTTTGGACACTTATCTTCCGAAATTGGTGCGTTCAGGATTGCGGGTGGCGATTTGCGACCAATTGGAAGATCCTAAATTGACCAAAAACATTGTCAAAAGAGGTGTGACAGAACTGGTGACACCCGGCGTTGCACTCAATGACGAAGTACTTTCTGCCAAGAAAAACAACTTTTTGATGGCCGTTCACCAAGAAAACGAACAGTATGGCATGGCGCTATTGGACATTTCGACCGGTGAATTTTTGGTTTCTGAAGGAAATGAAGACCATTTTCAAAAACTGGTTCAAAGTTTCCGTCCGAGTGAATTGATTTACCAAAAAAGAAAGAAACTCAATTTATCCGACATCAAAAGTACTTTTCAAATTGAAGATTGGGCTTTTCAGTACGACTATGCCTTGGATAAATTGACCCAACATTTTAAAGTAAAATCGTTGAAAGGTTTTGGCATTGAACATTTAAAATTGGGCACCATTGCTGCAGGCGCGATTTTTTCTTATTTGGATGAAACCCATCATTTCAACATACAGCATTTGACCCAAATCCAACGTTTGGACGAAAACAGTTTCGTTTGGATGGATCCGTTCACCATTCGTAATTTAGAATTGATTCACTCCCCTCATCTCGAAGCGGTTACTTTGCTCAACATTTTGGACAAAACCCAATCGGCCATGGGTGCGCGTTTGCTCAACCGATGGATGGTCATGGTTTTGAAAGACATCCAACAAATCCAAGCCCGACACGATGTGGTGGATTTCTTCTTGAAAAATGACAAACAACGGGATTTCTTAAGAGAAAAAATCAGCCATTTGGGTGATTTGGAAAGAATGGCTGCCAAGGTTTCAACTAGAAAAATCACGCCCAAACAATTGTATGTTTTGGCAGAAACTTTGCAAATTTCAACCGAAATCAAAACCACACTTGCCCAAGAGCAATCGATTCAATTTTTGGTACAAAACCTAAAAGATTGGTCAGAAATCTCCGCGCATTTGTTGGCTTCTTTGTCCGATGATCCGCCCCACCAAATTGTGAGAGGAAATGTAATTGCCACTGGTTTTTCTGAAGAATTGGATCGTTTGCGGAATTTACAAAGCAAAGGGAAAGACTTTTTGGAAGATTTAAGACTTAGAGAAGTCGAAAGAACAGGCATCCCAAGCATCAAAGTTGCTGTAAATAACGTGTTTGGCTACTACATCGAAGTCCGCAATACCCACCGCGACAAAGTCCCTGAAGATTGGATCAGAAAACAAACTTTGGTCAATGCGGAGCGCTACATTACGGAAGAATTAAAAGAATATGAAACCCAAATTTTGGGTGCAGAAGAAAAGATTTTCGCATTAGAATCTCAGTTGTTCCAACAATTGGTTGAAAATTTATTGGATCATTTGAAAGCAATGCAAAAAACCGCATTTACTTTGGCGCAATTGGATGTGCTTTCTTCTTTTGCTGAATTGGCGATTCAACACAATTATGTTCGTCCAAAAATGACTGAAAATTGGGACTTATTGATTGAAGACGGTCGTCATCCTGTGATTGAAAAACAATTGAAGCCTGGTGAAAATTACATCGCCAACAGCGTTTCTTTGGTTCCAAAAGAACAACAAATCATCATGATTACTGGGCCGAATATGTCGGGAAAATCCGCTTTGTTGCGTCAAACTGCTTTGATTGTGATTTTGGCGCAAATGGGTTCTTTTGTTCCCGCCAAAAGAGCAGAAATAGGCTTGGTCGATAAGATTTTTACCCGTGTGGGTGCGTCCGACAATATTTCGTCAGGCGAATCGACTTTTATGGTGGAAATGAATGAAACCGCCAGTATTTTGAACAATTTATCCGAAAGAAGCTTGATCATTTTGGATGAAATTGGAAGAGGAACGAGTACCTACGACGGAATTTCCATCGCTTGGGCGATTTCTGAATATTTGCACCAACACAAATTTTCACCCAAAACATTGTTTGCGACGCATTACCATGAATTGAACGAAATGACCCAAACTTTTCCGAAAATTAAAAATTTCAATGTCAGTGTGAAAGAAGCCCAAGACACGATTTTGTTTTTAAGAAAGTTGGTGCCTGGTGGTAGTGAACACAGCTTTGGAATTCACGTAGCAAAAATGGCAGGCATGCCCGATTGGGTATTGCATCGCGCCAATCAAGTCTTGAAAACTCTCGAAAATACGCAAGTCAATACGGCATCTCATCCATCAACCAAAAAAATAAGCGACGAAAACATGCAATTGAGCTTTTTCCAATTGGACGATCCTATTTTAGAAAGCATCCGAGAAGATTTGCTCAGTTTGGACATCAACACCTTGACACCCGTCGAAGCGCTGATGAAACTCAATGACATCAAAAGAAAGTTGGGCCGATAATTGGGCACGTTAATTGTCCATAAAAAAAATGAAAAACCTAAAAAAATGAGAAATAAAAAAAATCTAACGCTTGCAATGCTCATGTTGATCATTGCTGCATGTGCCACCAATCCTTTGACAGGCAGACAATCCTTGGCCTTGGTTTCCAATGCCGAGATTTTCCCTCAATCTTTTGCCCAGTACAATCAAGTCATCAAAGAAAGCCAAATCGAACAAAACACTGCAAATGCCAAAATGATCAATGATGTAGGCCAAAGAATCAAATACGCTGCGGATAAATTCTATAGAGAAATCGGACAACAACAAAAACTACAAGGTTTTGCTTGGGAGTTTAAATTGATCAAGAGCGATCAGTTAAATGCTTGGTGCATGCCAGGTGGAAAAGTGGCTTTTTATACTGGAATTTTACCGGTTTGTAAAGGAGAGAATGGCGTAGCCGTTGTGATGGGCCATGAAGTTGCCCATGCTTTGGCAGGACATAGTGCCGAACAAATGAGCAATGGCTTATTGGCACAAGGAATTATGTTGGGAGGAAATGTGGCCATTTCTAATGACCAATGGAGAAATGTTTTCAACCAATACTATCCCGTTACTGCACAATTGGGCATGTTGAAATATGGAAGAAGCATGGAATTGGACGCAGATCAAGCTGGGCTTTATTTGATGGCGATGGCAGGTTACAATCCACAAGAAGCAATTGCTTTTTGGCAAAGAATGGAAGCTGCTTCGGCAGGGAAACAGACGCCACCTCAATTTTTGAGTACGCACCCCAACCCAGGCAATCGTATTGCACAAATTCAATCCATTATGCCTAAAGCAATGGACTACTACAACAAAAGCCCTTACAAAGGAAAATAATTCTAAAAAGAATCAACGCAAGCGGAATTCAGAATATGATTTCCGCTTTTTTTAATTTAATTTCATTCTGCTTTATGGCTCTTGGTTTGAATCAATTGAAAAAACACCGCTAGCATCATCACCAAACCACAACCCAATAAATTCAACCACAAAAAAGGCATTGCATCCAATTTCCAAACGACAATGACAGTAATTTGTGTTAAAATGGCTGCCAAAAAAACAGCGTTGGGACGGACAAATTTCACGAAAAATGCCAACAGAAAAATCCCCAAAACATTGCCATAGAAAATCGAACCGATGATGTTGACCAATTGGATCAAATTGTCAAACAAATTCGCCACACAAGCAAATAAAATGGCCAAAACGCCCCAAAGCAAAGTAAACCATTTCGACATTTTCAAGTAATGTGCCTCACTTTTGTTTTGTCGATTTCTTTGGTACAAATCAATGGTCGTTGTCGTTGCCAAAGCATTCAATTCAGAAGCCGTCGAAGACATCGCCGCACACAAGGCCATCGCCAAAATCAACCCGATGATGCCTTTGGGCAAATGGTTTAACACAAAATGAATGAACACATAGTCCTTGTCATTGGTTTCAATGGTCGGATCCGCTGCTTCGATCAACGCCTTCGCCTCTTTCCTCAATTGTGCATCTGTGCCATCCAACGCCGCCAAATGTGCACGAATTGCCCTATTATCTTCTTGGGATTGGTTGAGAAAGTCCGCTAACAAAGCTTGTTTGTTTTCAAAATTGGTTTGTTGCTGTACTTCCAAGGCTTGGTAAGCGGCATAGTGTTCGGATTGCTCGATGCGTTCATTGGCCAAAGGATTGAAATTCAACGGAGATGCATTGAATTGATAAAACACAAAAACCATCACACCAACCAACAAAATGAAAAACTGCATCGGCACCTTCAGAAAACCATTCATGATCATACCCATTTGGCTTTGTTTCACCGATTTCCCAGACAAATACCGTTGTACTTGACTTTGGTCCGTTCCAAAATAAGACAAAGACAGAAAAGTTCCGCCAATGATGCCACTCCAAAACGTATAACGGTTGTTCAAATCAAATGAAAAATCCAAAATATCCAATTTCCCACTGGCACCCGCAATCGACAAAGCATTTTGAAAGTTGATTTCAGGCGGCAATTCGTACATCAAAATCACAAAAGCCACCAGCATGCCGCCCATCATGATCGCCATTTGCTGTTTTTGAGTTACGTTTACGGCTTTAGTTCCACCAGAAACGGTATAAATAATGACCAAAGAACCGATGATGATGTTCAAAGTCAATAAATCCCAGCCCAAAACGGCAGACAAAATGATCGCAGGTGCAAAAATGGTGATCCCAGCAGATAAACCTCTTTGAACCAAGAAAAGCAGAGCGGTTAAAGTCCTTGTTTTCAGATCAAAACGACCTTCCAAAAATTCATAGGCCGTATAAACATTGAGCCTTCGATAAATCGGTATGAACACCAAACAAATGATGACCATCGCAATCGGCAATCCAAAATAAAATTGCACAAAGCCCATTCCGTCATGAAAAGCTTGTCCCGGCGTGGACAAAAAAGTAATCGCACTCGCTTGGGTCGCCATCACCGACAATCCTACCCCAAACCAATTGGCATCCCGTGCTTTTAAAAAGTCGTCCATACCCTTGTTGTTCCGCGTTTTGTAGGTGCCATACACCACGATGAACAACAACGAACTGACCAAAATCGCCCAATCTATCCAATGCATATCAACCGAATATTTTCATTAATCCATAGAAAATCAGGATATACACTGCATTCAACAACAACATCCATCCGTAGGTTTTTTGCCAAACTATGGCGTTTTTCTTTTCTTTCATTCTTTCTTTCTTTTTATTTGCCCAAAGACAACAAATTCGCCAACAATCGATATGCGCCAGGAACGCCCGCAGGCAATTCCCTAAAAAAACTCAATCCCGTATAAACATAAAATCCTTTGCCATACCGCGCTACCAAGATACTTCCTTTGGTGCTTTTTTCGCCTTCATCTTTCATCGAAACAATCGGTTCAAAAGCCGCGTCCCATTTGTTTGGAAAATACAATCCTCTTTCTTGTACCCAACCTTCAAAATCTTTGTCCGAAATTTTATTGGGTACATTCAAAGCTTGGTGCGATGGATGAATGAATTTCACTTCTGAAAATTCATCGGTTACGCGATCACGTGACAATTGGAGTGAAAAAGGAGCGATTTCTTCCGTTACCAAGGCGTGGTTCGTATTGTATTGCACCAATAAATTTCCACCATCATTCACATAATCAAATAGGATTTTGTTTTTATAGCTCAATTCTGGCACGACATTGAACGCGCGAATGCCCAAAACAACCGCATCAAAATTTTTCAATAGTTCAGCTGTAATCTCTTGGGGAGAAATGATTGCTACTTCATAGCCAATTTGCCGTAAATTCTCAGGAACCGTGTCGCCTGCGCCCACAATGTAACCAATTTTTTCGCCTTTTTTCTGAATGTCCAAACGGACAATTTTACTGGCGCCGGATTGTAAAATTTGCTGTTCGGGAATATGGTTGTAATTCAATTCAATCAATTGTTCGTCAAAAACTTGGTTGCCGATTTTCAATTGTGGAATTAACGTTTCTTCGGATGAATTTTTAGGCGGAAATACTTCAAACCAAATCGTTTTTTCTTCTCCTTTTGAATGCAAAGCGATTGCTTGTTTTTCTGGAACAACTTTCCATCCAGAAGCTTGTAAACTCAAATTTCCATTTAAATTATCGGTAAATGCTTTTACTTTGACGCCTACTTTTTTTGGACTTTCATCACTGAAAATCAATACTTTTTCTTCTACATGCACCGATGCTTTCGGCACAATCACAAAAGGTTTGTAGGTTTCTCCCTTTTCGGGATCGTTGTATTTGTACACCAATGGTTTTTGAAAAGTAAATTCCTGTCCAGCAATCTTCAAATGAAAATCCAAATGATGAGCTGCCGGCGTTTCGGGCAAACCAATCAGATCCTTATCCGACACTTGGTACATGCCCAAACTTCCTTTTTCGTCCAACCAATAAGGCGATGAACTCGGTGTGTTTTGCGGAAAAGTATAAGCGATTGATTGTTTATTTTCTTGGTTAAATGCCAAATTCTGGTTGACCTTTTTGTCTGAAACTCTTAGCCATTCTATCGGCAATGCACTTCGGTTGATCGCTTCAATTTCAATGTCGATTTTTTCGCCCGCCACTGCACTTTTGGACGAAGCAATTGCTTCTAAAAACAAACCTGAAGAATGGTAAATGATGTTTTTGATTTCTTCTAATTTGATGGCGCGCCAATGTTCATCTTCTAATTTTAAGATCAATTGATAGGCTTTGACCAATTCAGGAACTGAGTTGGATGGATTTTTGAAATCAAAATCTCGTTCAACTTTCGACAAAATGGCTCCGATTTCTTTTCCGCCTTTTATACGGTTCCAAGTCGTATCAATCCCATCAAACACATTTCCTTCTACCTTCTCGCCTTTCAATAATTCCAAATATTCCATGGCAGCACCTCGAACCGCTGTCGCGCCAAAACCTTGTGAACTGTGTTGACTTCGACTTTTCGCCGCGATTTCACTGTTGCTCACACCCAAAGTAGGATAATACGCACCGATGTCCATTTTGAAATAATGGGATTTATCCGCTTTTTCAAAAGCCTCATGACTGCCGTAAAAAAACCAAGAAGGATTGAAAAACAGACGTTTCGGCTGCCAAACTTTCACTGCATCCAATTGAGTTGGAAATTGATTTTTCTGCGCTGCCAAATCAAACGCCTCCATACTCAACATCGCTGAAGCCGTATGATGTCCATGAGTGGTTCCGGGCGAACGGTGGTCAAAACGATTGATGATCACATCGGGTTGGAATTTCCGAATGACATACACCAAATCGCTCATTACTTTTTGCTTGTTCCAAATGCGAAAGGTTTCTTCTGGATTTTTGGAATAACCAAAATCATTGGCTCGGCTAAAAAACTGAATGCCGCCATCTACTCGGCGGGCTTGCAGCAATTCTTGGGTTCGAATCACGCCCAATAATTCCCGCAATTCTGGGCCAATGAGATTTTGTCCACCATCGCCGCGCGTCAAAGAAATATAAGCCGTTCGTGCATGCACTTGGTTGGCAAAATAGGATATCAAATGGGTGTTTTCATCGTCAGGATGTGCCGCTACATACAACACCGAACCTAAAAAATTGAGTTTTTGAATGGATTCATAAATTTCAGCAGCATTGGGTTTTTGGGGTGTTTGGGCGAAATTTATTGAATAGAAAAATAAAGCAATTACAAAGAAATAAAATGAACGCATTGTGTGTTTTGTTATTTTGAATCGATAAATATAACAAAATTTAAAATTGACACATTAGAGATTAGACATTAGAGCGATTGGTTGCTGAAAATGTGGCGTCATTAATTGTAGTACATTATCATTTTTGAACGCTTACTTTGGAGAATGGGGACTATTTCACAATAGATTTGCCCTATCTTGCTAAAAAGCTTAAAACCAATAGGAGTTATCTATCTAAAGTCATTAATTCCCAAAAGGGGTTGAATTTCACCTCCTACCTCAATAAATTACGAATCAACCATATCATCGAATTATTGGAAAAAGACCCTACTTATCGACAATACACCATAAACGCACTTAGTGAATACACTGGCTACACCACATCGCGGCAATTCTCAGATGCCTTTTTTGAAGAAACTGAATTGAAAGTGAGTTATTTCTTGAAAAGAATCCAAAGAGAGTAGATCGTACTGTAAAATAACCAAAAAAAACTATATTTATGCATTTCACTGAGGATAGAATCACTGATTTTCTCTATTTAACGAACGAGTTTTGTTTAGATTTTCAAAAATCAATTTAAAGTGATTTACATAAATACTCCAAAAACAAAATCAATCCCCACTCATTTTACAATTTCAGGCGAAGTATTGTATATTTGCAGGATGAAAAATAAAATACATACGACAAACGCTCCACAAGCGATTGGACCCTATAGCCAAGCGATTTCATTCAACAATTTGTTGTTTATTTCTGGGCAAATCCCTGCCAATCCTGCGACCAGAGAAATCGTTCATGAGATTGCGGATGCAACCCATCAAGTGATGAAAAATTTGGAAGCGATTTTGACTGAAGCGAATTCAGATTTTTCTAAGGTGGTCAAAACCACTATTTTTCTAAAAAACATGGATGATTTTGCAGTGGTCAATGAGATTTATGCTTCTTACTTTACCGATGGCGTTTATCCTGCCAGAGAAACGGTCCAAGTGGCCAAATTGCCCAGCGATGTCAAAGTTGAAATTTCAATGATTGCCACTTTATAACATGTTTACTTTTCTAAGAAATACTTTTGCGGTGCTTTTGGGCTTGGCCATTGCGATGGTGATCATCACTTTGGGCATTTCACTAAACCAAAATTGGATCGAATATGATTATTCACGTTTTCCGTATGAACATTGGAACCGTGTGATCAAATACGCGGCACGCACACCCGAAGTGCGCGATCACTTTTTCATAGCGCTATTGTTTTCTTGTGGTGTAGGCGCCATTTTTGGTGGATTGACGACTGCAGCTTTGGTCAAAAGAGCCAAGAAAGCCTATGCTGCCTTCGTTGGTTTTCTGTTGTTCATCATCGCTTATTTGGATGTAATTTTCACAGCACACCACCCTACTTGGTACGAAGTATCCATTTTACCCGTATTATTTTTCTTTTCGTGGTTGGGTGGATTGTTGACCGATTTGATGGCTAAGAAACTAAAGATTCGAAAGCGATAGGATTTTCTACCAAATCGATCCCATCTTCAATCAAATGCGCGACCTCTTTTGAACGTTCCATCATCGAAAGCAAATACAACTTGATTTCATGTTGGATGTCCAATTGTTGTTGAAAGGCAGATTCATACAACTCCACACCCAACAACCATTCGTTGGGATAGTCCGTTTGAAGTGCTTGAAAAATGGTTGTCAATTCCGCTTCTTTGAGTGAATTTTGCGTACGTGCTTCTCTTACCTTGGCATAGAAATCTCTCAATTGCTGTGCTTCTTTTGACACCACTGTGTTTTTCACTTTTGTTTCCAATTCATGGGTGATCATATCAAACGAAGTATGGTCCGCTGGTCCTGCATAGGCTGAAACAATGGTTTTACCAATCGCCATGTCATAAGTGCCCCAATCTGGATGAAATAAAATGGCATCATGATGTTTTACTGTACAGTTCTTGAAAGAAACCAACAAAACTTTTCCATTTCGGTTGCGCGTTCCAGTGATGACTTCGCCTTCTACCGTAATTCCCCCTTCAAATTCCAAACGCGTCATTTGTCCTTCTTTGATATTGTAAGCTTCCAAATCATAGGGTGACATGTCCTCAATCGCCATATTGGTATGTTTCAATCGACCAACGGGTGAACCAAATCCATGGGTATGTGTATAAGTTCCATGACCGATCAATTCTTTTTCGTGGTAAGACAAAGCGGTCGGTCCTTCGGTTTGAATGTAAATTGGGTTGAGATGATGGTTGGTGATGACATTCTTGAACGTTCCTGAAACTTGCAATCCTGTATTGTATTCGATCGTTCCTAAATTCTTGGATTCAATCAATTGCTGAATGCCTTCAGTCCCTCCCCTTCTCATGCCCATCTGGTTGGCAAACTGCTCCAACACAAAATTCAAATGTGCAAAATCTGGGGTAACAAACAATTGCGGTTGAGGTTTTGTAATATCAAAGTTCACTTCTGCTGCTGTCAAATCATAAGGCAACTTTTTCACTTCATCGCCCATGCACCATTTGCTTTCGCCTATGGAAGACAACAATCCTGCGCCATAAATTTTTGGATTTTTTAAATCACCAATCAATCCGTATTCGACTGTCCACCAATGCAGGTTTCTAATTTTGGACATTTCGGACAATTCAGATACTGAATTTTGCAGATCCAGCACGCGTTGCTCTGCTCGATCGACTACCTTGGGATCGCTCTCTCGGTCTTCTTTCACAATCGACAAATGGCGAATGGCTTCGTACATTTCATAATCCATCGAAGAAGAAATCGCTTTGCTGCCAATTTCACCAAAACGACGCAAATACTCTGCATATTCAGGATTGGCAATGATCGGCGCATGCCCCGCTGATTCGTGGATGATGTCTGGTGCAGGGGTGTATTCGATGTTTTGAATTTGGCGAATGTCTTGTGCAATGACCAAGACATTGTAGGCTTGAAATTCCATAAAAGCCGTTGGCGGAATGAACCCATCGACTGCCACGGCGGCCCAACCAATGTCTTTCAAAATTCGGTTCATGCCATACATGCTAGGGATTTCTTCAATTGAAATTCCAGTCAAATGCAAACCTTCCAAATAACTACCGTGTGCTACTTTTCGCAAATAATCAACGTTTTTGCGCATCACATACCGCCAAACCGCTTGGTCAATCGGTGTGTAATTGTCGTAATTTTGATCGTTAACAAATTGCCTTAAATGCTCGGGTAATCTCTTTAAAACTTCATTTTCCTGAAACGCCATGGTCCTAATTTTTACGGAAAGCTAAGTTACGATTTAATTTCAAAAGCGACTCAACTTGATATAATTTTGATTTAATCAATGAAAATAACTTTATTTACATTCTAATTGGTTCTTCATTCTAAAAATTCATGTGCAAAGCTTTGGCTGTTTTTTGTTCTTTCTGTGCCCTGTTGCTTCACGCAACGGTTTCAGCACAAATTGAAACAACTGAAAAAGCCATCACTGACACGATTTCGAACCAAATACCAATTGATACTGCAGCTGTGCAAAAAGAACGTTCGGGCTTCAATCGTTTGGTTCACAAAGTTTTTGTCAAGAAAAAATCTTCTGCCGAAAGCAATACGAATGCAGCCGTTGTCCAGGAGTTTCCTTACGATTTGGCGCAAGGAAAAATCATCAGAAACATTCACATCAACACCCGAAAACCATTTGGTTATTCTATCACAGACAGCAGCAAACAGCCTGAAAAATTCGTTGAAAAAGCGGGCAATGCTTTGCATGTCAAAACCAGGAATTTTGTAATTCGAAATTATTTGTTGCAAAAAGAAGGGCATCAATTTGACTCTTTGAAAATCATGGAGTCAGAGCGTTTGATTCGTCGTCAAAGATTTACCCGACGGGTGAAAATCGAATACCAGTTGGTCGATCCTTTTTCGGACAGTGTGGACCTGTACGTTCAAACTTTGGATTCATGGACGATATTTCCCAATATGACTTATTCGGGTTCTAAGGTCGGATTTCGTTTGAGGGAAAGAAATTTCATGGGATTGGGCCATGATTTTGACAACTATTACCGACAAAACTTTGAAAGTGGCCGCAACCGCTTTCAAACGCGGTACACCATTCCCAACATTCAACAAACGTACATTGGCGTCAGCGTGGGCTACGGCAGCAATGAAGACAATGAATACACCAAAGGCGTGGCGATACAACGGCGTTTTTTCTCCCCTTTGACGCGTTGGGCAGGTGGAATTTCGATCAACCAAACAGCTTATCGAGATTCGATACCGAATGATTTGGGCGCTTATGCGCAGGATTTCAAGTACAATTTGCAGGATTATTGGGGCGCAGTGGCTTTTCCAGTGTCCAACAAAATGCTGGGGGAAGATCGTTTGACGAATTTGATTGTTTCGGCTCGGTATTTCAATGTGGACTACAATAAAAAACCCGACTGGGCTTTGGATCCCAACCAATTTTATGCCAACGAAGATTTCTTTCTGATGGGCATTGGCCTTTCAAAAAGAGGATTTAAACAAGATAAATTCATTCAAAACTACAACATCATCGAGGACATTCCGATCGGGATGAGTTTGGGCTTGACGACAGGTATGCAACGGAAAAACGAGCGCGACCGTTTTTATTTGGCTGGCGGTTTAAAGATGGGAGATTATTTCAAATTGGGCTATTTTGGCTTTGAAGCACAATATGGTGGTTTTTTGAAAGGCAAGATTTCAGAACAATCGGTTTTTTCCTTGAGTGCAAATTATTTTACGCGTTTGATGACTTGGAACCGTTGGCGTTTTCGGAATTTCATTTCCAGCCATCTGATCGTGGGCAACAACCGCGCGGATTCGAGAGGCGACCGTTTGACTTTGAACGAACATGATCCTTTGGGCATCGATGGCTTCAAGAGTTTGGAAGTGATCGGCACCAAGAAATGGCTGACCAATGTGCAGATACAATCCTATTCGCCTTATCAATTGTTGGGTTTTCGGATTTCGCCGATTTTGAGTTCGTCATTTGGATTAATCAGCGATGCGGACCGGCATTTGATGAGCGGAAAGGTGTATGCGAGAATTGGTTTGGGGGTTTTGCTGACGAATGATTATTTGGTTTTTAGCAATTTTCAATTGTCTTTTTCATGGTACAATAGCATTCCTGGTGTTGGAGAAAACATTTATAAAACCAATACCTACCAAATTTCTGATTATGATTTGATGGATTTTGATTTTGGGAAACCTGAGTTGATCGAATACAATCCTTTCGTGACGCATTGATTATTTTTTAGGGTGTTGTCTAAGCAGAATTCTATTGCCTTTCAAAGCTATTGAACACAACCTCTTGAAAGAAACAACTCTATGAACCTCCACGCATTACAAACAACTAAGATTCAAAAAATCTCCTGTGAACTGATTTTACACTCGTTATTTTACACAAAAAAAGCCCCAATTTTCATTGGAGCTTTCTCTGTATTGTTTGCATTGATTGTTACAATTCGAAGTCGATTTCTACTTTCAATTTGTCAGCAATCAATTTGGTAATTCTCGATTTCACTTGAGGGATTTGGACATGGTCCAAAACTTCTGCAGCAAAGGTATACAACATCAATGCTTGTGCTTTGTCCTTTGGAATACCTCTTTGTTGCATGTAAAACAAGGCCGAATCATCCAATTGTCCAACGGTACAACCGTGGGTACATTTCACATCGTCTGCAAAAATCTCCAATTGCGGTTTGGTATCAATTCCGGCTTTGTCCGAAAGCAAAACGTTGTTGTTTTGTTGGAAAGAATTCAATTTTTGTGCTTCTGGATGGACATAAATAATGCCATTAAAAACACCTCTTGAACTTTCGTCAAAAATTCCTTTGTACAGCTCATGGCTTTCACAATGTGGAAATTGGTGGTCCACTTTGGTATGATGGTCCACATGTTGTTTTCCTTTGATCAAGGTAATTCCGTTCAAAATCGAATTGCAATTCTCTCCTTTTTGGGTGAATTTCAAGTTGTTTCTGGTCAAATTTCCGCCAAAAGAAAAAGTATGCACCGAAGCCACACTGTCGCGCTCTTGCTCAATGTAGGTATTGTCAATCAAAGAAGCCGCCTCGGTGTCGTTTTGCACTTTGTAATAATCCAATTCTGAATTTTTCCCGACATGAATTTCGGTCACTGCATTGGTCAAATTCGCTTTGCCATTCAAGGTTTGGTGGCGTTCGATGATTTGTACTTTTGCATTGGCGCCCAAAACAATCAAGTTGCGCGGTTGGTACATCACTTCCTCTTCATTTCCAGTCGAAAGAAAAATCACCTGAATCGGCTTGGAAACGATGGTTTTGTCGGGAATATGAATGTAAGCGCCGTCTTTTGAAAAGGCCGTATTTAAGGCGACCAAACTTTCGTCTTTGGGAGCTATTTTCGCGTAATAGTTTTCGATCACGGGTTGGTACACCATTTTTTCCATGGCGCAAGACAACACACAAATGTCGCCATCATCATGGGTCGTGGAAGAAAGGTAACTGCTGTACACGCCGTTGACAAAAACAATGTCGTAGGTATCCATGTCATGCAAAAGGTATTGTTTTACCTCATTGTATTCGATGGAAATCCCCTCAGTTTCCGGGAAAAGTTTGTAATCTTTCTTTAAAATCGGTGCCAAATTGGTGAATTTCCATTCCTCAATTTTGCGGTGTGGAAATCCCTTTTTGTCAAATATATCGATGGCTTCATGGCGCAAATCGCCCATCCATTTTACTTTTGGATTTTTCTCATTGAAAACCAAATGCCTTGAAACCAAACTTTCTTTTAAATCACTCATTTATCTATTCTTTATCCGTTTGATTTGAGAAAACGCATTTTCCCAAAATTTCAATTCTACTTATTGACCTGCTACTTCTTCCAACACCCAATCGTATCCACGATCTTCCAATTCCAAAGCCAAGCTTTTGTCGCCTGATTTGATGATTTTCCCATCGCTCAATACGTGAACAAAGTCGGGTACCACATAATCCAACAATCTTTGGTAGTGGGTGATCAACAAGACACCGTTGTTTTCATTTCGGAAAGCATTCACGCCATCAGCAACGATTTTCAAAGCGTCGATGTCCAAACCAGAATCGGTTTCGTCCAAAATCGCCAATTTGGGATTCAACATCAACATTTGGAAAATCTCGTTTCTTTTCTTTTCTCCTCCTGAAAAACCTTCGTTCAAAGAACGGGACAAGAAGTTTTTGCGGATGTCCAATTTGTCTGCATTTTCACGGATCAATTTCAACATTTCTGCTGCTTTCATGTCCTCCAAGCCGTTGGCTTTTCGGGTTTCGTTGATGGCCGTTTTGATGAAGTTGGTCACAGAAACACCAGGGATTTCAATCGGGTACTGAAATGACAAGAAGATGCCTTTGTGCGCTCGTTCGTCCGGTCCCATTTCAATCAAGTCTTCGTTGTAAAAATCAATGGTTCCTTCGGTGATTTCATAGTCTTCTTTTCCTGCAATGACAGAAGATAAAGTCGATTTTCCAGAACCATTTGGTCCCATGATGGCGTGTACTTCACCGGGTTTGATTTCTAAATTGATTCCTTTTAGGATTTCTGTCCCTTCTTCTATTCTTGCGTGTAAATTTTTTATTGTTAACATATCTTTATGGTATATAAAGCACAGTGTACAAAGTACAAAGTCTATGGTTTTATTAATTAATTATTTTATCCTACCGAACCTTCCAATGAAATCTCCAACAACTTTCTGGCTTCCACGGCAAATTCCATCGGCAATTTGTCCAATACTTCACGGCTAAATCCATTCACGATCAAAGCAATGGCTTTCTCGGTATCAATTCCTCTTTGGTTGCAATAGAACAATTGGTCTTCCCCAATTTTGGAAGTCGTTGCTTCGTGCTCTACTTGTGCGGTTTTGTTTTTGATGTCGATGTATGGAAAAGTATGCGCACCGCATTCGTTGCCCATCAACAAGGAGTCACACTGAGAGAAGTTTCTAGCGCCTTCTGCTCCTGCCGCTACTTTCACCAAACCACGGTAAGAGTTGTGCGAACGACCGGCTGAAATTCCTTTGGAAATGATGGTCGATTTGGTGTTTTTTCCAATGTGCATCATTTTGGTTCCTGTATCAGCTTGCTGGTAATTGTTGGTCACCGCCACAGAATAAAATTCACCAATGGAATTGTCTCCTTTCAAAATACAGCTCGGGTATTTCCAAGTCACGGCTGAACCTGTTTCTACTTGTGTCCATGAGATTTTGGCATTTTTCTCCGCAATGGCTCTTTTGGTCACAAAGTTGAAAACACCGCCCACGCCTTCTGCGTTGCCTGGATACCAGTTTTGAACGGTGGAATATTTGATTTCCGCATCGTCCATCGCAATCAATTCTACAACAGCTGCGTGCAATTGGTTTTCGTCACGAGATGGTGCAGTACAACCTTCCAAATAAGAAACAAAAGATCCTTCGTCTGCGATTACCAAGGTACGCTCAAATTGTCCTGTTCCTTCTTTGTTGATTCTAAAATACGTGGACAATTCCATCGGGCATTTTACGCCTTTTGGAATGTAACAGAATGAACCATCAGAAAAGACAGCGGAATTCAATGCCGCATAGAAATTATCGGTTCTTGGCACGACTCTCCCAATGTACTTTTTGACCAATTCAGGATGCTTTTGAACGGCTTCACTGATTGACATGAAAATGATCCCCAAATCCGACAAAGTATCTTGGAAAGTAGTTTTTACAGACACACTGTCCACCACGATGTCCATCGCTACGTTGCTCAATCGCTTTTGCTCTTCGACAGAAATCCCCAATTTTTGGAAAGTTTTCAATAATTCAGGATCGACTTCGTCCAAACTGTTCAAAACAGGCTTTTGAATCGGCGCTGCGTAATAAGTAATGTTCTGAAAATCCGGTTTTTCATAATGGATGTTGGCCCATTCCGGCTCCTCCATTTTCAACCATTCTCGGTAAGCTTCCAATCGCCACTCGGTCATCCATTCGGGTTCGTTCTTTCTTTTGGAAATTTCTCGAACGATGTCCTCGCTCAATCCCATAGGGAATTCTTCGTATGCTATATCGGTTGTAAAACCAAACTCATACTCCTTTTCGCTTGACAATTCTTCCCTTAAATCGTCTTCTGTATATTTAGTATTACTCATTTTAATGGATTATATATTTGAATGTAAAATCTACTGCTGCAGTGTTGGTGGATTTGTTTCCATAATAAGCAAATTTCTCCACACGCCCATCAGTATTTAAGGTTAATTGATATTCTTCTTTGTCGTTGTTGAAAATGCGGTAATCATTTGCGTCGATTGCTGCGATTTTCAAGGTTTGGTCTATTTGCAAAACCACTTTCCCTTCGTCATTTTCATTTTGGGTAAATTCTTCAATGGCCAAAGGCAATGTCAATTTCAGATTGCTGAAACAAATTTTGTGAATCGGCCTTTTTTGATAAGTCGTCGTTCTACAATTGCCCGTGAAACGGTCGTTCAACACCAATTCTCCATCGATGTAACTTCTTTTGGAAAGCACCTCGCCTTGTTGAGTGTAAATGTCCAAAATGCCTTTGTGGGTCAATACCACCATCTGATCACCTTTGTAATAGAATTGGTTGGATTTCTCCGCTGTACCTTGTCGAATGTTTTCTTGGACCAACAATCCATCTTGGTAAACGTATTTTACCGTCATCGCTTCGCCAAAAAATGCAGGAAAGATGTTCATTTCCGTCAAAAGCCCTTCTGGATTGTAATGCAATTGCATCACTTTTTGTTGGGTCTGTTTGGCGGTAGATGCGCTGATTTCAATGGTTTTGACCGATTCCAAGTTCATGGGAACGGCATGCACGAGTTGTTTCAAACCAAAATTCCCAAAGAAAAAGTTTTGGGTGTACAATTGATTGATGGACAACGAAGCTCCTGTTGGTTCAAATACCTTGAAACTGGCTTCCTCAATTTTCGATTGCCCCATTGCGCCCACCGAAACAACCACCAACATGTATTTCAAATAGTTCAACGCCCCAATTGTTTTATAGTGCAAAACTTTCTCCACAACCACACGTACGGTTTGCATTCGGATTATTGAATACAAAACCTTTGCCGTTCAATCCGCCTGAATATTCTAAAACCGTCCCTACCAAATAAAGGAAAGACTTTTTGTCCACCAATATTTTCACGCCATTGTCTTCAAACAAACGATCATCCTCGTGTTGGGATTGATCAAAACTCAATTTATAGGACAAACCCGAACAGCCTCCACTCTCCACACCTACACGAACGAAACTATTCGTAATATCCATTCCATCTTCTGCCATCAAGGAAATTACTTTGCTTTTTGCTTCTTCCGATACTTGAATCATTTTATTTAGATTTATTCTAAATGCAAAGATACAACCTCAAGCTTCATTTTAGCCATTTTTTGATAAATAATTGTGATCAGCTGATAAGTATCTAACTTGGAGCAACTGCGTTGGACTTTACTGAGAATTGTTGGACAACTGTTGTTTCCATTTGAAATCATCGTAGGCCAAACTTGGTAAACCAATGCTTTTCCTGTTGCGGTCGACCTTGGCACTATCCACGATGGGCGCTTGCGGATAAGTGCCATACAATTGATTTTTTCCACTGAACAAATACCATTGATCCATCATCAACGCATAATGAAAAGGATCACATTCGCCTGATTTCACAAACTGCAGCATCAACGGTTCAAAATGAGTCATCCGCGTATCCAATCGGGTGTAAAGCAACAAAGTAGTTATGTCAGAATCCCTATTTTCTTTCATATCCAACAGCTCAACACAGCAGTTTTTATAATTGGGATAAATTTTCATTTGAAATATCTCTAACAATCTTTTTTCGTGTTGAGGCTCCAAATGCAACCAATCTTGTTCATTCTCAGATTCAAAAAACGCGCTTATATTGGAATTTTCTTTCTGAACCATTGCGGTGATTTCTTGCCTTAATTCCACATCGATTGTGCGCAAATATTGATTTTCCAACAATGCGATACTTGCGCTGTCGTGTTGATTCCTTTCGGCTATTTTTAGTAAAATCGAATCGTGTTTCAAATACATCCAACCATACCCAAATGCTGTAAACAATTGTTCAAAATACTTTTTCTCATCCATCTGCTGATTCGATAAATAAGCACTTTTCAAATAGGTTTTTGTTTCGAAATTCTCGGTTCTGATCGGTTCATACTCCTGAAATAAACTATCCAATATTTTGAAAGAGCGCTCATAATCCCCTACCAAATACAAACTATCTGCTTCGTAAACTTTCAAATAATAAGGAATGTAATTCACTTCTTTTTCTGTTGAACTTTGTGAAGCGTCTTTGAAATCAGCAACATTTCCACAATAAAACAAAGTGCAGAAACTTGTTAAAACTGTCAAATAAAAGAGGGATTGGATTTTCATGGCTCAATATTTACTCACAAACTTTAAACTCATCGTCTTTCAACGGTTCCAAACCTATTTCTTTACGCAAACGATTGGTTTCTTCTTGATTGACAATCAATTCATAGTATCTTTTTGGAATGAAGATTTCTATGCCAGCGGACAAACTTTCATCTCTGAAATTTTCTTCAGGCTCTACCAATTCGTATTCAATCCTCAGTTGATCTTGCGCCAACAAAGAAATGCCCATGCATCCGATTAAAATAAACAGTATGTTTCTCATGCATTTGATTTGTAATTCAATCAAATATAACTTTAAAAATTCACTGAAATTGAAATAAAGTTCTGAATTGATAAAAGACTCTTTCAATTAATCGCAGATCTTCGGTGACAATTTCAGCAGCACCTTGCATTTCTTTGTCAAAATTTAAATCTTGATTGTACGAAGTTTTGAGTCCTTTAGGCAAAGCTACCTCTACATAATAATTACCTTCGGCATCAGGAGAAAGTGAAATGTTCCGAACTTCTCCTTCTATGATTCCAAACTCTTGAAATTGATAATTATCTAATTTTATCAATACTTTTTGATTTGGTTTTATTTTCCCAGAATTCTGTGCGGGAACAACTAATTTTCCCAATAAGCTATTTTTATCATCCGGTAAAATTGTGAAAATAACCTCTCCAGACTTTACAAATTGGTTTTCACCCCAATACGTTTGAAAACTCACTTTACCATGTATAGAAGAACGCAATAAATAGGTTTGTTCCCAATTCTTTAAACTTCTTTTCAAATCATCAAACATCTGCAATGCACTCATCAACAAGGTTTGTTCGTCTTGTTTTTGCCTAATGTCGGTACTCATCAAACCACCTTGTGCATTCGTTTTGCTTTCATACAATTGAGAAAGAGACAAATCAATGTTCTGATAGTTTTGTTGGGCTTGCAAATATTGAATATTACTCAATTCTAACTCATTGGCAGAAATAACCCCTTGATCAAATAGACTTTGATTTCTTTCCAAGTCTTTTTTTTCTAAATTTAGCTTTCCTTGTTCAATTTTCTTTTGCGCTTGTAAACTGATGATTCTTCTTTCAATTTCAGACAAAGATTGTTTTCCAGACGTTCTTTCAACTGAGTGTGGCTGTAAATTCATTTGGAGCACATAATCTGTATAGGCTTTTTCAAATTGAATATAATTGATTTCTAACTCACCAAGATTTAAATTTCTCGTTAATGCAATTGGAAAATTAAAATGATGAGGATTGGGTTGAAGGGTATCCAATATCTGTGTCAGTTGTAGAATGTCTTCATAATTGGCACTGGTTTCAATCACTGCTAAAACTTGTTTAGGAAATACTTTTTGATGATTTTCAATCAATACTTTTTCTAATTTCCCATTGGTTCTCGCTTCAATTTTCTCAGGTGGATTTTGGGTAGTTATCAACACTTGGGAACTGATAAAATCAGGATATTTTACAAAAATAGAAATGACAATCACCAACAATATAGTCATGAAAATAACTGTATTCCCCCATCGAATAATCCAAGATGGCGGATTGCTCAGAATTTCTTGAACAGACTCAGAACGCAATTCTATATTATTTGGCATAAGATGAAATTTAAACTTATGAATTAGGTAAAATCTCTCTTAAACTGTAATAATCAATTGCTTTTTGTTTGAGCGGATTGGTGCTCCATTCTTCCCACTTTCCTGTATAGGGATCATAGCCACACTTCAAAGGTTTAGACGTGTCTAAACCGTCTTTGTTTTCATGGGTTCGTTCGGTAAATGCTCGACAATCGGTACAAATATATCTGAACTCACAATCTTTGCAAATTTCAATACTATCTTTGGCCAAATTCCAATACTTCTTAAATCCTTTCTTGTTTAGAGCTTCTTCCAAAGTCGTGTCTTTGATATTGCCATAAGATAACGGCATAGCTGGACAGTTGCGAATATCGCCATTTTTGTCTATAGCCATCTTCATGTTTAAACAGGAATTATGATTAACTGCTTCTAAAACTTTTGGCATATTGGTGTTGAAATATTTTGTGTCAATCACGCCACACGATTTAAAAGTTGATATTTTTTTGGTTGTAAAAATACGATCAAATAGGATTTTATTATCCCAAAATTCTAACTGATCTTCTGGAGCTGAAAAGAAAGTGACTTTGGTTAATTGATTTAATTTTTGATTGATTTTATTGAGAAAGTTTTCATCGACTCCTTCGTGATATTTGGAAGTGATTTCGAAAGATTTGATTCTTGTATCTATAAAATATTCGAAAATCTGATTGAAATTATCTTCTGTTAATTCTTCATAGAAAACCAAAGCAATATCTTTGCAACCTAATTTTTCAATTTGCAAAACCAAGTCCTTCAACCAAAAGATGTTTTCTTTTTCCAATTCCAATACAGTATTGGTGATATGCGCTGGTACTAAAAACTCTTTGTTCAATTCTGGAAATAAATCAAACTCATCTTCTTCACAATAAAAACCATATTCTTTCTCATCCATATAATCCAAATATTCCTGGACTACTTCTCTATTGTCTTCTCCATAAATCTTAAAAACCTCTTCGATGGATTTTTTTGTATTTAATAAATCCATTACATCAATCAAATCATTAGGTACAAAATCGGAAGCTTGTCTTTGTAAGTCGCAAACCAATGAACGAGTAGATCCTTTGACAAGAAAGCAGTTAGCGAAGATTTTAAAATGAGTCATCTTTAAAATAAAATTATACTTTTATAGAATTTCTGAACAGGATATTTGTCGGTATTGTGAAAAGGGCTATTTACAAATTTAGTTAGGACTTTATAATTCGAAGCGTCATTTTTCTTTCTAAACTCAAAAGTTTGAAAAAACAAAGGGAGTTCTGATTTGTTTTTCTCAACAAATAATTCAAATTCTTCTTTAGTCATAGCTTAAATATTCTGCGATTTCTTTTTCGAGATAATAATTACAAGGATAAGATACCATTCCAAATTGTCCAACCGGATTGACTTCTAAGAAATAGTATTCTCTGTCTTTTGATACAATCATATCAATGGATCCTGAATTTAAATTCAAATCTTTCATTAATAAATTTAATTTACCTTCTATCTCTTTAGGTAATTTAAATGGTATATTTCGATTGGGTTTTTCTTCGTTGTAATGCCTGAAATCTATTTTGGTTTTATCATCACTTTGTGAAAAAATAGCCATAGACCAAAATTGTCCATCAAGGTAAAAAATCCTTAACTCATACTTCTTCTCAATTAATTTTTGAAAAAAGGTTAGGCCGTATTTTGAAAGTTTTTTGTTATTATATTTTCTTGTAAATACATATCCTATGTAATCATCTAAGGAAAGATGAATTCCCTCATTAATAGGTTTGTAGATATGCTCAACAGTTTCATTTTTTTTTAATTCTTTCGAAAGAAAAAATTGTGGAGTTAATAATCTCTTCGCTTTAGCTTTTTCTAAAACTATTAATTTATTCGGATTGGAAGAGTAAAAACCATTAATATGCTTTTTTTGACATAATTTTAATTCTATAAACTGATAAATTTTATCTAAGTGTTCAAACATGATTTTTTCAATTAGTTTTTGATTATCAAAGCTATTTTTAAAACCTCTCAAAAAAGAACCTTTCCTATACCAATAAGATTGTATATCATTTAACTCATTTAAATTAAATAAGTTCATTAGTTGGCTGCATTCTTTCCAATCACTATTAAGTCTCATAAATTCTAGCCTTTGAATAAACAACCAATCTATAACTCGGCTTGAAGAATCATCATGTGATAAAGAAATTATTAAAACACACATAAAATCTAATTTTTTTAATAGACTTAACCCCAATTCAACACAACTACATTAAATACGGATTCCTAATGGAATCCGTATTTTAATAGATTGCGTCCAACTTTATTCAAAAAGAGAATCATCTAGATGTAATGTGTAAAATTGTGTTTTAGTTCCATTATCTTCATATATCCAATCAGCGCAGTCTGTACCTCCATTAGTAGATTCTCCAACAGTATAATAAGTGCTTGATTTGCCACCATTGATAGATTCAAGATTAATTGAATTGGACTTGTTCTTTTCTTTAAAATTTTTGATTGTTTTTAGTTTCATATTGCTATAATTTAAATTTATTTTTCATTATAAAATCTTGATACGTGAAAGACGGTAATCCTATTTTGCTCCTTCGTTTATTGATTTTTGCTGTATCGACAATTAATTTAGGTGAGGTAAAGGTCCCATAATAAGCTTCTCTATCTTTATCCACAAAAATATTTTTAGCATCTACGAACACTGCGTAAACCCTTGGGGAAGCTTCTCCTCTTTTTACATATAAATATAGTTTTTCCTTAAAATCCTCGAATTCTAAACTGTCTAAATCATTTACAAAATGAGCGAAAACAACATCCAAATCTATAATTTCACTGGGTTTTGAATACCCTATTTTTTGATAATTTGGATAGCCATAAGATTGAAAAATATTATTAATTTTCTTGATGTGAATTTTATCAATTGAATCTTCTTTGTGCAAATCCACCCCTCTAAACATTTGATCTAATCGTTTTATTTCCAATATCGTATCTCTCAATGACCAATTAATCTTTTTATTATAAATCTGGAGCAAATTCTCAATACCCTCATTGCCTATTGATGATAAGTCAAATGCAAGAGATAAGTTTTCATCATTATTGCTTTCAAATCTATTCTTATCATATCCCCATTCACGAATTAACTTTCTTACCAGTTTATCTATCTTGTTATTATTCGTAAGAAATGAGGTTTTTAAATAAGTTTCATATTCATAAATCCCCTCTTGATTCAACGGTTCAAACTCCTGAAACAAACTATCCAATATTTTGAAAGAACGCTCATAATTCCCTACTAAATACAAACTATCCGCTTCATACACCTTCAAATAATACGGAATATAATTCACTTCTTTTTCTGAAATTGAAGTAATCTCTTTCGATGAAATGCCCTTTGTGCCGTCACAACAAAACAAAGCACTTAAAAGTCCGACAATGCTTAGATTGAGAAGTATTCGTTTGTATTTCATTTCACTTATTTTCATGTGGAATTAAAAGTTTTGTTCATTGCTGATTTCAATTCTTACCCAAAGATAGGTAACAATCCACCAAGCCCTTAGTAAAAAACTACGTGGCTTTATAACGATTTTTACTAAACCTTGTTTCAATTAGTTTGTGAAACAAAAACTTAAAGATTTTCAAAAATAAAATTGTATTTTGAGCAGACCTTAACGCTTAATTTTCTCCAAATCCAATTGATTTTTCACCAAATTAAAATACGCTCCTTTCAATGCTATTAATTCTTGATGATTTCCTATTTCAATTATTCTTCCATCATCCATGACAACAATTTGATCAGCACTTTTTACAGTACTCAAACGATGCGCAATAATGACGGCTGTTTTCCCTTCAAAAAACTGATTCAAATTCTCCATGATTATTTTTTCATTGTTAGCATCTAACGATGAAGTTGCTTCATCAAAAAAAATATAATCAGGATTTTTATAAACAGCCCTTGCAATCATCAGGCGTTGCTTTTGTCCGCCACTCATTCCTACGCCTTCATTTCCTATTTTGGTATTATAACTCAAGGGTAAACTTTCAATAAAATCTTTGATATTGGCTATTTTTACTGCTCTTTCTAATTTTAGTTTATCTACATAATCTTCTCCAACCGCTATGTTTTGTGCAATGGTATCATTAAAAACATAACCTTCTTGCATCACAACGCCACATTTGGCACGCCAAGATTTCTGTGCAATATTCTTTAAATTGACATTTCCTACTTTGATGTCGCCTTTGTCGGATTCATAAAACTTCATCAATAATTTCATTAAAGTCGTTTTCCCACTTCCAGAAGCACCTACAATTGCTGTGATTTTCCGATTGGGAATAGTGAAATTCAATCCTTTTAGAACGGCTTCCATTGAACCTGTATATCTGAACTCTAAATCTTTGATTCGTATGTCACCTTCTGGAATGTCAAATACCTTTTGATCATGCAAAGGTTCTTCATCTTCTTTCTCATGGATTTCACCCAAGCGTTCCAAACTAATTTTCGCATCTTGGGTTTGTTGAATGAAACTGACCAATTGCGTAAGCGGCCCATTCAATTGACCGATGATGTACTGAATCGAAAGCATCATTCCCAAAGTTAAATCTCCTTTTAGAACCAAACTGGCAGACATAAACGTAATGAAAATATCCTTCAATTGGTTGATGAAATTCGAACCGACACTTTGGGTTTGTTCCAAGGCCAATGATTTCATTCCGATTTTAAACAATTTCACTTGAATGAATTCCCAAGCCCAACGTTTTTGTTTTTCCGCATTATTTAGTTTGATTTCTTGCATTCCATTGATGAGTTCAACCACTTTGCTTTGTTCATCCGCCATTTGTGAGAATCGTTTGTAATCCAATTCTCTTCTTTTTTTGAGAAAGAATAAAATCCAAATCAAATAGAATGAACTTCCAACCAGAAAAATCAAAAATATACGCCAATCATAATACGCCAATACAAAACTAAAAACCACAATGTTTACAAAAGAAAACAAGGAATTAAGCGATGTATTGGTCAATAAGTTTTCAATTCGGCTATGGTCATTGATGCGTTGCATAATGTCACCTGTCATTCTTGTGTCAAAATAACCTATGGGCAAATTCATCAATTTGATAAAAAAATCTGAAACCAAAGAAATGTTGATTCTTGTACTTAAGTGCAACAATACCCAACCCCGAATGACTTCAATGCCCATTCTACCCAAAAACAACATAATCTGCGCCAACAGTATGAGGTAAATAAAATTGAGGTCTTGGTTCTGAATACCGACATCGACTATGCTTTGGGTTAGGAAAGGAAATATCAATGTTAAAATACTTCCTGCCAATAAACCAAAAACCAATTGAGTCAATAAGCTCTTGTATCGAAAGAGGTATTGAAACAAAAACGAGAAATTTCTTTTGGTTTCCGTTTCAGCTTCCCAGGTGTTTTGTTTGAATATAGGTGTTGGTTCTAAAAGCAAAACAATCCCTTCTTCTGTGTTTTCATCCGCATTGTTGCCCATCCAGTTTCTGATGAAATCTTGTCGATTGTACGTAATCAAGCCGTATGCAGGGTCCGAAATATAGATTTTGTCCTTGCCTATTTTGTACACCACTACAAAATGGACTTTGTTCCAATGCACAATACACGGCAAAGGCACTTCTTTAGCCAAGGTTTCAAAATCAATTTTGACACCCAATGTCTTGAAACCTATTTTTTCAGCCGCTTCGCTCAAGCCCAATAAACTACTTCCTTCTCTTGTGGTTTCAGACAATTGACGTATCGTTTGTAAAGGAATGACTTTGTTATAGTGTTTAGCTACAATACGCAAACAAGTCGGTCCGCAGTCTTTGGCGTCGGGTTGTTTGTAAAAAGGAAATTTAGTCATATTAACAACTATTTATTTTTATCCATTCAATGAGATGGTAAACTTCTCCATTTTTGAACAGTTTAAAAATTGTCTATATAAATTGAGCTTTAGTGGTGTTTATAACAAACATTCAATCCCATTTTCTGAATAAAATTTAATTTTATTTCTTAAATACACATTTAAGTTTTTCCTTTTCACGCCTACAACTTCTTCAATGGCTTCGTACGTATTTACGTTCCCATAAGAAAACAACTTTTTCAAACTTTCTACACCTCCTTTTTCTAACGCTAAATGACATATCATTGCTGGAATAATATATTGAGGAGAAGTAAACTCATCCATTGAAGAGAATTCCTCTACAAAATTATTCAAATTAATTTCCGGATGCTTTTCTAAATAGTCACTGATTCTTCTGATGTGAAAAATAAGCGACTTGTTAAAGTGCGTTTCTTCGCCTAAATAAGTCACAATGCCTAAGTGAAAAACACCACTGTTTGGAAACTTCTCCAGAATGCTATGGGCTATTTCGTGGGTGTAATTTTCCCCTGTAATTGAATTGGAATAAATAATATTGTTCTTATCATCATAAAAACCACATAAGTTGTTGTCTTTTCCCATTCCGATAATAAAATCAAAACCTTGTAGATTGAATATCTTATCACAATTCTCTGCGATATAATATTTAAATTCAGAAAGCGATAAATCAAATACTTCTACTATTTTTACATAAAATGCATTAGCAGCTTCTGCTTTGAAGCTATCAAACGGATGATTAGGATGATAAACATAATTAAAATATCCTACTTTTTTTGTTGGCCAATGGGAGGCATAGACGGGGAGGTGATTGTATAACTTATAAATGCCTTCTTCCATCGCGGCATAATACTTCACTATGGCAAGCGGATAAATCGTTTCGTCCGGATAGGTATAATAAAAAATTGATTTTATTTCGTAAAACTCTCCATACGGAGCAATCGACAAAACCACGTTTTTCCCTCCTTCCTTGACCAAACCATAAAGTGAAGGGGTTAAATAACCTGCATTGTCCAATAAATCATAGGATTTGAAAATTTCTTTTTCTTGTTGATTCCAATATATATCAGGATTTGTTTCAAGTGAAATTGCTGTCAAAAAATTTTCCCATAGCGCAAAAACTTCCTTTTTATTGAAATTGTTGGTGGTATCAATTCCCGCTGCCATCGTTACCTGAATTTCTTGAGCGGATAAAAACCCAAAGAATCCAAAAAATATAAGTTTTAATAATGTGTTTTTCATATGATGGATTTTAATGAATATATGTATTTAAACTGTATGGAGTTTCCAATGCAAGAACACTAGGAGTATTTTCCCAATCATAATGCCGAAGGAAGCCATAACCTATACCCGCCAACCCCATAAATAAATTTATTAATGGTATTTCTCCATCTTCGCCCGTTTTGAATTTCTTACTATTTTTATATTGGAAAGCTAAGTTTGTTAAATAATTTTCAACGAAATTTATAGAGTCGTTATTTTTCAAAAAATTATTCACACCTCTCAAAATCTCTAAATTTCCTAAATCTCCATGACATAAAGACTGATTTCCTCCAATACCAATATCAATTATATTTTTTTTTGCTATATATATTTCATCATTTATCAAGTCATCATAATAAAAATCAGCAATTAAAAGCCTACTTAAAGCTACTCCAGATGAACCATGGCACCAACAACCAGAATCAAAATCACCAACACCTTCTCTTCCATCTCGCCACCCATTAATATTTTTAATAAATTGTGTCCTATCATGTTCCAAAATTTTTAATCCTAATTCTTTTGCAACACTATCAGATTCGATAGTGGCATATTTTAAAAGTACAGATGAAATTCCACTGCTTCCATGAGCAAATCCACCAAGATATAAAGAGTCACTTTTAACACTTTGTGGATCTTTATACCCTAAAGCGACTGTTCCGTCCTTTTGAGTCGTTGACAATCTGTAAATATTTGCCACACACTTCTTTTTTAAACTTTCAAGCAAATTATTATTACTTTTAATCGATAAAAGAAGTTGTAATAATCCCGCTTGTCCTGTTAGAATATCCGTATTAATTGAATAATCTAAGTATTTATCAATTATTTGATAAATTTCTTCATAAATATATATATCCTTATATTCTTCACTTAATTCGAAAGAAAAGTGTTCGCTCAAAAACAATAATGATAAAGGAAATGAAAAAGGAGAAATTGGATAGGTTTCTTTTTGTTTTATGGGTAACTTTTTATAATGCTTAACCATTTTTAAAAATGTATTTTTCATGTTTAGAAAAAGTGTTTTAGAAACATTTAAATACTTCTTCTCGTTTGTATACTTATATAAATAGAGATAAAAAATCGACATTCCTGATAAGCCATCATATAGGTCATAATTTAAAGGCACAACTCCCCATGTTCCATCAATATCCCTATTTTTCCATATCCAATTATATTCATTAGAATCTTTACAATAAAAAATTTTATTTAATAATTCCTTACCTATAATATCAGCAGCCTCAAGTAAATTATTCTTTTCAAAATTAATATTAGACTCTAGGAGTAATTTCTCTTTATTCATATAAACAAAACTATTTTCTCTTGGTCGCACTATATTTAACATATCAAAACTAATTTTACTTGTAAGTTCAATTATATTTATTTGAAATTTTAAATCATTAATTGATAAATTATTTAAACGTTCTAATATCAAATACTCTCCTGTCAATCCACTTTCATAGTAATATTTTGAAATTATATTTCCATCTCCTGAATATAGAGAATTTACACCTTTATTATAGGTATAAAAATAAGGGATGTCGCCTACATTCATTTGTTGTAAAATAGAATTCATTATCTCTTTCCTGCTAAACTCCAGATCTCCTTTTAATACCCTTTCGTATATTTCGTTTATATCTTCTATCCCTTCTAAATACTCAGGAATAATCCCCTCTCTTAACAATAAATCATAAATAATGGTGTCATGAACAATATTACGAATAAACACATCATCGAAAACCCCACTTCTAATAAAATTTTCAATTTGTGTTTTGTTTATTATAAAAAAATCATATTGAACTTTAAAACCTTCTATAAATAACCTTAAATAATTATAATTCATTTCAATTTGCTCTCCTTTAAGTCTAGGTAAGTGCGTTTCTTCTTTCCCTTGATTTGCATTTACCTTACTTACTTTTTGAGTAAACTCAAAATCATTTTTCTCCCATATTATTGATTTAATTTTCTGAGAATTAATTTTAAAAAATAAACTTCTCACTAAATCCTTCACCACATCGTTACCTGGAGAAAGAGATGGCAGAACTCCCGAAGAAATAACGCTTTGAGAAAACATTGAATTAAAATTTTTAGAATGTTTTTTATTTGGCCTATATAATAAACATTCTAAATCTATCAAGTAAGGTACTTTATTTTTCACAATAATATTGTCTGGCATTATGTCATGAGTTCCTAAAATGTAAAAAACGCATAACAATTTACCTAGATTATTATAATATAATTCTATATCATCCAGATGAAGAACTTCATCATGATGAATAAATTCCATCCAACTGGAATTCTCACTCAATATAATTTTAGGAAAGCCAACTTCTAAATTTGCCCCTAAACTATTTATAAATTTAATAAATTTCTCAAAGCTTTTCTCATTTTCTGAGGAACGAGGCTTATATACAATTTTAGAATTATTATTTACCTGTACTAATGATACAGTTTTCCCATTTTTATGTGGATCACCTAAAAACAAATCTATGGCATCAAAAGTGGTGATTTTTTCAAAAAGTATTTTATTTTCAATATCATTAATACTGTTTGTAAAAGATACTAATAAATCATTGATATAAATTAAATAATTATTAATTTGAATATTTAACCGTTTTGTCAAAAGAGGATATTTTTCAAAATAATAGCTCATCCAATCAATGTCCGTCGTTATATTTTTAATAAAAAATGCAAATTGATCTTTATTTGTATTACCAGTTAAAATATTAGCTTCCCTAGCAATTTCGATTTCATGAATTAGTGAATAAGATAACAAATTCTCTTTCAAATACACATTAATCTGTCCAGCAAGATTTTTGATTAACCAATTCTCGTCATCAATAGAAATAAATGATTTAAAATTTACTTTAATCAGAATGTTCTTTAAACAATTTTCAATTTCAATCACCAAAGGATATAAAGCAAAATAAAAATCAGGTTGAATTTCCTCTTTTCTTTTCAAGAGTTCTTTATTTGATGTTAAAATGTTATTTAAATTAAATATATCCATACTGTTTATGTTGTTAATGAAAAATTAATAGCTTTTGTAATAGAATAAAAAAAGGTCTTTTAAAGACCTTTTTTTATTCTATTATTATCCTTGAGGTTTTAAAACTATAGGTTTATCTTTAATTGGTGGAGGGCAATTACACACTGCTGTGCTATCACAACCACAAGAGCTTCCTGTACGACCACAAGAATTACCATAAGTATTTCCTGCTCCACCCACGAGCTGTATTAAAGCTTCAGGGTTTAATCTTTTAAAATTACTTTTTCGTTGAATTAACTCTAATTTTTTTTTCATTTTTATTCTATTTTTTTTTGCTCCTACTCTATTTCAGGCTTTTCGGATTCCGCCTTAATTGTTTTCCAAATATAGTTCACAACCCGCCAAGCCCTTAGTAAGAAACTACGTGGCTTTATGACGATTTTTACTAAACCTTGACCCATCGTAATCTTTGTGGAAGTAAATCGATAAAAGAAACGTCTAAAAGAGTAGCAATCTTTTCTACCATTTCTATAGTCAATGGACTTTTGTTGTTTTCAATATTGGAATAAGTTTTCTGGGATATATTCAACTCATACGCCATGTATTCCTGAGAATATCCCTTTTGTGTTCTTATTTTTCGAATCATTACTTCACAGTCCATTCTTACTTATTTTCATTAATATTTCCAATTGTCAATATCCTTAATCGAATCTTTTCTTATCAATTCAGGAGTGTATATTGTCATTGAGTCATTTTGAAGCTGAGAACCTCTTTTTAAATAATTCTCTGTATTTGGTTTTTCATCTGACTTGTCATTGTAAAAAACATCATCTTCTTGACAAGATAAGAAAGTGACAAAAAATAAATAGATAAAATAAATTCTTTTCATGATTGTTATTTGTGGTTTTATTAAAAACAAACATAAAAACATAACAAGATGAAATACAATAAGTTGTTGTCTCACATTATAAATCCCGACGTCAAGATTTATAAATTCCGACCACTATTTTTTAAAATACAATTCACTGATAACCAATTTAATAATGACAGACAATCAGCATTCATTCAAATTGTTCTGATTTCTTTTTGAAAACAACAATTAATGTTTACTTTTGAATAATTCTCAGCCTCTAAACATGATCAAAAGACTGCTACTTCTTGTTTTTCTCATTTTTATCAGTTCTCTTTTTGCACAAGAAAACACGACTGAATTCTATGATCGGCTTACAAAAGGCTATGAGAATTTGGCTAAAAACGATGAAAAAGCTTTTCATTACCTCAATCAGATGATCGCAAAAGCAAAAGATGACAAAGATTACCAACAATTGGCTAACGCTTACAGTCATGCTGTGTATTACACAAAGAATAATAAGTTTGACTATGCTGACAGTGCAATATGGGCTTCTCATTTATCAAAAAACAGCTATGTCATTGCCAATTCCTATACTTTAAAAGGCAGTGTTTACTATTTTGATTACCGCCATTACCAAAAAGCTTTGGATGAATATTTGACAGCCTACGAGTATGGAAAAAATATAAATTATCCTTATTTAAAAAACAAAATCAAATACCATATTGCCGTAGTCAAAAGTTATCTTGGCTTGTCTGAAGCTGAAGAATTGTTTGAAGAATGTGTTGCAAGGTTTTATGCAGGGATAAACAATAGCCAACATCCAAACAACATCCACAACAATAGAAAAGGCTATTTGAACAGTTTGCATCAATTGGCCATTCTCAATGAAAATGCAGGAAATCACCACAAAGTAGATTCTTTGGTTGCCATCGGTTTGGAGAGCATGCCTTCATCCCATGATTTTGATTTGGAAAGAAGTTACTTTTACAAATGCCACGGAATTGCTGCCTTTCACAAAAAGAATTACGAGGAAGCGGATGAGTTTTTAAATAAAGCATTGCCGCAAATTCAAAAGTCCAATGATTTCACTTGGGAAGCTGCTGTTTTTTATTATTTAGGTAAATCTGCGTTGGCACAAAATCAAGAAAGCAAAGCTTTGCTGTATTTGGAAAAAGTAGATGATTTGTTTGTTCAAAATCAATTCCTTTTGCCAGAAACAAGGAATGTCTATGAGTTGTTCATTGATCATTATCGACATAAAAATGAAAAAGACCCACAATTGTATTTCACCAATCAATTGTTGAAATTGGATAGCATTCACGCTGTTGATTTTCGGAATTTAACCCCTCGAATCCATAAAAAATACGATACCGAGGAATTGGTTCGTCAAAAAAAGCTTCTGGAAGAGGACCAAGTTCGTTTTAAAAACTGGATGGGTGTGATGGCAATGATAGTATTAATTTTGTTGATCGGTTTGTTGTATTATTTCAGCAAACAAAAAAAGTTGAATAAAAGTTACAATGAACTCACGCAACAATTGAACAATCAAACAGCTGACAGTCATGCGCGACCTAAAGTAGTTGAAAATAAAAAATCAGCGAATGCTTTGGACGAAAAAATTGTCCAGAATTTATTGCAGCAACTCAATGAATTTGAAAACAAACAAGGATTTACCAAAAAAGGACTCAGTTTGCAACAATTGGCTACCCAACTAAAAACCAATAGGGCGTATTTGTCTCAAGTAATCAATGAATTCAAAGGAAAAAATTTCAGTCAATACCTCAACAAATTGCGGATCGACTACATTACCAAAAAGTTGTACCATGACCAGAATTATTTAAAATATTCTACCGATCATTTGGCTGATGAAGCGGGTTACAGTTCTCGTCAGCAGTTTTCAGAAGCTTTTAATGAAATCAACGGCATTCGTCCTTCCGCCTTTCAGAAAAAGAGAAAAGCTTCTTTGGAGAAAGGAGTATAAAAATAAATGAAGTGTCCGATTTTATCGGACAACTGAAAAAAAATATAAAAAAATCCGCCCAATGATTGCGCGGATTGTCGCTTTTTACTTGATGGATTTGGGTTGCTTACTTTTGCCAAATTTCGCTTTCAACAAAGGAATGACAACAGGCATAACAGACAAAACAACGATCCCCAAGATAAATTTTTCTAAATGCAGTTCTACAAATGGAATTTTTCCTAAAAAATATCCTGCCAAACCGATGCCACCTACCCAGATGAAGCCGCCCAAAATATCATAAGGCAAAAACAAACGGTAATTCATTTTAGCTACGCCAGAAACAAATGGCGTCACCGTTCGCATGATCGGTACAAAGCGCGCAATGATGATCGTTTTGGTGCCATTTTTCTCAAAAAACAAATGCGCTTGATCCATCCATTCTTGTTTGACCAACGGTTTCCCCTTGAACTTCAAGGCCAAAATCTTTTTGTTAAAAAACCGTCCGACAAAATAATTGAGGTTATCGCCTAAAATCGCCGCAGTGATCAGCAAAGGAATTAAAATCCAAATGTCCAGTCCACCCGCTTGCGCACACAACAATCCTGCGGTAAAGAGCAAGGAATCTCCTGGTAAAAACGGAAAGATCACAAATCCAGTTTCTACAAAAATGATCAAGAACAATATCACATAAATCAAGGTGCCGTATTCACTAAAAAGCCACATCAAGGTGTCTTTGGTATTGGTCAATAAGTCGATAAGGAAATCGATGAATTCCATATAAAAAATTTTGTGCGAAGTTAATTAATATACTTTTACAAAGGATTAAATTTTCGTTTCTTCTTGGGTTGATTTTTGTTTGGTCAAAGGTGGAAAGAAAAACTTATAGGGATTTCGAAAGAAATCCTTGGTCACCACCCAAAGCATGGGAAAAATCGTGTACAAACGAATGTTGTTGGAGCGCATCGCCAACATCAAAGACAGCAAAAAGCTCACAAAAAAATTGAAGGTCCCTACCGCAAAAGTCGCCACAATCGCAATCAGTAAAGTACTGATCGTAATGCCTGCAAAGCCCATCCCGGCAATACCCATCGCTAGGTTTCCAGCAACAAAAGTAATGTGACGAATGTCAAAATTGATGTTGAGAAAGTCGCCAATCAAAAAAGCAAATCCCATCATGAAACCAAATGCTACGTTTCCAACCACGCCACCATAATTGTTTTCAAACCAATTGGCAATGGCTCTTCGCTTCTTTTCTTTGAAAAATTTCTTCAAAAAAGGATGGTGGTAAATCCGTTGTGGATAATTGTTGTAGCGCCAACTGTTGATGACCAAACCCGACAACAAACCCGACACAAATAGAAAGAATCCCGCAATCGAAGCATACCACAAAATTTTCTTGTCGAAATAGGCCAATTCATTCCAAAAATTCAACGACTGACTAAAAGTTAAAACTTGCCAACCAAACACATGGCGAAACAAATAAAACAAAGCAGTCACCAAAGCAAAACTCGCCAAAACATTCCCTTGAAAAGCGATGAATTGACTTCGACTGAGCCGTGCAAACAATTTGGAAAATTCGGTATAATCAATTTTTTTGGTCACTTCGTCCCGCTTCAAAGTATGCGCAATCAACGAAGCCGTCATCGAAGGTTGCTTGGTTGCCAACGTCATGTGGGTCAAGTAAATCACGGTAAAGCCAATCGCATAATTGATGCTGTACATGAACGCCCGTGCAAAAGGCGATAAATTGTCAATCTCACCCATCCACAATTTGACGTACACACAAAGCGCAACGATCAAACCACCGCCACAAGCTGTCATAAACAATTTCGAATATTCTTTGGCAGAAGAAGTCACATATTTCTCCCCCGTTTTTCCGTTGTGGTAAGTCGCCAAAAAAGTCACCAAATAAACCGACGATGAAATTTGTTTTCTCAACCAATTTTTGGGCGAATAGTATTCTGGCCAAGCTTTGGTCGCATTGGTAAAAAACACCACCAAATCATTTTCTACTTTCAAATCGTTCATGTTGCGAATCAGACTTTGCAAACGCTCCAATTCTTGCATCAAACGATTGATTTTCACCGTAATTTTCAATGAAATTCCACGGTTGTCTTTTTGCATCAAAATGTCGTTGAGATAATTGCTGCAATTTCTTATCAACTGTCTTGTTTCCAACTGATCAAACGGATTGTCAGGACTTTCAATGATGTTGCGAATCACAATGGAAAGTTTGTAAAAAGGCGTTTGTCCGTATTCACCCGAAGGCCGATAACGCATCATTTCATTGTCCGAAAATTCTCCACCAATTCGGTCCATCAAAATGGTGATCGATTCGACCAACTGATTTTTGATGTATTTCCGAAGCCCTCTCAACTCCCCTTCTTGGGTTTGGCTAAATAGTGCCTTATAAAATCGCTCCCAACGGTCTTTGGGGATGATTTTGAAGTTTTTGAAATAATTTTGGTTGTAAAACAAATCATTGACCACTGAAGTCAAAGTTTGGTCATCTTCAATTTCTGGCAACAAAATATTGCCCATCTTGGAACGCAACAAAGAAAAAACCGAATTTTCTTGCATCAGCCCCGAAGTCGTTAAAAAATTGATGAAGCGCAAATCTTGAAAAACACCACTGATTTTATCGTAGAATTTTTGGTGAAAAACCGCATCTTTTTCCAATTTCAAAGTCAAAGCATCCATGAAAGAAATGATGTCAGGGTACTGCTTGTGTGCAACTTGAAACAGTTGGGTTAGAAATGTTTTATCGTTTGAACTTTGATTGAAAAGAGACTCTAAACGCATACAATGATTTCAATATGAATGTCCAAAAATACTGATTCTTTTTAAATCAATGAATTAACCCCAACTTTCGCAACTTTACAAAAAGAATTAAACCACTTATTATCAATCACTTAAATAAAAACTATCAAAACACATTCAAATGTTAAATTTGAATCAATATTTAAACTCTTTACCTTCCCATGATTTTTTTGATTTTTCATAAAATCCATTAACTTTAAACAAAAATTAACACATGAAAAAAAAAATATTAATGCTTTTTATTCCATTGCTGTGGATAGAAGGCTTTTCACAGAATGCTTATACGATTTATGACAAAATTGTATTTTACGATGGTTATGCAGCAACTGTGGACGAACCTGTTCCCAGCGGCGTGACCCGAATCAACAATGCGATTTACACCACCAAATTAAGCCAAGCGATGGTGCAAAATTTGAACAAAGGAAAATTGTCTTTGGACGTGACCATCGGTGCCTTGTGCGACAATTACGATCGTTTGGGGCATGTTTATTTGGCTTTTGTCAACAAAGGCGCTACTAGCTATACACAAAGCGAAGTGGACCGCATCGAAATCGGCCGTTTCATCACACCATTCATGAACAAAAATAAAAATCCGATGGAAGTTCCCTATCATTTCCAATTGGACAATGTCGCCCATATTTTCAAAGACACCAATTTTTTGGCCACGCATGACATTTGGGTAGAATTTGAAGTTTTTGGCGTGCCTTATGCGGCCAATACACAAGTAGCAGGCTGTGCAGGAAGAATTGATGTGTTTGAAGGAACTTTGGTTTTCAATGTAGAAAATGGTACAGACACTTATACCGACAATCATTTTTTATTGCCGCTTTCTTGTCGTGAAGATTTGAACAACTACAATGCGACGGATGTCCCAGGTCAAACGACAAAAATCATTGAATTTACTTTGGATGCACCTGTCGAAAATGCCGTATTATACTTGATCTCTTCCAATCATGGCGCCAATGCAGGTGGGGAAGAATACGAAAGAAGATGGCACAATCTGTATTTGAACAACGAATTGATCCATGAATACATTCCTGGCGGAAAGTCGTGCGAACCTTGGCGACAATTCAATACCCAAGGCAACGGAATTTATGGCACAAGTCCAAAAACAACACGCCAATGGTTGGATTTCAACAATTGGTGTCCAGGAGATGTGATTCCGAACCGAGAAGTCATTTTGGGTAATTTACCTGCAGGAAATCATACAATCAAATTGGATGTACCGACGGCTGTTTTTGTTGGAGGCGAAGGATATTTCCCGATTTCCATGTACATTCAAAACCGAAAGAGCAACCAAATTATTTGTGCAGATCCAACCGACTTTGTCATCACCGAACAAGCAGGAAATACCGTCCATTTGGACTGGACAGAAAATGGAACGGCCACCCAATGGGAAATCATGTATGGAAGAAGATACGTCTATGCCAATGAAAACTTTGTCGATGTGACTGAAGAAGAAACCAATTTTGAATTGACTGGATTGACCCACGATTGGTTTTATGACATTTATGTGCGTGCAAAATGCAGTGATGATTTCACGAGCAATTGGGTAGGACCGATCGCAACCGACAAAATTTTGTCGACGCTTGAAAATGATCCCTCAGAATTGAAAGTCTTCCCCAACCCTACAACGGATGAAATTCAAATCGACAGCGACGCTAAAATCAAACAAGTCAAGGTGTTCAACCACGAAGGCAAATTGATTTCAAATTCCAACCAAAACAACGTGAATTTAAAAGGAGCGCCCAGTGGCGTTTATTCGGTCGTCATACAATTTGAAAATGGGGATTCAAAAACCACCAAAATCATCAAACGTTAATGTTCGTTTGTATTGCCAATCAAAAAATCCGCGCAAGAAGTTGCGCGGATTTTTTATGAATTAAATTGTCTCGATCTCAAATCCTGCTTTTTTGACCGCTTGGATGACGTCTTCTTCCGAAATGGTTTCAGAAGAAACCGTCAAAATTTTGTCTGCACTTTCCGTATCTACGGTCCATTCGATCTCAGTCAACTGACTCAAAAATGGCGTAACGCCAGAAACACAACCTCCACAGTGGATATTGGTTTTGAATTGAAATGTTTTCATATCATTTATTTTTTTCTTTAATTAAACTCGCATGCAAAAGCTGAATTTTCCAAACCTTTTCTTGTAAAACAAAAACCGCACTTTCCAACCAGTTGAGGGTAGCAACAACAGCTCCATCCATCATGAACTCAGCCTTGTTTTCATACACCAACCAAGCGTTTTGTCCATCTTCTTTTGCATCCAAAAATCGAATGTCATGTTTTCTGCTCAAATTTCGTCCGTTTTCCTGGGCGGTTTCGAATTGCTCTTTCAAATTCAACAACAAATTTTGAATGCCTTCAAAATCTAGCTTTTCACCATCATTGAGCAGCAAAGCATCTGCTGTGAAATAGTCCGACAGCTGCTCAGTTTTGAAATCCGAATGCACTTCTTGGTAATAATTCCGAATAATTTCTTCAAAATCAAAAGACAGCTGCGCCATTCCCAAAGAAGAAAAAATCACAAAAAAGAAAACCCAACAATGTTTCATAAAAAACGCTAATTTCTTCAAAGATATTCTTTTTTTGAAAACCCATCGACGCGAAAGTTCTTAACATGCATCAATTTTTCTCATGAAAAATCTGTTTAATTTTGTTCAAAATAATCGAATTATGGAATTAGGAATTGGCATGTTTGGCGATTTGTCTTTTGACAAAACCACCAAAAAATTTCAGTCATCAAGTGTGAAATTGCAAGAAATCATCGAACAAGTAAAATTGGCGGATGAATTGGGCATCGACGTTTTTTCTTTGGGCGAACACCACCGCGAGGATTATGCGGTTTCTTCTACTGAAATCGTGTTGGCCGCTTTGGCTTCAGTGACCAAAAACATCAAACTGGGCAGCGGCGTGACGGTTTTAAGCTCTGCCGACCCAGTAAAAGTCTACCAAGATTATGCTACTTTGGATTTGTTGTCCAATCAAAGAGCAGAGATCACGGCTGGACGCGGCAGTTTCATCGAATCTTTTCCTTTGTTTGGCTATGATTTGAAGGATTACCATGAGTTATTTGAAGAGAAATTGGCATTGTTGGTCGAATTGAACCAAAAAGAAGTATTGAGTTGGTCAGGCAAACACCGTGCGCCCATCGTTGAACAAACCGTTTATCCACGTGCAGAACGTTTGCTTCCGATTTGGGTTGCAGTCGGCGGAACGCCAGAATCTGTGGTGCGTGCCGCGCGATTGGGCTTGCCCGTTATTTTTGCGATTATCGGTGGACAACCCAAGCAATTCAAACCTTTGATTGATTTTTACAAACAACAATATGCTGCTTTTGGACATGATCCAGCCAAAATAGAAATTGGCGTGCATTCGCATTCATTTGTCGCAGATTCTCAGCAGCACATTTTGGACCATCATTTTTCAAATTTCGCGGACCAAATGGACCGCATCGGAAAAAGCAGAGGATGGCAACCCTATACCAAAATGCAATTCCAAGGCGGAATGAGTCCAACCGGCGCCTTGTTCATGGGAGATTCCCATCAAGTCGCGGAAAAAATGATTGAAAGCATTGAGCTTTTTGGTTTGACAAGATTTGTCGCACACATGGACATCGGCGCACCCTCGCACAAAGAAATGATGAAATCCATCGAATTGTACGGCACCAAAGTCTTACCAGAAGTTAGAAAAGCAATTGTGGCCAAATAGATATTATTAAAAATTTTAGCAAAGGGATTGTTGCGCAAAAAACAACAGTCCCTTTTTCTATTGTTTTTTTTGAAGAATGGCTGCAACAATCATTTCTGCATGAATTCTTGAATTTTCAATGAACCATTTGTGGGTTTCCATTCCGCCACAAACCACGCCTGCCAAATAAATTCCAGCAACATTGGTTTCCATGGTTTCTTCATCGTATTGTGGTAAAAACAGACCATCGTTGGAAAGTGAAATGCCACATTTTTTGAGAAATTCCAAATCAGGTCGATAACCTGTCAATGCCAATACAAAATCATTCTCGATTTCTATTGCTTCATTTGAAGTTGAAATGACCACAGAATTTTCTTTGATTTCTTTCAATTCTGAATTGAAGTAAGCACGAATGCTTCCTTCTGCAATTCGGTTTTCAATATCGGGTTTGACCCAATACTTTACCCGTTCACCAATTTCAGATTTTCGAACGACCATGGTTACTTCGGCGCCTTTTCGCCAGCATTCCAAAGCAGCATCGACAGAAGAATTGCTTGCGCCAATGACCACCAATTTTTGACCAACATACGGATGAGCTTCTTTGAAATAGTGAGAAACTTTTGGTAAATTTTCTCCAGGAATGCCCAATGGATTGGGCAAATCATAAAATCCCGTAGCAATCACCACATTTTCAGCGAAATATTCATTTTTGGACGTTGTTACTTTTTTAATTGAAGCTTCACTTTCAATTGTCCCCACTTTCTCATTGAAATGAATGTTCAATTTCTTCTCTTGATACACTCTTCGGTAATATTCCAAAGCTTCTTGCCTACCAGGTTTGGGGGAAACATTCACAAATGGAATGCCGCCGATTTCCAAACGTTCTGCTGTAGAAAAAAACGTCATGTACAAAGGATAATGGTACAAACTATTCACCAAGGTTCCCTTTTCCAAAACCAAATAATTCAACTCCTTTTTTTGTGCTTCAATGGCGCATGCCATGCCAATTGGGCCAGCGCCAACAATGATCAAATCGTACGTTTGCATAGGCCGCAATTTAGCGTTTTTCATCTTTGAATGAAACTTTTCTGACAAAAATCCTGCTGTTTTCCCCAAATCATTAACGCCCAATTTCTTCTTTTTTACTGATTGAATTCCCTTTATCTTTGTCCCATGTTTAGATTTCTTTCTTATTTCGTCCTTAGTTGCATCTTACTCACTTTGGCTGCTTGTCAAAAGCAAGTAGAAATCGATGATTCGCAAGTTTTTCGTCTGAACCGCTACGACAACATTTCTTCATTGGATCCCACTTTTGCACGAACACAAGCCAACAATTGGGTGTGTAATTTGATGTACAATGGTTTGGTAAAATTGAATGATGATTTGGAAATTGTCCCAGATATTGCCAAAAGTTGGACGATTTCTGAAGATGGAAAAACGTACGAATTTCAATTGAGAAAAGATGTCTATTTTCATCAACATCCAGTTTTCGGAAAAGACTCGACCCGAGTAGTGCAAGCGCAAGATTTCGCCTACAGCTTTCAACGTTTGCTCGATCCAAAAGTCGGTGGTGCGGGAAGTTGGGTGCTGAACAATGTCGAAAGTTTCAAAGCGCTGAATGATTTTACATTTCAAATCGAATTGAAAGAAGCTTTTCCGCCATTTTTAGGTTTGTTGAGCATGAAATATTGTTCGGTCGTTCCACATGAAATTTTTGAAGAAGGACAAGAAGCTTTCAGGAAAACACCGATCGGCACAGGTCCTTTTCGTTTTCAAATTTGGGAAGATAATGTCAAACTGGTGTTGCGCAAAAATAATTTGTATTTTGAAAAAGATGATAAAGGCAATTCTTTGCCTTATTTGGAAGCAGTCAGCATGACTTTTTTGCCTGAAAAGCACAGTGAATTTTTGCAATTGATCCAAGGAAATTTGGACATGATGGCGGATTTGGATCCTTCCTATAAAAATGAAATTTTGACACCTTTGGGTGAATTAAATCCAAAATACAAGGACCAAATGGATTTGTTCAAATACGATTATCTGAGCACAGTGTATTTGTGTTTTTATTTGGATGGCCATGAAATCATTGACCAAAAACTTCGTCAAGCGATCAATTATGGCATCGACAAACCCAAAATGGTGAAATATTTGATGAATGGGATGGCTACAGCGGCAGAAGGCGGATTTATCCCAAAAGGCTTACCGGGTTTTAGTGAAAAGCCAATTTACACCTATCAACCCGAAAAAGCCAGACAACTCATCCAAGCTTACCAAAAAGAAAAGGGAGCTTTGCCGAAGATCCAATTGACAACTGTTCAGGAATATGCGGACATTTGTGAATACATTCAAGCGGAATTGGCCAAAGTGGGCATGAACATTGAGATAAATGTGGTGCCTGGTCCGACGATGCGCGATGGAAAAGCCACAGGGAAATTTTCTTTTTTTAGAGCGAATTGGGGTGCAGATTATCCCGATGCCGAGAACTTTTTGTCCTTGTATTACAGCAAAAACTTTGCGCCAGAAGGACCGAATTATGCACATTATGAAAACAAAGAATTTGATGCGATGTATTTGAAATCATTTCAAATCAACGATGAGAAAAAAAGAGCGAAATTGTATGAGCAAATGGATCATTTGATGATGGAATCGGCCCCCATTGTTCCACTTTTCTATGACCAAACCAGCATTTTTCTCAGTAAAAAAGTGAAAGGATTTCATATGAGTCCTGTGAAATTATTAAATTTAACGAGCGTTTACAAAACAAAATAAATGAATATTCCAGAAGTGAATTTAAAACGAGTCGTGATCATTGGCGGCGGTTTTGGCGGTTTGAGATTGGCGAAAAAACTGTCTACCAAAAACTTCCAAGTCGTTTTATTGGACAAACACAATTACCATACGTTTCAACCTTTGTTGTACCAAGTGGCCACCGCTGGTTTGGAACCGGATTCAATTGCCCATGCCATTCGTCAGATTTTTGCCAAGAAAGAAAATTTCTTTTTTCGAATTGCACATGTGGAAAGAATTGATCCAAAAAATCAACGTTTGTATTCCAATATCGGAGACATTCATTACGATTATTTGATTGTCGCCACCGGTTCGGAAACCAATTACTACGGCAATAAAAACATTGAAAAGCATGCGATGCCAATGAAAACAGTTCCTGAAGCCTTGGATTTGAGGAGTTTGATTTTGCAAAGTTTGGAAGCCGCATTGTTAACCAATGATTTGGATGAACGTTATCGTTTGATGAACTATGTCATTGTCGGCGGTGGACCCACTGGTGTTGAATTAGCAGGCGCCATGGCTGAATTGAAAAAACATGTTTTGCCTTCGGATTATCCTGATTTGGACATTCGTCGAATGAATGTGCATTTGATTCAAGCAGCGGATCGACTTTTACCGACCATGTCTCAAAACGCATCAGATAAAGCCTTTAAGTATTTAAAAGAATTGGGTGTTCAAGTTTGGTTTGACATGAAAGTACTGGATTATGATGGTGAAGTCATTACGACTGATCAACGTCCTTTTGATGCGACCACTTTGATTTGGGCAGCGGGTGTAAAGGGTTCATTGATTCCGGGCATTCAAAATGAAGAAAATTTAGTAGGAGGCAGATACCTCGTCAACGAATTCAATCAAATCAAAACTTATGACAACATTTTTGCCATCGGTGATGTTTCGATCAACGCCACTGAAAAAAATCCGTACGGTGATCCCATGGTGGCGCAAGTAGCCATACAACAAGGCCAATTATTAGCGGAAAATCTGCCCAAATTGGACCAAAAAAAAACGATGAAAGCTTTTAAATACAAAGACAAAGGATCGATGGCAACCATTGGAAGAGACAAAGCCGTGGTCGATTTACCCAATTGGAAATTCTCAGGTTGGTTTGCTTGGTTTGTGTGGATGTTTGTCCATTTGGCATCATTGATTGGCTTTAGAAACAAAGCTATCGCGCTGACCAACTGGGTGATTCAATATTTTCATTACAACAAAAGTGTGCGTTTGATCATTCGTCCTTACGAAAAAAACAACATTGACAACAAGACTTAATCCATGATTCACATTCCGATTTCTGTGCTCGAATTGGCGACGGTCAATGCCGATGCTGATTTTAAAACCGCCATCGACAACAGCATGAAAATTGCTGTTTTGGCTGAAACGTTAGATTTCAAACGCATTTGGTTTGCGGAACACCACAACATGCCCAACATTGCCAGTTCTGCGACTGCTTTATTGATTCAATTGGCGGCATCACAAACCCAAAAAATTCGGGTAGGTTCTGGAGGCATCATGTTGCCCAATCACCCGCCATTGGTCATTGCTGAACTATTTGGCACTTTGGAAACCTTGTATCCCAACCGCATTGATTTAGGCTTAGGAAGAGCGCCAGGTACGGATCAAGTGACCATGCAAGCTTTGCGGCGAGACCATGTTCAAAACGCCCAAAACTTTCCTCAAGAAATCAAAGAACTACAAAATTATTTTAGTAAAAATCAACCCGATGCCAAGGTGAATGCCTATCCAGGAAAAGGCTTGAATATTCCTTTTTATATTTTAGGATCGAGTACTTCCAGTGCTTATTTGGCAGCAGAAATGGGCTTGCCTTATGCTTTTGCGACCCATTTTGCACCGACGCAATTTGAAGCTGCTGCACAGATTTACAAAGCCAATTTCAAAGCATCAGAGCAATTGGCTCAACCGCATTTGATCGCTTGTGTCAATGTTATCGCGGCCGAAACCAATGAAAAAGCGCATTTTATTTCGACCACTTTTTTCAACATGATCGTGCATTTGGTGACCAACCAAAGAAAGGGCATGGAAGCGCCTGGTGAAATTTCTCCATTGATCAACCATCCTGAAATTCGCGCAGCTGTAGACACCTTTACGCTTTGTAGTTTCATTGGCGACCGACCAACCATTGATGAGAAATTAAATGATTTCATCGCGACTTTTCAATTGGATGAATTGATGGTGACCAGCCACATTTATGACATGGAGGACAAAATGAATTCATTTCGCATTTTGGGTGAATTGAATGAAACTTCGAATTAATTTGTAAAAACACAGTGATTTTCTGATATTTGAAAACATGACGGTTGACCCATTGAAAATTCCAATTGATTATTTGAAAGGTGTTGGTCCTGAAAGAGCCAAAGTCCTAAAATCAGAATTGGCCATTTTCACCAATGAAGATTTGCTCAACTTTTTTCCGTTTCGTTATGTTGATCGTTCCAAATACTACAAAACCAATGAAATCACCAATGGTTCGGCTGAAATCCAAATCGTCGGCAAAATCAAATCCTTGAGTGAAATCGGTCAAGGAAGAGGAAAAAGATTGGTCGCGAAATTTGAAGATGAAAAAGGACAAATTGAGTTGGTTTGGTTTCGCTTCAGTTCATGGTTGAAAGACAACATCCAAAAGTTGGCTCACCAAACCGTGGTGATTTATGGAAAACCCAACGAATTCAATGGAAAATTCAACATCGTCCATCCTGAAATGGAAACCTTGGAAACCCACCAATCCTCTCCTCAGGGTTTGTATCCCGTTTATTCCAGTACAGAAAAATTGCAAAGAATGGGCATTACCAACCGTTTGATGCAGAAAATTCAATTTCAATTGCTGTCTGATGTCCAACGAATGCAAGAAAATCTTTCGGAAGAAATCATTCAAAAATTTCAATTCCCTGATCGTTTGCAAGCTTTTCGGCAAATTCATTTTCCACAAAATACGACCCAATTAAAAAAAGCGCAAGATCGGATCAAATTTGAGGAATTATTTTTCTTACAATTGGGCTTATTGCTCAAAAAAATCGACCGCCAAGCCAAATACAAAAGTTTTGAATTTTCGGTCATTGGTGAAAACTTCAATCAATTTTACCATCATTTTTTGCCGTTTGAATTGACGAATGCCCAAAAAAGAGTGATCAAAGAAATTCGTTCGGATTTGGCGCGACCAGTTCAGATGAATCGTTTGTTGCAAGGCGATGTAGGTTCTGGGAAAACCATGGTTGGATTGTTGTCTGCCTTGATTGCGATAGACAATGGTTTTCAAGTCGCATTTATGGCACCAACGGAAATTTTGGCACAGCAACATTTTCAAGCGTTGAAAGCATATACCCAACAAATGGATTTGGAAATTGGGATTCTAACGGGCTCTGTCAAAGCAAAACAAAGGCGAATTTTATTGGAACAACTGGCAGCTGGAGAAATTCATATTTTGGTCGGTACCCATGCGCTGATTGAAGATAGCGTGGTGTTTAAGAATTTAGGATTGAGCATCATCGATGAACAACACAAATTTGGTGTGGCACAGCGGGCGAAGTTCATGACGAAAAACACCTTGCCGCCGCATTCTTTGGTGATGACCGCGACGCCCATTCCGAGAACTTTGGCGATGAGTTTGTACGGTGATTTGGATATTTCTGTGATTGATGAATTGCCAGCCGGTCGTAAACCCATACAAACTGTGCACCGCCGAGACCAAAATCGTTTGGCGATTTTTCATTTCTTAAAAAGTGAAATTCAAAAAGGCCGACAAGTGTATGTCGTTTACCCTTTGATTGAAGAATCCAAAAATATGGATTTCAAAGATTTAATGGACGGTTATGAAAGCATTAGCCGCGCCTTTCCATTGCCTGAATTTGCGGTCAGTATCGTGCATGGGAAAATGAAAGCAGAAGACAAAGAGTTCGAAATGCAACGTTTTGTCAAAGGAGAAACCCAAATTTTGGTTGGAACCACGGTGATTGAAGTCGGCGTCAATGTCCCCAATGCTTCGGTGATGGTGATAGAAAGTGCTGAGAAATTTGGTTTGTCACAATTGCACCAATTGCGTGGCCGTGTGGGAAGAGGTGCAGAACAAAGCTATTGTATTTTGATGACCAAAGACCAACTTTCACAAGATGCCTATACCAGAATTACTACCTTATGCAACAGCAACGATGGTTTTGAAATTGCCGAAGTCGATATGCAATTGCGTGGTCCAGGCGATTTGATGGGCACCCAACAAAGTGGCATCCTCAATTTGAAATTAGCAAATCTTGCCAAAGACCAAAAGGTGGTGCATTCGGCAAGATTTACTGCAGAAGAAGTACTCAAAAATGACCCCAATTTGTCCTCAGTAAAAAACCAAATTATCAAAGCGCATTTCATCGAATACCACCAAGACAAAATCGCTTGGAGCCGAATTGGCTAAATCAATTCAAGGGTTTTCTTCCAGAAATTATATTGAACAAAATGATCACCACAGCAATGACCAAAAGTATGTGAATCAAATTTCCCATACCCATCCCACTGCCAATGCCCAGCAATCCTAATAACCACACAATGATACAAATAACGGCTACTAACCATAAAATACTTCTCATAATTTAGATTTTAAAATTCAATCTAAACTACAATAAATATATTTAATCAATGACAAATATCATGTTAAATTTATTTTACCGCATCTCATCTGCCGATGGTCCAATGGTCGAAGGAACCGAAATAGCATTCAATCGATAATACACGCCCAATTGCGCGCGATGGTGCACAATGTGTCGAATATTCAACGCAAACGACTCGTATCTGGTCATTTCCATCAGTACATTTTCTCCATGCCGCATTTGCCATTTCTCTTCCAAAACCTCATTGGAAACTTGCGCAATAGCTGCTGTGCTTTTTGCATACAAATCCTCCAAAAGCAACGACAAATCTGCTTGAGTCAAATCAGTTGCTTTGGCTGGAGGCCTTTGTGAGAAATCAATGTAGTCGGATCCGAATACAAATGTTGGCCAATGGAACAATTCGACCAAATGCAAAGTCAACGCTTGCATTTTCATACTTTTTGGATGTGGTTGCCAATCGTGCAAGTCATTGGAATAATTTGCCAAAAACTTTTTCGTAATGTTGTATTCGTTTTCAAATTCTTTTTGAAAGGCAGCTAATATGTCCATAATTTTAAAATTTAAAGTCAAAAAAAAGCGAACCTTTCAGTTCGCTTGAGTGATCATTGTAGATTAATCTTTTGCGGGCAATATTTGTCCAGAAACTTCGCCAAATCCAACGCGGATGCCGTCTTTCTCACACCAGCCTCGCATGATAACTGTATCGAAATCTTCGATAAATTTTCGCTCGGTTCCGTCCGACAATTGGATGGGATTTTCTCCTCCCCAAGTCAATTCCAACATTGAACCGTAAGAATCTGCTGATTTTCCACTGATCGTTCCGCTGGCGTACATGTCCCCAGCTTCTATGTTACAGCCGTTGATGGTGTGATGCGCCAATTGTTGCGCCATGTTCCAATACATGTATTTGAAATTTGACGTACATACCACATTCTCTTCACCACCATCGGGTTGAATGATCGTTTGTAAATGAATGTCAAAATTCTTCTCGCCTTCATATTTTAAATAAGGTAAAACCTCAGGATCTTGCACTGGACCCGCTACACGGAAAGCGTTCAAAGCTTCTAAAGTAACAATCCAAGGTGAAATCGAAGAACCGAAATTTTTCGCCAAAAATGGCCCTAAAGGAACGTATTCCCATTTTTGAATGTCTCTTGCACTCCAGTCATTGAACAAAACCATTCCAAAAATATGCTCTTCCGCTTCTGCTGTAGAAATACGATCACCTAACTCAGTAAATGAATTGGTAATGAACGCCATTTCCAATTCAAAATCCAATCTTTTCGTTGGACCAAAAACCGGTGTTTCTGCATTGGGAGGCATGGTTTGCCCTTTGGGTCTGTGCAAAGCAGTCCCTGAAGAAACAATCGAAGAAGCTCTTCCGTGGTAACCTACAGGAATGTGCTTCCAGTTGGGCAAAAGCGCATTGGCTGGATCTCTAAACATTTTCCCCACATTGGTCGCGTGCTCGATGCTGCTGTAAAAATCAGTATAATTCGGCACATGAACTGGCAATTGCATGTCTGCCTCTTCGATCGAATAAAACGCCAATTCTTGGGTGTCTTTGTCTTGAGACAATTCAGAACCTTCCAACAACAATTCTTGCAAATGCAAACGCATCGGCACCGTATAAGTTTTTCCTAAAGCAATGAATTCATTCAAAGTAAAGGCATCAAAAATGTTTTCTTCCAAATTGAACGGTTCGAAGTAACCTTTGTCAAACAAAACGGCCAAATCAATCACTGTATCCCCCAAACGAGTAACACAAGCAATTTCATCATTGTTGAAAATAGCCACACCAAAAGGGATATTATGAATGGAAAAATCCGAAGTAGATTCGTAAGAAATAAATGATTTCATAATTGTATAGAATTAATTTTTTCGTTTCAAAATTAACAATAATAAGCTTAATGGACGAATAATCACGTGTCAAAAGTAAAGGGTTCTATCCGTTTAATTTTTAAACTATTCTTATGCTTGTGCAAAGGATTGATCAAATAAATTGAATTCATTTTGTACCACCGTTGATGGAACTTTTAAAACCTTTTTTGGAATACAATAGAAAATTATCTCCGATTTTTTTGGGTTGTTGGTCGGTATTCTTCGCTTCTTCTAAGTAATTCATTCCGATGACCTTTCCCAAAAAGTAAATATTACCAATTGATTTCTTTTTTTCCTGTCTTTTTTAAGTATTGATTGGTTTTTGAAAATGGTTGGCTCCCAAAAAAACCACGATAAGAAGACAATGGAGAAGGATGTACAGATTCAATCATCAGATGCTTTGAGCGATCGATGATTTTTCCTTTTTTGATGGCAGAATTGCCCCAAAGAATGAAAACCAAATGTTCTCGTTCGTCCGATAATTTTTGGATGACAACATCCGTCAACTGTTCCCAACCTCTTTTTTGGTGAGAAGCTGCCTGATTTTCACGCACCGTCAAAGTCGTATTTAGCAACAAAACACCTTGTTTTGCCCAAGGACTCAAATCACCACTTTTAGGCATTTCTACACCCAAATCTGAATGTAATTCTTTGAAAATATTGCGCAAACTCGGTGGAAAAGGGACGCCCTCTGCAACAGAAAAACTCAAACCGTTGGCTTGCCCCGCGCCATGGTAAGGATCTTGTCCCAAAATCACGACTTTCACATCTTCAAAAGCTGTTTGTTCAAAACAAGAAAAAATCAATTCTTTGGGTGGAAAAACCGTAAAACTTTCGGCTTCCTTTTTTAAATACTCCATCAAATTGACAAAATATTCTTTCTCAAATTCCTTATCAAATAAAGCTTTCCATGAATTAATCCTGTCCAAATTCATCCTTTTAAATCAATGTTTCCAAATATAGATTAATTTTGCACCAATGCAATTATCGAAACAAACTTTAGACGATTTAGAATTTCCAAAAATTTTGGAAGCGATTTCAAGTTTTTCATTCAACGAAAAAACGGTGGACCGATTGATGGGCCTCGAACCTTACGAAGATAAAAAACTGTTGGTGAGAGACTTAAAAACGACGAATGAATATTTGTCAAGTTTTGAAAATGACAACGCCATTCCCTTTTCAGAATTTTACTATTTGACCGAATATTTGCCACGTTTGACCATTGAAAATTATTATTTGAATGTGGAACAATTCTTTCAAATCAAATCCAACGCACTTCAAATCAAAGCCATCACTCGGTTCATGGCGAAATTTGAAGAATATTTTCCTGAATTGAACCAAATTGTTTCTCAAGTTATTTTTGAAAACGAGATCGTCAAAAAAATCGACGCTGTTTTTAACCGCCATGGCGAAATGAAAGACGATGCCAGCGTGGCTTTGGCTGAAATTCGAAAACGCATGCGTGAACTTCATCTTCGAATAGCAGAATTGTTCAAAAAAGCCCTAACGCACAATTTGCTCCATTTGGATGAGATCAAAGAAAGTGTGGTCGATGACAAAAGAGTTTTGGCCGTGGTTTCTGCAGTTCGAAAAAGAGTCAAAGGAAAATTCTTGGGGACTTCAAAAACAGGTTCCATTTCATTCATTGAACCAGAAAGCTTGCAAAATCCCAACCGGGAATTGGAAGAATTAAAAGAGGAAGAAGCCAAAGAAATCATCAAAATCCTCAAACAATTGACGGCTGAAATTGCGGTGTATCAACCTTTGTTAGAAGAATACGAAGTTTTATTGGAATACTTGGATTTCACGCAAGCCAAGGCGCAATTTGCAAAAAAAATCAATGGAATATTGCCCGAGCTAATGGTAGAAAAAACTATCCATTTGGTCGATGCTTTTCATCCATTGTTGTACTTGTCCAACCAAGAAAAAAAAATCAAAACCATTCCACAAACTTTGACTTTGGACAAAAGCCAACGCATCATTATCATTTCAGGACCGAATGCTGGTGGGAAAAGTATTACACTAAAAACCATTGGCTTGAACCAATTGATGATTCAAAGTGGAATTTTGATTCCAGTTCATCCCAAATCAAAGATTGGATTTTTCGACAAAATATTTACGGACATTGGCGACAATCAGTCGATTGAAAACCAGTTGAGCACCTATAGTTATCGTTTGAAACAAATGGCTTATTTCCTCCGACAAGTGGACGAAAATACTTTGCTATTGGTCGATGAATTTGGTACGGGATCAGACCCAGAATTGGGTGGCGCTTTGGCAGAAGTCTTTTTTGAGGAATTTTATGAAAAGAAAGCTTTTGGTGTTTTCACGACCCATTACACCAACATCAAAATTGCGGCAGAGAATTTGAGCGAAGCCATCAATGCGAGCATGTTGTTTGATGAAAAGACATTGAATCCTTTGTATGTTTTGGAAATTGGCCAAGCAGGAAGTTCATTCACATTTGAAGTAGCGGAAAAAAATAAAATTCCTTACCGAATCATCAATCGTGCAAAGAAAAAAATTGAAAGCGACAAAGTTCGTTTGGACAAAACCATTCTGAAGTTGCAACAGGAGAAATTTGAAATTCAAAAAACCAAAGACCAAGTCAAAGAATTAGAAGAAACTTCCAAGGAACAAAATAAAGAATTGGAAACCACCCACGAAAAAATCAAAGACAAATTGGTGGATTTTCAGCAATTGTACGACAATGAGTTGAAAACATTGAATGCTGGAAAAAAGCTAAATGAATGGGCAGATGATTATTTAAAATCTAAAAATAAAAAGAAGTTGATTGATCAATTTTTAAAATGGGTGGAAATTGAAAATGCCAAGAAAAAACCATTGACTCCCATTGAAAAGAAGAAAGAGAAAATCATTTCGAATGCAATCAAAAAAGATTTAAAGAAAAACCAAAAAAGCATTCAAAATCAACAAATTATCATCGAAGAAAAAAAAGCCGAAGCAACCAAAAAAATCATCGAGGGAATGAAAGTAGGTGATCGCGTGAAAATCAAAGACAGCCAAAGCATCGGGACCATTTTGGAAATTAAAAATAAAACAGTCACCATAAATTACGGACAGTTTACCACAAAAATATCTATATTTGATGTTCACAAAATATAAACTAATAAAGAGGTATGAAAAAAACTGTAATCTTAGGTGCTTCCTTGATGGGCGTTATCGCATTTGCTCAAGAAAAAGTGAACCAAGAAGAACTGCAAAAGCAAAGCTTAGAATTGGCTCAAAAATTTGAGGAGGACAAACTAAAATTTGAAAATTCATCATTATCAAGACACTTCCCCATAGCAGATGAAAATGCTGCTTTCCAAGGATATGCTAATGGCATTCCAGTTATTTATAGCATTGACAGCCGCAACCAAGTAAGGTCTATGAATGTTGACGCACTATCAAATGGGGACTTACCTGGAGTTTCAGCTTCAGGTGAGGGCATGACCGCTTATATTTGGGACGGTGGAAAAGCACGTTTGACACACAGAGAATTTGAAAACAGAATCACACAAATCGAGCTAACTGGTTCTAATTCTGACCATGCTACAGGTGTTGGAGGAGTGATTATCAGCGCTGGGATCAATGCTGGTGCTATAGGAATTGCCCCAAAAGCTCATTTAAAAGTCATGAACTTTACAACAGGTGGAACTACTGCTGAAATCAACCAACAAGCTGCTTTGCCAGAGAACAAAGACTACATGATTTCCAATCACTCTTATGGACAATACGCTGGATGGAGTTACAGAGAAAACAATAATGCTTGGTATTGGTATGGTTATCCAAGCCTTTCAGAAACCGAATCCGCCATTTTCGGATACTACTCAAGTGAAGACAAAGCTTATGACGACGTTGCTTACAACGCACCACAACTCAGCATGTTCAAATCTTCTGGAAACAACCGTGGAGAAGGACCTGGAGCCATGGTCGACCATTACGCTTACAACGACAACTCAGCAATGGTCTTTGTCACTGGGGTAGAAAGACCTAACGATTGTATAGCTACAGGAGGGTATGACTGTTTACCAATGGGAGGAGGAGTTGCAAAAAACAACATTACAATTGGCGCCACAAGACCAATCGTTGGACCAGGTTATTACAATGAACCAAGTGATGTGAAAATAGCTTCTTTTAGTAGCTGGGGACCAACAGATGATGGAAGAATCAAACCAGACTTGGTGGCGATCGGACAATCAGTTTCTAGTCCAACCAACACAACAGACGAAGCTTATACCAATTGGAGTGGAACTTCTTTTTCCTCACCAGCTGCTGCAGGAGTTGGGCTGTTACTACAACAGATTAAACACGAACATGATGGTGGATATTTGAGATCTGACATGATGAAAGCGCTATTGATCAATACCGCCAATGAAGCCGGTGAACACATTGGACCTGACTATACCTTTGGCTATGGTTTGATTGATGCTTTGGCAGCTGCGCAAACCATTTTAAATACCAATGACAACAGTTTCAGCACAAACTATACTTTAAACAACAACGAGACTTACAATATGAGCTTTGTAGCCAAAGGAAACGAGCCGATCAAAGCCACCATTGCCTGGTTGGATCCAAGTGCTATACCAGTTCCATTTTCCTTGAATGATAGAACCCCTCGATTGGTCAATGATTTGGATTTGAGAATCACCCATGGTGGAACCACACACTTGCCATGGACATTGGATGTTGAGAACCCTTCAGCAGCTGCGGTACCTGGAGACAACGTTCTTGACAATGTGGAGCAAATCTTGATCGAAAATCCAGTAGCTGGACAAACTTATAACTTGACAGTTACACACAAAGGAAACTTGGAAAATAACAAACAAGTTTTTGCTTTGGTAATCAATGGTGTGGATGATACTTTAGGCACAAAAGAAGTTGACTTAACTGACAAAGTAAATATCTTCCCTAACCCGGTAGTCAATCATTTGAATGTACAGTTGGATGCAACTTTGAAAAATGCACAAGTCAAAATCTTTGATGCAATGGGCGCTGTGGTTTATGACAACAATTCATTCAAAAACAACCAAAAAATTGACATGAGCGCTTTCTCATCAGGAATTTATATGGTCTATGTAAAATCTGACCAAGGAATCATCACCAAGAAAGTGATCAAAAAATAATTAAAAATTTATCCCTTTATAAAGGCTTCAAGAAATTTCTTGAAGCCTTTTTTATTTTCTTCCTATTCAAACAACCCCACGCCTCCACTCTTGTTGATGAATGCTTTTATGAAGTGAAATTCAACTTAAAAATCCAACTGTTCTTATGACCAAAATCATTTTGACAATAAGTTTTGTCTGATTAGATTTGCGCTTTATTTAGACTAATTAAAAATAATATGAGCGTAAGATCTAAAATTCTGGGAGTGGCTTTTTTACTATTGGCCAATTTAACGATCGCACAACAACAAGCGATCTTCGGTAAAGTCACGGACCAATTCAATGTTCCGATAGAGAATGTACAAATCAGCATAAATAACCATCCATCCAAAACTCAATCCGATAAAAAAGGCAATTACCGACTGTCGGAGTTGGCACAAGGCGTGTACCAAATTCAATTTGATTTTCCCGATGGAACTTCCGCTTCTGAAACACTGACCATAGACAAAGGCGATGTGCGTTTCAACTTTCAATCCTATGACGATTACGCCTTAGAAACCATTGAAATCTTTGGCAACCGCAATAAAAAACAAAGAGGAATCGAACAAATTACCCGATTCCCAGTCAACATCAATGACCAAATTCAATCGATCTCCATCGTTTCAGAAAAATTAATCGAGGACCAAGGCGCTTTATCGATTACCGACGCAGCAAAAAACGTCGCAGGCGTCACTCAATTTGCCAGTTATGGTGGCCACCGCGAATCGATGTCCATTCGAGGCTACAGAGGAACACCGGTTTTGAAAAACGGCGTGCGCATGGATTCTGATTTTAGAAGTGCTGCAGCCATTTCGGATATGTCTGGCGTAGAATCCATCCAAGTTATCAAAGGATCAGCATCACTGACACAAGGAATTGGAGATGGTTTAGGAAGCGCGGGTGGCGTGATCAATGTGGTGACCAAAACGCCGCGCTATCTTCAATCAGCCAACATCGGCATTCGCTCTGGTTCCTGGTGGCGTTCTCGTTTGCAATACGATGCCCAAACCGTTTTTGGCCACAACAACAATTTTGGCGTAAGAGTCGCTGGTGCCTTTCAAGCTGGTAAATCATACAAAGATGTGGTCCACAACGAACGTGTGTATGTCGCACCTTCATTCGCTTGGAAACCCGATGACAAAACAGAAATCGTATTGAGCATGGACTATTTAAAAGAAGAAGCGACGCCAGATCGTGGAACAGTCAATTTAGCACCAGATACCCAAGAAGCTTTGTATGATATGGGGTCAAAGTTCACTGGCTTCAAAGACGATGTACAAGCAGTAGAAAACATTACTTATGCTGCCACCATCACCCGAAATTTGACCAAAAACTTGGATGCGAGAATTGGTTATTACAATTCTTATTATGAAAATGACACCCAAGGCGCGACTTTATCTTTATTCAAAGACGACCAAAATGAGACCATTTACAACAAAAGAGTACGTGGCGCAGGCAGAAGCTTCAGAAATGACAGAAACAGTACGATTCAGATCGATTTGATGGGGAAAGAAATGCAATTGGGCTTCATCAACTGGTCTTGGCAATTGGGCTATGATTATTCGATGAGTCGCGTAGACACTCGCGCTGCACAAGGCATCAAAAAAATCGATGTGATCGATGTTTTCCAAGACATTAACAATGCCCAACTCAACGAATTTTCTGCTTATGATGCTACAAAAATGAGCTTGGGTGAAGCGACTTTAAGTGAAAACTTCTATTATGGTTTTGCTACACAGCACCATTTGGCTTTGACGGATTATTTCAAATTGGTCGGCGGCATCCGTTGGAGTTATTCGATTGCCAACAGCCAAGATGTCATTGACCCATTTGTCGGCATCATCGTTTCACCGATCAAAAACATCAATTTATTTGGATCATATACTACCAATTCTAGTTTAAGAAGCGCCAACAATCCTTTGATCGATGGCGGTTCTGTCGGAATTTCAAGAACCAAACAATATGAATTTGGATTCAAATCCAATTGGTTCAACGACCGTTTGCGCGCCTCTGCCACCTATTTCGACATGAACAACGACAATTTATCGTATCAAGTCTATGATGAAAACCAAACAGCAACCGGTTTGTATGGTTTGGCAGGAAATTTAAAAAGGAAAGGAGTCGATGTAGAAGTAGCAGGAAGACCCGTAAACAATTTACAAGTGATGTTGGGCTATGCTTATTTGGACGCTTATTATGAAGATTCACCCGCTTACATGGATGGTTCTCGTCCGATGAATGCCCCGACCAACACAGCCAACGCTTGGTTGCACTACCAATTTGCTGACAACTTTCTCAAAGGTTTTTCCATCGGCGCAGGTGTTTATTACGTTGGTGAAAGACCAGTGAACGAACACACCAAAATTACCGCGGTTCACAACACCATTCCAGGCGTAAAATACTTTGACATGCCCGCTTACACCACTTTCAATATGCAATTTGCTTATGAAATGAAACAAGTCGGTATTCAATTGTTTTTAAATAATATCACCAACGAAATCGGCTATACTTCTTATTACAGAGGCGGTTACATCAATCCAATTGATCCCTTCAATGTTGCTGCACAAATTAATCTTAAATTTTAAAATCATGAATAAATTACTTACAATCTCTGTTTTACTTTTCACTTTCCTTTTCATTTCTTGCGAAAAAGAACAAAAAAGAAGAGGCATCGACTATGACCTAATGAAAAAAGAATTGGCCTTGACCACAGATCAAGAACAGCAATTCGACAAAGTCATCACCCAATTCAAAGCCAAAGCAGATCAAAACAGATTGGAACATACCACCGAGGGTGGCAAATTGAACCGAACGCCTTTCTTTGCCAAAATGGAAGAAATCAACAAAGAACAAGCTCTGGCCATGCAAGAAATCTTGAATGAAAACCAAATGAAAGTTTATGCGGAATTCATGGAGAAAAACGGAAGAAAAAGACCCAGGTACAATGACGAATTGATCGATAGAATCAACTATGAATTGGCTTTAGACGAAACACAAAGAAAAGTATTGGAAGCCGCCAACAATGCTTTTGAAGTTGAATTTCAAAATGCACATGACATCTACCATGGCAATGCTGAATTGGCAGCAGAATATTTTGAAAAATTTGACAACCAAAGAAAAACTGCCATTGAATCAGTTTTAAATGAAACGCAAATCGAGCAGTTCAGAATTTTGGTCAAAGATGTACAATCACCTTCCAAAAAGCAATAACACTATTTCAATTCCTCAAAAAAAGCACAAAAACCAAAGTCAATTTTGTGCTTTTTTTATCCTCCATGCACATGAAGTTCAGAAAAGCCTTGTTTCCAAAAAAAAGAAAAAACGACAGCCGATTCAAGTACTGGGTTCGCTTGTCACATCTTTGGCTGGGCTTACTGTCTTCGTTGGTCATCCTTATCGTTTGTTTGACGGGTTGTTTGTATGCTTTCAAAAACCAAATCAATGATTTCTATAACCGAGAGCAACTGTTTGTTCAAGTAGAAAATCAGCCCCTTTCACTACAGTATTTTGAAGAAAAATTTCGACAAGAAAACCTAAACATACAATCCTTCGTTCACCCAGAAAAAAACAACCGAAGTTGGTTGATTACCACAAAAAACAGGGACACCCACCATCTTCAAACCTACTATTACAATCCTTACACTGGAGAAAACTTAGGACAAACCCAAGAACATTGGAACAGTTTTTTCCGCACGGTCGAAACCTTGCACAAAAATTTGATGTTGGGCGAAACAGGCAAACAAATCGTCGGTGCATTTGTGCTAGTCTTTATCTTTTTGATTTTTACAGGACTCATACTATGGTTCCCAAAAAGAAAAAAAAGGCAAATCAAACAAGCATTGACCATACAATGGACAGGCAAGTTTCATCGTTTGAACTATGATTTACACAATACTTTGGGATTTTACACTTGGGTGTTTTTATTCTTCATTTCCATCACAGGCGTTTACATCACCTATCCTTGGGTAAAAACAGCCGTTTTGGTCAGCTTGGGTGGTGAATCCATCCAACAACAAACCCAAATGCAAGAAGATGGCATTTCTGACACATTTGCTTTGCTAATGGAAGACCAATTGGACAAACAAAATGAACAATCATCTTTGGACAAATTAGACTTACTTCCACTCAGCCAAATTTTAGTTTTGGTCCACAAGGAATTGCCTTACCAAGGTACCACACACATTGCCTTTCCTGATGAAAATAATCCTCGTTACCGCATACAAAAAATTAGAACCACCCAATGGTTGGGCGCCCAACTTCCAGATTTCATTGAATTGGACCAAAATGGCGAAACCAAAAGAAAGGATTTGTTCCTCCAAAAACCTTTGCACCAACAATTCAAAGAATTGTCCAAACCTCTGCATACGGGTGAAATCATGGGTTGGAAAGGCGCAGTTCTCTACTTTCTCATCACCTTGATTGGTTTTTCATTACCGATTACGGGGTTCATTATTTGGTGGAAAAAAATAAAGTAAAATTTAGCACCTTCCCTCCCACTCCTTGTAAAATTGAGCCAAATAATTTTCCAAAAACAAATGCCGTTCTTCGGCTATTTTTTTCGCAGCATCGGTATTCATCAAATCTTTTAGCTTCAACAATTTATCATAAAAATGCTGAATGCTGGTCATTGCTGGATTTTCAGAATTGTAAATTTCACGTTGTTTACTTCCGCCGTACGCAAAAACGCGTGCAATGCCGATGGCGCCCAATGCATCCAAACGATCGGCATCTTGAACGATTTTAGCTTCCAAAGAAGTCGGTTGATTTCCTTTGCTGAATGAAACTTGGGAAACAATTTCAATGGTTTGGGAGATAATTTGTTCTGAAAGATTTAATTCAGACAAAAATGCTCTAATTAATTCTTCGGATTTATCCACACCATCATGCAATTTATAATCGCCCACATCATGGAGCCAAGCCGCCAATTCGACCAAAAACAAATTCGCCTTTTCTTGTTGAGCAATTCGCCGCGCCACTTTTACCACACGTTCGATATGGAAATAATCATGCCCCGTTCCTTCACCAGAAAACTCAGCTTGTATCCATTTTTGGGTAATTTTCAATACTTTTTTATCATCCATGCCGCAAAAATAAACATTTCAAGCCAAGTCAAACTGCTGAAAAACAATTTGTAAATCAAAAGATTAGAACTATTCGCATCCATTTCATTTTAGTATAAGAAAAAACCAAACAAACAATTGCTTTGTACTTGAAAAACAGTATATTTGCACCCTGAAATTTGAATTTAACCGGGACGAGTTCCCACAATTTATATACAAATGGCAACAAAAATTAGATTGCAAAGACACGGAAGAAAAGGAAATGCTTTCTTTCACATCGTAATTGCTGATTCAAGAGCAAAAAGAGATGGTCGTTATGTTGAAAAAATCGGTACGTACAACCCTGTTACCAATCCAGCAACCATCGTTTTGGATTTGGACAGAGCTGTTCACTGGTTACAAGTAGGTGCAGAACCAACCAACACAGCAAGAAACATCCTTTCTTACAAAGGTGCTTTGATGAAAAAACACTTGTTGGGTGGCGTAGCAAAAGGTGCATTTAGCCAAGAAGAAGCTGAAAAGAAATTTGAAGCTTGGTTGGAAGAAAGAGCCAATGCAGTTGAGAACAAGAAAACTGGAATTGCGCAAGCCAAAGAAGAAGCTAAGAAATTAGCACTTGAAGCAGAAAAGAAAAAATCTGAAGCAAGAATCGCTGTGGAAGAAGAAGTAACCGAAGAAGTTGAAGCAGAAGCTACGACTGAGGAAGTTGCTCCAGAAGCTGACACTGCGGAAGAAACTGCAACAGAAGAATAAATTCATTCGTCCATTGACATGCAAAAAAAAGATTGTTTTTACTTAGGTAAGATCACCAAGAAACATGGTTTCAAGGGGAACTTAATTTTGCATTTGGAAACGGACGAGCCTGAATTGTACCAAAACATGGAATCAGTATTCATTGAAAAAAATGGCATGCTGGTTCCATTTTTCTTCGAAAACATCGGGCCACATTCCAAAGGAAAGTTGCTGGTGAAATTTGAAGACACCACCCCTGAAGAAGCAGAGAGATTGGTCAACAAACCGCTTTATTTGCCTTTGGAAGAACTTCCAGAATTGGATGGCACGGATTTCTACTACCATGAAATCGTTGGATTTCGGGTGATTGACAACCAAAAAGGAGAAATCGGAAAAATCCACAACATCAATGACAGTGGCGTTCAAGCCATTTTCGAAATTTTATTTCAACAAAAAGAAATTCTCATCCCCATCGTGGACGAATGGATTTTGGAAATCAACCGCGAAGAGATGTTCATCAAAATCGACACACCAGAAGGTTTGATCGATTTGTACTTGGACTAAACTTCCACCAAATCACCGCTTTTAATTGTTTGATCCTGAATATTTGTTTACTTTTGTTGTAAACAAATTTCTCTATGCTCAAAGCTTTTACCTCCCTCATTACGGTACTGGTTCTGTTGATTGCGCAACAAAAACCATCGCTTACTCCGTTTGAAAATGCTGAAAAAAAATTCCTCGAAGCTTACGTATCGGGCGATCACAGCGAATGGAAAAATGCTGATTCCATCTTATTGACCCTAAAGCAAACAGGAAAATTTGAATCCAAATTGCAAGAAGTACAAGGCGACATTTATCGATTGCAAATTCACAAAGAAACCCACCATTATTCGTCAAATGAAGAAAAACTTCAAGAAGACCTCGGCATCATCCAAGCAGCCTTTGACAAAAACCCTCAATTAAAAAAAGAAAACAAGGATTATTATTTTCAATTGAAACACTTTGAATACCGCATACATTTGTACCAAGGCCAAGAAAATGCTTGGTCCAATTTGCAACAATTGGCCCAAACATTTGCTGACGACAAAAACATACAGCCTACTTCCATGGCGGCTTTGTACGAAACCATTTCACGGCATTACTATTTCGCAATAAAAGACAACCACATGTCCAAAACGTATGGACTTCGATCATTGAATGCTTTGAAAAACACCCCTTGGAAATACAAGCAAGTTGCTATGAACCAATGGACAGGAGGAAATTATTACAATTTGGACAAAATCGACAGTTCGATTTACCACATGAATATCGCTTATCAAACACTGAAAGAAATTCCCAACGAGCAACAAAACGTTCACAATACACGCAGCCAATTAGCATTCAATCTCGGCATAATTTACCAAGGAAAAACAGGCGACATGCACGAATCCGAGCATTATCTGAAAGAAGCCATCGATTGGGAAATCAAAGCCAATGGCGACGAAAGCCCTACTTTGATTACTTATTATTCATTATTGGCCGACACCTTTTACTACATCAAAGACATTGAAAAAGCAGAATTCTATGGCCATAAAGCTTATTCATTGGCCCATGAAATTCTACAAACCGAAAGTGTTTATTTGAAATCCTTGCCATCAATGACCCTTTCTAGAATTTATGTTCAAAAAGGCAATTTCGACCAAGCACGCAAACTGATGGACAAAGTACTGCAAGAGAGTTTGGAATTTTATGGCAAAGACGACAAGTTCACCACCCAAGCTTTCATCGACAAGGCAAGTGTTGAAGAAGCTTCAGGCAATCTATCAGAAGCAGAGAAATACTATTTATTGGCCGTGGAATCCGCAGAAGCGATCCAAAGAATTTACTCCATGCAGTCTGCCTACCAACACTTGGCTTCCATGTATCTGCAGGCAAAAGACTATCAAAAAGCTTTGCCTTATGCTTTGCTTTCTTGGCAATCGTTCAACGACCATTTAGACGAATATTACAAAGCGAAAGCAATGGAAAACATTCAACTGGCCAAAATTTATGTAGGATTGGATGATTTGACCAAAGCAAAAGAACACCTCAAACAAGCAGAGAAAATCATTGCCAAAAACAGCAATACCCAATTGATAGAGATCGATGTTTTGTCGATTAAAAATGTAATTTTATTGAAAGAGCACGAATCTTCTCAAGATTTAGGTGCACTCCAAAATGCTTTTCAAAACATCCAAGCATTGATCGATTTGATGGTCAAAGGAAAGGCGGAATACGATTACCAAAACTCCAAACTTTTCTACAGCCAGAGCATCGCAGAGCACATCGAAAACGCTTTGGAAATCGCAGCAAAAATGCATGAAATCTCTCCTGATCAGCAAACGATCAATACCATTTTCAAATTGATGGAACTGAACAAATCTTCGGTTTTACTCGATGGGATAATGAGTTCAGCGCTCAAAGCACAAAAAGGAGTGCCACAATCCATCCTTGACAATGAAAAAAAGCTGAACCAACAATTGGCAGTGCTCAACCGAGAAATCGCAAGAGCCGAAACCGACTCTTTGGTTGCTAATAATGAGATGGAAAAAATGCTGAGTGAAAGAATTCAATTGAACCTTGACATCGAAAACATCCAACAAGTTTTGAAAGAAAAACACCCGATGTATTATGAAGCCAAAAACGTATTGCTGTCCGAAGAAGTTTTGCATTACCAAAAAAACGCTTTGAAAACAGGGCAAGCTTTTTTAGAATATTATGTTGGAAATGACAAAATTTACCGCTTGTTCATCACCCAATCAGCCATTGATTTTAGCATTTTGGACGCATTCCATCCAATTGATCAAACCACAGACGCACTGATTCATTCGCTCATCGATAGACAATCCACCGAAAATTCCGCCAAAACATTGGGGCAACTCATTCTGCCCTCCTTTCCAAAAGAAATTGACGATTTGATCATCATCTCTGACAAAAAATTGACCCAAATTCCTTTTGAAATTTTACAGGTCGATCAAGCCTTATTGTTGGAAAAAATGAATGTTAGCTATGCAGGTTCCGTGCAACTGTATTTGGTCCAAAAGCAATTGGCATCCAATAAAAAAAGCAGCAACAACTGGACTGGTTTTGCACCGGAATACAAAGTCAATCAATTGCCCAACAACCATGCTGAAGTCGACAACATCAGTACGCTGACACATGGCAAGAAAATCATCGGTGCCGCTGCAACCAAAGACAAATTCTTGGAAGAAGCCCCCAAGGCCTCCATCCTGCATTTGGCCACGCATTCGGAATTTGACAAAATCAATCCGATGTTGAGCAAGATGTATTTTTATGACGGCGAGGATTCGGGCGAATTGACCGCTTCCGAAGTGTACAATTTGGATTTGAACGCCAATTTGGTGGTGTTGAGCGCATGCAATACCGGCCTCGGAAAAATCGAATCAGGCGATGGTGTGATGAGCATTTCTCGGGCTTTCACCTATGCAGGTGTTTCTTCGACCATCATGAGTCTTTGGAAAGTTTCAGACAAAGAAACCTCGACTTTGATGCTGTTGTTTTATGAAAATTTAGAAAATGGACAATCCAAAAATGAAGCTTTGCGCAATGCCAAATTGACTTATTTACAAAACACCCACGAACCAGAATTGAAACACCCTTATTATTGGGCAGGATTTGTGATCAGTGGTGATGTAACAACGGTTCAAAAAAACTCAATCAGCTGGTGGCAATACAGCATAGGCTTGCTCATTCTTTTGGGCCTCATCGTTGGCATTTCACGCCGCATCAAAGCTTCTCGAGCAAAGCCTTAACTTGCTGGCTTCGGTAAGTGCTTTCTGCAGACAATTCCTTCAAAGTCGCCTGGGCTTGTTCGGGTTGATTTTGGTGTAAATACGCCAAAGAAAGGTACCATTTGGCTTTGTCTCGGAAAAGTTCAGACCAATTGGTCGTTGCCAAAATCTGGATCGTTTCTGGCCAATGCGCATCGGTTTGCATCATCGACATCGCTTTGTAAAACACCGCATACTCCATATGGGTCGTGTCATAAATGGTCGTAAACAACGCTATGGCTTGATTGTAATCACCACTTTCGTAAGCGATAAATGCTTTTTGTTCCAAATTGGTCTCCGCCATATCCGCACGAACGACAGGAGAAACGACATTGGGAAAAACTTCATAATATTCCGCATACAACGCTTGTGACTGAACCGTTTGGTTGGTAAAAAAGTACAAACCAATGCACAAAGCTACCACTGCTGCTGCAGCATATTTCCAATCAAAAGACAAGGTCTTTTTGGATCGATCATGGGCTTTCAATTTTTCTTTGACCACTTTTCGCTCATTGCGAATCAAAGCCGATTTCAATTCCTTTTGAAAATTGAAAGCTTCGAGAAATTCAGCATCCGTGCGCAAAAGCAATTCAAATTGAGATCGCTCCTCTTCAGTCAACGCATCCTCAAAATACTTGTCCAACAAATTCGATTTATCCATCTCTCTAAATTTTATTTCATCCTGTCTTTTAAATTTTTAATGCAACGTGACTTTTGGCTTTTGGCCACATCCTTGTTGTCATACTGCATCAAATGAACGATTTCATCCAATTTTCTTTCTTGATAATAAAACAAAGTCAACAATTCTTTGCACTTGCCACCCATTTCATTTAAAACGCGTTGGAGCTTGACAATTCTTTCTTCATTCACTCCAGTTGGTGTTGCATCCAAAATGTGGTCAGAAAAATCAAACTCGTCCATAAAGTCAATGTGCAACGTCTTTTTCTGTTGTTTCAATTGCTGAAAAGCCATGTATTTACCAATCGCAAAAAAATAAGTTTTCACACTACTGTTCAAATCATCCAACTTTCCTCTTTGGGCATTTTCACGCAAGGCGATGAAAGCATCTTGGTAAAGGTCCAAAGCCGTATCTTTAGAAATGCCAAAACGATCGATATAATGAAGGAATTCTTTTTTATACAAATCGTATAGCTTGAACAGCGAACGGTCGTCACCTCGTTTTAAATGTTCCTTAATTGCTTCGTCTAGCATTTAGTGTTCTATTTTGAAAATTGTAAACATTTCGCAACCAATATTTTTGCTGGATTGCAAAAGATAATAATTTCTAACTTATTAAAGTTCTTACAAAAGTATTCTTTTTTCTGTTTGGATATGCATTCTTTGGCGAGAGATCCATTAATTTCATCACTTTTGCAGCGATTGCATGCCGCATTCATTTACATTATTTAACTTTGGGCATGACAAAAAAACAAAACCACACAAAACTATCAAAGTACATACAATTGACGGGCATTGGCTTTCAAATGATGGCCGTGATTTTCGCCTTTGTTTGGCTTGGTCGTTATGGCGATGACCACTATCAATTCGACAAAAAATATTTGACGGCTTTGGGCAGTCTTTTGGGATTGATTGCTTCGCTATATTTGGTTTTGAAACAATTAAAAAATATTCAATGAAGTTTTTTGGCCGAAATTTTCTGATCGCATGCACCAGTTTGCTCACCATTTTCTTCTTGCATTTCGCCTTGTTTGAATGGATACTTGACAGCAAAAAATCCTACTTTTGGCCCATGTATGGTTTCATCTCAGCTGTCTTCCTCATTTCGATGATTTTGGTTGAACTATTGGAACGAAGCTTCAAAGAACAATTGGGCTATTTCTTTCTGATAATCATCGCTTTGAAGTTGGTCGCCGTAAAAATTTTCATCGATTCATTTCCCAACAAAACCGAAGCAGAATTTAAACTATCTTTGCTCGCATTGTATTTGATAAGTTTGGTTTTGTTGACCTGGTTGACCGCAAAAAAACTTTTAGATACCGAAAGCTGACGAAAAGCAGAGATTTTGGTTTCTTTAATTAAAAAACTTGTCTTAATTTTGCACCACGAAAAAACAGGTTAATGATATATCCTATGCGCCAATTATTTACACTTTGCTTTGTTTTAGTTTTTCAGATGTTTGCATTTGCACAAACAGATGTTGCAACTTCAGAGGACACGCCCTCTTTCAAAGAGCAAATGAAAAATGAAATTAAGGGTGTCATTGCACATCACTTGACAGATTCTCACGAATTTACTTTCTTATCCGACAAAGAAGGAAACTACTACGGTTTTCCTTTGCCGGTCATCCTTGTGGACAATGGTTTGAAGATTTTCAGTTCTTCCAACTTTGAACACGGCACCAAGGTACACGAAGTCGATGGTACTTTTTACAAAGAATACCATGGACAAATCTACAAAACAGATGCAGAAGGCACGATTACATATACCGAAGCAGGTGTTCCAGCCAACGAAAAACCATTCGATTTATCCATCACCAAAAACGTAACCATGATGTTGATCACAGGTTTGTTGATGTTTTTGATTTTTGCTGGATTGGCAAGAACTTATGCAAAAACAGGCGGTGTTCCTAAAGGAGTGGGTCGTTTTTTCGAGCCAATCGTAATGTACATCAAAGATGAAATCGCGATTCCCAACATTGGCGAAAAAAGCTACAAAAAATACATGCCATTTTTATTGACCGTATTTTTCTTTATATGGTTTTTGAACATGTTTGGTTTGACGCCACTGGGCGTCAACGTAACAGGAAACATCGCAGTAACCACTGCTTTGGCGATCATTGTTTTTGTGATCACCAATTTGACTGGAAAGAAAACCTATTGGTTGCACGTATTTGATCCATTGGGTGATTCGATGCCGTGGATCGCAAAAATCCCATTGTACATCATTTTGATCCCGATTGAAATTTTGGGATTGATCATCAAACCTTTCTCATTATTGATTCGTTTGTATGCCAACATGGCTGCAGGACACATTGTGTTGATGAGTTTGATTGGCTTGATCTTCGTTTTCCAAAGCTGGATCGGCGGAAGCATGTCATTCCTATTGACATTCGTCATTATTTTGATCAAAGTATTGGTTTGTTTGCTTCAAGCCTACATATTCACCATGTTGTCTGCCCTTTATTTTGGGTTTGCAGCAGCAGAACATGAAGAAGAAGCACAACACGCATAAAAAGTTAAAAGTTAGTTTAATTAATAAATTTTAAATTATGGAAATTCCAGCAATTGTAGGAGCAGGTTTAGTAGTAATCGGAGTAGGTATCGGGATCGGTAAGATCGGTGGTGCTGCCATGGAAGGTATTGCTCGTCAGCCTGAGGCTTATGGTAAAATCCAAACAGCGATGTTGATTGCAGCAGCGTTGATTGAAGGAATTGGTTTCGCTGCATTGTTTGCGGTTTAATCAAAACAAAAAAAATCAGCTACAACGGTTGGTTGTAGCAGATTTTTTCAATTGAACTAAAAAAATAGAATTTAATTAAGACACATATAAAATGGAAAAACTAATCAGTGATTTTTCTTTTGGCTTGTTTTTTTGGCAAACCCTTTTGTTCATCGCCTTGTTATTGTTGTTGAGACAATTTGCATGGAAACCAATTTTGAATGCAGTCAACGACCGTGAAAAATCGATCGAAGATGCTTTGAATGAAGCAAAAAAAGCGCGGGAAGAAATGGAATTGCTCAAAGCTGAGAACGACAAAATCTTGAAAGAAGCAAAAATCGAAAGAGATGCGATCTTGAAAGAAGCCAGAGAAATGCGTGATGGGATCGTTGCCAAAGCAAAAGATACCGCACAAGTGGAAGCAGACCGTTTGATAGAAAATGCGAAAGCAGCCATTCAGAATGAAAAAGCTGCAGCGATGACGGAATTGAAAAACCAAATCGCAACACTTTCAATCGAAGTGGCAGAAACCGTTTTGAAACGCGAATTGAACGACCAAGCAGCACAGAAAAACTTGGCGCAAGAAATGATTAACGAAGTTAAATTGAACTAAAAAATGGCAGGAATCAGAGCAGCAAAACGCTACGCCCGGGGATTGATCCAATTTGCCAATGAAAGCAATCAGGCAGAAAAAGTCAACCAAGAAATGATCGACTTGAAAAAATCCATTGAGGGAAGTCGTGAGTTGTCTGTTTTTTTGGCTTCGCCTATTTTGGATACCAAAAAGAAAAATGTCATTGGTGCAGAATTGTTCAAAGATTTTTCTCAAGTCACAAAAAACTTCATCCAATTGGTCATCAACCAAGGAAGAGGCGATATTTTGGGACAAATTACCGAGCAATACACCCATTTGTACAATAGACAAAACAACATCAGTGTAGCAGAAATCATTTCTGCCGTTGAGTTAGATGAAGCAATGATTCAAGAAATTGTTTCTTCCGCTAAAAACACTTTGGGTTCAGACAATACCTTCGAAATTGATAGCAAAGTTGATCCAGACCTTTTGGGTGGATTCATTTTGAGAGTCGGTGACAAACAAATCGACAGCAGTGTACGAAGCAAACTGAACCGTTTGAAAAAAGAATTTGATAAAAACGAATACATTCCTAAAATTTAAATAAGCAGAAATGGCAGAAATAAAACCAGCTGAAGTTTCAGCAATATTAAAGCAACAACTTTCCAATTTTGACGTCAACGTAGAAATGGCAGAAGTTGGAACAGTATTGAGTGTTGGAGATGGGATTGCTCGAATCTACGGATTAGACAATGCACAATATGGAGAGTTAGTTGAGTTCGCAAATGGACTTGAAGGAATGGTATTGAACTTAGAAGAAGACAACGTTGGTGTCGTTTTGTTAGGACCATCCAAAGAAGTCAAAGAAGGCGATACTGTAAAGCGTACCGGAAAAATTACTTCAATCAACGTAGGTGAAGGCATGTTGGGCCGTGTGGTAGACATGTTGGGTAACCCAATTGATGGAAAAGGACCCATCCAAGGCGATTTGTACGAAATGCCTATCGAGCGTAAAGCACCTGGTGTTATCTATCGTGAACCGGTAAGTGAACCATTGCAAACGGGAATCGTAGCAATCGACTCGATGATTCCAATTGGCCGTGGACAACGTGAGTTGATCATTGGTGACCGTCAAACAGGTAAAACTGTGGTGGCATTGGATACCATTTTGAACCAAAAAGAATTCTACGATCGTGGTGAACCTGTTTACTGTATCTACGTGGCCATTGGTCAAAAAGGATCAACAGTAGCACAAATCATGAATACTTTGAAAGCACATGGTGCAGACAAATATACCATCGTTGTAGCAGCCAACGCATCTGAACCTGCACCAATGCAAGTTTATGCACCGATGGCAGGAGCGGCAATCGGAGAGTTCTTCCGTGATACCGGTCGTGCAGCTTTGGTTGTCTATGATGACTTGTCAAAACAAGCGGTAGCTTACCGTGAGATTTCTTTGTTGTTGCGTCGTCCTCCAGGGCGTGAAGCTTATCCTGGTGACGTTTTCTACTTGCACTCTCGTTTGTTAGAACGTGCGGCAAAAGTAATTGGGGATGACAAAGTAGCCTCAGAAATGAACGACTTGCCAGACTCATTGAAAGGCATCGTAAAAGGAGGAGGATCTTTGACGGCTTTGCCCATCATTGAAACCCAAGCAGGAGACGTTTCTGCGTACATTCCAACCAACGTAATTTCAATTACGGATGGACAGATTTTCTTGGAGTCTGATTTATTCAACTCGGGAATTCGTCCAGCGATCAACGTAGGAATTTCGGTTTCTCGTGTGGGAGGAAGTGCACAAACCAAACCAATGAAAAAAGTTTCAGGAACTTTGAAATTGGACCAAGCACAATACAGAGAATTGGAAGCTTTCGCGAAATTCGGTTCGGATTTGGACGCAGCGACCATGTCAGTGATTGGAAAAGGAGAAAGAAACGTTGAGTTGTTGAAACAAAACGTCCACTCGCCTATCGCAGTAGAAGAACAGGTTGCCCTAATTTTTGCTGGAACACAAGGTTTGCTAAGAAACGTTCCTGTGAACAAAGTAAAAGAATGGCAAGACTCATTCATCTCATTGATGAGAAGCAAGCATGCAACTACTTTGGAGCAATTGCGTACCAACCAATACAATGATGAGATCATCGAAGTATTGAAAGCAGCAATCAACGACACAGTAGCAAAATATAATTAAGAAGTCACTTATGTGCTTCACGGTACATTATAATTGATAGAATGGCAAACTTAAAAGAAATACGAAGCAGAATATCATCGGTCGGCTCTACGATGCAGATCACCAATGCCATGAAAATGGTGTCGGCGGCAAAGTTAAAAAGAGCACAAGATGCAATTGTTCAACTTCGTCCCTACGCAAATAAATTGCGAGACATTCTCCAGAACATCAGCTCCACTTTGGACAGCAGTGTAGGCGGAGAATTGACAGCAGAAAGAGAAGTTAAAAAAGTACTTTTGGTCATCCTGACCTCGAACAGAGGTTTGGCGGGCGCCTTTAACTCCAACGTCGTAAAAGTAGCAAACCAAGCTTTGGCGCATTACCAAAGTCAAGGAATTGACACAGAATTATTGACCATTGGAAAAAAAGGATTTGATTTGTTGAACAAACAAAGCAAGGTGTACAAAAACGCTTCTTCTTTGTGGGACGATTTACAGTATGAAGCCGTTGCCTCGATTGCAGAAGAAATCACGGAACAGTTCAAATTGGGAACTTTTGACGAAGTAAAAATCATCTACAATCAATTCAAAAATGCAGCGACCCAAGACGTCATCAATGAAGCCTTTTTACCGGTGCAAATCCAAACGGATGCGGCAGCAGAAAATGTGGCGGCAGTAGATTACATCTTTGAACCTTCGAAAGAAGAAATTGTAACCGACTTGATTCCTCAAACGTTGAAAACACAATTGTACAAAGCAATTTTGGATTCAAATGCTTCAGAGCACGGTGCGCGAATGACTGCGATGCACAAAGCAACCGATAACGCTGAAGACTTGCAAAGAGAATTGAGATTGTATTACAACAAAGCCCGTCAAACTGCAATTACCAATGAGATCTTGGAAATTGTTGGAGGTGCAGAAGCTTTGGATGCTTAAAACTATTTTGTATCAATCATACCAAAAAGCGGTGGAATCTTTCTACCGCTTTTTTTGTACACTTCACTCCTACTGTCCCAACAGATTCTTGCAAATAAGCCATCCATGTTGTAAAATTGAACTAATTTTGCGCCATGATCCACAACGATACCATTTGTGCTACATCGACTGCCCAAGGCGTAGGTGCTTTAGGCATCATTCGGGTTTCTGGCCCACAAGCTTTCTCCATCGTCGACCGCGTGTTCAAAGGAAAAGATTTGAACCAAGTGCCCTCGCACAGTGTGCACTATGGTTTCATCCAAAAATGCGATGAAACGGTGGACGAAGTGATGGTGGCGGTATTTCATGCACCCAAAACCTTTACTGCAGAGAATTTGGTAGAAATCTCTTGCCATGGTTCACCTTACATCCAACAGAAGATCATTGAAGTCTTGTTGGACAATGGCGCAAGACTGGCACAACCTGGTGAATTTACCCAAAGGGCATTTCTCAATGGACGAATTGATTTGGCACAAGCCGAAGCCGTTGCTGATTTAATCGCAGCCGAAAACAAAGCTTCACACCAAATTGCACTCAACCAAATGCGGGGCGGCATCTCTACTGAATTGAAAGATTTGCGGGAAGAATTAGTCAATTTCACTGCTTTGATTGAATTGGAACTCGATTTCTCGGATGAAGACGTCGAATTTGCTGACCGAAAGGAGTTGGACAATTTAATTCAAAATTTAAAATTCAAAATTCAAAATTTAATTCAAACTTTTGAATACGGCAATGCGGTCAAAAATGGGGTTCCCGTAGCGATCATTGGCAAACCCAATGCGGGAAAATCCACTTTGCTCAACTATTTGTTGAACGAAGAAAGAGCGATTGTCAGTGACATTGCAGGGACGACGCGCGATGTGATCGAAGAAACCATAACCATCGATGGCATCAGCTTTCGTTTCATTGATACGGCAGGCATTCGTGACACCACGGATGTGATCGAGGCCATTGGTGTTGAAAAAGCCAAAGAGAAAGTCGCACAAGCCAAAGTCGTGGTGCATTTGTACGAAGATGATTTGGAGATTTTGGATCAATTGGCGCCAATTTTGGCAGACAAAGTGGTTTTTAATTTGCTGAGCAAGGTGGATAAAAATGTCGCTTCTCCTGAAATGGACAACACCACTTTGATTGAAAGTCATCCGAACTACCACCATTTTGGAATCTCAGTCAAACAAAAAATCAACTTGGATCGCTTGAAATCCGAATTGATCCAATCCGTGAAAGCCAATGTGGATGAAAACGCTGTGGTCATCACCAATGCCCGACACAAAGAAGCTTTGGACCACGCTTCCGAATCCCTTCACAACGTGGAAGTCGGAATGAAAACCGGACTCACGGGAGATTTACTCGCTTTCCACCTTCGCGATAGCCTTCGACACATCGGTTCCATCACCGGTCAGATAGATGTGGATAAAGATATCTTGGGGACGATTTTTGGGAAGTTTTGTATCGGAAAGTAATTCGTTCGAGATCGGAGACGAAATGCTTCTGAGGAACTAGAAATTAAACACTAGAGCGATTGGTTGCTGAGGATAGTATAGAGTACAGTGTACCAAGTACAGCGTATCAATTGATAACTCTAAAAATGATAACTATACAGACACTATCCCGTAAAGTGTGTAAGTTAAAAATAACAGGGGTTGGACTTTTTTAGAGTCTGACCCTTTTTTCATAGATCGTTAGGAACTGATTTAGAATAATGCCCCAATTCCTGACAGGCATCGTCCATTTTTTTGTTG
>DATJBZ010000036.1:0-51869 GCA_035515075.1 Moheibacter sp. | reverse complement strand
ATACAAAGTGCTGACAGGTAAACGAGAGATGAACTACATCATCCCAAACCCACAAGCTTTGGGCGCTGTACCTGCCGGAGCGGATTATCTGGTATTTACAGAAGATGTGGTTTTGCCTTTTGGATGGACGAGTTCCCTTACCGAAACGGGAATTATGATCAAAGATGCAATGGGGCAAGAAATCTATTTGTATGAAAATCCTCATTCTACCGATGCCGAAAGCCATGCGCTAAGAGAAGAAAACACCATCTTCGAAACTTTACAAATCGGAAATACGCTCACCATCAAAACCAAAGTAAAAACAGAGTGGTTGCTAAACAATGAAAGAATGTTTCCGGTGATGGTGGATCCGACTGCAACCGTTTACCCAAATGAAAGTAACTTTTGGACAGGGTCGGTTTACGCAGATGGAACAAAATCGGGCAACTTTATTAGATTTGGAAGGTGGACACATGCTACAAATCCTAATCTTGCCCCAAATGTTCGAGGATGGACTAAATTTAATATTAATTCTGTTCCACAAAATATAATTGTAAATAATGTTAAGGTTAATTTTTATATAGAAGGCGGTAGTTCTAACTATAGTCCTTTAAATGGACATTCGTTATATTTTACCCAAATGTTAATTGACCCTGTTACTGCTAGTGTTTCTGATATTTGGTATACAATCCCAGTTTCTGGATATATCCCTGGAGTAACTTCAGCCATTAATTCAATTGGTTGGAAATCTCATACTTTAACATCTTCACAATTAACAATAGATATTAACAATCAAAAACCATTAGGTTGGTTTGCTTTAGGTTTAATGCCTGATGGAAATTTTTCTGCTGGACAATATCTGCAAGTTTCTAATCATACTAGTGATAATATACCTTATTTAGTTATTGATTATTCATTTAAATTAACCGTTTCTGGCGCATATACAGGAGCATCTTATCCAAATGGAGACAATGTTCCTCCTGCAAATGGACCAGTAAACATTACACCAGGTACAAGACCAGGATTTGTTTGTACAGGATGGGATGGAGGCACGGGAGATATCCCGCCCACTGGAACTGCTACCAGTTTTAATATATCGGGAGGATTAACTCAAAGCTCTTCAATAAATTGGCTATGGGAATTACAACCGGGTAGTCCAGCAAATGTTATTTTCCACAATTACGGTGGCGATGAACAATTGGCGTTCAATAACAGTAGAATAAATACCACTACACCTACATTCCGTTTGAGTCATGCTACCGACCCAGCAACGGATTATCAAATAGAAATCAATACTTCTCCGAATTTTGGAGGTACTTCATGGACGCAAACCTTTACAGGAACTTATCCATTAGATACAGAAGAAAACTTCACATTTACCAATGGTTTTACACCAACAAACGAAACAACTTATTATGTACGAGCAAGAGTTAGAGGTGAAGCAAACGTTTTGAGTGCATGGACCACCGAAACCTATAGTTTTACTTATCAGTCTGAGCAAGAAATACCGAGCTGGTTCCAAACCACTCAAGCGCAGTTTGAGAGTGATATTTACTCAGGTTTAAGTGTGAATAGTACAAATGGTGGTGAGGTTGTTCCAATGAGTGGTGGAAATGTTATTACGAATGGAAGTTTTGAAGATGGATTGACAGGTTGGAGTACTTTCCAAAATTGGCACACTTATGTTGCAGAGCAAGATGATTATTGGAGTAGCAGTGGAAGTAATTCGTTATTAATGTGGAATACCGAGCCTGGAACATTCGGATATACAACAGGGGATCATGTTGGAGTTTCTCAAATTGTTGATTTAACTAATGTTTCCAATTTAGAGATGGAAGCCAATTATGAGTCAGCAAGTGGAAATGTTCAATTAAGAGTTTATATTGCGGAAACAACGAATCCAACAGATACGAATGGTCAATTAGTTCATACTTGGACACCTCCAACTGGTAATAATTCTACCAATATAAATATTGATTTAACGCCTTATTCATTTATAGGGAACAAAGCTTTAAAATTGATTTATTATATTTATAATGGAGGTTATTCTGATAATTTTAGATATTTAAACGTTGACAACGTTAGAGCCTTTTCATCCTCTTCCGGCACCATCACTTCCACACCTATTCATTTAGCATCGGTACAAGACACTGAAGGTTATTTAGGACTTCGTTGGAACCAAACGCTAAATGATGGTGGAGAGATGACTTTGAAAGTTCAGCAATCAGCGGATGGAGAAACAGGATGGACAGATGTTCTTGGTTATACAGATATATCGGCAGAAGGTGATGGTGAACAATATTTTGATTTGGAATTGATGGAAGCCTATCCACACATTCGTTTGGTGGCTGAGTTGGACGGTGATGGCGTTACTTTGCATGATTGGGCAATTGATATACCTGAAGATTGTGAGATTACCACCACTTGGAACGGAAGCAGTTGGAGTCATGGTTATCCTACCGAATCGCCTTTGAAAAAAGTAATTTTTATAGGAGATTATACACCCGTTGCAACAGACTTTCCAAGTCTATTTGCTTGTGCGGTAGATGTACAAGGTACAGCCCAAGTTATTTTACCAAACGGTTTCAACTTCATTGTAGAAAACGAAGTGAAAGTAGCATCTGGAGCAAAATTAACGGTAAAAGACGGTGCGAACTTAGTTCAAATCAACGACGATGCAGTAAACGAAGGAGAAATCACCGTAGAGAAACTATTTACTTTTTCTTCCGAACGTGAGCAATATAACTTTGTGATGTCTCCAGTTGAAGGACAAGATATCAAACAAATATTTGGAACAGGAAACACCATTCCGTTTGCACTGGTTTACGATGAAAAAACGGATTATTTTGTGGTGCCTAATTCCTATACAGAGAAAAGAGCCTATGGCATCAAGGAGGTTTCAGGTTCAGGCGCAACATCAATGACCGCAAAGTACAAAGGAGAAATCAGCAATGGCGTATTTAATTTTTCATTGGAAAAACAAGGACAAGGCTATAATTTCATTGGAAATCCTTATCCGTCCAACATAGATTTAACCAAATTGTACCTTCAAAATCCAGGACAGATTGGTTCAACCATTCTCTTTTGGGACAATCGAAACAATACTTTATTTGAACAACAAGGTTCAGAATACCAAGGAGACCATTATGCCATTTTGAATTTATCAGCAGGAACAGGTAACCCAGCGCCTTGTAAAGAAGAGGAAGATGGCGGATATAGTTTGCCAGGAGGTTGTGATAAGATTCCTAATGAGTTTACTTCTGCAGGAACTGGTTTTATTGTTCAAGCACTTTCTCCTAATTCAGTTTTAGCATTCAAGAATGACATTCGTACAACTGGCAGCCCTAATGCTGTTTTCTTTGGAAAAACAACCGATGGAACAAACAATTTGGAAAAAGACCGTTATTGGTTGACTTTAAGAACGCCTGCAAAAATCTCTGTCATCAATGCAGTGGTGTATTTTGAAGGAGGAAACAATGGTTTTGATGTAGATGATTCAGAGACGAATGGAAGTTCAGATGAACTGTACACTTTAGTTGATAAAAATCAACTGATCATTCAAGGAAAAGCGCCTTTTGTCATCAACGATACCATAACTTTAGGCTACCGTGCTTTTGAAACAGGAGAATATGAAATCGATATCTTCCAACAAGAAGGTGTTTTTGCCAACGGTCAAAATATTTACTTGATCGACCAAGATTTAGACATCATCCACAATTTATCTGAAGGAGCTTATCATTTCAGAACGGAAGCAGGCGAATTCAATGACCGATTTGTCATTGTTTATGAAGAAGATGAAGTCTTATCGACCATCGATTTTGCCAACGGTGACATTCAAGTCTATCGACAAGACAAAATCACAGTGATTCGTTCATTACATCAAGATTTAAGCGAATTGAAAATCTTCAATCTGAACGGTCAATTGCTCTTATACGAAGATCGATTATCTGGAAAATACTATCATTTGCCAGAAGGACGTTTGGGCAAACAAGTCTTGTTATTGAACGCAAAAACAGCCGACGGAAAAGTGCATTCATTCAAAATCCTAACCCATTAATCCCCAAAAAAATGAAAAAGATAAAATTGAGTATAGGAATGGCACTATTGAGTTTCAGCATGTTGTCTGCCCAGTTTTTTGAAAACTACCAACAAGCAGAAGAGCCCCAATCTTCAGGATTTTTTGAAAACCACTCAAGTACGTCAGTACCAGAATATGAAGCAGCTAAACTAGGAGGGCCAGGAGGACCGGGAGATGACCCTGCAGCCCCCATCGATGATTATTTGTTTTTATTGCCATTGCTCGGCATCGCCATCGGCGGCTATTACTTGCGCCGAAAACAAGAACCAATTCAAAACTAAATAGAGCCAAAAAGCCCCTTTCGAAAGAGAGGGGCTTTTTTTATGGCTTTGGGGTTTCGGGGCTTCGGGGCTTCGGTGGTTGAGCTTGTCGAAACCCCGAAGCTCAGCCACTGCGGTCACTGCGATCACTGCAGTCACTGCAGTCACTGCAGTCACTGCAGTCACTGCGGTCACTGCGGTCACTGAGCCTGTCGAAGTGGTCGAAGTGAAGAAGTGAAAGAAGTGCACTATTTCAAAGGAAATTGAGTGCGGTTTTTTGATAACAACGGCAAATCCTCTGGACGATTTCTAATCAAAGCTTCTTTTTTCTTCCTACTCCAACCTTGAATTTGTTTTTCACGATAAAAAGCTTCATCTATCCGTTGAAACACTTCATAATAAACCAAAGTTACCGGCAAACGTTTTTGGGTATGACCCGCTCCTTCACCCGATTGATGTTGCATCAATCGAAGTTCTAAATTCGTTGTACTCCCGGTATAGTAACTCCCATCTGAACATCGCAATATATAAACATACGCTTTCATGCATTAAAGTTAGTGAAAAATGGGGCTTCGGGGCTTCGGGGCTTCGGTGGTTGAGCTTGTCGAAACCCCGAAGCTCAGCCACTGCGGTCACTGCGGTCACTGCGGTCACTGAGCCTGTCGAAGTGGTCGAAGTGGTCGAAGTGGTCGAAGTGGTCGAAGTGGTCGAAGTGGAAAGATTTTTTTCATTGTACAAATAACAAACGCTTCGATGTTTACTTTTTAAATTAATTGACACTAAGTAGTAAGGTCAATTAAATTTCTCTACAAAATGAAAAAAAACTACCTATTCAATCTGCTTCTATTTTTATTTGCGCTAAGTTCAGTTACTGCGCAAATCACCCCAAACGCTGACAACATTCTCTATGTCAACAAAAACGTCATCGGAGGAAACGGCTCTGGAGACAGTTGGACCAATGCAATTAAGGAATTACGCGATGCAATTAGCTGGACGGATACCAATTCCAGTCAATGGATTTCAAGCAATGTTTTGAAAATATGGGTCGCCCAAGGCGAATACCAACCCAACAGTGGACAGTCTTTCAAACTATTCAATCATGTAAGAATTTATGGAGGATTCAATGCGACCGAAAGCGAATTGGAAGAACGGGATTGGGAAACCAACACGACTATTTTAAAAGGAAACGGCAACAATGTCATTAGAAATATTTACACCAATGAAATTAAATTGACAAAATCAGCGGTCTTGGATGGATTTACCATAACCAATGGAAATGCGACCAACGGTGGAGGAATGCACAATGTTTATGCATCACCAACTTTAAATCATCTGATCATTCATAACAATACCGCTACAAATGGTGGAGGGATTTATAATACTTTTTATTCTTCTCCAATTGCAACCCATGTCATTATTAGAAATAATACAGCCGAACGTTTGGGTGGGGGGATTTACAATCTAAATAATGCCAATCCAATTTTAACCAATGTTTTGATCCATCACAATACAGTTAGCAGTACGGACCCTGCACATGGATATGGAGGAGGATTATATGTTCGAAATTCTCGACCTGTTTTGGTCAATGTGACCATAACTGAAAATAAATCGCACAATGACGGCAAGGGAATTTTTTTTGACATCAGTACTATCAATATTTATAACAGCATCATCTGGGGAAATACCGATTTGAATGACGGAGCCGCAAATAATATTGTAAAGTCAGGTTCTAATAATGCTTATACTTATAACAGCTTGGTTCAAGGTACTACTTGGGATCCTACAAATTGGGGAACTGCTCACAATACCAATATAGTAACCAATGAGAATCCCTTTTTCAATTCTACTCAGCAGAATTATACATTGGCTAAAAACAGCCCAGCGATCAATGCAGGTGATAATGATCACTATACCCATGGTGATAGAGGAAATAGAAATATAAACATTGATTTGGATTTAGGAAGAAACAAGCGTTTGATTAAGCCCACCATTGACATGGGAGCTTATGAATATCCTGGCGCCATTCAGCCCAGTGCCACCAATATTATTTACGTCAACAAAAATGTAGATCAAACCAAGCATAATTATACAGGATCCGGAAATAGCTGGGCAAATGCAGCCAAGGAATTACGGTACGCTTTGGATTGGGCAAAAGATAATCCAGCGCAATTTACTGAGAGCAACCCCTTGCAAATATGGGTGGCCCAAGGCGAATACCAGCCTGATGATAATCAATCTTTCAAAATGTTCAACCACGTAGAAATATATGGTGGTTTCAATGCAACTGAAACCACATTGGAAGAACGAAATTGGGAGACGAATGAAACCATCTTGAAAGGCAATGGGAAATCTGTTTTTCGAAATGGTTACAGTACTTCAGATCGGTTAACCCATTCTGCAATTTTAGATGGATTTACCATAACCAATGGAAATGCTAATTTAGGAGGAGGAATGTTTAATGCGTACGCATCACCTACCTTAAATCATTTGGTTATTCACAACAACATAGCTACTACAGATGGTGGAGGAATGTACAATATCAGTTCTTCTCCTATTTTAAACCATGTTTTGATTTACCATAATTCAGCAGTTGGAATTGGAGGAGGAATAATGTGCAGTAATAATTCTTCACTTGTTTTAAATCATGTGATTATTCATGATAATACTGCTAAACGTGGTGGAGGAATGTACAATGTCAGTTCTTCTCCTATTTTAACCAATGTTTTGATTCATCACAACAAAGCAAGTGAAAGAGGAGGAGGGATTTTTACCAATGGAAACTCCCCTGTTTTAACCAATGTAACAATCGCCAACAACAAATCAGACCAAGGAGGTGGAATTTACATGACCATTCCATCTGCAAGTACTGTTAAAATATACAACAGCATCATTTCAGGAAATACCAAATTGGACGGTTCTTCGATCAATAATATTGCAAACTCATCGCTCACCAAGCCCTCGATTTATAACAGTTTGATAGGAGAATCATCATGGGACACTTCTTGGGGAGTCAATGATGTTAGTAATATAGTCGACAATACCACCCCATTTGTAAACCCCGCTAATGGAAACTACACTTTGAGTGATGGTAGTCTTGCCATCAATACAGGAAAAAATAGCTATTATACAGATCCAGACAAAGGCAATGGCGATTTGATAAACGACTTGGATCTGGAAGGAAACCCACGATTAGTTGGAATCAATATTGAAATGGGCGCTTTTGAGTATTTGGGCATTGAACCTAGCACCAATAACATTCTTTATGTCAATAAACATGTAATCGGTGGATTGGGCACGGGTGATAGTTGGGAAAATGCTATTCCTGAATTAAGAAGTGCTTTGAATTGGGTAAACTCAAGACAAATGCAATGGAATCCCAACAATACCTTACAAATTTGGGTCGCAAAAGGAGAATACGGACAATTCTTTAAAATGTACAATTTCGTAGAAATTTATGGAGGATTTGATGCCACTGAAAGCGAACTAGAGGAACGGGATTGGAAAACGAATGAAACCATCTTAAAAGGATATGGTGACAGTGTTATAAGAAATGCTTATAGCCCTTCCAATCCTTTAACCAACTCTGCTATTCTTGACGGATTTACCATTACAAATGGAAAAAGTAGAGAGGGCGGAGGTGTCTATAACCGATATGCATCACCAACATTGAAAAATTTGAATATTTCTAATAACCATGCACATCTACTTGGCGGAGGAGTTTTTAATAACAATTCTTCTCCTATTATAACCCATTCAATTTTTACAGAAAACACGGCCGATCATGGAGGTGCTATATACAATATTAATAATTCCTCTCCTATTTTGACAAATATTTTGATCCATAACAACACAACATCTGGTAATGGAGGAGGAATATGCAATCATGATTCAAATCTTATTTTAACCAATGTAACCATCACCAACAACCGTGCACCTGCAGCTGGTAGCGGTATCCATATTCATTCTGGTCGTGATTTTAAAATGTACAATAGCATCGTATACGGGAATTTAAAACCCAATGGTCAACCTTCTGTTGATATCGTAACTTCTGCTAAGAGACCTTCGATTTACAACAGCTTGCTACAAGGTTCAACTTGGGACTTTTTTCATTGGGGGGACGATGATGGTAGCAATCTCGTGACCCAAACCGATCCGTTTTCAAACGCTGCAAATGCAGATTATACATTGGCACAGAATAGCCCAGCCATCAATACAGGAAAAAACACCTATTACACAGATGCAGACAAGGGCAACGGAAATTTAGAAAATGATTTGGACTTGGCAGGTTATTTAAGATTAAGTGATACAACAGTTGACATGGGACCTTACGAATTTCAAACCTGTGAAGAAATCAGTTTTGAGAATGACAGCATAAGCTTCTGCGATGAGCCCTATCGTTTATTAACGCCATACAGTACTGATAACTCCTATGAATACACTTGGTCACCCTTTCAAGGATTGTATTTAGATGAAGACTTACTCGTAGCATACGAAGGACAAGTTGCGCAGCAAGTGTACGCCTCACCTGACAATACAACGACTTATACAACTCATGCTTATAGCTCTTTAAGAGGTTGTACAATTGAAAAGTCCATTGTTGTCAATAAATTGGACAATCGTTGGAATTCAACTAACGGATTCAATTGGCATCAAGCTCAAAATTGGAGTTTAAACCAAGTTCCAACCATTGATCACTGTGTGAAAATTGACCATACAAAACCTGTTATCATAGAACCTGAAATTCATGCCCAAGCCAAAAGTTTATGGATTGGAGAGAATGGTGGGTTAGACATACGAAACCGTGGTTCATTGACCGTGCAAAATCATATTCATGCGTATGCAGATGTTGACTCAAATCAACGACTCATTGTCAGACAAGGCGGAAATTTGATTCAAAAAAGTACGACCGCCCAAAACATCGGGGAAATTGCAGTAGAGAAAGTGGTTATATTGAGTGACGAGCGAAAACAATACAACTTCATCAGTTCGCCTGTAATTTATCCTGGTTCAATCAAAGACTTTCTGTATTCATCAGCTGATCCCAATGCGGTATTGATTGAATACAATGAAGCCACCAATTTCTTTGACTATTCAAATGGAAAATATACAGCAGCAAAAGGCTATGCTTTTCAAGAAAAATCTGGAGGACCGCAATTCGACCGACCTTTATTCAAAGGAGAAATCCCCAATGGAACCATCACAATACCGCTAAGTAAAAATACAGATGGTTATAATCTAATCGGAAATCCATATCCATCCAACATTGATTTAAAAAGTATTTATACCCGTAATAGAAATAATATTTCCAGTGATTTCTATTTTTGGGACAATCGAAGCAATACCCTATTTGAGCAACAAGGGCCGGAATATAACGGTAGCCATTATGCAAAATTTAATGGACAGAGTGGATTAGGAACAGCAGCACCTTTCAAAAGTACTGCGCCAAAAATCCCTGATCGATACGCCAGCGTGGGTTCAGCTTTTTTAGTCAAAGCCAATGGATTCACGCAGTTTGAATTTAGAAACAATAATAGAGTAATCAATGAAGGTATTGAGTTTTTAGGCAAAGGAAACTTTACCGAAGAAATGGACCGATACTGGTTGACCATGACAACACCCAGTGAATTATCGGTCATGAATGCAGTGGTTTATTTTGACGAAGGCAGTCATGCTTTTGGCGAAGATGACAGTGAAGCCATGAGCGCCTCAGATGAGTTATATACTTTGATCAATGAGCATCAAGTTATCATTGAAGGAAAACCGCCTTTTCAGATAAGCGACAAAGTGCCATTGGGCTACCGCGCTTTTGAAGAAGGAGAACACCAAATCACTATCTTCAAACAAGAAGGTGTTTTTGACAATGGCCAAACCAAAATTTATTTGATCGATGAATACTTGAATTTAACACACAATTTATCAGAAAGCGCCTATCATTTCAAAACCGAAGCAGGCGAATTCAATGACCGATTTATCATTGTTTATGAAGAAGACGAGGTCTTGACCAATCTAGATTTCGAAAAGGACGATATTCAAGTGTATCGACAAGACAAAAACACAGTGATTCGTTCATTGCATCAAGATTTAAACGAATTGAAAATCTTTAATTTGAACGGACAATTGCTCTTGTATGAAGATCAATTATCTGGCAAATATTATTCTTTACCAGAAGGACGTTTGGGCAAACAAACTTTGTTATTGAATGTAACAACAGCCGATGGAAAAGCTCATTCGTTTAAAATACTAACCCATTAATTTCTAGAAAAATGAAAAATACAATAGTTAGTATCGCGATGTTTTTATTAGGTTTCCATATGGCTAATGCACAATTTTTTGAAAGTGAGAATTATCAAGAACAGGAAAGCCAATCTCCAGGCTTTTTTGGAAATGACCCCACACCAGAATATGAAACAGATGCGAATCCAGGAGGAGGTATGGGGAACCCAGCAACTCCTGCCCCCATCGATGATTATTTATTGTTATTGTCATTGTTGGGCATGGCCATCGTCGGCCATTACTTGCGCCGAAAACAAGAACCAATTCAAAACTAATAAAACCAAAAAGCCCCTCTCTTTCGAAAGGGGCTTTTTTTATGGCTTTGGAGTTTCGGTGGTTCGGGGGTTCGGTGGTTGAGCTTGTCGAAACCCCGAAGCTCAGCCACTGCGGTCACTGCGGTCACTGAGCCTGTCGAAGTGGTCGAAGTGGTCGAAGTGAAGAAGTGAAGAAGTGAAGAAGTGAAATATTTTCACCGACCGATTCCGTACCACAATCCCACTACAACACCACCCCAATGGTACTACAATGGTACCACAACGGTACCAGAAGGGTACAACAAACTCCTCCTTTCGGGTAGTGAAAAGGAAAATTTCGGAAAATATAAGAAAGCATCATCAATCAAAAATGCCTCGCCCTGAAAACATCCCTCCTCAACCACCCTTCAAAGGGAGGGCTTTTATAGTGATAAAAAGTATTGATAACTATCCAAAAAGTCCCCTCTTAGAAGAGGAGATTCAGGGGAGATGTTGATATTTTAGTCCTGACAAGTTTTAGAAACCTGTCAGGACTTTTATTTTAAATCGCCCTGAAAGGGCAATACAATGCAGCTTAGGGCAACGCCCTGAGAAAAAGGAGAAGGATTTCAACGAAATGTTTATGAAACAGACGTTAGCATTTATGAAACAAGCGATAGCAATGAGCAAACCCCTGACAGGTTTTTGAAACCTATCAGGGGTTTGACATAAAAAAATCCCGAACGATAGAACCGTCCGGGATTTTAAAACCATTGTATCAACTATTATTTATCCTTTGAATTTTCTCAAAGCTTCATTCAATTTGGGTACAATTTCAAATGCATCGCCTACGATTCCGTAGTCCGCTGATTTGAAGAAAGGCGCTTCAGGATCCGAATTGATCACCACAATTGTTTTGGAAGAATTTACTCCCGCCAAATGTTGAATCGCTCCAGAAATCCCTACAGCAATGTACAAATTTGGAGAAATTGCTTTTCCAGTTTGTCCCACGTGCTCTTCGTGCGGACGCCAACCGATGTCACTCACTGGTTTAGAACAAGCCGTCGCCGCACCCAATAGGTCCGCCATTTCCTCGATCATTCCCCAGTTTTCTGGCCCTTTCATTCCTCTTCCCGCCGAAACCACGATTTCAGCTTCTTTCAAATCCACTTTTCCAGTGGAGATTTGTTCTGTTTTGATCAACTGAACTTTGGTATCTGCTTCTACTGAAATGTCAGCAGTTTCTTCCGTTCCTGCCACAGGGTTTTCTTTCAATCCAAAGGCATTTTGTAAAACGGTCAAAACTTTGGCGCCTTCTGTAACTTGAATCGTCTCAATTCCTTTCCCAGAAAAAGCTTTTCTCTCAGCAGTGAAAGGGGCAACTTGACTCGGTGCTGCGGTCAAATTCGTTACCAAAGTCGCTTGGGTTTTCAACGCCAACAAAGGCGCGAAAGAAGAAGCGTCGTTGGTCGCTGGCAAAACGATGGTGTCTCCATCTTTCAATTCGCTCAACACCTTGGCATAGGCATTGATCGAAAAGTTTTTCAAATGCTCATGGTCAACCTTCACAACTTTGTTGGCACCATATTGATACAAAGCATCCGAAGGTGCATTGGCATGGATGGCAACGGCTGTTACGGTATCACCCGATTGATCAGCGATTGATTTCGCATAAGAAATTGCTTCAAATGCTGCTTTTTTATATTGTCCGTCTTGGGATTCTGCATAAACTAAAATGGCCATTTTCTACTTTTTTTAGGGTGATTAAATAACTTTTGCTTCCTCATTCAGCAACCGAACCAATTCGGCCACATTGTCCTTATCGATCATCGTCACATTGCCACGTTCCGCTGGTTTGGTATAGCCAACGACCGACATTTTGGATGAAGTCGCTTCTGCCGCTACCACATTCAAAGGCTTGGTACGCGCCGACATGATGCCGCGCATATTGGGAATTCTCAATTCTGTTTCAGCCACCAAACCATTTTGACCAGCAATCACTACTGGAAAATCCGCCGCCAAAGTTTCATGTCCACCATCGATATCACGAACAGCCGTTACTTTGTTGTCCGCTACTTCCAAATGAGTACAAGCATTGATGAAAGCATAATCCAAGATTCCAGCGATGAAACCAGGTACTTCCCCACCATTGTAATCGATGGATTCTTTTCCAGTCAAAATCAAATCGTAATTTCCTTCTTTGGCCACTTTAGCAATTTGGGTCGCCACACCAAAAGCATCTCTGGCATCACCATCTACACGGATTGCATCATTGGCACCAATTGCCAAAGCCTTTCTCATCACTGGTTCTACCGAAATGTCTCCTACGGTCACCACCGTTACAGTAGCGCCTTGGGTTTCTTGCAATTGCACGGCACGTGTCAAACAAAACTCATCATGAGGATTGATCACAAACTGAACACCGTTTTTATCAAACGATTTTCCATCGCTTGTGAAATTTATTTTGGCTGTAGTATCGGGAACACTACTGATACAGACTAAAATTTTCATCTATTTTAATTTTAATTGTTCTTACTATCTTTTACTCAATGTCAAAATTAGTCAATCTTCTAAAAATTGAAGCAAGTTTTGGCTAAAATTCTAAGCATCAAGTGGGTAAATTTAATCATTTAATTTACTATGCACGCATAGCAAAGGCAAGATATTTATCACTTTTTGACCAAGCCTTGTTTGCTTTCCTTCATTTGTTTTTTGAAAACATAGGCCGTGATCCAAATGCTCACTTCATACAATCCTAACAAAGGCAAAGCTGCAATCAACATACTCATGATATCTGCCGGGGTAATGATCGCCGCAATGACCAAAATTACCACCAAAGCATGCTTGCGGTAGGTTCGTAGAAAATGAGGAGTCAAAATCCCCACTTTGGCCAAGAAATAAGCGAAAATCGGAAACAAAAATACCAAGCCCATGCCCAACAAGGTCTGAACAAAAAGGGAAGTATAACTCGACAAAGTCCATTCGTTCGCTACACCAAAAGGGTTGTAATTGAACAAAAATTGCACAGAAAAAGGCAACATCAGAAAATAACTGAATAGTACGCCCAAAATAAAAAAGAAAGAAACTGCGAAAACTGTCCCATTGGCATTGCTCTGCTCATGATGGGTCAAACCCGGTCGGATGAACCGCCAAATCTCCCAAACTACGTAAGGGATCGCCAAGATCAATCCACAAATCAAAATCGCATAAATCTGTGAAGTAATTTGCCCAGAAGGCACCAAGTTTTTGAGCTCTTTGGTGTAATCAAAGTTGGGCGAATAAATTTCACCCAGATTGACCTTTTCTGCCAAAGCATTCAAGGTTTGGTACGTCACAAAATCTGACTTCAACGGTGCCATGATAAAGCGCTCACTGATGGTTCCCCAAAAAATAGCACAAACAATGGCCGCAACGAAAATTCCAATGAATGACCGTATCAAATGCCCTCTCAATTCAAAAATATGTCCTAAAAAGGACATCTCCTTCTCTTTTCCCATCAAACTTCAATTCCTTGTTTCATCAATGCATGCAAATCCAATATCCCAAAATAGCGCTCGTCCCGATCGACCACAACCAACTGCCCAATGTCATAATCCCTCAATCTCCGAAAAGCATCCACTGCTTTTTCATCTTTGTAAATCGTTTTGGGTTGCGTAGTGAACATTTCTTGGGCAGTCAAATTTTGGAGGTCTCCTTTGTATTTTTGAAATAATCTGCGCAAATCCCCATCGGTGATCACCCCTAAAATCTTTCCATCATCCACCACCACAGTAATGCCGTGCTTTCCAGAAGTCAACGAGTCGATGACTTCATAAATGTTGGACGTCGGTTTCACAAAGGGTCTTTGGTAAGTGTACATCACGTCTTCCACGCTCCACAACAACCTTTTACCCAAAGCGCCTCCTGGATGGTAGGTCGCAAAATCTGCCGCCGAAAATTCTTTCATCTTCATCAAAACCACTGCCAGTGCATCGCCCATCATCAATTGGGCTGTCGTGCTCGTTGTCGGTGCCAAATTGTTGGGACAAGCTTCTCGACTGATTTGAACATTCAACACCACATCAGCTTGCGCTGCCAGTTCGGATTCGAGATTGCCCGTAATCGCAATCAATGCGGTCGCTCTTTTTTTCAACAAAGGCGCCAATTCTTTGATCTCTGGACTATTTCCGCTTTTTGAAATACCAATCACCACATCTTCTTTTGACAACAAGCCCAAATCTCCGTGAATGGCTTCTGCAGCGTGCAAAAACTGACTCCTCGTTCCTGTGGAATTGAAAGTCGCTACCAGTTTATTGGCAATGTGTGCGCTTTTGCCGATACCGACTACCACCACTTTTCCACGGGTGTCAAAAAGCAATTGTGCGGCGTGTGCAAAATCATCTCCTAAAGTTTGAGCAATCTGAGAAAGTTCAGTAATTTCGTCATGAAATACTTTTTGAGCAAGTTGAATGATGGTATGATGTTCCAAATCTTCGGGATTTTGTCTGTGTTGTTTTTATTTGTATATTTATGTCTTTCGACGACCTTATACCGACCAAATCAATGACGGATAATCGCTGTCAAATATAGGAACTTTGAAAAGTAGAAAAAATTTAAAATAGTCTTTTTGTAAAGATGAACAAATCAAAAGAATCAATAGATTTAGCTTTCCATTTAAAAACACACTTTGGCTTTACAAAATTTAAAGGCCAACAAGAGGAAATAATACGTGATCTTCTCAATGGAGAAGACGTTTTTGTGTTGATGCCAACAGGCGGTGGCAAATCACTTTGCTATCAGTTGCCTGCCCTCATTTCCGAGGGAGTCGCCATCATCGTGTCGCCACTGATCGCTTTGATGAAAAACCAAGTCGATGCCATCAGAGGAATGTCTGCTGATGAAGACATTGCCCATGTGTTGAATTCTTCATTGAATAAAACCCAAACCAAAAAGGTCATGGACGACATCAGAGACGGCAAAACAAAAATGCTGTATGTCGCACCAGAATCCTTGACCAAAGAAGAATACACCGATTTTTTCAAAACGGTGAAAATTTCCTTCTTTGCCATTGATGAAGCCCACTGTATTTCAGAATGGGGACACGATTTCCGTCCGGAATACAGGAACCTGAAAAACATCATTGACAAAATTGGCAATGCGCCGGTGATTGCTTTGACCGCGACCGCCACACCAAAGGTCCAAGAAGACATCCAAAAAACGCTGGGCATGGCAGAAGCCAAAGTTTACAAGGCTTCGTTCAACCGGCCGAATTTGTATTATGAAATTCGACCAAAAATTGACCACGACAAACAAATCGTCAAATTCATCCATTCCCACGCTGGAAAATCAGGCGTGGTGTATTGTTTGAGCCGTAAAAAAGTAGAAGAATTTTCGCAATTGCTTCAAGTCAACGGCATCAAAGCGATTCCTTATCACGCAGGTTTGGACACCAAAACGAGGGCAATGCACCAAGACATGTTTTTGATGGAAGAAGCCGATGTAGTCGTTGCAACCATTGCTTTTGGGATGGGCATTGACAAACCGGACGTACGTTTTGTGGTACATTATGATATGCCCAAAAGTTTGGAAAGCTATTACCAAGAAACTGGACGCGCTGGCCGAGATGGCGGCGAAGGACATTGTTTGGCTTTCTATGACTACAAAGACATTGAAAAATTAGAGAAATTTTTGGCCAATAAATTAGTTGCAGAAAGAGAAGTCGGCATGCAATTGCTCAATGAAGTGGTGGCTTATGCGGAAACTTCGATGTCAAGACGAAAGTTCTTATTGCATTATTTTGGGGAAGAATTTGACGAAATCAACGGATTGGGGGCTGACATGGATGACAATATGCGCCATCCGAAAAAGATGGTCGATGTACAAAAAGACGCACAAGTCGCTTTGGATATCGTCCAAAAAACCAAAGAGATCTTAAAAATCAATGATTTGGTCAATGTATTGGTCGGCAAGGAAAGCTCTTTTTCTAAATCCTACAATCTGAAAGCCGAACCGTTTTTTGGCGTGGGCAGCGACAAAGAAGACTACCATTGGTTGAGCATCGTGCGCCAATTGATCGTTCATGATTATTTGGAGAAAGAAGTGGAAACCTACGGCGTATTGAAATTAACGCCCAAAGGCAAACAATTCATCCAACAATCGGAAGCGTTTTTGATCGCAGAGGACGTCGATTTTCGAAAGTTACTGAACGAAGCGCCTTCAGAAGCCAACCAACAAGTCAGCGCTGTTTTTGACGACAACTTGTTGAAACAATTGAAAGAAATCCGTAAAAAGATTGCGAAACAACATAAAATTCCTCCTTTTGCCGTTTTTCAAGATCCAAGTTTAGAAGACATGACCATGCAATATCCAACGACTTTGAAGGATTTGACCAATGTCTTTGGCGTGGGCGAAGGAAAAGCCAAAAGATTTGGACAGACTTTTGTGGATTTCATCGCGAAATACGTGAAAGAAAATGACATCACCCCACCTGAAGAAATGATTGTGAAAGGCGTTGCCGACAAATCGAGTTTCAAGGTGTACATCATCCAAAGCGTCGACCGAAAATTGGATTTGGAAGACATGGCCGAAGGTAAAAACTTGACGATGGACGAATTGCTGTCCGAAATGGAAGGCATCGTTTACCAAGGTACCAAATTGGACATTTCGTACTACATCAACGAGGTACTGGACGAAGATCAACAAGAAGAAATTCACGATTTCTTGATGGAAGCGGAGAATGATTCGATGAGCAATTTGTTGGAAGAATTTGGAGACGAATACGAAGAGGAAGAATTGCGCTTGATGCGAATTTTGTTCATCAATGAAGTCGCCAATTAAAATCTAACAATGAATCATCTCATGCCATTTTAATGGATTGAAAATTCATATTAAAACCCATCAAACAATAGAAAGCAAAAATGAGGTTGTCAAGTAAGGCAACCTCATTTCTTTTACAGAAAAAACAATAAACTCAATTAGACTTTGTCCTTTTCTTGAAGTCGGATGTTTTTCAATGATTTACTCCATTTTTTAATTTCAGTCAACATGGTATGGGCTGAACGAACCGCAGATTCATTGGCTTGAAAAAGATCGTTTTCATCAATGTCACGACTAAAAAAAGGCAGAGTGACCTGTTGCGTCAAGGGCATCATGCCCAAAGTCGTCAACACAGGCTTCAACATTTGAGTCGCTCTCAATCCGCCTGAAATCCCACCGTAACTGACCAAACCAACGGGTTTGTATTGCCATTCCTTGAACAAATAATCGAGTGCATTTTTGATAGGCGCGGGAAAACCGTAATTGTATTCGCCCAAAACGATGATGAACGCATCTGCTTCATCAATTTTTTTACTCCATTGTTTGGTGTGCTCAAATTGATAATTTTGTGCCATTGGGTGATGGGGTTCGTTCATGAACGGCAAATTAATTTCATTCAAATCCAAAATTTCTACTTCAAAATTGGCATCCTCTTTTACGATGGATTCGATCCAGTTGGCAATGATTCGCCCTTTCCCTACACTACGATTGGTCGATGTTATGATTTTAATTTTTGTCATTTTAATGGTTTTAGTGGCAATATTACTGAGATTCTTTGATAATAAAATTGATGCATATCAAGAAGTATTACAATGAAATAATGACCTTCTGAAATATCTTATCAATCAATTCATTGAAATTAAAAAAAGTAGCAAGAAAAAACGCTCCTTGCTACCTTTTGATTGGATTTTTATCCTTGTGTCATTTTCCTTTCCCTCGGTCGAATGATCATTCGATCATACAGACTTAAAGTAATCACAGAGAAAATTCCAATTCCTGCAACCACATACCAGATTTTATTTGGATTGTAACTCTCCCACAACATATTCGCCATTTCCCAATGACCCATGCCCAATTTTTGTTCCGCCAAAGCAAAATATTCGTTTTTGGAAAAAGGTGCATGAACCGCAGAAATATCCAATCCATTTTCGATGGCAAACTTTTGAAATGCCTCATAGGCAACGTTCCAATCGACTTGTTCGGCTTTCAAATGAAATTGATTTTCAAAATCGGTCAAGGACATTCCCAATGATTTCGAACCTTCTTCTATAAACTGATTGCTGGAAACAATTTCAGGCATTTCAATGTCCCTTTTGCCCATTTCAGTTTTCAATAAACTCAATTTATCCGACCAAGCTTGGTACAAATCTCCGGCAATGAAACCCGAAAAATAATTGCCCAATGCAACGGGTAAAAAGTACGTTCCTTGGTACAGTCCTTCTTTTCCTTTCGGCGTAATCAATGCAATGAAAGAAGAAACCGTCGGACTCGACATCATTTCTCCGATCGCGAAAATCATGATTCCCAATACAGTAAACATTGGATTGTTGGTGAAGAAAGTCAAACTAACCCCAATGGTCGCAATGATCGCACCTCGTATTACTGCGTTGATGTGACGCATTTTGGTTACGAAATAAGAAATGAAAATCTGACAACAAATGATCATGAATGAGTCGATTTGTGTAAACAATTCAGGTTTGATTAATCCATTGTCAGTGAAATGTTTGCCAATCATCGGGATGTTTGCATTTAGCCAATCGCTAAAAATTCGAGAATCTACCCAGTCTTCGATGAAGTTTGGCAAAGTATAAAACAATTGGTTGAACATCGTCCAGAAACAAACCATCAACAACAATAAGATGCCCAAACGAACGTCTTTCAATGCTTCAAATATGTTCATCACTGAGTTTTTCAGTTCCGCTCCTAACGAGGCTTTGGGTTGCTCGGCCACCACTTTTTTCTCTTTGAAAAAGAAAATTAAAATCAATAAATTCAATCCGATGACCACGGCGGCTTGGACAAAAATAATTTTCCAACCCAACTCTGTTCTCAAAACTGAAGAAGAAAGCGGTCCGATGAATCCTCCGATGTTGACCATCATGTAAAAAATTCCAAACCCTAAAGTTCCAGTGGTCTCATCTGTATTTCTCGCCACAATCGCTGAAGCAACGGGTTTAAAGAAGGCGGCACCGACGGCAGCCAAGAAAAACGCCATGTACATCATCCAGAAAGTATCGACTTGCCCCATCATGAAATAACCGATGATCATGATTACGTAGGCAATTCCTAAAGAAAGTTTGTAGCCAATTCGGTCGGCAATCACGCCAAAAAAAACGGGCAACAAATACAAAATCGCGGTGATGTCACCCATGATTTTTCCTTTTTCGATGTGGTTCAAGCCCAAAGCACCATCATCAGTAGAACCGACCAAATACAAGCCGAAAAGCGCGAACATTCCGTACCATGCCCAACGTTCAAAAAGTTCCATGATGCTGGCAACCCAGAAGGTTTTGTTTAGCGACGTAACGGTCTGTCCAAAAGATTTTTTATTTTCTGTCATTTGTGTTAATTTATTTTACTTCTTGCATTAATTTTTTAATTAAAGGGGAGAACGCAATCAAGATTACACCTGCAATCAGGGCATAAATCCCCAGCATTTTATAACCTTCTGTGTAATCGTTCAAACGAACAATGGCAGAGGCATTTTCATCTGCAGTCGCTAAATTGGCACCGATTAGTCCAGCTACATATTGTCCATAAGCCGAAGCCAAAAACCACATTCCCATCATGATTCCTTGCATCTTGGCTGGCGACAATTTAGTCATAATTGACAAACCAATTGGAGACAAACAAAGCTCTCCGATTGTAATTACTGCCAAAGCAGTTGTAAATATATCCAATGAACTGATGCCATCCATCGCAAAGAATTTGGTCACAAAGAGAACATAATAACCTAAGCCTAAGAAGATAAAACCCAATCCAAATTTGACAATCGTATTGGGCTCAATTTTTTTCTTCGCCATCCAAATCCATAACAAACCAAAAAGCGGGGCCAAACCGATGATAAAAAATGCACCTGCTGAGTTATTGACTCCATTTGGATCGATTGTAAATCCAAGCAAATTATCATTCAAATTTTTGGCAGCAAAAATGCTTAAAGAGCCTCCACTTTGCTCATAAATCCCCCAAAATACAATAGAAAAGAGGATGAAAATCAAAGCAGCCCATAATTTTTTACGTTCGCTAACGCTTACTTTGGTCATTTCATAAAATAGATACAGCAAAGTTACTGGGCCAATGATATACATAAAGTAGTCTGTATACTCTGGCTTAGAAACCATAATTTGTATAAGTGGAATAATCGCTAAAGTCCCAATATATACAGCATATTCTGCCCATTTAGGCAATGCTTTTGTTTTAACGATGGCTTCAGGATGTCCTGGTTGTAAACCAATCGGTCCTAATTTTCTTTTGGTAAAAGAAAAGTTGATCAAACTGATGATCATTCCAGCGGCTGCCAATCCAAAAGCGACATTCCAGCGATGTGCTTCCTCAATTACACTGCTTAACATATATCCTTTTCCGATGGCCACACAGATGTATCCACCCAAAAAAGCACCCAAGTTAATTCCCGCATAGAATAACAAAAAGCCAGCATCTCGTCTAGCATCTCCTTTTTTGTATAATTCACCAACCATCGTTGAAATATTGGGTTTAAAGAAACCTGTTCCGATGATAATGAATGAAAGTCCAACAAAGAAAAAGTTGTGAGGATCAATCGCCAACAAAGCACTTCCTACAATCATCAACAAGCCACCCCAAAAAAGAGACCTTCGAAATCCTAATATTTTGTCAGCAAATAATCCACCAATAAACGTAAAGGCATAGACAAAAGCTTGAGAAGCTCCGTATTGTAAATTCGCTTCTTTTTCTCCAAAATCCAATTGGGTAATCATAAAGAAAACCAGCATTCCGCGCATTCCATAGAAACAGAAACGCTCCCACATTTCTGAAAAGAAAAGACTCCAAATTTGTTTGGGATACTTTCCTTTAAAATCTTGGATTTGATCCAGTGTAAGCATAATTTGAAGTTTTAATTGAAATTATCAATGAATTCCATGCATCATTTTCTTTAACTTCGGATTCAAGATCAATAAACATATCGCAGCAACCATCGGTATCGCAGCGATAATCAAGAAGAAAATGGACATTGAATAGGTTTCTGAAATTTTATCGATATAGGATCCAGTCATTCCTGCAATGAAATTTGCGATTGCTGAAGCCGTAAACCAAAGTCCAAATAACAATCCGACCAATCGTTTGGGGGATAATTTTGATACATACGACAAACCAACGGGTGACAAACACAGCTCGCCTGTGGTATGGAAAAAATAAGCCAATATCAACCAAATCATGCTGACCGAAGCGGTTTTTGCACCTTGTGGAATGCTGCTTGCGCCAAGCGATAAAACCACGAAACCAAGCCCCACCAAAGCCAAGCCCATTGCAAACTTAACCGGTCCAGAAGGATTCCATACTTTTTCCCACATTTTACTGAAAGAAGAAGCCAAAGTAATGATAAAGAATGAGTTCAAAATCTGAAACCAAGAAACCGTTACTTCGGTGTGGTCAAGTGTAAATTCGTTGTACACCTTCCAAGCACCTAACACCCATATAATTACAAAAGAAAGTGCTGTAAAAATAATGGTCAATGGATAATCCTTGAATATTTTCTTGCCTAAACCGTAAAGTACCCATGAAACAATTAAAATAGGAAAAATAGTTAAAAGCGCGTCCACCCATTTAAAAATAGTACCGGCATTCCCTTCTAAAATTCTTTGGGTATAATCTTTTGCGAAAACGGTCATTGACCCTCCTGCTTGTTCAAAAGCAAAAAAGAAAAACAAACTCGCAAACATCAATACACCTACGACGATTAATCGATCGCGAACAATGTGCGATGGCGCTTCTTCGTCTTCTTCTATTTCTTTGACCACTTCATCTATCGCTTCTTTTTGCGGTTCATTCCCTATGATTCCAAAAATCTTTTGACCAAAATAGAATTGCAACATGCCAAACAACATAAATACGCCCGCCAAACCGAAGCCGTAATGCCATCCAACTTTCTCACCGATATAACCACACAACAACATCCCTAAAAACGCACCTGCATTAATTCCCATATAGAAAATCGTGTAACCCGCATCTTTTTTAGAGCTTGAATCAGGATATAGATTCCCTACCATAGAAGAAATATTCGGTTTAAACAGACCATTTCCTAAAATCATAAAAACCAGCCCCACATAAAAGAATTTTGGATCGACCATTTCTAAGGCCATCGAGGCATGTCCCAAAGTCATGATCAAAGCTCCTAATAAAATAGCCTTTCTAAATCCTGTGAATTTATCCGCAATCATCCCTCCAATAAGAGGGGTTAAATAAACCAAACCTGTGTACCAAGCATAAAGTTGCATCGCCTCAGCATTTGTCCATTGCCAGCCTCCTTTAGCTATTTCTGTAATTAAAAACACAGTCAATAACGCACGCATTCCATAATAGCTAAATCGCTCCCACATCTCTGTGAAAAACAGCACGAACAATCCTGCAGGATGCCCCATTACCATTCTATCATCTACGCCTTGTTTCGCTAGATGCGAGATTAAAGCAGGGTCTTTGTCTTGATTCATAATTTTGTTGTTTTTATTATATAATTTTCCTGTTTCTACTTAACAGACCTTTTCATTGTTTTTTTAATCCTTTTTTAATTCACTGTTTTTTCAGTTTCTGCAGATTAATTTCGTTTTTGCAAACTCCAAAAGTAAATAAAATATTAAACAAGTCGATTGAAATTATCTCCTCTTTCGCCCAACACCATTTTCATTTTAAAATTAACCACCGTCATCACAGATTTTGAAGAATATAATTCGTCATCAAGGTGTACAATTGAATTCGTGTTTTTCCACCATAAATGCCGTGATTCTTATCCGGATACATCATCATGTCGAATTGTTTGTTTTCAGCAATCAAAGCTTCCGCCAAATCCATTGCATTTTGCACATGCACATTGTCATCCGCTGTTCCGTGAATCAATAGAAATTTGTTTTTTTGGTCATTGAAATCTTTGACATACGTAATCGGTGAATTTTGGTCGTAACCCAACGGATTTTCTTGAGGCGTACGCATGAATCTTTCGGTATAAACCGTGTCATAATAACGCCAATTCGTTACCGGCGCAACCGCAATCGCCATTTTGAAGGTATCACCCGCTCTGAAAATACAGTTGCTCGACATATAACCGCCATAGCTCCATCCCCAAATGCCAATTCTGTTTTCATCCACAAAAGGCAATTTCCCGATTACTTGCGCCGCTGCAATTTGATCTTCTACTTCCAATTTCCCCAAATTCAAATAGGTTTGTTGTTTGAAAGCCGTTCCTTTTCCGCCCGTTCCTCTCCCATCGACACAATACACCAAATAGCCTTTTTGTGCCAATAAGAAATACCATTGGTCGTTGGCGTTGTGCCAAGAATTCATCACCGATTGCGAACCAGGACCGCTGTATTGGTACATCAAAACAGGATATTTTTTCTTTGGATCAAAATCTTTGGGTTTGATAACCCAAGCATTCAATTCCGTTCCATTGACTTCTAAAGTCGTGATTTCTTTGGTGCCCATATTGTCTGAAATCAAACGATTGGCTGAAGCTTCATTTGATAAAATCACTGCCAATTCTTTGTTTTCTTTGCCGCTTTTCAAATAATAAGTCGGCGCTTGTTCCAAAGAAGAAAAAGGATTGATGAAATAATCAAATGTTTTACTGAACTGTGCTGTATTCACCCCATGTCGATCGGTCAAAGCCGTTAATTTCTTGCCATTGAGTTGAATCGAATGAATTTGTTTTTCGGTCGAAATTCTTTTGCCATTGAACGCATTGGATTGGAAATAAATCGTTTGACTTTTAGGATGGTATCCGTAATAATTGGTCACTTCCCAATCGCCTTTCGTGATCTGATAGATTAATTTCCCCGTTTTCGCATAATGGTACAAATGGCGATTTCCATCGCGCTCCGAAGCCCAAATAAAACTATTGTCCGCCAAAAATTCAAAGGTAAAATTGTCGGTATCGATCCACTTCTCGCTGGTTTCCGTGAAAAGTTTCGTCAGTTTTTTGGAAGAAACATCCCATACGCTCACATCAACGTGGTTGTGGTGGCGATTGCTCGTCAAAACTGCCAAGGTGTTTGTGTCTTGGGTGAATTTAATGTGAGGAATGTAATAATTCTCAATCGAAGAAAGATCAATCGCTTGGGTTTGATTCGCGTTCAAATCAAAGACATGCAAACTCACTTTTGAGTTTTCTTGACCTGCTTTCGGATATTTAAACCGCATTTCTCCGGGATAGAGTTGTGCATTGTAAATAGGAATAAAAAACTCAGGCACAGCGCTTTCATCAAAACGAACAAATGCCAAATGCGTTCCATCGGCATTCCAATCAAAATGACGAACAAAACCAAATTCTTCTTCATAAACCCAATCGCAAATGCCGTTGATGATCGCATTCTTTTTGCCATCTTTGGTCACAGCCGTCACTTTTCCAGAATTTAAATCTTGGTAATAAATGTTGTTTTCAAACACAAAAGCCACTTTGGTCGCATCAGGCGAAAATGTAGGTTCTTGAACCGGTTTTCCGTCATAAATTAATTGGGTTTCTTTGGACGTTCGGTTGTAAACTTTCCATTTCGCAGTGAAAGAATGGCGGTAAATCGGTTCGCTTTCTTCGGCCAAGAGCATGTATTTTTCATCTGAACTGAACGAATACGCATCGTAATTGCCTTTGAGAATCAGCTCTTTTTGTTCTTTTTGATCGATGAACGCAGCATACGCATACTTGTAAATTCCATCTTTGTCTTGTAAACTATAATGCGCACCATCATTCATCGAGTTGATACCTGACAAACCAGGCGCGTAATATTTACCACCCCAAATGCTCTCCAAGGTGATTTGTTGTGCATTTAAAATCAACATACTGAAGATGCTGAATAGCAACATTGAGTTTTGAATTGTTCTCATTTTTTCACGGATAGAATCCAAAGATAAAAAAATCCATGAAACCACCATTGAATTAATAAATTGTGCAAAGCAAACTGCAACTTTAAAAACCGTTTCGTTAAATTGTTGTACTTTCGATTGCAAACGCGCCAAAATTCTCTCTCATGAAAAAAACAAACCTATTCCTATTGTTTGGTTTCCTCTTCTTTCTACAATCTTGCGTGAACATGCTCCCTAACGATGCTCCAAAAACCCATGCTGACCATGTCACAGAAAAACGGGAAACTCTGCCGTTTTTTGGCATTTCAGTGGACAATGGCATCAACGTTTATTTGAATTACGGACCACAAGCACGAATAGAAGTACAAGCGGAAGCCAAAGTCTTGCCCCACATTCAAACGGATGTACGAAATGGTTTGTTGAATGTTTTTGTCAACGGACATACCAGCAGCAACCGACCGATCAATGTGTATGTCACTTACCAAAATCTAAGTCAAATTCACGCGTCAACCGCAGCCAAAATTTGGATCAATTCTCCGCTGAAAAACAACAGCACCCATATCCAATCCAGCACAGGTTCACAAATCACCATTCGACAAATCGATACCGATTTCTTGTACATTGAAAGCAGTGCAAAAATTCAAATCACAGGCAGCGCAGGACTTTTGAACGCACAAATCAATAGTGGGGAAATCGATGCAGCACAACTCATCGTCGATCGTTGCCAAGCAGAATTGCTCCACAATGCCTTCTTGAGCCTCCATGTTTTGAATGAAATCAATGCAAACCTCAGTGAAAATGCCAACTTAAAAATTTTCGGCCAACCCAAAATTCAAAACATCCAACGTCCTGGCATTCGTCCCCAACCAGTGCGTTGATTGCTCACCATTCAAAAACCAAATGTAAGAAAATATTTCGCCCCATTCTTGGTAAATTATTCCAGTCTGAAAAGGTAGAATACTTTTTATCGAATAAATTTTCTGCACCTAATTTTGCGGTTAATTTTTGTGAACCCAAATTGAAATTTTTGGCAACAGCAACATTGGCAATGACGTAGCTATCTTTTGGCGTTTCACCAAATTCTGCACTGTAATTATCGTGTTTTGCACTTCCATTGATGCTGGCTTGGGCCGTCCAATTGTTTTGTTCAAATTGAAATCCCAATCGGTATTGAAAAGGCTGAATCAAAGGCAAATTATGTCCATTTGAATCTTCTCCTAAACGATAAGAAAGTTGGCCATCAAATGTCCAATGCGGAAGAAAATGATACGTCCAATCGAAATCAGTATTGAAAATATTAACGCCCGACAAAGCTTCATACACCTTGATACCGTTGGCGCCAATCGTCATTGGCAATAAATCCTCAGCCGGTTTCCCGATGATGTAATCAAAAATTCGAAAATAATTTCCTTGCCATTTCAGTGTGATTTTTTTGGTTTTGAATTGAGTCACCCATGAAAAATCCAATGATTTCTCATTCTTTAAAAATGGATTTCCGACATAATCATAGGCATCAAAGCTATTGAACAAATAAAATCCATATCCTTCAGCAACCGAAGGCGCTCGTTCGCCGTATCCTGCTCCCAAAGAATGGATGAATTTCCCATGGTGAAAACTAAGCTGAGTGCTCAAATTCTTCAAAATCCGAGAACGAGAATCTTCCATATCTGAATAAAAAATCCGTAAACTTTCCAATCCAAATTCACTTTTAATTTCGTTGAAATGGGTACTGATTCCTGCACTAATCGATAACTTCAAATGCGGATTCAAATTGATTTTGTCTTCTAAAAAGATACCTGCATAATGCGTATTGACATCGGGCCAAGTCAGCATAAACATATCATTTTCTTTGGGATCACTAGGAAACATGGTCATTTCTGCCAAAGAATTGTTGGTGTGCGCAGATAGCGTTGCACTGAATTGATGTTGATGGTATTTTCCTTTCAATTTAGAATACATCCCCCAAGTTTTGCTCCAGCCAGGCATATCCATCCGAATGGGCACAACAGGCCGAGGAGAATCGTCCATAATGTGTTCAATGTTGTTGTAATATGCTTTGGTCTCCCATGAATTGAAATACGCATTCAAATTGAAATATTTGTATTCAACCGAACCAATAAAAGCCTGAGCGAGTGAAACATCCATCGGAAGTGCAGGATAACCCACATCGGTCGCTCGATCAAAAATAAAGGAAGCTTCCAAGTGATGGTGATCATTCAATTTGATTCCTGAAATGATTGATGCATTGTATTTTGTAAATTGAGAATACAAAATCTCTTCATTTCCTCCTGCTTTGTAATTGTCCGCATCTCTGTAAGTAAAATCGACATTGGTATAAAATTTCTCTTTCGAATAATTCAAACCAACGCCTGAAATCAATTGTTTGTTTCCAGTTTCAAATCCACTAAAAATTGAGCCAGACCAACCTTTGTTGCCAAATCCTGATTTTCTACGAATCAAATCAATACTTCCTGCGATGGTTCCGCCACGTTCTGCACCTGATTGACCGCTATTGATGGTTGCCTTTGAGAAATTTGAAATCTCAACATAAGACGTCACAGGATCCATTTTATCGGTACAAGCGCCATAAATTCGCATGCCGTCAAGCGTGATAACACTTCGTTCGCTGCTCATTCCTTGCAACATGGGTTCCCAAGCATACGCGCCTCTTTTGATCATATTGACCGATGAAGAATTTTCCAAATAATCGTCAATCGAACCTAAAATTTTAGGCGTTTTGTCGGAAGCATCATTTGATTTTGAAAGAATGATGATTTCATCAATCAAGGTGGTTTCTATACTGTCTTTGAGTTCAAGTTGGGCATAGGAATGGATTCCAGCCAAAATAAAACCCAAAGAAATCATGTATTTTCTCATAGCTCAATTTTTAATGAATGTTTTTAATTGAATTCAGCTTAAAATTCAATTTCAAAATAAATACTGCTGCTTTCGTTGGATTCGGTGATGGGTTCTCCTTTTAGAATTTCACCATTTTCATTTTCCAACATCAAATTGATTTTCCAATAACCACTCATTGTCAAACTGAGTTTTCCTTGGTAAAATCCATTCGAAATTTGCATCAAATCCACATTGTTGGGTGAGCCATGATTTCCCATGCTGGGCATTCTTGGATCAATTTTTACTTTGTATTGATTCACGATTGGGAAATTCGCCATCGATTCCATCGCAAAAACACCGACGGTCATATCATTCACCGCTACTTTTGGTGCAGAAGGTTCAATCAAAGCAAGAATGTATTTTTGTTGATCACTTCCTTTAAAGCTAGCGACTCTTCGTTTGGGAGAAGTTTGCACATCAATCGATTCAACCATTTCGTAAGGCACACCATTGATCGTATAATTGAAGGTCAATTCCCAATATTCTGTGGCATTTCCTGCCATTTGAAAAACGACATACGCTTCGTATAAACTTTGTTTTCCTTCTACTTTAGAAAATCCAGAATGTGGTCCAGAGTGCATCATATTTGCCATGTGCATCATTGGTTTCCAATCGAGAGAAACATTGGAAAGGTATTGATTGTCCGCGTCTTTTACTTGTACAAATACTTGATTGTATCCTTCGGTGAATTTTCCATTTTTGGTGAAAATCGCCAAAGTATGATCGGAGTTTGCCATGGTTTTTGTCAAAATCAAATCAGCGGTTTCATCGATTTGTGGAAGGTTATTGTCTTGGTTATCGTCGTCTGAGCAAGATAGAATCAAGGTCATTGCCCAAAATGCAAAAGCAAATTTTAAAAATTTCATATTTTTTTGTTTTAATTTATTGATATTCAGAAAGGGTTGAAGAATAAAAATTCTACAACAACATGATTGTCAGCTTGAAATAAACTGAGAAATTGAATGCATTAAATTAAAACAGGTGGATGGGTAATCGATTGGGAATAGGAATAAGAATACAGGTTTTGATACCCAAATTGATGTTTTTCTTCTTTGAGCAGTAAATCAAAATTACAAGTAAACGAACTGGCATAATAGACCAATTCATTTTGTAAGGAATCAAGTATAGAAGTAGTTTTTGAAGGTTGATTGTCTTCTTTTGCCAATTTGGACAACTCACATTTTCCGTTACATTTCATTTCAGGCTTTTCTTTGTTTTCACAAAAAAGCTCCACGAAATCTTCTGTATCAATCAAATAAAAAGAAAGCATCAACGAATTTTTCATCATACTAAAGACAAGGACGAAAATTAACAAAAACGATATAGCAAGTTGACGCGCGCTCATTTCCCAACAAATATAAAAATACTTTCGAACGCGATTTATGATCTAAATCAACATTAAAAATATAACCACTAAGCACAACTGTTTCATTTGACTGTTTGAATGCGACATTTGACTTTTTTTGGTTTCAATTAGCACAAGCCCATTTTTTTCATTTTCCTCCGTCATTCCTCAGCATTATCACTAAATTTAGCCAAAATTTTTATCGTTATGGACCAACGTGTTTTGTTGATGATTTTAGATGGTTGGGGCATCAATCCTGACCCAACTACTTCGGCCATTGCAAAAGCCAATACGCCTTTTATTGATGCTTGTTTCCAAAAATATCCACACGCCACTTTGGTTACTTATGGACGAGAAGTCGGTTTGCCTTTGGGCCAAATGGGCAATTCAGAAGTGGGACACATGAATTTAGGTGCCGGCCGCGTGGTGTATCAAAACTTGGTGAGAATCAATATGGCGACCGAGAACAAAACTTTTTTAAACGAAAAAGTCTTGACCGATGCATTTCAATATGCTTTGGACCAACAAAAAAAGGTGCATTTCATTGGATTAACGTCTGACGGTGGTGTTCATTCGCACATCCAGCATTTGATCGGACTGTTGGAAGCGGCCAAAACTTTTGGATTAAATGACAAAGTATACGTGCATGCTTTCACCGATGGACGGGATTGCGATCCGCACAGTGGACAACATTTGCTGGCGGATTTGCAAGAGAAAATGAAGGATTCTACCGGAAAAATCGCCACCATCATCGGTCGATTTTACGCGATGGACCGAGACAAACGTTGGGAAAGAATCAAATTGGCCTATGATTTAATGGTCAAAGGATTGGGCAAAGCAACCAACCATCCGATTCAGGCCATCCAAGCTTCTTATGAAGCAGGCATTTCTGATGAATTTCTACAACCAATTTTGGTCGATAAAAATGGATTGATCGAAGAAGGCGATGTGGTAATTAATTTCAATTTCAGAACCGACCGAGGACGTGAAATCACAGAAGTTTTGACCCAAAAAAACTTTCATGAATACGGCATGCAAAAATTGCCGCTTCGTTACATTACCTTGACCAATTATGACAAAACCTTTACGGATGTCGCAGTGGTTTATGACGAAGATGAAATCACCCATACCTTGGGCGAAGTGTTGGAAAGTCATGGAAAAACCCAAATTCGAATTGCCGAAACTGAAAAATATCCGCACGTGACTTTTTTCTTTTCAGGTGGACGAGAAGAACCCTTTGAAGGTGAAAAAAGGATTTTGTGTCCTTCGCCCAAAGACGTTTCTACCTATGATTTGAAACCCGAAATGGCCGCACATGAAATCACTGAAAATATTTTGCCTGAAATCAAAAATCAAGCAGCGGATTTCATTTGTTTGAATTTTGCCAATACGGACATGGTCGGTCATACCGGGAATTTTGATGCGGCGGTTCAAGCAGCAGAAATTGTGGACCAATGCACAGAAAAAATTGTTCAGCAAGCTTTAGAAAGTGATTATTCGGTCATCATCTTGGCAGACCATGGCAATTCTGATTGTATGGTCAATGCCGATGGTTCGCCCAATACGCAGCACAGCATGAATTTGGTGCCTTTCTTTTTGATTGAAAAAAGCAACAACCGAGGCATTCAAAATGGAAAATTAGGCGATATTGCACCGACGATTTTGAAGTTGATGGGCATTCCAATTCCAGAAGAAATGACAGGAAATGTTTTGCTCAAAATTAATTCGTAATTTTGCCCCGCTTAAACTCCTCACAACATGAAAAGTTACATCATAGCGGTAGACTTCGACGGAACCATTGTAGAAGATGCGTATCCGCGAATTGGCAAACCGATGATTTTCGCTTTTGAATCACTGAAACACTTACAGGCGCAAGGCCATCGTTTGATTTTATGGACCTACCGAAGTGGAAAAGCCTTGGAAGAAGCCGTTCAGTTTTGCAAAGAAAATGGCATTGAATTTTATGCCGTGAATGCAAGTTTTGAGGAAGAAGAGTTTAATGAAGCCACCCAAAGTCGAAAAATCAATGCAGATTTGTTCATTGACGACCGAAATTTGGGCGGATTTCCTGGTTGGGGAGAAGTCATTCAAATCATTGAAAAGCGAATTGAATTTTCCATCAGCATCAACGGAAAAGAAAAAAAGAGAAAGAAAAAAAGAGGATTTTTTGGGATATGATTGTATTAAAAACAAAAGAAGAATTAGCGTTAATGTACCAAAGTGCGCAATTGGTTTCCAAAACCTTGGGCATGGTTGCAAAAGAAATTAAACCCGGCGTAACGACCCTTTATTTGGACAAATTGGCGCACGATTTCATCAAAGACCACGGTGGAGAACCTGCTTTTTTGGGCTACGGTGGATTTCCGAATTCGCTTTGCATGTCGCCCAACGAACAAGTGGTGCACGGCATTCCCAATGAAACGCCTTTGGAAGAAGGCGACATCATTTCTGTAGATTGTGGCGTTTTCATGAATGGTTTTGTGGGCGATCATGCCTATACTTTTGAAGTCGGTGAAGTGTCACCAGAAATCAAGAAACTATTGAAAATCACCAAAGAATCTTTGTACAAAGGAATTGAGCAAGTATTGCCCGGCAATCGCGTGGGCGACATTGGCCATGCGATTCAAACCTATTGCGAAAAAGAAGGCTATGGCGTGGTCAAAGAATTGGTCGGACACGGTTTGGGCAGAGAAATGCACGAAGATCCACAAGTGCCGAATTATGGCCGAAGAGGTACTGGAAAAGTATTGAAAGAAGGCATTGCGTTGGCCATCGAACCGATGATCAATTTAGGCACCGACAAGGTACGTTTTCACAAAGATGGCTGGACGGTGACCACGCGCGACAACAAAGATTCTGCACATTTTGAGCACGATGTGGCGATCATCGACGGACAACCGACTTTGCTATCGACTTTTCAATATGTTTACGAGGCTTTGGGCATTGAAAGTGACGAAGAAAAACCATTTCTTTATAAAAAATAACGCCCATGTTTCGGTTTTTACAATCAGCAAAACACGCGATCAACGGCATTTTCTATGCCTTGCGTACCGAACGAAATGTTCAAATTTGGGCAGCCGTTTTGGTGGTGAATTTATTGATTGCTGCCTTCCTTCAAGTGACTCAATTTGAATTTTTGCTGATTTTGATCGTGATGTTTGGAGTGGGCATTGCTGAATATTTGAATACCGCTTTGGAGATCTTGTCCGATCGGGTGACTTTGGAAAGAGACGAAAGCATCAAAAGAGTGAAAGATGTCGCTGCAGCAGCGACTTTCATTGCTTCAACTTTAGCGGTTATCGTCAGCGCCATCATTTATTTGCCAAAAATTTTGAACCTGTCGTGAAAGCTTTGTTGAAAAAGATACTGCAAATCTTCCCACGAACTTGGTTGATTCGAATGAGTATTTGGGCGCGGCCGATTTTGGTCGAATTTTACAAAGGAAACAATTTTACCGATCCAATTGACGGAAAAAATTACAGAAAATTCTTGCCTTATGGCTATGAAAAGCAACGACAAAACGCCTTGTCTCCGGGCACGCTTTCTTTGGAGCGCCATCGGTTGATGTGGTTGTATTTGGAAAGAGAAACCGACTTCTTCACCAAAAACTACCGGGTGTTGCACATTGCACCCGAACAAGCTTTTTACCAACGATTCCGAAAAATGAACAATCTAGACTACGTGACTTGTGATTTGGAATCGCCATTGGCTGACGTGAAAGCCGATATTCAAGCCTTGCCTTTTGACAATGAAAGTTTTGATGTGATTTTCTGTAACCATGTTTTGGAACATGTTGAAAATGACCAAAAAGCTTTGAATGAATTGTTTCGGGTGATGAAACCCAAAGGTTGGGGAATTTTTCAAGTGCCAATTCGGTATCAATTGGAAAAAACCTTTGAAGACCCCACGATTACCGACCGAAAAGAACGGATTGAGAAATTTGGACAATACGATCATGTCCGCGTTTATGGCAGGGATTATTACGATACTTTGGCTTCAATTGGTTTTTCAGTCGAAAAAATCAATTTATCCGAAAAGCTTTCAGCAAAAGAAATCCAGCGTTTTGCTTTGGAAAAAAATGAAGTTCTGCCGGTGGTGCGGAAAATTAGTTAGGAGTTGGTTCTGGTTCTAGCATTAATATTCCTTCTTTGTATAAATAAGCTGAATCTTTCTTATCGTAAAATGTTTCTGAATAAGTATTATCAAAGAAAGTAGAAATTTTCTCCAATTTTAATTTATTGTCAATATTAATATATTTTCCTTTTAACCAAAACCAATCCTCGCAAATTTGAACATCGTCAAATGCTCTTTCTATTATTTCTAAATTATTCAAATAAAAATAACGTTCTGGTTGATAGCTTCTTGAATCGATTAAAATAAAATGATTGTTTTCTTTGAATTGATAAAAAGATCCCTCAAAACAATCCATTGAAGAAATATGGAAATAGATGAATTCCTCGGTAATCAAAAAATGAATCAATGCATTTGATAATGGTTTATTGTCTATTTCTTTACTCAATGACTCTCTCAATTGAATGAACGAAGGCAAATCTTCTTTCAAACTTTGATTCAGAATTCTAGACAAAGTTTCTTCTTTCACAGTCAAATGTTGGTTCGACAATTCTTTTGATTCACAATTCAACAATACAAATGAGAAAAGAAAAAAAGCAATACATTGAATCAGAAGCCTCATAAAATATTCATTCCAAAAGTGAAGATAATAAAAAAACCTGTTGAGCAGATTCTAAGAACACTCAACAGGTTGAATTTTATGGGTTTGTTTTTTTATTTCTTAATCATTTTTTTGACTACGGTTTGTTTTTCACCCACGATTTGAATCAAATAAGTTCCTGTTGGAAGATGCTTGATCGAATAAGTATTCTCAGTGGATGAATTGTCCCAACGGGCTTCATGCACCTTTTTACCACTCATGTCCAAAATCACCACTTTGGCAATTTTTTGGGTACTTGAAATCGTCACAAAGTTATCGGTCGGATTCGGATGAATTTGAACCGCATCCCCCAATGAAAGTTCATTCAACCCCAAAGTCCCATCCACTGTCAATTCAAAACTACAATTTGAAACATTCCCAGCGGCATCTTTCACGCTGAATTCGATCGTATGCGTTCCTACTGACAAGGCCGTTCCTGCCATTGGACTTTGTGTTTTTTGTGCCAAAGTTGAACAATTATCCACTGCGGTCACGCCACCTTCAGCCCAATAATCAGGCAATGAATAAGTTGCCCCTGCAGCTACTTCAACGGTTTGATCTGCTGGACAAGTAAGAACTGGCGCCGTTGCGTCATTCACCACCACATCAAATGAGCAGGTTTTGACATTGCCTGCGCCATCTTTGATTTCAAAAGTATTGGTCGTAGTACCCAATGGGAATTGACTTCCCGAAGCCAATCCAGCAATTTGTGTAACCGTAGGTACTGGACTTGAAATTCCTTCAATTTCAACATTGTCCAACCAAACACCCGTCTGGCTATAGCCTGAGTCACTGCCCATTCTCCATCTGAATTTCACGTTTTTACCATTCATCGCTGCGCTCAAATTCACTTCGACCGAAACAAATCCATTGGAATTGCCCGTCCAAGCTTGTCTTCCTCCCAAAGGATTGCCATAAGATGTGCTAAGCGAACCATTGTAACCTCCTGAAACAAAAGTGCCGCCTCCATTCAAAATATCGCTCCAAGCACCATTGTTCATCGAATACTCCAAAACGGCGCCATCGTAAGAGGATTCTGTGTTGTAAGAAAATTTGAATTTCAATTTGGCATTGGGTCCTTCAATCACAAACTCTGGAGAAGCCAAAGAAGACAAACTCGTTGAACTTCTATTGCTTGCAAATGCCGCATTGGGTGAAGAGCTCGATTGGGAATTGACTGTGGTCCAAAGGTTATTAGAACCTGATTCGGAGCTCGTCGTCCATCCTTGTGGCAAATTGGGGCGATTTACTTGATCAAAGTTTTCTCCACTCACTGCCTTACAACCTGAAACTCCTTCAGGCATTGCATAAGCCACAACTGCTGAGCAATTGCTGTCTGAAGTTTCTACTTGAATATCATTTGGACAAACGGCCATCAAACCTTCCGTTACTTCAATTTGATCCGTGTCCGAAGAAGCGGGCGCACAAGAAGAAGCTGCCACTGAGTATTTGATCGTGTGCACGCCTATGCCAGCAACAGTTGGATCAAAAGTATAAGTTGAGCCATTGCCATCATCCGTTACACCAGGCCCACTGTACACGCCACCAAATGGTGTACCACCACCAAGGCCTGTCATCAATCCTTTGTCCACACAAACATCATCAGGTGCCACAAATGCAGCGGTATCTGAAGGCGTATCAAAAGCCTGTGTACCATCAGTTGTACTTCCTGAAGAACCTTGATTCGCACTAAAACCTAAACCTCTGCGGGCAAAAGCATTCCAAATCAAACATTGGTTTTCACCTCCATACAACAATTGATCTGCCAATAAAATGGCATCTCTTCCATCAACGAAACCAGGACTACAAGGTTGTAGCTTCAAAGCTTCCACCACCAAATGAAGGGCAATATTGTTTCCGCCTGTTCCATTGTAAATGTCTGGATCAAATCCATGCTGATCGATCAAATCCCAAGTCATGTCCCACAACATCACTGCCCAAACACTTCCTACACCATGCGGAACGGCTGCGTTCTTGATGCTGTTGTAAGTATGTGGATTGACATTCATGTTGGTCGAATAAGGATATTGACGGATTCCAGCACCACCAGGTCCCTGTCCAAACAAATAAGTTCCAACCGTTCTAGGGTCTGTTCTTTGGTCACCTGCTTTCATCGTCATCATCATGCCAAACCAATCACCCCATCCTTCGCCCATTTGCTCTGGTGTATAAAAACTGTTCAAACAATTCACATTGCCCGCTCCTCCAGTCAATCGGTTGGTGATGCCATGACCATATTCATGAATAATGACCAAGTTGTCATAATCTCCATCTTTGTTGCCACAAATAAACATTTGCATGACTGGATTTTGTCCATCGGGCGGTGTCCCGAAATTGGCATTACAAGTACTTTCATTGTCTTGTGCCTCAGCAAACACAAAGTCATTGCCTAAACCGCCTTTTCCATAATTGTTTTGCTGGAAATTTCCACTCGCTTCATCAAATCCATATTCATAAAACACGTCATGAATGATGTTGTTCCAATAAAAAAGATTGGTGATCGCAGCTGATTCATACTGATTGCTGTAACTGTAGTTTTGATTGAATGGAAAATTGAACACCAAATTAGATCCACCATTGGGCTGAAAGCCATAATTGTCTCCATCTTCATAAGCATTCACATTGTTTCCACGCGTGGTGGTATATTCTGGGCCAGGCGAACCATTGGTGTCGTGCCATCCATAAGGCGAAGCATTGGTATTGACCACATCATCCGCCAAAAGCAAAGTCCGGTCTCCGAAATAAGGACTTTCTAAAGGCATCGCAAAAACCATATAACTCCCTTGTATCGCTTCAGGCGCCAGCACAGACCCGAAGCTCTCCTTCACAGTTGGTTGGGATTGAAAATGAAAAAAATCTTCTTCCTCATGTGCATGATCAAATCCACAAGAATTGATCCAGTTGTTTTTCTCGATGATCTGACCATTGGAAGCATCTACCCAGACATTGTACCATTCGGCTTCTTGATTGGATTGGATGGAAAGCTCCCATACCAAAGCCAAGCTCTTGTCTTCTTTTAAAAAATACATCAAGCGCACTGGAATCTCACTTTTTGAAATGCCTCCATCGCTCAAGCGAGTCATTCGATCGGAATTGAATCCTTGAGAAAGCACACGGAGGTCTTTGGTGATGGAATAGCCCAATTGAGAAGCTACCGAAACCACAGCTTGTTTGGCATCCAATTGAGGATTGGATGAAACCTTGCCTGCACTCTTCTCTAAACTATTGACAAATTGATTGTTGACAGAAGCAACTTGGCCAGTAGATGACAAATGTATCGATGACTCTGTCCCCACGATTTCCAACCCATTGTAGGTCTGTCGCAAGTAAATGTGCTGAACACCGCTTTTTTTACTCGAATGAAAATCGGTCACTGCGTAGTTCATGTCTTCAGCCAAAAGCGTTCGTTCCGCCGACGATGCCATTAAACTCTGCTTTACCAAAACATCATTGGGCCGATTGGCAATCTGAGCAAAAAGCCCAGTCCCCAAAAACAATAAACCCAAAAACTTTAATTTAATAAATTGTTTGATCATGTGTCGTGTTATTTTAATTAAATCTAAAAAACAACTAATCTAATCAAAATCAACAAATATGAATATATAAATTTCATAAAAATATGTGCCATTTCAAAAAACGAAAACACCAATGCCTCCATTTTCCTATAAAATCTCAAGCTTTTAACAAAGTTTTCTGAAACAATCAATTCCTTATTCACCAACAATTTTCTACATTCGCTTCTGAAGTTTTTCATTCACCAAAAAATCAACGCATGAAACTGGCATTTTGGCTGTTTTATTTACTGATTGCGCCCATGGCACTGGAAACTGATCCTGAGACCAAAAAGGAATACCAGTTGCATCTCGAAGCGCAAGGTTGTCATTACCAAATCATGGTCAATGGCGAAAAACTGGAAGAAGGAAAAACCTACCAAAAAATTGAACGAACCTATCAGCTGAACAAAGAATTGACCGATGAAACCGAACAAGTCATCGATGTCAATATGTTTCAAATTTCTCGGGAAATGCCACTAAAAGCAACCCAAGCTTACATCCATTTGACCTTAGAAAAGAAAGAAAATGACAGCATTATTTTTGTCAAAAAAGTCAAATTACCGACTTTTCCTTACGATGAAGATGAAGCTCAGCCTCAATCCATCGGCGGTTCCATTTATTTTGAAAGATAAAAACGGATTCATCAAATTCCCTTACATTTGTAATCATTTTGGAAAATAAATCTATTCATGAAGTGCTTAAAAGATATGAATCAGCTGATTTCATAAGCACTTGTTTGCACAAATTTCAACAACAATCTGCTGCGAAAATCCACGCCAAAGGCCAAGTAGGGTCCAGCATTTCATTGCTCACCGCACAACTGATGCAACAATCTGGCAATCCCATTTTGCTGATTTTGGACGACAAAGAAGAAGCGGTGTACCTGTTGAACGAACTCGAAACCATCTTCTCCAAACAAGAAGTTTTGTTCTTGCCAAGCTCTTACCGACGGCCGTACGAAATTGAAGCCACCAACAACGCCAATGTCGTTTTACGAACAGAAATTCTCAATAGCCTGAATGGCGCCAAAAAACCACGACTGATCGTTACCTATGCCGAAGGACTTTTTGAGAAAGTAGTCACCAGAAAGGTGTTGAATAAAAATACTTTGCGCATTCAAAATGGCGATTCGCTCGATATTGATTTTTTGAATGAAACTTTGTTTGCGTATGAATTTCATCGGGTGGATTTCGTGACTGAACCGGGAGAATTCTCCATCCGTGGCGGGATAATCGACGTTTTTTCTTATTCGGAAGAACAACCTTTTCGAATTTCCATGTTTGGCGATGAAGTCGAATCCATCCGAAAATTTGACATTTCCACCCAACTGTCAATTGAAAAAGTTCAAAATTTTACTTTGGTGCCCAATTTGGAAAACAAATTCACCTCAGAAACCCGAGAAAGTTTCTTTGAATACATTTCAGACAAAACCATCATCGTTGCACGAAACCTTCATTTGACCCAACAGCATATCGAACGAAATTTCGAGTTGGCAGAAACTTCTTTTGCGCGTTTGTCTGGAGAAATTCAACATGCCACGCCGCATCATTTATTTTTGGACAAAAAAGAATTTCACCAAGGATTGAACGCTTTTCCTTTGGTTGAATTTTCACAAGAAAGCTATTTCAAGGAAGCTTCCAGCATAACATTGAACCAAAAACCACAACCTTCTTTCAACAAACAATTTGATTTGTTGGCCGAAACCTTTCATGCACAAACCACCGCTGGTTTTACGAATTATTTGTTTTGTTCCGGCGAAAAACAAGTGCAACGGTTTGTTGACATCTTTGAAGACATATCAAAAGAAGTCAAATTCGTTCCAATTGTTGGTTCCATCCACCAAGGATTCATCGACGAAGATTTGAAAATCAGTTGTTTTACCGACCATCAAATCTTTGAGCGCTATCATAAATTTCAATTGAGAAATGCATTTGCCAAAAAAGAAGCAATCACTTTAAAAGAATTGAACGCTTTGCAAATCGGTGATTATGTGACGCACATTGACCATGGAGTGGGTAAATTTTCTGGTTTGGTCAAATTGGATGTGCAAGGCAAAAAGCAAGAAGCGATCAAATTGGTGTACCAAAACAACGACATTCTTTTTGTGAGCATCCATTCGTTGCGCAAAATCACCAAATTCAGTGGAAAAGACGGTGCAGAACCCAAAATCAACCGTTTGGGTTCCCCTGCTTGGCGAAATTTAAAAAATAAAACCAAAGCCAAAGTCAAGGAAATTGCGTTTGATTTGATCAAATTGTACGCAAAAAGAAGAACCCAAAAAGGCTTCCAGTTTGAGCCAGATGGTTATTTACAAAATGAATTGGAAGCATCTTTCCTGTATGAAGACACGCCCGATCAGCTCAAAGCGACCAATGATGTAAAAGCCGATATGGAAAGCGAACGTTCGATGGACCGTTTGATTTGTGGCGATGTGGGATTTGGAAAAACAGAAGTGGCGATACGCGCAGCATTCAAAGCAGCGGTCAGTGGAAAACAAACTGCAGTTTTGGTACCTACTACGATTTTGGCTTTTCAACACCACAAAACCTTTTCAGAGCGATTGGCTGATATGCCCGTAAAAGTCGCTTATCTCAATCGTTTCAAGACAGCCAAACAGAAAAAAGAAATTTTGGAACAATTGGAAAATGGCCAAATTGATATCATTATTGGAACGCATCAATTGGTCAACAAAGAAGTGAAATACAAAGATTTAGGACTGTTGATCGTCGATGAAGAACACAAATTTGGTGTCGGTGTGAAAGACAAATTAAAAACTTTGCGGGCCAATGTCGATACGTTGACTTTGACCGCTACGCCAATTCCAAGAACCTTGCAATTTTCATTGATGGCCGCACGGGATTTGTCCATCATCAAAACCGCGCCACCCAACCGACAGCCGATTGATACGCAAATCATTGGTTTCAACGAGGAGCAAATTCGCGATGCCGTCTTTTATGAAATACAAAGAGGTGGACAAGTGTATTTTATCCATAACCGAATTGAAACGCTGAAAGAAATTGCCGGCATGTTGCAACGTTTGATTCCCGATGCGCGCATTGCTACTGGCCATGGCCAAATGAAAGGGCAAGAATTGGAAAAGCTGATTTTGGATTTCATGGAAGGGAAATTTGATGTATTGGTTTCAACGACCATCGTTGAAAATGGTTTGGACGTGCCCAATGCCAACACGATTTTGATCAGTGATGCCCAGAATTTTGGTTTGGCGGATTTGCACCAAATGCGCGGAAGAGTTGGCCGAAGCAATCGAAAAGCTTTTTGTTATTTGATTGCGCCACCCGTGTCAAGTTTGACCAATGAAGCACGGAAAAGATTGCAAGCCATTGAAGAATTCTCAGATTTGGGTTCAGGATTCAACATTGCGATGAAAGACTTGGAAATCAGAGGTGCTGGAAACATTTTGGGCGCAGAGCAATCTGGATTTATTTCAGAAATGGGCTTTGATACCTACCAGAAAATTTTGAATGAAGCGGTGGAAGAATTGAAAGAAACTGACTTCAAAGATTTGTTTGATGAACAAGACAAAAATGACACTGTTTTTGTTTCAGATGTACAAATTGATACCGATTTACAAATCTTGATTCCCGATGATTACGTCAACAATGTAGAGGAGCGTTTGGCTTTGTACAATGAATTGGCAGGGATTGAGGAAGAAGAAAGTTTATTTCAATTTGAACAAAATTTGGTCGATCGTTTTGGAGAATATCCCAAAGAAGTGTCCAATTTGTTGCTCAGCATGCGTTTGAAATGGTTGGCGAAAAACTTAGGTTTTGAACGCATTGTCTTGAAAAACGGCATCATGCTCGCTTATTTCATCGACAAACCCCAATCCGACTATTACCAATCGGCACAATTTCAATACATTATTTCTACTTTGCATCAACACCCAAGATTGGCGACTTTTAGAGAAAGAGAAGCCAAATCAAAAGACGCGAACAAAACTTTGATGTTGCGTTTTGAAGGCATTCAATCGGTCGAAAAAGCTTTGGAGAAATTGAGCGTTTTGGAATTAAAAACTTCATTTTCTGAGAGCTAATTCGTGGGTATATAGATTACTTATTTAATTATTTGTTAAATCAATGGTTTTTCAATTGAGTATGCGTTTATATTTCATATTCTTGCACGTTTTAAATGGTAGTAAGCTCTTTTGAGTTTATATTCCCTTGATAATAGTAATAATCACATTTAAACAGAATGAAGAAATTATTTTTAGCATTTATTTTAATGCATGGCCTGGTTTATTCTCAGGTTGGTATTCAGACAAATGATCCAAAAACAACCTTGGATATAAATGGGGATATTCAATTACGAAATGACTTGAAAGTTGGAGGAACTGATGTTCAAGCTGGAAATTCAGGAGTGTTTGGACAGTTGTCAGTTTCTGGTGGCAAAGATAAAGCTGTGATTTGGAAAGATTCTAAAGTTCCATTTTTAGAAGAAGGACAATACCAACTCGTGAATTCTTATTCTCAAATTGACAACAAAGGTTTGTCTTTTCCAACTGGTGCGGGTGATGGAATCGCTACCAATAAAATGAATGATCCTTTAAGTACTAATTGGTTGGTTCTTGATGACTTAACGACAGAAATAACGATCAATGATCCTGACAATAAAATTTCTTTGGTTTTCCAAGCAGGAGTTGAGTTGTCAAAAGTTTCCTCGAACAATCAAAATGTCCGATACATTTGTGGTGCGTTTTTTAATGATCAATTAAAAGCGATGCGACCCAACCAAATTGATGCTATCAATGGAAAAGAAAAGAATCAATCTTTGATCTCTTTGTCTTATACTGTGTTGAATATTGCGCCAGGAGACCATCTCGTGAAGGTAGCATGTCGAAAGATCTCATCAACAAACAATGCGCTTAGATTAGGGATTGGTCGTTCTTCTGAAGGAGCGGGGAATGCTCTGACCAATAATTTCACAATGCAATCGGTCTTGAAAATTGATATTATTGAAAAAGTAACCTTTGAACTTGAATCAAATTAAATCACCAAAAATGAAAAAAACACTATTTATATTTCTCTCCCTATTTATTTTTCAAAATTCAATGGCGCAAGTAGGAGTCAATACCGAAAATCCACAAACAATTTTGGATGTTCGTGGAGACATGACCGTTCGAAATAAAATTTATGTTGGAGGAAACGACAATCTTCTTGGTAATCACGGTAAAAAAGGACAAGTCTTGGTTTCTCAAGGTCCGAATAAACCGCCGATGTGGAAAACACTGAATATCCCCAATTATAAAGAAAATGAGTTCTATATGATTTTTACAGATGCCTTTATAGACAATGTAGGACTTAGCTTTGATAGCAATGAAGCAATTGGCGGAAGTCCTTTGTATAATTTGAATGAAGATCGATCCAATGCTAAATTTGCTAAATGGAAAGATATCGCTGGTCTGAACAAAGATTTTTTTATTTATAATTCAGACAACAAAGTCTATATTACTTATGAAGCTGTTGTCCAGATTAGTGGTAGTGGTAGTGGATCTGTGGATTATGCTTGTGGTGTTTTTGTGGACAACAAATTGCAAGGAGTAAGGGTAGAAACTATGAAACAAGCTTTGAATGCTTCAAATGCTTTTCAAACGTTTTTAATGGTGATCATCGCTGAAGATTTAACCGATGGAAAACATACAACCAAAGTTTCTTGTGCCAGAATAAGAAACAACAACTATACTGGAAATTTTAGTATTGGTAAAGCCATTCAATCCAACATCAATAATTTCGTTGCACAATCTTCTTTAAAAATAGAAGTCTATGAAGTGCCAGAAAACTTTATCCCTGTTGTGGATTAATTCAAAAATAACAGAAAAAATGAAAAAACATATCATCTATTTATTGCCCATATTTTTTATGACCCTCAGTCAAGCACAAAATGGTCGGGTAGGAATCAATACCGAAAAACCCCAAACAACTTTGGACATCGCAGGGGACGTCAATGTTTCTGAAGCGATTTACCTAAATGATAAAGCCAGTTCACCAGGTACACTCAACCAAATCATCACTTCGGGTGGAGCAAATGAAGCTGCAGCATGGACTACCAAAGAAATTGCTTTGGGCCTAGATGAAAGCCTGATGATGAGTTCCATGGACTCTTTTAGTGACACACAAGGATTAGACTTCAACAACAGTTCAGCTGGAAACACTCAGCCCTACAATATGGATGAATTACTTGATCCGAGCAAAGGATGGAAAGAGCTTTCGGGTTTGAAAAATGACATCACTATTTATAAAGGCGAAAACAGGGTCAATTTATTTTTTCAAACGATGGTCCAATTTCAAGGGGATAATCTCGCCTCTTTTGGTTGTGGTTACTTTATCAATGACAATATGAGTAATCGAAATCAGTTTAGACTAAAAGCAGTTAGAACCGATGTGATGCTTCCACCGACAGGTTCCTTCAAATTATTCAACATGAATACGTCCATCATCAACCTAGCACCAGAAGCATATACCATCAAAGTAGCCTGCATCAAAAGAAACATTGGAGCAAATCAATCAGTAGGTATTGGAAAAGCATTGACTAGCGCACTCAACGTAGACATGGCTCAGTCTTCATTGAACGTGATAGTTCTAGAAGCCTATTAAGCTCTAAAAAACCTTTGACAAGGCGAATGGTTGGTTGTTGACGAATCCTTATTGTTTCATTTTCATGAAATGGAAGAGCAACAAAAACCATCCAATGATCAACGACAATCCACCCAAAGGTGTGATTGGCCCCAACCATTTGAGGTTCACGCCCCAATGTTCGGCGAAGGATAGAAAATAAATGCTGAAAGAAAATAGCAAAGTTCCTATGATCAAAGTCCAACCCGCGCCTTTTTCTAGCCCTGATTGGAAATTCAAAAACAAGCCCAAAGCGACCAGCAACAATGCGTGGTACATTTGGTATTTGACCCCAGTTTCAAAACTGATCAATTTCTCCGCTGGCAAGATTTTTTTGAATGCATGCGCACCGAAAGCGCCTAAAATGACCGCTGTCGCACCATAAAAAGTGCCCATTAACAAGACGATTTTTTTCATTTGGATATGAATTTCCGATAAAGATAATTCAAGTTTGTGAAACAGATGCTGAGTTTTATTGGTTCGCCTGCCCTATTTTCACAAGATAAAAAGCTAAATTTGCCCTACTATGCATGCAATTGTACAATATATATTCATCGGCATTGTCTTTTTGGTGGCCGTTTTTTATGTCGCTAAAATGGTGAAAGACGCCATTCGCACACGAAATGCTCCAGCAAAATCCTGCGACAATTGCAGCGATGATTTGCCAAATAGCAAAGAGATATCAACAAAAAAGGACGATTGAAAAACCGTCCTTTTGTTAATTTATTTCAATGTCCTATTGATTACAAAACGATCGGAACAACGATTTTTCCGTCGGTGATGGTCACTTGATCGACAGGAACGCCATTGGAAAATTTGGCAATCGTACCACTAAATGTCCCATGGACTATCCCAGGAGTTTCCTCATCGCCAATGCTCACGCTGGTGATGTTGATTTTGATCGGCAAATACGTTTCCGTCAATGGATCATAGCTGGTGTACAGATCGGAAGAATTTCCTGAAGAACCTAAATTGACCTCAACACTTGCGTGGTCCTCTTCAGTAAAGGTTTTGACAGAAATTCCACCCGGCACTTTCAAAGTCAACGTTTGTGCTTGGGTCAAATTGTCCCCTGTGATGATTGCTGCCGTAGCCACACCTTCTGCTTTGGCATTTTGGCTGAAATCAAAGGCTTCACCTGAGAATTTAGCCGTCAATTTCCATTGAGTTTGTGAAAGTGATGGATCAAATTCAATCAAATTAAAAATCCCTTCAGTCAAGGCCACGCTTTCTCCCGTCAACAGATTGGCAACATTTCCAGAAAACTTTCCAGAAACCAAACCTGCTGAATTGTTCACTGAGGTGATGTCCAACTGAAAGGGCAAAAGAGTTCCAGCACTATCCATATTTGTGAAAATACCATTATCGGTCACAATAGTAACCATGGCGCCGTCTGTTTCGTAGTAAGTACCGTTGCTCAATTTTTGAGGAAGGGAAATTGAAATCATGTTTCCATCTGCACTATTGCCGTTGATTTCGCTTCCATTCACACTGGAAATCGCTTCTGTGAATTTGCTAAAATTGGACAGTGCACCATTCATATTCACTTGGTATGCGCCCTTGTTCAAACCTGGCAAATACTCATCGCCTGGCGTGAACAATTCACTATCTGAACAGCTCCAAACCAACCCCAAAAGGATGCTCGCAAACAAGAGGTATTTATTCATTGTTGTTATTTTGGTTAAAAATAGATAAACTTTGCATTTATTCAACGAATTAATTGAAAAAGTATTGCATCAGTAATCGGTCTTTGCAATTTTTCCTGTAGCGATCGCCAAGGCAGATGAAGTACCAATTCTTTTTACGCCCAACCCAATCATCCGTTCGGCTTCTTCTTTTGAGCGAACACCACCTGAAGCCTTTACTGGCAGTGGCCCTGCATTTTCAATCATGCATTGAATCACTTCTGGCGTGGCACCATTGGGCGTACCTTCTGGCGTGGCATAAAATCCTGTAGACGATTTTACAAAAATATTTTCAGGCGAAAATTCGGACAAATTCTCTAAAGCAATGTCGCGGATCAATGCCGTGATTTGAGCGATTTGGTCCTGTGACAAAGCTGCCGTTTCAATGATCCATTTGATGGCTTTGTCGGCATTCAACACCAAACGCGAACAACTTTCGATTTCTTCTTTGACTTTCTCTAAATTCCCATTTTTAAATGCGGTATAGTCCACCACGAAATCCAATTCGTCTGCACCATTGGCCAAAGCCTTCTGGGCTTCTTCGATTTTTTCTTTGACTGAATTTCTGCCTTCTGGAAAATCAATCACCGTCCCCAATTTTACATTTGCATGCAATTCGTCCAACAACATGCGCAAAGAATGTACATAATCTGGACGAACCATCACCGCATAAATTTCATGTTCTATGGCCTCATGGGTCAATTCTCTCACTTTTTTCAAAGTTTCAGAATCGGACAAACCTGCTTGTTTGGGTGTTTTCAGATAGGTAGAATCCAAATAATCAGCAATCTTCATCATAGCGTTTTTAATTATTGGCAAAATTAAACATTAATAATGGCAAATATTGGAAAATGATCACTGAATCCACCCAAATAACGCGTACCCGAAAAAGTGCGAAAAGGCACGCCTTGAAACTTTCGGCTTCGGTCGACTATTTTCTCTGGTTTGAAAATGTGCATCGATTGAAATTGGATTTTGGCTGTCGCATCCAGCATGGCTTTTGAAAAAATCATTTGGTCATACAACAACCAACCTCCTTCATGCATCGTCGTTCCTACACCATAACCGATTGTCAACATCGGATTGTATAATTCATGATTTTTACAGTTTTTTTCTGCTGAAGTTTGTAAAATTTTGCGGGCATCTGCATCGTTAGGATTCCCATTGAAATCACCCAAAAGCACGATGTTGGCAGCTGGGTTTTCGGTAAAAATCCGATCGATTTGTTGGCGTAAATTCTGTAAAACTTCATTGCGAAAAGCCAAATTCACATTGTCATTTCTTCTGGAAGGCAAATGCAAAGTGAAGGTATGCAAACTTGTTTTTTCGAATTCAAATTGCACATACAGAATGTCTCTGGTGAAATCTTCTCGTCCATCTTCATGAAAAAATCGGTCGCGAATCGGCGCCGTCACAATGGGTTGAATGAGATTTTTTCGGTACAAAATCGCATTGTCCATGCCTCGTTCATCTTGGGATTCGAAATGGATAAAATCATATTGAAATTTTGACAAAGCCTTGGATTCGACCAAATCATTCAACACCCGTTTGCCTTCAATTTCCGCCAAACCAATTAACAAAGGCGGTTCGCCCGTTTCTTTTTGGCCTATTTCTGCCAAAACTTCACTGATTTTTTTCAATTTATTTTGGTAGCGTTCTACATTCCAACCGCGTGCACCATTGGAACGAAAAGCAGGATCTGTAGGATTGAAATCCTTGTACGCATCAAAAAAATTCTCTGTATTGTAAAAAGCAATTGCTTTCATAAGTACTGAATTGCCCCAAAAATAACGGAAAAATGACAGTTTTTTGTCAAATCAAAAGACAAATGTTGAATTTCAGTCATTTTGTCACCCATTTTTGCAATGGTACTTTCTTTGCCCATCCTGGCATAAATCAAAAGAATATGACAAAAGGAAATATCAATGTTTCGGTGGAAAATATTTTTCCGCTGATTAAGAAATTTTTATACAGTGACCACGAGATCTTTTTGCGTGAATTGATTTCGAATGCAACTGATGCGACGACCAAATTGCGTCATTTGATCAATATTGGTGAAGCCAAAGTAGAATACGGCAATCCGATCATTGAAGTGAAAATTGACAAAGAAAACAATACACTGAGCATCATTGACCAAGGTTTGGGGATGACGGCAGAAGAAGTGGAGAAATACATCAACCAAGTGGCTTTTTCTGGCGCGGAAGAATTTTTGAACCAATACAAAGATTCGGCAAAAGACACGGGCATCATCGGTCATTTTGGTTTGGGATTCTATTCGGCTTTCATGGTGGCAGAGAGAGTGGACATCATTTCTCAATCGTACAAAGATGAAAGTGCAGTGAAATGGTCTTGCGATGGCAGCCCTGAATTTACTTTGGAAAAAATTGATAAAAGAGAAAGAGGAACGACCATTGTTTTGCACATTGCAGAAGATTCTAAAGAATTTTTGGAAGAACACCGCATCCGTGCTTTGTTGCAGAAATACAATAAATTCATGCCGATTCCCATTAAATTTGGCACCAAAACGGAAACTTTACCGTTGGCAGAAGATGCAGCTGAAGACGCAGTGGCAGAAACGGTTGAAGTGGACAACATCGTCAATAATCCTTCACCTGCTTGGACCAAAAGTCCTTCGGAATTGACCAAAGAAGATTACTTGGATTTTTACAGAGAATTGTATCCGATGCAGTTCGAAGAACCACTTTTCTGGATTCATCTGAATGTAGATTATCCGTTCAATTTGACGGGAATTTTATTTTTCCCACGTTTGGGGAACAACATCAACATTGACAAAGACAAAATCCAGTTGTACCAAAACCAGGTTTTTGTGACCGATGAAGTCAAAGGAATTGTGCCTGATTTCTTGATGTTGTTGCGCGGTGTGATCGATTCGCCAGACATTCCATTGAACGTTTCTCGTTCTTATTTACAAGCCGATGGTGCGGTCAAAAAGATTTCACAATACATCACCCGAAAAGTAGCGGACAAAATGGTGGCTTTGTTGAAAGAAGACCGAAAAGAATTTGAAAACAAATGGAACGACATCAAGGTTGTGTTGGAATACGGTGTGGTTTCTGAAGAAAAATTTGCCGAGAAATCAGACAAATTCATGTTGTTTCCAACCTTGAACAATGAATATTTCACTTGGGAAGAATTCAATGAAAAAGTCAAAAACAACCAAACGGACAAAGACGGCAATTTGGTCGTTTTGTACGCCAATGACGCGGACAGCCAAGACGCTTACATACAAACGGCGATGGACAAAGGTTATGAAGTTTTGTTGATGGATTCACCGATTGCGGCGCATTTCATTCAGCGAATGGAAACGACCCAAGAAAAAGTAAAGTTCAGCCGTGTGGATGCAGATTCGATCCAGAATTTGATCAAGAAGGATGAACCCATCGTGGCGCGTTTGTCGGAGGAAGAAAAAACGACTTTGAAAACATCGATTGAAAGTGCGATTGACAAAGAGAAATACACGGTGCAATTGGAGGATTTGGGCTTGGAAGATGTGCCTTTTGTGATTACCCAGCCTGAGTTCATGCGCCGAATGAAAGAGATGCAAGAATCGGGTGGTGGCGGAATGTTTGGGATGGGGAATTTCCCGGAAATGTACCAATTGGTGGTGAATGCCAACAGTGATTTGGCCCATGAGATTTTGCAAAAACCAGCTGAAGAAAAAGAAGGTTTGATCCACCAAGCTCTGGATTTGGCGAAGTTGTCTCAGAATTTATTGAAAGGAAAAGAGTTGACGGATTTCATCAAAAGAAGTTATGAATTGATGAAGTAATTTTCAATCAAAATAATGACAAAAGCCTGTTCGATTTGTTTTGAACGGGCTTTATGTTTTTCTAATATAGCTTATTTTTTGATGTTAAGCGCTCATTCATGGTGCTATTCGTCATCGTTTAACGAGTATCAGAAGTCGAATTTTATAATTCTAAATTGTATGAGAAATGAGGAGGGTTATTTACTGATACTGCGTAATATTAATTATTTGAAAAACAGAGATTATAGCGTAAATAAACATTATAATTATTAATGCTTTTTTAGCTTTTTGCATTATTCTTTTTCGATAAGAATATTTTGGGTTTATTATTCTATTATTAATTACTTTTAAAAAATAAAACGTCACAATATAAAATGAGATTGCAAAAATACCTTGTATGAAAATATCTTCTGTCATTTAAAAAAATCTAAAATTACTCTTAAGAAATCAGCAAAAACACTAAAATCATTTTTCGAAAACCTCCATTTTTTTTTCATATTAATTTGATTCCTTGGATTTTATGTTTTGCCCTAATTTATCTTTTTTATATTAATGATGTCACTCGTTTTCGTTATCAATCAAATGAATAGCAGAGGAATCTAGATTAGATAATAACCTTTTTGAGAACTCCCACATAAGACCAATTTTTAATTATCTCTTTTCAATTTAGGAAAATAATGGGTAACAAAACGCCATGTAAAATAAATAATATTAAAAAATATATAAGCCCAAATATTCACATCAATATCTATACTTGAGCTAAATAAGTTACCCCATACCAATACAATTAAATTAAAAAGTGAAATGACTACAAATAATCCAATTATATAAATTAATATCAATCTTAACATATTCTTATTTTATTAATTACATCTTTTCCAGCTTTATTCTTAAGCCATTACCCAAATCGCTATAATTTCTAATAAAGCTAAAATAGTACTTTTAGATTTACCATCGGTCTTCTAAGTCGAAAGATATAGATTTTAAACCCTCACGATTTAGTAAAATGGTCACGGTTAGAAATCCGCGACATCGGGGAGCTCCTCGTGGCTCTTGAACTGCTTCAGAAAATCATCTGAAATTAAATCATTCTTTTTCATAAGTGTATAAAAATTAAAATTAAACATAATAATAAATAGCTGGGGCGCGCCCCAGCTATTTATTTAAATTACACACTTTGTGAAATAGTCCCTAAATAATTATCATACTCATTTATTAAAATTTGCTTGATGACTTTACCTTCAACTTTAACATTGAAATATGTGTCTTTTTTCTTTAATTTATCCAATGCAAATTCTTTGTTGGAGGGAATTACATTAGTATAAGAAATACTATCTGATATTAAAATTAAGCCTTCACTATTTATTTGGTAACTTAAATTTTTAAGTTCAACATTATTTGAGTTCTCCACATAAACATGAAATCGCTCATTTTTACATGATTGTAGAAAAATGAAAAATAGTAGTACACTATAATACCTCGACAAATTAGTACCAGTGTTTAAGTTGAAAATTTTATTAATTTTAAACAATGGAAAACATGAAAAGAACACGCAGGAAATTTAGCAGTGAATTTAAATCACAGGTAGCCATAGAGGCTTTAAAGGAACGT
>DATJBZ010000035.1:0-58061 GCA_035515075.1 Moheibacter sp. | reverse complement strand
TACTTTCGGAGTATCGTATCCTAATTCTTTAAGCCTTTGAACAGTATAAAAGCCACGAACTGCTACTATTTTACATTTTCTAAGCTCTGTACTGTTATTTATAATTCCTGCGCCCCAAACTATAATAGTATGCATTTTACAGTATTGCAATACACTACCAATACAAACAATAACTGTTGGGTTCTTAAAAAAATTATATTTAAAATATTTAAAAGCCTCAACTAAAGATAGTTTCCCATAAAATAAATTATATATTATCAATTTTAATGCTTGAACCTTTCTGTCATCTAATAATTCAATATTTATATAATTTATTTCAGAGTTACTTAATTTTTTTACAATGTAATGATTCAACTCGTCGCCGAAATTACCATGACCCTCACTATGTTTATGCCAATATAAATTGATCTTACGTTTCATTATTTCAATAATTTACTTTTCAAAAATTGAATTCCTTTCATTCTTTCTCCTTTTGTTGTTCCTAAAATTATAATTACAAATAAAATAATAGTAACCAATATTCCTATATTAAATAGTAAGTTATAAAAATTATCAGCTTTCGAAATAAATTCAAATTCTGCTATAATAAAAACTAATACACTTACCCAACATAATGGAAAAATAACTTTTTTAAAAAAGTCTTTTAATTTTAAACTCATCATCTTTCTCAAGAAAAACAGCCTAAATACAAGTGCAATCAATGAGTTCCCTATAAATACCCAATACAAATCAATTGGGTTATTTGTTATTTTGAAAACAATGTAAACAACTGGGAAAGTCATAAAGATGAAAGAACCAATGATGATCTGATACCACTTAATCTTACCTGTTGCTTGTGCACCACTCATCAAAGGATTGGAAATCGTCTCGATCAAAGTACAAATCAATGCCAATCGGATAAAATCAATTGCATAAGGTGGTACTTCCTTTAACCACAAATGCATGATGTAATCGATGTTGACCAAAAAAGGCACCACCAAAATCAACATCCCAAAAAAAGAAAACTTGGCGCTTTTGTACATCAAGTTTAACGAAGTATCTTGATCACCTTTTGCATAATTCTTGATGATCTGTGGATTGATTGCTACCTGAAAATTACTAACAAAAGACCCCATGACACTTTGAACCATCATTGTAACAGCATAAGCAGCATTTGCAACAGGACCAAAAAACAGGTTCAACAAAATATTGCTCCCTTGTCCCCGCGCAACGACCGCAATATTGCCAAACAAATTCCAACCCGAATAGCTCAGCAACTCTTTGTAATACGCCTTGTCCCAGTGGAATTGATACACCGACTCTTTGAAGTGTCTTTTGCAATACAGTTTGTAAATCATCCGAATCACAAAGGCGACCGCAAAGGTCAATACCGCATACAAGATCAGTGGATCCGTGCCTTTGGCTTGTACCAAATACAAGACAATGCCCAATTTCAATAGGGTTTCTAAAATACTGACATAGGCATAGACACTCATGTGCTCGCGCGCAAACAATAAAGCATTGTAAGGGACTTGCACCACATTGGTCACAAAGGCGAAAATCGAAAACTGGTACACCCAATTGGCAGCGTACATTCGCTCGGCAGGAATGTCCAATTGGGTATTGACGAACCACAAGCCCAGAGTTTCGGCCAATATAAAAATAACGACCGCAATGCCAATATGGATATTCAAAGTCGCATTGAAGGTTTTTTGCAATCGATCCCAATCTTTTTTACCGATATCAAACGAAAGATAGCGCTGGGTCGCTGAGGACATCGCCGAGTTGAGAAAAGCAAACATCGTCACGATGCCACCGACCAATCCATAAATCCCATAATCCACCACGCCCAAAGCATCCAATACCAAACGCGAAGTAAAGAGGCCCACGCCCATGGTGAGCAGCATCCTGAAATACAAGAACATTGTATTTTTCGCTATGGTTTTATTGGTGGACATCAGAATTAGTTAAGATTTTCATAGCAGATTTCGAATCTTTGCAAAAGTAAGGAAATATAGGAGATGAAGAAGAGACTTGAGATTTTAGAGTTGAGACTTTAGATGCGAGACTTTAGATGCGAGACTTTCGATTTGAGATCAAAAAACAAGAGAAAATCTCCATTCTTCGAAGAGGGGATTGAGGGCTTAGAAGTTGGGAATTGGAGTTAAAAAACAAACCTCCTTACAATCGCTTTAAAAGAGGTTGCGTTTTTATGTTTTCTGTGCTGCTTCCCATCAAATGGGGATTTTAATTGCCCGATGGGGATTACCTCAAATCCTTCTGCTCTGATTTCATCGGGTATATTTCCAGAAGCATTCGTACAAATAAACTTTTGATCAAACCTTTGCCTATCCAAATGCTTTGCAAGTGACAAACGACGTCGTTCAACATCCACGCTGTACCTGCTACTTGCTACGCTGTACTTGATACTTTCTTTTAACATTAAGACATTAAGAAAATTAAGCAAAAATCTTGATACTTCGTACTTGATACGCTGTACTTGGTACGCTGTACTTGATACACTGTACTTGCTACTTGCTACTTGCTACTCGGTACACTGTACTCGGTACACTGTACTCGGTACACTGTACTTGGTACTTGCTACTTGCTACTCGGTACACTGTACTTGGTACTTCGTACTTGCTACGCTGTGCATTAAATAAATTCCTTCAATTAGTTCCTACTTGCCGCTTATCTTGTTAAATTTGCGCTATCACACAAAAATAGACACAAAATGAAAATCTGGGACAAAGGCTTCTCGGTCAATGACAAAATCGAGAAATTCACGGTCGGGAAAGACCGCATTTTAGACGGCTACTTGGCCAAATACGATGCCATCGCCTCGAAAGCACAAGCCGATATGCTCGCCAAAGTCAACATCATTTCTGAAGAAGACAACGCGAAATTGCAAATCGCTTTGGATGAAATTTTAGCCGCCATCGAAAAAGGAGACTTCGAAATCGATCAGAATTACGAAGACATTCATTCAAAAATTGAAGCGGAATTGATCAAAAAGACCGGCGATGCGGGCAAAATGATCCATACGGCACGATCGAGAAATGACCAAGTTTTGGTCGCCATCCAATTGTTTTTGAAAGACTACTTGACCGAAACCAAAAACCAAGTTTTGGCTTTGATCGATGTCTTGACCCAAAAAGCAGCACAACACAAAGACGACCTTCTCCCAGGCTACACCCACTTTCAAGCCGCCATGCCCAGTAGTTTTGGCATGTGGTTTTTGGCTTATGCCGAGAATTTGATGACCGATTTGTATTTCTTGGATGCCGCTTATCAAGTGGCCGATCAAAATCCTTTGGGTTCGGGTGCGGGATTTGGCACCAGCTTTCCCATCGATCGAAAAGCGACCACTGCTTCGCTGAACTTTGCTGAAATGGCGGTCAGTTCCGTCGGCGCACAAATGTTACGAGGCAAAACTGAAAAGTCCACTGCTGTCGCCATGGCGATGATTTCGGGTACTTTGTCCAAATTGTCCTATGATTTGGTGATGTACAACAGCCAAGACATGGGCTTCGTGACTTTGCCCAAAGAAATGACCACCGGTTCTTCCATCATGCCCCACAAAAAGAATCCCGATGTTTTTGAACTGACTCGTGCGCATTGCAACCGCCTACAAGGTTTGCCCAATGACATTACGTTGACGATCAACAATTTGCCCAGCGGCTACCACCGCGATTTTCAAATTTTGAAAGAAATTTTGTTTGAACCCATGATGCAATTCAACGACATTTTGGACATCCTGAACTTTGCTTTGCCTCAATTGGAAATCAATACGGGGTACATGGACCAAGAAAAATACGATTCGATCTATACGGTAGAAAACATCAACCATTTGTTGCAAAACGGCACTTCTTTCCGTGATGCGTACCGAATTGTTGGGATATCCGTCGATGATGGCACCTATGTACCGCACAAAGAATTTCAAACTTCCCATTTGGGCAGCATCCACAATTTGGGCTTGGACGAATTCAAAGAAAAACTGGAGCGTTACCGATCCAAAGATTGATGGTACAATGGTTGAGACCACACCATGAGCAAAATCATTGCTTCACAAATCGAATAAAAGACCGAACAGTCTTTTATTCGATTTGTTTTTGTATCTTTGTCTTTCATTCAATGCTTGCTATGTTTTCAAAAACTTGTGAATACGCCATTCGTGCTCTGATTTTTATTGGACAACAAACCCAAGAAGGCCATCGCGTGGGCGTCAAAGGCATCGCCGAAGGAATCGATTCGCCTGAGTATTTCATTGCGAAAATTTTGCAGGAGCTGAGCAGAAAAGGATTTGTGCAATCGATGAAAGGCCCCAATGGTGGTTTTTTCTTATCGGATGAAAACAAAACCATCCCCTTGGCCAAATTGGTCAGAGAGATTGATGGGGACAAATTGTTTACCGCTTGCGCCATGGGGCTGAAAGAATGTTCTGAAACACGGCCTTGCCCCTTGCACCACAAATTCAAAGCCACCAAAGATGCTTGGATCCATACTTTAGAGACCTCGACCCTTGCGGATTTGGTAGAAAGCGTAGAACAAGACGAAGCATTTTTGAAACACCCTTAAAAAAATTTCCATCAATAAAGGAGTTTTAGATATTAATCTAGCAAATCAAAACATCACTTATAAAAATCAAATACAATGGACGTTAGAAAAGAACAAATCGGATCGATGGTAGCGGCAGATTATAGAACTGCGGCCATCTTCAAAAAATATGGCATTGATTTCTGTTGCAAGGGTGGGAGAACCATCGCTGAAGCCGCAGAAAAGAAAAACTTAGACACAGAAAAAATTTATGCTGATTTGGAACAATTGCCTCAAGGAGCAGCGGCGGACATCGACTTCACTGCTTGGCCCTTGGACTTGTTGGCGGATTATGTGGAGAAAACCCACCACCGGTATGTGCGCGAAAAATCACCGATTTTGATGGAATTTTTGAACAAATTGTGCAAAGTGCATGGCGAACGCCATCCTGAGTTGTTTGAGATCCGTGATTTATTTGCGGCTTCTGTGCAAGAATTGGGCGACCACATGGTGAAAGAAGACCAGATTTTGTTTCCATTCGTTCGAACGATGGTCGAAGCCAAAAATTCCAACCAAGCTTTCGAAGCACCGAATTTCGGTACGGTTGAAAACCCCATCCAAATGATGATGCACGAGCACACGGCCGAGGGCGAAAGATTTGAAAAGATCTCTGCTTTGTCCGATGGTTACACACCGCCAGCGGATGCTTGCAATACGTACAAGGTCGCTTTTCAGATGTTGGAAGAATTTGAAAATGATTTGCACCGACACATTCATTTGGAAAACAATATTTTGTTTCCGAAATCCATTCAGATGGAAAAGAATTTTGCGACTGCTTAAGTCGTTTGATTCATCCTTTTTAATTTTTCGAAAAATAGGAAACCCTTCAGTTTCCTATTTTTTTGTTTGGGTGAAATTTGTTCATTTGACCAAAAAATGACGGTTTTTTTCAAATAAATTGAATAAAACAGCCCATTATTTACCGATTTCTTTATAATTATTCTAAATTATCCAACAATAAATAATTTAGATAGCTATAGACTGAAAAATAGATATTTAAGGGTTAAATTTGCAACACTTCAAAAAATTATAATTTAAATCAATACAATACTATGGCATTTGACATTGACATGATTCAAGGCGTTTATGCCCAAATGAAGGACCGAGTAGATGCTGCTCGTACTTTGGTGGGAAGACCTTTGACCTATTCTGAAAAAATTCTTTACGCTCACTTGTTCAACGGAACAGCGACCGAGGCTTATACCCGAGGCGAATCTTATGTAGATTTTGCGCCGGACCGTGTGGCCATGCAAGATGCAACGGCTCAAATGGCTTTGTTGCAGTTCATGCAAGCTGGAAAAGCAAAAACGGCGGTCCCTTCGACCGTACACTGTGACCACTTGATCCAAGCCAAAGTAGGTGCTGAAAAGGATTTGCAAGAAGCCATCAATAAATCTTCTGAGGTTTTTAACTTTTTGGAATCCGTTTCCAATAAATATGGCATTGGTTTCTGGAAGCCTGGTGCGGGAATCATCCACCAAGTAGTATTGGAAAATTATGCTTTCCCTGGTGGAATGATGATTGGAACCGACTCTCACACCCCCAATGCAGGTGGTTTGGGAATGGTTGCCATCGGTGTAGGTGGTGCTGATGCTGTGGATGTCATGGCAGGAATGGCTTGGGAATTGAAAATGCCCAAATTAATTGGTGTAAAATTGACCGGTAAATTGAATGGCTGGAGTTCACCTAAGGATGTGATTTTGGAAGTCGCTGGACGTCTGACTGTAGAAGGAGGAACGGGCGCCATCGTTGAGTACTTTGGTGAGGGTGCTGAAAATTTGTCTGCCACTGGAAAAGGTACCATCTGTAATATGGGCGCAGAAATCGGAGCGACAACTTCTATTTTTGCTTATGATGATGCTTCAGAACGTTATTTGAGAGCGACTGACCGCGATGATGTAGCGGATGCAGCCAATGCGTTGCGCGCTTACTTGCGTTCGGATGACGAAGTATATGCCAACCCTGAAGCGTATTATGATGAATTATTGGTCATTGATTTGGACACCTTGTCTCCAAGATTGAATGGGCCATTTACGCCAGATTTGATGACGCCCGTTTCTGAAATGAAAGAAACAGCTGCAAAAAATGATTGGCCTTTGAAAATCGAATGGGGATTGATCGGTTCCTGTACCAACTCTTCTTACGAGGATTTGACCCGAGCTTCCTCCATCGCCAAACAAGCCGTAGAAAAAGGATTGACAATCAAATCTGAATTGGGGATCAACCCTGGATCAGAACAAGTGCGTTATACTGCCGACAGAGATGGTGTTTTGAAACCATTTGAGGATTTGAATGCCGTGATCTTTACGAATGCTTGTGGACCTTGTATTGGACAATGGGACAGAAAAGATGCAGACAAAGAAGAGAGAAACACCATCATTCACTCGTTCAACAGAAACTTTAAAAAACGTGCGGATGGCAACCCCAATACTTACGCTTTTGTGACTTCACCAGAAATGGTCGCTGCCTTTGCGATTGCCGGTCGTTTGGACTTTAACCCGATCACTGATACTTTGATCAATGACAAAGGAGAAGAGGTGAAATTGGATCCACCTGTTGGAGAAGAATTGCCACAAGGCGGTTTTTCTTACGAAGACAATGGTTACCAAGCGCCCGTTGCGGATGGGTCAACGGTTCAAGTGGAAGTCAAAGAAGATTCAGAAAGATTGCAATTGTTGGAAAGCTTTGCGCCTTGGAATGGACAAAACATCATGGGGGCCAAATTGTTGATCAAAGCCTACGGAAAATGTACCACAGACCACATTTCTATGGCTGGACCATGGTTGCGTTTCAGAGGACATTTGGACAATATCGCCAACAACACCTTGACCGGTGCGGTGAATGCATTTACCAAAGAAACCAACTCAGTAAAAAACACTTTGACGGGTACTTACGGCAGTGTTCCTGATACTGCGCGCGCTTACAAAGCGGCGGGTGTTCCTACCTTGATCGTTGGGGATGAAAACTATGGAGAAGGTTCTTCACGTGAGCACGCAGCCATGCAACCGAGACATTTGGGTGCCATCGCTGTATTGGTACGTTCATTTGCAAGAATCCACGAAACCAACTTGAAAAAACAAGGGATGTTGGCATTGACTTTTTCAGACAAGGCAGATTACGACAAAATCCAAGAGGATGATACCATCAACTTCATCGATTTGACTGAATTTGCTCCAGAAAAACCATTGACTTTGGAATTGGTTCATGCCGATGGTTCAAAGGACGTCATCAAAGTCAACCATACGTACAATGCTGCTCAAATCGAGTGGTTCAAAGCGGGTTCTGCCTTGAATTTAATCAAACAACAACAAGCATAATTGCTTCGTTGATGCGATAAACAAAACCCGTTAAGTTTTCTTAACGGGTTTTTTGTTGTTCCCCTTAAAAATTTCAACCGCCATCACCAGTTTTCTTGTTCAAAGATTTGAAATCTATGGCACTTCGTCTTCTCAAAGACTTGAAAGATGCCTATATTTGCCAAAAATTTTGGTATGCAAATTCTGGATGGAATCAAACTCGCAAGAGAGATCAAACAAGAAATCAAGGAAGCGGTGGACAACGCAAGAAAAGAAGGCAAAAGACAACCGCATTTGGCCGCAATTTTGGTCGGCAACGACGGCGCCAGCCAAACTTACGTCAACAACAAAATCAAAGATTGTGAGCAAGTCGGCTTCCACTCTTCTTTGGTGAAATTGCCCAATACCGTTTCTCAAACAGAATTGCTGGAAATCATCGAAAAATTGAATACCGAAAAGGACTTGGACGGCTTCATCGTTCAGTTGCCTTTGCCCAAACAAATTGACCAAGAAAAAATCATTGAAGCCATCAATCCAAAACGAGATGTCGATGGGTTTCATCCTGAGAATTTCGGAAAAATGGCCTTGGACATGAGTACCTTTTTGCCGGCTACGCCTTTTGGTATTTTGGAGATGTTGGAGCGCTATGAAATTCCTACCAAAGGAAAACATGCCGTGATCATTGGTCGAAGCCGAATTGTCGGTCGTCCGATGAGCATTTTGATGGGAAGAAAGGATTTCCCAGGCAACTCCACCGTGACTTTGACACACAGCAATACCGAAAATTTGTCTGAATTTACCCAGCATGCAGACATCGTGATTACCGCTTTGGGTGTTCCTGGTTTTCTAAAAGCGGACATGATCAAAGAAGGAGCGGTCGTTATTGACGTGGGCATTACCCGTGTGGACGATGATTCTGAAAAAGGCTATCAATTGGTCGGTGATGTGGACTTTGACGAAGTAAAAGACAAGGCTTCTTGGATCACACCTGTTCCTGGTGGCGTAGGACCGATGACCCGAGCCATGTTGCTGAAAAACACTTTATTGGCTTACAAGAACAATGTAAAATGATGACCATTCACGCTTTAGACGAGAGTCAGCAATTGCTTTTGGCAGAAGGGAAAATGTTGCCCGTCATGGAACATTTTTATACCCTGCAAGGCGAAGGCGCGCATACGGGAAAAGCGACGTATTTCATTCGTTTGGGCGGTTGTGATGTCGGTTGCCATTGGTGCGATGTCAAAGACAGTTGGGATGCGGACCAACATCCGTTGACCGATATGAAAGCTTTGGCAAAAACAGCGGTGGAAAGCTGTGATACGATTGTGATCACCGGCGGAGAGCCTTTGCTATGGAATTTGGATTTTTTAACGGCTGAATTGAAAGCTTTGGGCGCCAAAATCCATATTGAAACTTCAGGTGCTTATCATTTGAGTGGACAATTGGATTGGATTACTTTGTCGCCGAAGAAGTTGGCTTTGCCCAAAGAAGATGTTTTGGCACAAGCCAACGAATTGAAATGCATCATTTACAACCACGATGACTTTAAGTTTGCGGAAAAATATGCTGCCCAAGTTTCTACAGCATGCAAATTGTACCTTCAAGTTGAATGGAGCAAAAAAGACACGATGACGGCAGCTTTGGTCGATTATGTCAAAGAACATCCCAAGTGGCAAGTTTCAGTGCAAACCCATAAATATTTGGACATTCCTTGATCCATTTCTTATTTTTATCATTCATCAAATCAAAAAATATGGCTGACGTACAAATTACCATCATCGATCGAGAAGGCACTACCCACCAAGTAGATGCGCCCACCGACATGTCCATGAATGTCATGGAGTTGATTCGCGCGTATGAATTGGCACCCGAAGGAAGCATTGGGATTTGTGGCGGCATGGCGATGTGTGCTTCTTGTCAATGCTATGTCCTTTCTGACAACGTAGATGTCCCTCCAATGGAAGATGAGGAAGAAGCGATGCTGTCAGAAGCCTTCCACGTCAAAGAAAATAGCCGTTTGAGCTGTCAATTGCACATTACCGAAGATTTGGATGGTTTGGTGATTGAGTTGGCGCCTGAGTCTTAGTTGTCTTAAGTAGAGATTAGAATTTAGACGCTAGACATTAGATTTGCGTGCATGCTTAATTAATTTCTATTATTAAACAGTTACTGCTTACAAACGGTCATGGATTAGAAATCCGCGACATCGGATTACCGAGCATCGTGTCCAATATCAATGGATGCAATGAAATCATAGTGGAAGAAAAAAATGGCAGCATCATTCCAGTTAAAAATACTGCTGCCCTTTCACAAGCCATGCACAAACTGTACAGCGACAAAACCCATTATGAAACATTGAAAACCCATGCCCGCTCCATGATTCAATCCCGTTATGAACAGCAAATCATATGGAATGCACTCTTGGAAGAATATGAATCGTTGATTCAGAAATTAGGGGGTAGAAAGCAGAAATTAAAGATTCCGAATCCCCAGTCCTCTACTTTTTCGTGGCTTCGACAAACTCATACTTCGGACACTGCGGACACTACGGACACTGCGGACACTGCGGACACTGAGCCTGTCGAAGTGGGAGAAGTGGGAGAAGTGGGAGAAGTGAGAGAAGTGAGAGAAGTGGAAGAAGCGGGAGATGTTTCCCACCCAACTTAATACACCGTACTTGGTACTTGGTACTTGATACTCGCTACCTGATACTTAGTACTTCACATCCCGATAGCGCGTATTTCTACCAAAGCAAAAAAGCACCTCATTGCTGAAGTGCTTTATGCGATCTGGACGGGACTCGAACCCGCGACCACCTGCGTGACAGGCAGGTATTCTAACCAACTGAACTACCAGATCGTTTGGTTTTGGTTTGCAAATATACGTGAAATTTCATCTCTACCAAATCTTTTTCAAGAAAGCATGCGTTTATTTTAAAGTTTATTCAAATTTAAAAAGCAACACGCTGAATGACATGATGTTAAATTTTTAAAAAAAATGAAAGATTTTACCAAAAGATAAAATTGTTTTAAATTGTCGCTCATTTCAAAAGAAAATCCGTGGAAAATCACGTCGTTGACATACGCAACCTATCGTTGGCTTTTGGTCAAAAGAAAATTTTGGACAAGGTCAGCTTCGCCATTCCCAGAGGAAAAACCATCGGCGTGGTCGGAGAATCGGGCTCAGGAAAATCCATCACGGCACTTTCCATCATGGGCTTGCTTTCTAAAAACGCCAAAACTTCAGCTGAAAGCCAAATCCTTTTCCATGACGGACAAACTTCCATTGATTTGTTGCGTTTGAACCAAGAGGACCACAGAAAATACCGTGGCAAAGAAATCAGCATGATTTTTCAAGAGCCGATGACGTCCCTCAATCCCAGCATTCGTTGCGGCGAACAGGTCGAAGAAGCCATTCGACTGCATTTGAAATTGTCTCCGAAAAAAGCCAAAGAAAAGGTCATGGCCTTGTTTCAAAAAGTATTGTTGCCCGACCCAGAACGAATCTACCGTGCTTATCCGCATGAATTGTCGGGCGGACAAAGACAGCGGGTCATGATTGCGATGGCCATCAGCTGTGAACCCAAAGTGTTAATCGCGGACGAACCCACCACCGCTTTGGACGTGACTGTGCAACGCGCGATCTTGGAGTTGATCCAAACATTACAGCAAGAAAGCGACATGAGCTGCATTTTCATTTCACATGATTTGGGCGTCATTGCGGAGATTTGTGATGAAGTTGTGGTGATGTTTCGGGGAAAAATTATCGAACAAGGGACTGTTCAAGAAATTTTCCACCATCCCAAAGCACAATACACCAAGGGCCTGATTGCTTGTCGCCCTCCTTTGTCGATTCGCTACAAAAGAATGCCCACGATTTCGGCCTATTTACAAGATAAAAATTACCAAGCCGAAATCTATACCGACCAAGAACGGTCAGCCTTTCACAAGAAATTGTACCAGCAAAGCCCAATTTTAGAAGTCAGGAATTTGTCCAAATATTTTCACACTTCTCCTAATTTTTTAGGGAAAAACACGCAAGTGGTCAAAGCGGTGGATGACATGAACTTCAAGGTGTATCCTGGAGAAACCCTGGGCTTGGTGGGTGAATCGGGCAGCGGAAAAACGACTTTGAGCCGCACCATGCTGTTGTTGGAAAAGCCCAGCCAAGGCGAAATTTTCTACCAAGGCAAAGACATCACCCTGTTTTCAAAATCAGAAATCAGAGAATTGAGAAAAAACATTCAAATCATTTTCCAAGATCCTTATTCGAGTTTGAACCCCAAAATGACCATCCGTGAAATCCTGAACGCGCCCATGGAAGTCCACGGCATCGGTAAAAATAAAACAGAAAGGAATCAGCGTGCAGCGGTTTTGCTGGAGAAAGTCGGCTTGTCTGCGCATGATCTGAACAAATATCCGCACGAATTTTCGGGTGGACAACGGCAAAGAATTGGCATTGCCCGTGCTTTGGCAGTAGAACCTCAATTCATTGTTTGTGATGAAAGCGTTTCTGCCTTGGATGTTTCCGTACAAGCGCAAGTGTTGAATTTGTTGAATGATTTGAAAGCGGAATTTGGCTTGACCTATATTTTCATTTCGCATGATTTGGCGGTGGTCAAATACATGAGCGATCAATTGTTGGTGATGCAGCATGGTCAACAAATGGAATTGGGCGAAGCGGATCAAATTTACGCACAGCCGCAAACCGCTTATACACAAGCTTTGATCGAAGCCATTCCGAAATTAATTTAGCAAAATTGAACGCATCAAAAAAGCCTCGATTGAAACAATCAAGGCTTTTTTTAGTAAGTGGTGCCTCCAGGAATCGAACCAGGGACACAAGGATTTTCAGTCCTTTGCTCTACCAACTGAGCTAAGGCACCTACTCTTTTGGGACTGCAAATATAGCACATTTTTATATCTACCAAAATTTATTTTCAATTTCTGTGAAATATTTTTTCTCCCAGCCCAAAGCAGCAAACTTTAATAGTTCATTAACAAGCAATTCCTTGATCGGTTTTTGCAGTTTCCAATCTAATCATCATATTTGCAAATTGAATTGATATTCTATACGCATGAAATTGAAGAATGTTTCAGCCTTTTTAGGTTTGTTTGGTTTGGCTTTTACTTTGAACGCACAAAGCACCTCTATCTCCCCTTATTCCTCTTATGGCATAGGAACTGTATTATTTGACAGCAACATTGAACAAGCTGGCATGGGTGGCCTTTCGGTGATTCCGACCAATCCTTATCATTCCAGTGCGAACTTTTTCAATCCAGCCGCCAACCGAAATTTGCGGATGACTTCTTTTGAATTTGGCACCAATACCAATTTGAGCCAATTCAAAGACGCCAACAATCGATCGAAAAAAAGTACCACCTATATTTCCAATATCTCATTGGCTTTTCCAGTGGGTGACAAAGCCAGAGCAGGATTTGGTTTTCAACCTTACTCTTCCATTGGTTATGATTTAGGCGCTTATGCCGAGAACGACCAAGTCAACTACCACAAAGCATTCAGTGGCAGTGGAGGGATCAACTCCCTGCACTTCATGGGGGCATACAACGTCAGTCCAGAAATTTCTTTGGGCTTGCGTGTGAACTACCTTTTTGGTGACATGGAAAGAAACCAAGTCATTTCCACACAAGATTTGGCCCTGAATACAGATTATGCATTTGAAGCAGAATTGAGCGGTTTTCAATTCACAGCAGGTGCCACTTATTCCAAAACCTTGGCCAACAAAAACAAGTTGGACCTTGGGTTAACGTATACTTTAGGCGCCAACGTCAATGCGAGCATTGTCAACATGACCACCACCTACGCTGTTGTGGATTTGACACCAGGCGGCTTGGATACGGTTCAATACAGCCGTTTCCATGGCGACTTGAAACTACCACAAACGTTGAGTTTGGGGGCTTCTTACCGAAAAGATTTGCATTGGATGATTGGTGCACAATTGGATTGGGGCGATTGGAGCAAGTTCTCATTTGAAAACTCACCCAATTCCGCCTTAGAAAACAGCATGCGCATTTCTGCAGGTGGTTTTTGGATCCCGAATTTCAACAGCTACAAAAGTTATTTTGACCGTGTGACCTACCGCATGGGTGGATTTTACGAAAAAACCCCCATCAAAGTGGACGGCAATGACATCAACAAATACGGTTTGAGCATTGGGATGGGCTTGCCAATTGGCAAAGACCGCGATGCTTCGGTATTGAACTTCTCTGGTGAATTTGGACAAATGGGCACTGCGAAAAACAGGGCGGTCAAAGAAAGTTTTGCCAACCTAAAAATCGGTTTCACATTGAACGACATGTGGTTTAGAAAACGCATGATCGACTAATCAAACGAGGATGTTGGGGCAAAAATCCATGGTCAATTTATTTTTCCGCAAACGGTATTTGCCTTTTTTAGGCTTGGGTCTTGTTTTGGCTTGTGCCAAATTTGAAGATGTCGAACTGACCGATCAGAACAAAAACATTCCGACAAGAACTTTGGTCAATGCAGAAGTCGTGTTCAAAGATTCGGGTTTCATCAAAATCAATTTATTGGCCGATTTGATTGAAGAATTCGGCATGGTTGACACGCCTTATACTTTGTTTTCAAAAGGCTTGGAACTGAATTTTTATACCAAAAGCATTGATTCTCCTGGTTATTTGCGTGCAAATTGGGCTTTGACCAACGACATCAAAGGTTGGTACGAAGGCCGAGGCGATGTAGTGGTCATCAACGAAGTCGGCGACACCTTGAAGACCCAACAATTGTTTTGGAACAAAAAAGAAAGGAAGATTTTCACCCAAGACACTGTGTACATCATCACAAAAACGGGCGATTCTTTGCAGGCCAATGATGGTTTGGAAGCCAAAGATGATTTGACGGAATACATGTTGTTCAACAACCACGGAATCAAGTTTTACGAAGAAGAAGATCAGTAATTGGTTCCGATTGGTGCAATTGCTTGATTAAAAATGAAATTTCTGACGAACAGATTTTCAAATTGATAGAATTATTGTATTTTCGCCGTCTGTAAAAATTGATATAAAGAACAATAGCATGGCAATTTTAGGAGATATTCGTAAACGAACTGGCTTATTGATCGTCGTGATCGGTGTAGCAATGTTGGCTTTTGTAGCTGGAGATTTATTCAGCGATGAATCCGTTGTAAAACGCTTATTCACTGGCGACCCCAATGAAGTTGGAAACATCAATGGCGTCTCAATTTCGGTGGGTGAATACCTCAATGCGCAAAACAACATGCGTTCCAACCCGAATTTATCACAAAATCAAATTTCTCAACAAATTTGGAGTGGTTTGGTAGCACAAAAACTGATCGGCGCACATACTGAGAAAGCTGGTTTGGAAGTAAGTGACGACCAAGTTTGGGCATTCATGGCAAGACAATACGGGATGGGCAGCGCGGAAGAACTGAAAATCCAAATCGGTCAATTGAAAGGACAAGCTGAGCAAGGCGTTCCCAATGCTGGACAGACGTATCAAAACTTCTTGATGATGTTTGAAGAAGCCAGACCGAACTTGTTGAACCAACAATACATGGAAATGGTCAATATGGCGATCGTTACCACCAATTTTGAAGCAGCACAACAGCAAATCAGCAACATCCAAAGTGCCAACATCGATTATGCTTTTGCTTCTTACGAAGACTTAGAAAAGAAATTCAAAGTAGAAGTGACCGATAGTGAAATCATCGCTTACATGAAGAAATTCCCCAAATATTATGAAGCTGAGGCCTCAGTGGATTTGAGCTATGTTTATTTCCCTGGAAAAGCGTCTGAAGCGGATGAAGCTGCCGTAAAGAATAGCTTGAGTCAATTGTTGACCCAAAGCATCGTTGTGGACGAAGTCAACGGTATCACCGATACCATTGCAGCCTTTGGCGCAGCAACCAACGATTCAATTTATGTGAACAAATATTCCGAAAGACCATTCAACGCACAATTCATTAGCAAAAAAGAATTGGAGCAATTCAAAGGGCAATTGCCAGAGGATTACTACGAATTCTTGACAACTGCTAGCGTAGGTCAAGTAGGTGGCCCTTTCAAAACGGGAGATGCTTACCAATTGGTCAAATTGTCCAAAACAAAAGAAATCGCTGACTCGATCAATTCAAGCCACATTTTGATTTCTTATGCAGGAACTTCTACCGCACAAAACAACCCTTCAATCACAAGAAACAGAGACGAAGCACGTGCCTTGGCAGATAGCATCAAGAACATGGCCAACGCTGGAAACTTCAAAACTTTGGTTGCAACGTACTCCGAAGATTTGGGTTCAAAAGCAAAAGATGGCAACATTGGCTACACCAGCAGAACATCTCAGAATTTGGCGCCTGAATATTTACAATTCTTGAATGAAAATTCAACTGGTACCATCGGTGTGACTGAATCTCAATTTGGTTTCCATATCATCAAAATCGATGGCGTGAAAAACCAAATGGGGTATCAATTTGCCAACATCATCAAAGAAGTAAAAGCTTCACAAAACACTTCTGATGCGAATTTCACCAATGCCAGAAACTTTGCACAAGAAGTACAAGGAAAATCATTGAATGACTTTGCCAATGCTGCCCAAAAAGCAGGATACAATTACAATACAGTGGACAATGTAGAGCGTTACCACGTTCAAGCTTTGGTCGATCCAAGTACTGGGTTTGGCAATGACAGAGACAACGACATCTTGAAATGGGCTTTTAGCAAAGACACCAAAGTAGGAAGCACCAATTTGTTTTCTACCGTAAATGAAGACCAAATCATCGTTTATGTTGCTGCAAAATCCCCCAAAGGATTGGCGCCTGTGAAAGCAGTACGAAGTGAAATTGAGCCGATTTTGATCCAAGAGAAATTGTTACAAACCATCAATTCGGAGATGAGCACACCAAGCATCGACACCTTTGTGTCTAAATTTGGCGCAGCAAAATCCAATTCGGCCATTACTTTTGGCGCAACCACCTTGGCAGGAAAAGGACCACAACCCAAAGTGGCAGGTGCTACTTTCGGATTGAAAAATGGGCAAACTTCCAAAGCCATTGCTGGAACGGATGGTATTTATGTCATCAACTTGAAAAGCATGTCAGAAAAACCAGAAGTGAAAGATGCCAGCTTCTTGGTGGATCAATTGACCCAACAAAAACAACAAGAAATCATGCAAGGATTGATCCCATCAATGATCATGTCTGCAGACGTCAAAGACAACCGAATGAAAATTTTGGACAGACAGCAGATGTAATCTCACTTGCACAACAATACTTTTAAAAACTGCTTCACCCGAAGCAGTTTTTTTTATCTTTAAACTTTAATAAATTCAAACAATATGAAAATACTTACTTCTTCCACGACAACGACTTCCAAAGTGGATCTGTCTGCTTTGATTTTGCGGTTGGTCGGTGGGAGCTTTATGCTGTACGCGCATGGGCTGCCCAAACTCAACAACTTTCTTTCGGGAGATGAAATTCAATTCGTCAGTCTTTTTGGCATGGGCGCAAGCTTTACTTTGGCTTTGGTTGTTTTTGCTGAATTGATTTGTGCCTTGGCTTTGGTGTTGGGGTTGTTTACCCGTTGGGTCGTGATTCCATTGATTTTTACCATGGTTTACGCTGCATTCATTTACCATGCAAATGATGGATTTGGTGCACAGGAAAAACCCATCTTGTTCTTGGCCATCTATGTAGTGATCTTGTTATTGGGCCCTGGAAAATACGCTTTGGACCGTGCCTTGCAAAAAAGGAACAAAACCATTTGATCCAAATCACTCATTTTATCCAACAAAAAAATCCCGATCCAATGGACCGGGATTTTTTTAGATCGCTTATTGCGTTCCGCTTATTTTTTGATTACTTTTTGAGAAGTAGTTGAATAACCATTAGAAACAGTTACGAAATAAACTCCTTTTGCCAAAGCCTGTGTATTGATGCTTCCACCATTGTCCACACGGTTGGAAGAAACCAATTTCCCTTCAACAGTGTAGATATTTACAGTCGCACGCTCCGTCAATTGAAGTGTCAATTTGTCTGTGATAACAGTATTCATTTTCACTCCGCTTACAAAGTTATTTACATCAGAAACTGACATAGAACCTGCAACACCTGCTTTGATATTGTCAAAAGCAACTGTTCCATTTTTATAAGCTCTAAAAGCAACATCTAAACTTACAGCATCTGCATGTGCAGGCATTTCAGCTTTGTGGAAAGTCCACTCTGTAGCTGGTAACAAGTACTCATTGTTGTTTCTGAAAGCATCTTCTGTTGCCTCTTCTGTAGTGTAAACCGCTGCTCCATCTGCATCTTTGAAAACACTCCAAATTCTTCCGTCTGTATCATCACCGGTAGCTTGGTACCAGAAAGAAATTTCATAGGTTTCTCCTCCTGTTACTGGAACATTCTGATAAAAACCTGTAGTAGCTGCAGGATTGTTATAAGCTACGTGTTTGTCTCCATCTTGAGAACCACCCGTCACAACCTCCGGTGCAACATAGTTACTATTTGTTCCTGCTGCCCATGAATCAAAATCATTTTCAAAACTTGGGTTGGTCAATAAGTTTTGTGCAGACAAAGAAACCACTGCTAAAACTGTCAAAGAAGTAAATAACTTTTTCATAATTTTCGATATTTAATTAATTAAATTTAGTGCAAAGGTACAAAAGAGTTTCATTCAGTGGTTTTTTATTTGTGAACTTATTATTAAATTATTGTATCTTGGTTGCCCTTTTGATTTTATTTCCCTACTGATTTAGAAGACTATTCAAAACCTCGCTGCGTATAGATGATCAAAACGGCGGACATTGGCTTCTTTTTCGATTGAAATATTTTTTTCAATTTGATCAAATAGATATTCACTCATTTGTGGCGCCAACAAGGTTCCTCTTGTGCCCATGCCATTCAACAAATGCAAATTGGGATATTGGGGATGCTTGCCTACAATCGGGCGGCGGTCCACCACTGTAGGGCGAATGCCCGCAGTATGTGCTTTGATTTCGTATTTTCCTTGGTAAATTTCTTCCAACAAAACCAGCATTTCCTTTTTCCCCTTTTCCGTTGGTTCAACAGTCAAATCGTCCCGGTCATAAGTAGAAGCGGTATAACTTAAATTGCCTTCAATCGGCAACAAAAAGTTTTTTCCTTTCCAGATTCCGTTGGGTATTGGCTTTTGTGTTTCGATTTTCAAAACTTCCCCTTTGACACCGATGATCGGCAAATAATTGAAGTATGGATTTTGTTTGATGCCATAGCCTTCACAAAAAACAAGGTGTTGGGCTTTGATCCCTTTGTACTGAACCCCCTCTGTTTCTATCTTTAATTCATCAAAATCAAAAGTTTCATTGTACAACCGATCGTTGGTCAACAAATATGCTGCAAACTTTTCCAAACATCTTTTCAAATCAATGCGCCCAGTCTGTTTGACTATTCCCAAGCCAAATTGGGATTGAATGAGTGGATCAGCTGCTTTTTCCAGAATTTCCACATTTAAAAAAGGAGACAAGTCTTCTCTCATTGCTTTTTTTCGCCAAGTTTTCACTTCAGCTTCGTCATTGAAGATTCGATAAGTCAGCATTTCATGGATGAATCTCTCTCCTAATATTCGTTCAAATTCCTGAAAATATTTTTTCATCCAAAGCATTTGCTCAGCGGCGTGCCATATGATGGAGAACCTTTTGAGCACCACAGGGTTGTAAACGCCTACCGCTACTTTTGAAGCCGTGTCTGATTGTTGGTCAATGATACAAAAAGACTTTTTTTCTTGGAGTAATTTCAACGCCAGACAGCTTCCCGCCACGCCTTGTCCTACAATTATATATTTTACTTGATTTTCCATGCTGTAAATTTATTATAATTATATTAGCGGTTTATTTAATTTAACAACACACATTCAATGAGAAAAATTAGTTTATTATTATTTTTATTGTGTTCGTTCACCGTTTTTGGACAAATGAGAATGGTTTCACAAAAGGTTCAACACATGAACCAAATGAAACAATCATTCACAGACGTTCAATTGTTTTCAAAGAACGAACACCAAAAAACCAACCAATACCTACGATCTGCAACAGATGTAACTGTTTTGTCTTTAAATGAAGCAGCGCTACAAGAAATTTTAAAAGATGCACCCGCACGCATCACTTTGTCTGTTCCTTATTTGGACAAGACCATTCCAGTTCAATTGTTCAAAAATGAAGTCATGACCGATTCTTTCGTTGCGACCAATGAGAGCGGACAGGTAATTGATTACCAACCTGGAAAGTATTACCGCGGAGTGGTTCAAGGCGATTACAATTCTTTGGTGGCCATCAGTTTTTTTGAGGATGACATCATTGGTGTCATTTCAACCATGGAAGACGGCAACATTGTTTTAGGGAAATCTGTCAATTATGGAGATTATGTTACTTATTCTGAGAACAATTTGTTGGGGACTGATCCTTTCGAGTGTGCTACCAATGATTTAAAAGAAAATTACGATGTGCTGGATCAAATTAGCTTTGACCCTTTGAGCAATCATGCCACCAATACTGATAATTGTGTGAGAATTTACTATGAAATTTCATACAATGTATTTAAAAATCGTGGACATGACTTGACCAATACATTGAACTGGATTACAGGAATTCAAAACAACATTGGTACACTTTATAGCAATGATGACATCCAAACCTCCATTTCACAAATCATGGTTTGGACTTATGCTGACCCTTACACTGGAAATTATGAAAGCAATCTTTTTAAATTCCAATCCACAGTTAAAGATTTCAATGGAGACTTGGCACACTTTGTCAACACACCAAGCACGACCAGTGTTGCATTCTTGGATTCATTGTGTACTGACTATAAATATGCTTATTCAGGTGTTTCGATGAACTATGCAGAAGTACCAACTTACTCTTGGACGATCATGGCGATGGCGCATGAAATGGGGCATGCTTTAGGTTCGCCACACACACATGCTTGTGCATGGAATGGCAACAACACCGCCATTGACGGTTGTGGTCAACAAGCAGGTTATGGTGAGGGTTGTACTGGGCCAATTCCATCAGGGGGAGGAACCATCATGAGCTATTGCCATTTGACCAGTGTTGGCATCAACATGGCTGCTGGTTTTGGCGCACAACCTGCACAATTGATCCGCAATACAGTCAATTCAAAAGATTGTTTGGGCTCAGACTGTGTAAGTGTTCCTGATTATTGTACTTATGCCATTAAAAGCTTGAAATCATCAAATATGAACAGCGACTTGATGCAATTTGATATTGATGATAACAATTCAACCGCATGGAAATACCAAATTGTTCCATACAAAGATGCATTGTCTGAAGACAATTGGGTTAATTTGAACCAAAAAAGCTTCACTATTTCTTCGTCTACTCTAACACCACATCAATATTACGAAGTTTACGTAACCAATGTTTGTGCAGATGGCACTTCTGGATCCATGGAAAAAGTAGTGATTTTAGCTGGTGATTTCTGTGACGGCACTTTGTTTACCGATACGGGAGGCGTTGATTTAAATTATTCTAACAACGAATACTTTGTAAAAAAGTTTTATCCATCTATACCCAATGGAAAAGTTCAATTGAATTTCTTGAAATTTAGACTTCAAAACCAATCTGATTTCTTACGTGTGTACAATGGCGACATGCATGCGGATAATTTATTTCCTAATGGTGTCATGACCGGAAACATGAACACGCCACCGAGTTTTACTTCTACTGCGGAAGATGGTTCCATTACAGTTGAGTTCACTTCTGATGGCGGAGGTGTAATGTTTGGATGGGAAGCTACCGTTTCTTGTGACACTTTAGGTGTAGCAGATTTCAATGACGAAGGCAACATCAGCATTTATCCTAATCCAGCTGCTGATTTCGTTCAAGTAAGCTCAAAAGCTTCTAAAATCGACAGCTACGATTTAACCGATACGAGCGGAAGAAAAGTATTGTCCAGCAAGGTAAATGCTTTTGAAACAAAGATTGACATCAAACATTTGCCAAAAGGCGTATATATTTTGACATTGAAATCTAATGGACAAAGCATTCATAAGAAAATTGTGAAGATTTAATCCATTTTCCATACAGAAATAAAAAAGCCAAGATTGAATCTTGGCTTTTTTTATGGAGTTACTCTTGCTTTCAATGCTTGGCATTCAAAAGCAACAGATCATCGAGGAATTCTCTTGTATTGGCCAAGCGAGGCACTTTGTTTTGTCCTCCCAATTTATTTCTGGACTTCATCCATTCGAAGAAAAGATTTTCTTTGGCTACATGCAACTTCAAACGATTTAAGGTGATATTTTTATAGCGTTTGGCTTCATAATCTGAATTCAGAGTTTGCAAACCCAAATCCAAAATTTCGGCGAAATTCTCCACATTGTCTGGCATTTTCTCAAATTCAACCAACCATTCGTGCGCCCCTTTTTCTGTTCCTTCCATAAAAATCGGTGCAGCTGTAAATTCTTTGATAATTGCCCCCGTTTTTTCACAAGCCATTCTGAGGCCTTCTTCTGCATTTTCTATGATCAATTCCTCCCCAAATGCGTTGATAAAATGTTTGGTCCTTCCCGTAACGACAATTCGAAATGGATATTTGGTGGTGAACTTGACTGTATCGCCAATGACATAACGCCACAAACCACCATTGGTCGTGATGACAATCGCATAATTCTTACCGATTTCTACTTCATCCAAAGAAAGCACCCTTGGATTGCTGTGCCCAAACTCCTCCATCGGAATGAATTCGTAGTAAACCCCATTGTCCAAAAGCAACAACATGTCTTTCTGATCACTGCGGTCTTGCAAACCAAAAAAACCTTCCGAAGCATTGTAAATTTCGTAAAAATTCAATTTTTTATGGGTCAAATTGCGGTAGTTTTCTTCATAAGGTTTGAAACTAATTCCACCATGAAAAAACACCTCCAACATCGGCCAAACTTCGTCCAACTTTTGATTGCCAGTCGTTGTCAACACATGGTTGAGCAAAACCAACATCCAGGAGGGAACGCCTGTCAAACAACCGATATCTTCCTGTACGACCGCTTCTGAAATCGCTTTCATCTTGGCTTCCCACTCGTGCATCAAAGAAATTTGTCGATTGGGCGTATTTCTCAATTCTGCATAGAAAGGAAGGTTGTCAATCAAAATGGCAGACAAATCACCAAATAACGTATCATATTGCTGGTACATTTCACTGCTTCCTCCCAGCCGCAAATTTTTATTCTTAAATATTTCAGTGTCCGGATGGTTGTTCAAATAAATTGCAAACATCATTTTTCCTGCTGCATAATGGCAATCTTCCAAAGAAGCATCACTGATAGGAATGAATTTACTTTTGGCATTGGTTGTCCCTGAGGATTTGGCAAACCATTTGATTTTCCCTGGCCAACTGATGTCAGGCATGCCTTTTCGTGCTTTCTCGATGAAAGGCTCAAACTGTTCGTAAGTCACCAAAGGAATTCTTGACTGAAATTCGTGGTAATTATCGATTTCAGAAAATTGGTACAAACGACCATATTCTGAATTCCGCGCCATGGATAAATTATTGAAAAGAACATTTTCCTGCGTTTCAATCGGGTTTTCTATGAAGTGTTCGATTTGACGCATTCTACTTTTCATCAGTAGCTCCATAACTTTATTGACCAATCCGTGTGCCGACATATTTTCGTAAATTTAGCACAAATTTATACAAAACATGATTATTGAAGGACAGATTCGCAAGATGATTACAGAAATCGCTCATCCGATCCAATATTATATGGATTTGAATGGCGATTTTTTGGATGTAAATCAGCAATTGGGCAAAAAAATTCAATTGACTCACGACCACAATGTTTGTGTGGGATGTGGCTTTGACAAAAGTTTGTTTCGAATGGGCTTTTGTAAAAACTGCTTTTTCACGCTGCCGCAAGCCAATGAAAACATCCTACGTCCAGAATTGTCCACGGCGCATTTGGGCATTGAGAAAAGAGATTTGGCGTGGGAAAAAACTTTTGAATTACAACCCCACATTGTTTATTTGGCAGCCTCTGCTGAAGTCAAAGTCGGCGTAACGCGCGCCAGTCAGTTGCCTACCCGATGGATTGACCAAGGCGCTTCCGCCGCCATCATTTTGGCCAAAACAAACAACCGTTATGAGGCTGGAATGATTGAAGTCGCATTAAAAGAGCATTTGACCGATAAAACCAGTTACCAGCGCATGTTAAAAAATGAAATACTTTCGGTGGATTTGGTGCAAATGAAAGAAAAGATGAAGCTGTTTGTGCCAGAAGCTTTCGCGCAATTTATTTCTGAAGATGATTCGGTAACCGTTTTGGATTATCCTGTCATGCAATTTCCGAAGAAAATCCAATCGTTAAAATTAGACAATCACAATGTTTACGAAGGCACTCTGGTTGGCATCAAGGCGCAATACTGGATTTTTGAAGACCAAACCGTTTGGAATGTACGAGCGCATGAAGGCCGGTACGTGAAGATTGAATTATAAAAAAGCTGTTTCAAATCGTTGGAACAGCTTTCTTAAAAGTTTTTACTTTTTTGATTCCTCAACAGAAACTTTTCTAAATTCTTTGAACATTTTGCTCAACTCTAAAGCTGATTTACGTGCTCTTGTTCCTGCAGCTTTATTTCCTTTTTCAATTTGTGCCGCTGATTCTGTTTTGAAATTTTCAAATTCTGAATGGATTTGATCAACTAAGTTTTTCATGTTTTTCTAATTTTATAATTATATAAGACGTACAAAAATAGTGTTTAAAGGTTAATTAACAAGTTTTTGAATAATTTTCTTCGTCAAAAATGCAAAAAACAATCACTTATTGAGCATTTAAACAAGCTTTTGAACCAAAATCCTTTCACAGACCTTATAAAATCTCTGCATTCGACGCTCATTCGCTGGTTAAATTCCATAAAAAAACTCCGGATTTCCGGAGTTTTTCATGTATTTCAAAGATGAATTAAGCTTCACCTCCTTCTGTCGTATCAGCAGAAGCTTCCGCTCCTCCTTCCTCTTCTTCGTCATCATCATCGTCGGCAACCGCTACTCTTGACGTTCTAACCGCTACAACAACCGCATTGTCTGGATGCATGATCGTAAATCCTTCTGATGGAATGGACTCAACATATTTTTTGTGTCCAATACGCATTGCTGAAATATCGATCACGATTTCATCAGGCAAGTTCGCTGGAATGGCTTTGATTTTCAATTTACGCATGTTGAATTGCAATAAACCTCCGGCAACAACCCCACGAGCACGTCCTACCAAACGAACTGGAATTTCAATTGAAACAGCTTTGTCATCATGCAATTGATAGAAATCCGCATGGATGATTTTGTCTGTTACTGGATGAAACTGGATATCCTGAAGGATCGCAGAAATTTTCATTCCGTCTGCCAATTCCAAATTTACAGTGTGCGCCTCTGGGGTGTAAACCAAATTTTTAAAACTTTTCTCATCTGTTGAGAAATGTATTGGTTCACCTCCACCATAAACAACACAAGGTACTTGGTCAGCATTACGTAAGGCACGTGTAGATGTCTTGCCTACGCTTTCTCTTTTTACACCTTGAATTGTAATTGATTTCATTTGTTTGTATTTAATGGTTATTAAAGATTTTATGTCCTGCCTGAAAAAGAACCCGTCTTCAGCGACATTTCATAAAACAGTTTATAATTTATTTAAATGATAAATTTCGAACTAATTGATTTCTTGCTATGTACCATATGCATCACATCAGCAAAAAGCGGTGCGCAAGATAATACTTTTATTTTTGATACCGAATTATTTTTTAATGGAATGCTATCAGTCACAACCACTTCCACCAAAGGAGAGTTTTGAATGCGCTCATAAGCACCTCCTGACAACACTGGATGGGTCGCAACCGCTCGAACACTTTTTGCGCCTTTGGCCATGATCAATTCGGCCGCTTTGGTCAAAGTGCCCGCAGTATCGATCATGTCGTCCAATAAAATGACGTTTCTGTCCTTGACTTCTCCAATCAACATCATGTTTTCCACTTGATTGGCGATTTTTCTTTCTTTGTGACAAATCACAATTTCCGCATTCAAATGTTTTGAATAATTGTTGGCGCGTTTGGCCCCCCCCATATCGGGTGAAGCAATCGTCAAATTCTCCAAATTCAAGCTTTGAATGTAGTCAACAAACACAGTCGAAGCATACAAATGATCCACAGGGATTTCAAAGAATCCTTGGATTTGGTCCGCGTGTAAATCCATGGTCATCACACGGCTTGCACCGGCAGCTGTCAACATTTTCGCCACCAACTTCGCTCCGATTGGAACACGTGGTGCGTCTTTTCGATCTTGGCGTGCATAACCGTAATAAGGAATAACTGCCGTAATCTTGTCTGCAGATGCTCTTTTGGCCGCATCACACATCAACAACATTTCCATTAAATTGTCGTTGGGTTGAAAGGTTGAACCGATGATAAAAACACGTGTGCCTCTGACAGACTGTTCGAATGCAGGTTGAAATTCACCATCGCTAAAGTCAACGATGTTCAATTTACCCAATTCAGCACCATAATGTTCTGCAATTTTTGATGCGAGTGCATGGCTTCCACGGGTTGAAAATAAAAGCGCTTGTTGTTCCATTTTTTTGTGTAAAATCTTGTGGTTTGTGTGGTGCAAAATTAATCATTTTATTCACTTCTTTCCAAGATGCCACTTTTTTATTTTCACATTGAAAACGAATGCAATAGGAGTTTTCTAAAATTTAAATCCTTCAAAAGCCAACAATTCTGCTGCGTTCAGAGAATACTGTTCACCGTTTTGCATATTTCTTACCGAATAAGTTCCAGAATTCATTTCCTCCTCACCGATCATCACCACAAAATGTACTGCCCTTTTGTTGGCATACTGCATTTGCTTTTTCATTTTTGCCGACTCTGGATACACCTCACATCGAATGGATTGGCTGCGGAGTTGCTTGGCCAATTTCATCGACAAATCGGCTTCTTTTTCGCCAAAATTCACAAACAAAACATCCAAAGTTTCCTCCATGGCTTCTGGAAAAAGACCCAATTCTTCCAACACCAGATAGATGCGGTCCAATCCAAATGAAATGCCTACGCCAGATAAATCTTTCATGCCAAAAATTCCCGTCAGGTCATCGTAACGTCCACCTCCGCCGATGGATCCTGATTCCACATTTTTGGCTTTGACTTCGAAAATGGCTCCGGTATAATAATCCAATCCGCGCGCCAAGGTCAAGTTCAACACCAATGTTGCAGAAGACAAGCCCAATGCTTCGATTTTCTCAAAAACAAATTTCAATTCTTCAATGCCTTGTTTGCCCACTGCTGAACTTTGCAATAATTCAGACAAAGTGGCCAGTTGATTTTGAAAAGTTCCTTCCATAGCAAACAAAACCGACAATTGTTCAATTGACGCAGCAGGAATGCCTTTGCTCAACATTTCTTCTACCACTTTTTCTTTGCCAATTTTGTCCAATTTGTCCAAAGCCACTGTAAAGTCGATCAATTGATCCGAAATGTCCGCTACTTCAGCCAAACCGCTCAAAATTTTTCTGTTGTTGAAATGAATTTCTACGGGCAATTTCAAAGCAGTAAACACCGCATCGTACAAACTGATCAACTCCACTTCTTGCAACAAAGAATCACTGCCCACCACATCGGCATCGCATTGATAAAATTCTCTGAAACGTCCTTTTTGCGGACGGTCTGCCCGCCAAACGGGTTGCATTTGGTAACGTTTGAAAGGAAAAGTCAATTCATTTTGGTGTTGGACTACATAACGCGCAAAAGGCACGGTCAAGTCATAGCGCAAGGCTTTTTCTGAAATTTGCTCTATCAGTTTTTGGCTGTTTTTATTGGCCAACAAAGTATCGTCTGCTTTTGACAAATAATCGCCTGAATTCAAGATTTTAAAGATCAAACGATCGCCTTCTTCCCCATACTTCCCAGTCAAAGTCGTCAAATTCTCGAAAGAAGGCGTTTCTATCGGCGCATATCCATGCAACTCAAATTGCTGACGGATGTGGTCAAATAAATACTTTCTTTTGCGTACTTCTGTTGATGAAAAATCACGGGTTCCTTTCGGAATCGATGGTTTCTGAATGGCCATAAAAATTGAATTTAATTTTACAAAGATGCTAATTTAATCTAAAAAGCGGGGATTTTCTCGTTAGGAAGTTATGTATAAAATAATACGGAGAAATCACTTCCTCCGTATTATTTGTGTTTTTTTGTCTATAACAAATTTATTTTTTGATAATTTTAAATGTTTCGATTTGGTCGTTGTTTAAAGTTACTTTGAACAAATAGCTGCCTGATTTCAAATGCGAAACATCCACCAATCCTTTGTTTATACTTGAATGCAAAACCTTTTGACCTGCCAAATTGTACACTTCAATCGAAGTTACTTTTTGGTTGGTTTGAATGCTCAAAATATCATGCACGGGATTGGGAAAATAGTTAAAACTAAATGGTTTCAGGTCTTTGACAGCCAAATCGCCGTTGTCCACTACCAAGGTATAATCTTCAAATTCACCAAAATCAAACAACTCAATATAACAAGGATCTTCGTTGCCCGGATTGTCTTCTCCTGAAGCATAGGCGCTAAACCTCATTCTGTAAGCCCCATTGACCGTACCTTCTGGAATGGTGATTTCACTCGTTATGGTTGTGTTTTTTCCGCCACCAATTTCACCGATGAAATCTTCTTCGTCAAAACTTCCGTCTTGTCCATAATCAATCCAAAGCGTCACAACTTCGTGCCACCCCTCTCCAACAGTTACTTCAATGGGATATGTTTTACCAGCTTCTACCGTCGCTGTCAAATTCGTAAAATCACCATAACCATAAGCGCTGCAACCCGTTTCATTGTTGATTTCTTGAAAAACTACTTTTCTAATTGTATCATCTGATTCACAATCCAATACCGGTGTACAATATTTAGCCGGATCATCATTGCAAAGTAAATTCTCATAGGTTTTACTTGTGTTGGCATCCAACACTCCCAAAGCCAAAGCATCAACACCGTTATGAACCAAATAAATTGGGTGGTTATCTTCATCTCCTAAACTGCTGATGGTAAACGTCACAGGCCCCGTTGCTGTCACCGTTTGATAATCATGATAACCTTCTTCGTCATATTCTCCTCCAAACAATAAAACATCTCCGTTTTGGTCTTTTAATTCCCAAAGCACATCGTTACCATATTCTTCTAAGTTAAGAATGATGACGGTCCATTCACAGGTTTCTTCTGCAGTAGAAAATTCGCTTAAGTTGGTTGCTTCAGCAAAGGCATTGTTAGTTAAAAGCAAGGAAATCGCACAAAAAAGAATGCGCGTCATTGATAAATATTTTGCCATAATTTATATTTTTTATTCAATTAATTTGAAAAGCGAAAGCGAATCATCTAATGCAAAAACAGCCACTTCAACCTTACAACTGATTGAAAACAAATCAAATGCCGTTTACTTCACATGTAAATGCAATCCACCAAAAAACATCTGCTATAAAAAGTAATTTTTAGAGCAGATGCTTTTTTAATATTTTTAATCAAACTGAGTAGTGTTTTTAACTACCAGCCTTTGTAGTCTTTTTCGTTGTCGTTTCCGAATTGAGACAATTTGAATAACCACCAAGCCATCAATCCCATTCCAATGATGAATAAAATCCAGTCAGCAACGTTTGCAATTGGCAATAAAACGTTCTCAAAAGTCCATTTAAAGAAATTCCCTAAACCGAAGAACATATCTGTAATTAAACCCATATCTTTGTTAACATTAAAAGACAAAGTTATAAAATGTTGGTCAACTTACTTTCAAGAAAATCGTTTTTCTCACAAATAATTTTAATCCTCCTATTTTTAGCTTTATTTTTAATGAAGCACAACCCGCTTAACTACGATCTAGAGAGCGCTTTAGGCGTCTTTTTTTATTGGATGACTTTGGCTGTCTCCATCTTATTTTTTAACAATTCTAATTTAATCAAATACCCAGGCATTGCGCTTTTCTACTTTTTAATTGCAATGATCGTCTTTTCAGACATCGCGATGCATTACCGATTGTCGATTTCGTTTTTTGCTTCCACTTTGATTTTTTGGCGGTTGTTGCAAGCAGAACGAAGACCAGAAAACAAGAAATTTCTATTTGACATTGGTTTATTGCTGAGTCTGTCCGCCTTTTTCTATCCGCCTAGCTTTTTGTTGTTGTTCTTTTTGCTATTTGCGTTTTTGTACAAACAAACCATCAATTTGAAGAGCTTTATTTTGTTCATCATCGGCATTACTTTGCCCTTGCTTTTGGGTGCGCAAATCCTGTTTTTGCTCGATAGAAACGATTGGTTCGAGGCGTATCAAAGCGCCTTTCACATCAACCATTGGCACGCCAACATTTGGGGCTTGATTCCTTTGGCTGTTTTGATTCTCATTGCGTGGCTCGATCATTTGTCCAATCTGACCACACAAGACGTGAACAAAAGGCATTTCTATTTTTTAGGGTTTTTATACTTTTTGAATTGGGTGGTCATACTGTTAATTTTTGGAGGAGATCATCACTATACTTTGGCATTTTTGGGCTTGCCCATTGCGATTTTTTTGACCCGAATTACCCAATACCACACTTCTTTCGTCTTCAAAGAGCTCTTTCTTTGGAGCTATCTATTGACCATGACTGGGTTTTATTTTAGCAAAGAAATTGTGGAGATTTACCAGGATTTACTGGGCAATGTTTCTTTCTAAAGTCAATTGATTTCCATCAAAAACCGCATAGGTAAAATGATTGATCCAATCGCCTAAATTCATGTAAATTGAATTTTCTTTCAATTGAATTTCCATCGGCATGTGGCGGTGTCCAAACACAAAGTAATCCACGTGACTTTCTTCCAATTTCCGCTTGGCATACAACGCCAACCACTCGTTTTCTTCGCCCAAAAACTTCACGTCTTCTGCGCCAGAAATCAATTTGTTTTTTCTGGAAGTTTGAATGCCCAACCAAACCGCAAAATCTGGATGCAACAAAGAAAAGAAAAACTGGGCTGTTTTATTGGTGAACAACTTTTTCATGCGTTTGTAACCTTTGTCATTGGGGCCCAAACCATCACCATGCGCAATGAAAAAGTCCTTGCCATTGATCTTGAAAGTTTGACGGTCACTGAACACAGGAATGTTCAATTCTTTTTCGAAATAATCACGCATCCACAAATCATGGTTGCCCTTGAAAAAATAAATTTGGATGCCTGCATCGGAAAACGCTGCCAACTTGCCCAAAACACGCACAAAACCCCTTGGCACCACTTGTTTGTATTCGTACCAAAAATCAAACAAATCGCCCAACAAAAACAAGACTTGACAATCTGCTTTGATTTCGTCTAACCATTGCACAAAACGAAGTTCACGCACTCTGCTATCCGCTTCATTGGGTGCGCCAAAATGTTGGTCAGAAGCAAAGTATGCTTTCTTCCCTGCTGTTAATTCAATGATTATTTGTTGTCCTCCGCCAACCATTCCGCATACGATGTTTCTGTTTCGTGCAAACGCAAAGCTTGTAATTCAATCAAAGGTGACAACAACGGTTGAATGCGCTCCACCATGTCGATCAACATGTTTTCGCAAGAAGGTTGATAGGTCGTGAAAATCACTTTGTGACCTTCTTCGACCAAAGTGTCTCCCAAAGATTTGTGCGGAGAATTCCCATTCAATAAAATCGCATGATCAAAAGGATCGATGACCACCGATTTGACAATTTTTTTAATGTCCCCAAAGTCAATCACCATGCCGTATTTCGGATCGTTTGTCTCTTGAATCGGCGTGCCTTTGATCGTCACAAATAGTTTGTAGGAATGTCCGTGAATGTTTTTACACTTTCCGTCATAACCATACAAAGCGTGTGCTGTCTCAAAATTGAATGATTTGGTAACCCTGATTTTTTGCATTATCTTAAAAGTCTATTAAGCAACCACAAAGGTATGGAAATCCTCACAATTGGACGGAGTCTGTTGGACTTATTTTTCCCCAAGCGTTGTCTGAACTGTGATACAGTCATTTCGCTCGACAATCCTTTGTGTGTCATTTGCGCCTCAAAACTGCCTTATACCCATTGGCAGTTCAACCAAGAAAACCTGAGTTTTGAAAAGCTATCTCCCCTTTGTCCCATTGTTTCAGCCTATAGTTTGTTGTATTTTCAAAAAAGCAATGTCACCCAAAGTTTGCTGCACCATTTGAAATACCATCAACACCAAGAAATCGGAGTTTTATTGGCCGAAAAAGTATTATCCATCCTTGACTTGTCTTCTTATGATGGTGTCATTCCCGTCCCCATTCATCCCAAAAAATTAAAAAAAAGAGGGTACAACCAAGTCCATTCTTTTGCGAAAACCTTGGCCGACCGATCAGGAATTCTATTGATTGAAGATTATCTGATCCGCGTTCAAAACAACACGTCTCAGGTCTTCAAAGGCCGAAAACAACGGCTGAACTCCATACAAAACGCGTTTTCATTGCGCCATGAAAAAATAGCAGGACATTGGATTTTGGTCGATGATGTGTTGACGACTGGCGCTACGCTTTCTACTTGTGTGAATTTGCTTGCCGAAAAAAATGACGCAAAAATCAGCGTACTGACCATGGCTTGTGGGGTATAAAAAAAGCCCGCTAAAAAGCGAGCTTTGGAGGTTCCGAGCGGATTCGAACCGCTGTAGACGGTTTTGCAGACCGGTGCCTAGCCACTCGGCCACGGAACCTTTTGTCATTTGGACTGCAAATATATTAAATTATCCCAAATTAAAATTGCTTTTCCAAAACAATGCTCACTTTTTCTACATTTCCACCGATGGGCGGATTGATTTTGGACAATTTTATTTTGGCAGTTTGGACTTGGGGGATTTCATTTTGAATGCGCACCAATACGCGGTGGGCCACTTTTTCCAATAATTTTGAACGAATGCCGACTTCTTCTTTGATGATGTTGTTCAAATGCACATAATCCACCGTATCTTCCAATTCATCCGAAAGCGCGGATTGACTCAAATCTGCGGTAATTTCCAAATCGATTAAATAATCCGAACCGATCAAAGCTTCTTCATTCAGGCATCCATGATTGGAATAAATCCGAATGTTTTCCAAAATAATTTTTCCCATGGGACAAAACTAAGGCATAAAATGATTTTAATTTCAATCGAAAAGACAAAGAATTCATGAAATTTTCCAAATCAAAGATTTTGTATGTAATTTTGGCTTAATTCACAGAAAAATACTGTGACAAATGCATAAAAAGAAGGAAAAAGATGAATTTTCAAACACAAATACAACAAGGCATTCCCAATGAATTGCCTGCCAAAAAAACTTGGGACGAAAGTGTCAGTCACGCACCCAAAAGAAAAGACATTTTAACTGCTGAAGAAAAAACTTTGGCTTTGAAGAATGCTTTGCGTTATTTCGATCCGAAATTTCATGCCGAATTATTGCCTGAATTCAAAGAAGAATTGGAACAGTATGGCCGAATTTACATGTGGCGTTTTCGACCAGATTATGAAATGTACGCCCGCCCCATCGATGAATATCCTGGAAAATCCATGCAAGCCAAAGCAATTCAGTTGATGATCCAAAATAATTTGGACAAAGCCGTGGCGCAACATCCACATGAATTGATTACTTATGGTGGAAATGGTGCCGTTTTTCAGAATTGGGCACAGTATTTATTGACCATGAAATATTTGTCAGAAATGACAGATGAACAAACTTTGGTGATGTACTCTGGGCATCCAATGGGATTATTTCCATCGCACCAAAATGCTCCAAGAGTCGTTGTCAGCAACGGCATGATGATTCCAAATTATTCTTCACAAGACGATTGGGAAAAATTCAATGCTTTGGGCGTGACCCAATATGGACAAATGACCGCTGGAAGCTATATGTACATCGGACCACAAGGAATTGTGCATGGAACGACGATTACGGTTTTGAATGCTTGTCGAAAAATCGATGAAAAAGGCACAACTGGAAAATTATTTGTCACAGCAGGTTTGGGCGGCATGAGTGGTGCGCAACCCAAAGCAGGCAATATTGCAGGCGTTGTTTCAGTCACTGCGGAAGTTAATCCTTCGGCGACTTGGAAAAGACACGAACAAGGTTGGGTCGATGAGGTGATTTCAGACTTGGATGAATTGGTCGCAAGAGTTAGAAAAGCCAAAGCGACCAACGAAGTCGTATCCATTGCTTACAACGGAAATGTCGTCGATGTTTGGGAGAAATTTGACCAAGAAAACGTGTACATCGATTTGGGCTCAGACCAAACCTCTTTGCACAATCCTTGGGCAGGCGGCTATTATCCAGCCGGTTTATCCTTAGAAGAAGCGAACCAAATGATGGCAGAACAACCGGAATTGTTCAAAGAAAAAGTACAAGAAAGCTTGCGCCGTCATGCGTCAGCAATCAACAAACACACCGCCAAAGGAACCTATTTCTTTGATTATGGCAATGCTTTTTTATTGGAAGCTTCACGCGCTGGTGCTGATGTGATGGCAGAAAACAACATCGATTTCAAATACCCAAGTTATGTACAGGACATCATGGGGCCGATGTGTTTTGATTATGGATTTGGTCCATTTCGATGGGTGTGTACTTCAGGAAAAGCAGAGGATTTGGCCAAAACAGATGCCATTGCTTGTTCAGTTCTAGAAGAAATCATGAAACATTCGCCCAAAGAAATTCAACAGCAAATGCAAGACAACATTGTTTGGATCCAAGGAGCACAAACAAACAAATTAGTGGTGGGGTCACAAGCAAGAATTTTGTATGCCGATGCAGAAGGAAGAATTAAAATCGCACAAGCTTTCAACCGAGCCATTGAAAAAGGTGAAATTGGGCCTGTTGTTTTGGGGCGTGACCACCATGATGTATCGGGCACGGATTCTCCGTTCAGGGAAACGTCCAACATTTATGATGGCTCTAAATTCACGGCGGATATGGCGATTCACAATGTGATTGGTGACAGTTTCCGTGGCGCAACTTGGGTTTCCATCCACAATGGCGGAGGCGTGGGTTGGGGCGAAGTCATCAATGGTGGATTTGGCATGTTGTTGGACGGAACGGATGCCGCAGAAAAACGATTGAAATCAATGTTGCATTGGGATGTCAACAACGGCATTGCGCGAAGAAGTTGGGCAAGAAATGAAGAAGCGATTTTTGCGATCCAAAGAGCCATGGAAGAAGAGCCTTTGTTGAAGGTTACATTACCGAATTTGGTCGATGAAAGCTTGCTCTAATTTCAACCAAAAAATGATCGGTTCAATTGCTACAACTGAACCGATCATTGAATAAAAATATCATTTGATTATGCAAAGGCCGATGAAACTTTCTCGGCTTTTTTACTTTCTGAATAATCGTAAAAACCTTCGCCTGATTTCACACCCAATTTCCCAGCCATGACCATGTTGACCAACAAAGGACAAGGCGCGTATTTTGGATTTTTGAAACCGTCATACATCACATTTAAAATCGATAAACAAACATCCAATCCGATGAAATCCGCCAACTGAAGTGGCCCCATAGGATGTGCCATGCCCAATTTCATCACCGTATCAATTTCAGCCACACCTGCTACGCCATTGTACAAAGTCTCAATCGACTCATTGATCATCGGCATCAAAATACGGTTCGCTACAAAACCTGGATAATCATTGACTTCCACTGGCGTTTTCCCCAACGTTTTCGACAATTCCATGATGGTGTTTGTGGTTTCATCCGAAGTACTGTAACCGCGAATGATTTCGACCAATTGCATGATCGGCACTGGATTCATGAAGTGCATGCCAATCACTTTGTCTGGCCGTTGGGTCACAGCAGCGATTTGGGTAATCGAAATCGAAGACGTATTGGTCGCCAACAAAGTATTTTCATCGGTAATTTCATCCAAATTTTTAAAAATCTTCAATTTCAAGTCCACGTTTTCGGTTGCTGCTTCTACCACCAAATCCACATTTTTCACACCTTCCGCTACGTCTGTAAATTGAGTAATATTGGATAAAGTTTCATTTTTTTCCGCTTCCGTAATTTTTTCTCGGGCAATCATTCGGTCTAAATTCGTAGTAATGGTTTGAATGCCTTTCGCTAAAGCTTTTTCAGAAATATCAATCAAATGAACTTGGAAACCTTTTTGTGCAAAAGTATGCGCAATTCCATTTCCCATCGTTCCTGCGCCTATAACAGCTATATTTTTCATCGTTAAATTAATTTTATATTTATTGATTAAATGCTTCGATAATTTGATGCGCGATTTTCAAAGCTTTGGTGCCATCTTCTAAAGTGACCAAAGGCTCCGTATCATTTTGAATGGCATCCGCAAAACTTTCCAATTCCTCCAAAATGGCATTGTTAGGCTCCACAGTTGGATTGTCAAAATAAATTTGCTTTTTTACGCCTTCCGCATTCTGTAAAACCATGTCCCATTCGCCCAAAATTGCTGGCGCGTCTTTCATTTTGACCACTTCACAAGTTTTCTCCAAATAATCGACAGAAATGTAAGCGTCTTTTTGAAAAAATCGGGATTTTCGCATGTTTTTCAGCGAAATTCTACTGGCAGTAATGTTGGCCACACACCCATTTTCAAACACTAAACGCGCATTGGCAATGTCTGGCGACTCACTGATGACCGCCACCCCGCTCGAATGCACTTCTTTGACCTCAGAATTCACCACGCTCAATATTGCGTCCAGATCATGGATCATCAAATCCAACACCACGGGTACGTCTGTTCCTCTGGGATTGAATTCTGCCAGACGGTGGGTTTCAATGAACATCGGATCTTTGATTTTGTCACGAATGGCTTTGAAAGCGGGATTGAATCGCTCTACATGGCCTACTTGTCCTTTGACATTTTTTGCTTTGGCCAATCGAATGATTTCCTCGGCTTCTTCTACGGAATTGGCAATTGGTTTTTCTAAAAATAAATGTTTTCCTGCGGCAATGACTTGTTGGGCACAATCAAAATGAGAAAGCGTTGGCGTAACGATATCGACGATATCACAATGTTGAATCAACTCTTCAATGGTTGAAAAACTTCGGTAACCAAAGGTCTCAGCCACCATTTTGGCGTTCTCTTGATCGGGATCATAAAAACCTACCAGATCTAGTTTTTCAGATTGCTGCGCAAGTTTTAAATGTATTTTCCCTAAATGTCCTGCGCCTAAAACACCTATTTTTAACATTTATTTTAATTTGAGCTAAAAGTACAGAGATTCCCTTAATTTTTGCCAATTTTGTGAAAAAATATAGAAGTGATTGATGATTTTAAGCACAAGGGACAACGATTACAATTGATTCAGGCTTTAAGAGAACAAGGGATATCGGATGAGAATGTCTTGTCAGCCATGAACCGCATTCCGAGACATTTATTTTTGGACAGTGCATTCGAGGAGTACGCATACCAAGACAAAGCCTTTCCAATTGCCGCTGGACAAACAATTTCTCATCCATTCACGGTGGCAACACAGAGTGCATTGTTGCACTTGGAAACAGGCGACAAGGTTTTAGAAATTGGGACCGGCAGTGGCTACCAAACTACTGTTTTGGTTGAAATGGGCGCTGAGGTGTACACTATTGAACGACAAAAAGATTTGTTTGATTTTTCTCAAAGGTTGTTTCGGAGAATTCGCATCAAGCCCAAGTATGCTACCTATGGAGATGGCTACAAAGGGCTGCCATCCTTCGCTCCTTTTGACCGGATCATTGTAACTGCTGGCTCTGCAACCATTCCAAAAAACTTATTGAAACAATTGACCATTGGCGGACTGATGGTGATTCCTATGGGAGATGAAGAACAAATCATGACCACATTTTTAAGGGTTGGTGAAAGAGATTTTGAAAAAACAGTTTTTGGGGGTTGTCAATTTGTCCCCATGTTGGAGGATGAAGCCAAAAAAGACGAAGAAATAAAGAAAGAGATGGAGGAGCTTGAAGCGATCAGGTCCAACAAAATCATCTCTTTGAAATAATGCAGAAATATCTAGTGAAGCGTTCGTGAGAACGATTGCATTGAATTGCCCTTAACTCAAACTGACCTTTAGATTGAACTTCACTCAAGAAATGAACAAAATTACAAACCTATATAAATAAGAAAAGCCGCTTTTCAGCGGCTTTTCTATTAAATATTTGAATACAAAATTATTGTTTAACAATTTCAATTCTTCTGTTTTGAGCTCTTCCGTCAACAGTTTTGTTGTCGAATTTAGGAGCAGACTCACCGTAACCTACGGCTTTCAATCTACTTCCATTCACTCCTTTAGAGATCAAGTAGTCAACAACTGACTGTGCTCTTCTTTGAGACAACTTCATGTTGTTAGCGTCATTTCCAACATCATCAGTATGACCTTGGATTTCGTAGTTACCTTCTGTCGCATTCAAGTACTGAGCGATTACGTCCAAGCTTTGTTTTGAAGCTTCAACCAAATCAGCAGATGCCGTTTTGAAGTAGATCATTTTAGCCAAGTCAGCCATCTGAACGTTTGCACAGTCATCATTTACTTCCAAAGCAGCTGGGTTAAAGTTTGCATCAGCATATTTCAACTCAACACGTCTGTTTCTTGCTCTTCCTTCAGCAGTATCATTTGTAGTGATAGGCAATGCCAATCCAAATCCTACAGCTTTCATGATTGAATCAGAAACTCCTTTCGATGCCAAGTAAGTTTTCACTGAATTAGCACGTTTTTCAGACAAAGGCAAGTTGTATCTTTGACTACCTACGTTGTCAGTGTGTCCTTCAACCAACCAATGAGGGTTTTTGATGTTTTTAGAAGTCAACAATGGTGCGATGTTATCCAAGATTGCTCTTGATTCTGCAGTCAATTGATCAGAGTTGTACTCGAACAATACATTTTTCAATGCATCTTTGATCGCTTGAAGATCTGTACATGGGTCAACTTTTTCTGGACAACCGTTGTTTTCAACTGTTCCAAATTCGTTAGGACACTCATCCAATTCATCACAAACACCGTCTCCATCTGAGTCAGGACATCCGTTACATCCAGGGATAGATGAAGCAACACCAGGAGTGTCAGGACAATCATCATCAGCATCTAAGATACCGTCACCGTCTCTATCTAAGATAGGACAACCGTTGTTTTCCATTGGACCTGCTTCTTCTGGACACTCATCTACGTTATCACATAGACCGTCTCCATCAGTATCAGGACATCCGTTACATCCAGGGATGTCAGAAGGAACACCAGGAGTATCTGGACAGTCATCAACATCATCCAAGATACCATCACCATCTCTGTCTTTGTTTCCAAAACGGAAAGTTACCCCAACTGTGTGTTGGAAGAAATCAAAGTAGTCTGTTTTTGTTGCTGGAATCCAGTTATAATCTGAAGCAATGTTCAAACCGAAGTTCTTAGTGAACCACAAGTTGATCCCCGCTCCTCCTGAAAGACCAAAGTGATCTTTAGCAGTTTTTGGTTGAGCATGTAAGTAATCAACAACAACAGGGTTTCCTGCGTCATCCATTACTGGTTTTCCTTTATGATTTGCATAAACTTCAAATCCGTCAGGAACTACGTCGCCTAAGCTTGTGAAGTCGTAACGGTTGTAGTTAGCACCAATACGCAAGTATGGATCGAACCAAGATTCTCCTTTCAAAATTTTGAAACGCAAACCTAAACCTGCATTGATGAAAAATTCTTCTGAAATTCTAAGTCTATCGTTGTCAATCTCACCAACTGAAGCAGTCAAGTCCACATCGAACCAACTGTTCAAGTTTCTGATGATTGAAATTTTAGACAACGGTGGAACAATGCTGTAGTTGTCATAGTTAAAAAACTCATTTCCAACACCTCGCACTGACGTGTAGTCAACTGCATGTGCACCTACCGTAATAGCCCAAGGATCTCTCTTGTTCTGGGCATTTAAAACAGTACTGCTCAAAAACAGCACCATTAGAGCGGTTAATAATAGATTAAACTTTTTCATTATCAAATATTTAGTGTTTTAATTTTTTATGTTTATAACACAATCCAAATGCAAATTTAAGAATTCTTTATGATTCTATCCAAATCTCTTCTCAAATCTTTTGTTTTAATTGACTCTCTCTTGTCATATAACTTCTTTCCTCTCGCCAAATAAATCTTGACCTTCGCCAAACCTTTCTTATTGGTATACAGATTGGTAGCCACAATTGTCAAGCCCGTTTCTTTGGTTTTTCGCTCCAATTTTTTGAGCTCATTTTTTTTTAATAAAAGTTTTCGGTCCCTTCGGGTCTTGTGGTTCGCATAGGTCCCCCAATCGTATTCATCAATGAACATATTGATGATGAACAACTCACCGTCTTTCATCTGACAAAAGCTCTCTGTAATGCTCGCCTTCCCCATTCGGATCGATTTTATTTCCGTTCCAAACAACTGAATCCCCGCATCGTAAGCCTCCAATAATTCATACTCAAATCGGGCTTTCTTATTTTTTATATTGACCTGTGCTTGCACTATTCTTGACTAAAGTTAGTACCTTTGCAACAATTTTCAAAAACCAAGTACATATATTACTATGCTAACAGTCTCAAATCTTTCGTTGCAATTCGGTAAACGCGTTTTATTCGACGAAGTTAATATAAAATTTACAAATGGCAATTGTTATGGAATAATTGGCGCCAATGGTGCGGGCAAATCCACTTTCCTTAAAATTATTGCGGGCGAAATGGACCCAACTTCTGGCCAAGTTTCATTGGAAAAAGGCAAAAGAATGTCCGTTTTGGAACAAAACCACTTCAAATATGACGAATTCACCGTTTTGGACACCGTCCTAAGAGGAAACAAAGAATTGTACGACATCAAAGAAAAAATGGATACGCTCTACGCCAAACCAGATTTCTCTGATGAAGACGGCATCAAAGCGGGCGAATTGAGCGTTTTGTTTGACGAAAAAGGAGGATGGAATTTGGAAGCAGACGCTGCTTCACTGCTTTCCAACGTAGGCATCGAAGAAGCCATGCACTACACCTTGATGGGTGATTTGGACAACAAAGCCAAAGTAAGGATTTTGTTGGCGCAAGCGCTTTTTGGCAACCCAGACGTATTGATTCTGGATGAGCCAACGAACGAATTGGACGTTTACACCATTTCTTGGTTAGAAGATTTTTTAGGCAATTACGAGAATACCGTCATTGTGGTTTCACACGACCGTCACTTTTTGGATGCGGTTTGTACCCACATTGCCGATTTGGATTTCGCCAAATTGAACCTTTACTCGGGCAACTATACTTTCTGGTACGAATCTTCCCAATTGGCGGCAAGACAACGCGCACAACAGAACAAAAAAGCCGATGAGAAAAAGAAAGAATTGCAAGAATTCATCGCGCGATTCAGTTCCAACGTGGCCAAAGCCAAGCAAACCACTTCAAGAAAGAAAATGTTGGAAAAACTAAACGTGGAAGACATCAAACCTTCTTCTCGCCGTTATCCCGCTTTGATTTGGGAACAATCCAGAGAAGCAGGTGACCAAATTTTGGACATCAAAGACCTTTCTGCCTCTGTCGATGGCGAAGTGCTTTTCAAAGACGTTCATTTGAATTTGAAAAAAGGAGACAAAATTGGCGTTTTCTCCAGAAACTCCAAAGCTGTGACTCAATTTTTGGAAATCATTTCTGGAAATGCTCAAGCCGACAGTGGAGAATACAATTGGGGCATTACCACTACACAAGCCTATTTGCCTTTGGACAATAGCGATTTCTTCAAGGAAGACATCAACTTGGTCGATTGGTTGAGACAATACACAGAAAATGACGACGAACGCCATGAGGAATACATGCGCGGTTTCTTAGGAAAAATGTTGTTTTCAGGAGAAGAAGCTTTGAAAAAATCATCCGTTCTTTCAGGAGGTGAAAAAATGCGTTGCATGTTTTCTCGCATGATGTTGCTGCGCGCCAATGTATTGTTGATGGACGAACCAACAGGCCACTTGGACTTGGAATCCATTACCGCATTGAACAATTCTTTGCAAAACTACAAAGGAACCATCATCATGGCTTCTCATGACCACGAATTGATCCAAACGGTTTGTAACCGAATCATCGAATTGACACCCAACGGCTTGATTGACCGCTACATGACCTACGATGAGTATTTAGCCGACAAACGCGTCAAAGAAATGCAAAAAGAAATGTATGTTTAATTCATTTTAAACAACTGCATACCAAGCCAATTCAATCCGTTGAGTTGGCTTTTTTCATGGATCTTTTTGGAAAAATCTCACCGAAAAAGCCCATAAATCAACTCGCTCTCAAATCCTTTTTGCAACAAATAATTTCGGATTTTGGCTTGCTTTTTAAAGCTATCTCTTTCATGAACCAATTCATCTGATTTCTTCAAAAACAATTCCTCCAAAGTCTCCAAATACATTGCTTCATCGATTTCAGTCAAGCCCAATTCGATCAACTTCTCAGGCACTCTTTTTTGTCGCAAGGCTTGTCGAATTTTCATTTTTCCCCATTTTTTTTGGTTGAATTTCCCTCGGGCAAAACTCCGTGCAAAGCGCTCTTCATTCAAAAAGTTTTGTTGAATCAATTCGATCATAATCAAATCCCAAGCCTCCGGAATCAAATTGAATTCCCGCATTTTATTTTCGACTTCCCAATGACAACGGTCCTGGTACGCACAATAGTGCGCCATTTTCTCTTTGATTTCCTCAAAAGTAAACGATGCTTCTTTTTTCAATTGATTTTATTCTCTGTAGTAAATTCGTTTGACACGCGAAGAAATTGATGTCAACACCTCATAAGGAATGCTCTCTATTTTTTGTGCCAATTCATTGATCGTTGGATTTTCTCCAAAAATAATCACTTCATCGCCTTCTGCACAATCCACTTGACTCACATCCAACATCAACATATCCATGCAAATCGTCCCCACAACCGGCACACGCTTTCCACCAATCAACATTTCGCCCACGCCATTTCCAAACGCACGACGAATGCCATCAGCATAACCCACTGGAATGGTGGCGATTTTCGTGCTTTTCTCCGCGATGAAACGCCGCCCATAACTCACGCTTTCACCAGGTTGAATGGTTTTAATTTGCGAAATCACCGTTTTGAAAGTTGCCACATTTTTCAATTGTTTTTGAATCAATTTCTCTTCTGAAATCCCATACATGCCTATCCCCAAACGAACCATATCGTACTGATGCGCTGGAAAATTAAAAATCCCCGACGAATTCAACGCATGTTTGATCGGCCGAATGTTCAAAGTTGAACTGATCTGTTCAAAAGCCGCATCAAAAGTGGCCAATTGTTCCAAAGCAAATGCTTTTTCCTCAGGCATATCCGCGGTCGCCAAATGGGTGAAAATCGACTGCACGCGCACTCTTTTTTCTGTTTTTAAATAAGCCAATAACTCATCTAAATCCTCTTTGGCAAAGCCCAAACGGTTCATGCCTGAATTGATTTTCAAATGAATCGGATAAGCATGCGTCATTGATTTTTCTTTCAAACGTTGCACAAACAACTTCAACACGCGCAAACTGTAAATTTCAGGCTCCAACTTGAAATCAATGATTGGTCCATAACTGCTTTGTTCAGGATTCATCACCAAAATCGGCGCATTGATGCCCGCTTTTCTCAATTCAACGCCTTCATCCGCATAGGCTACGCCCAAATAATCGATTTTATAATGTTCCAAAGTTTGGGCAATTTCAAAACTCCCTGCGCCGTAACTATTCGCCTTGATCATCGCCATCATTTTGGTTTTGGGCGCCAATTGATTTTTGAAAACTTTGACGTTATCGATCAACGCCTGAAGGTTGATTTCCAAAACCGTATCGTGTGATTTCTTTTCTAAAAAAGCAGAGATCTTTTCCAATTGAAAAGAACGCGCACCTTTCAATAAAATCGCTTCATTGTTGACATTCTGCACCGATAAAGTCTTGAAAAACGCTGCTGTCGTTCGAAAAGTTCGTGCATCCGCTTGGAACAAATCACGGTATTTTGGCAAAGTTTCACCAATTAAAATCAAATCTTGGATCGAATACGCATTGACCCATTCTGCCACTTGTTTGTACAAACGATCAGGCGGCAAATCACTTTGTAAAATATCGGTCAACACCAAACTTTTGTGCGAAAATGCTTGTTGCGCCAGAACATCCAAAGCGACTTTGACCGAATGCAAATCGGAATTGAACGTATCGTTGATCACAATGCTGTCGCGAATCGCTTCTTTGATTTCCAAACGCATTTCGACCGGCAACAATTGAAAAGTTTGCGCCAAATAATTCTTCAAATCCAATCCCAAAGCCAAAATCGTTGTCAAAGTCGTCAATACATTTTCGACCGAAGCCGTGTCTTTGAATGGAATTTTAAATTGCAAAGCTTCATTCTGGTACTGAATCTGAATGTTCGTTCCCTCTCTATCTGTTGAGGTGGATAACAGTTGTATGTTGTTTTCTGCCGAACGCCCAAAACTAAACAACTGCCTATCGGCGTAGTTTTCTTGGATGTTTTTTTGAACCAATGCATCATCAGCGCAATACACGATGCTTTCTACTTGTTTGAACAACTGAATTTTCTCTTGAATCAATTCATTCTTTGAAACGAAATTTTCCAAATGTGCAGAACCCATGTGCGTTAAAACGCCAATTTTAGGCAAAATGATTTCTTCCAAACGCGCCATTTCATTGGGCTGAGAAATTCCCGCTTCAAAAATCCCCAAATTTCTTCCTGCCGTAATCCGCAAAATCGACAAAGGCACACCGATTTGAGAATTGTAACTTTTTGGGCTTCGAACAATTGAAAAATCCTGCCACAACAATTGGTTCAACCATTCTTTGACAATCGTTTTTCCATTGCTTCCCGTAATCCCAATCACCTTCAAATTGAATTGTTTGCGATGATACATTGCCCAAACTTGCAAAGCTTTTTTGGCAGAAGGCACTTTGAGATAGACCGCATTGCGCTCGGGCGCTTCCACTCTTTCGGTCACAAATACGCGAATGCCTTTTTCATACGCATCGCTGAGGTGTTGGCTATTGTCATGAAATTCGGCAAAATCAAAAAAAACGCCATTGCTCGGTTGAAAAATATTTCTGGAATCGAAATAAATCTCCTCTACCAAACCCGTTGGATTGCCAATGATTTCTGCTGCAATGATTTCAGCCAATTCTTGTATTCTGTAGGAATTCAATTTGAAAAAGATTGATGAACAAACACAAATTTAAGTGTTTTAATCTTGAGTCTGAATCATTCTTTCATAAAAATTAAATCAAATGTTATTCTCTTTAAACAACGACAAGCTTACCGAAGCGCCATTCAAATTTAGATTGAATTTTCTCAAACAATCTTTTCTCATTACCTTTACTCACTATGAACAAAGACGACAAAAGATTATTTCTACTGGACGCTTATGCGTTGATTTTCCGTGGCTATTATGCTTTCATCAAGAATCCAAGAATCAATTCCAAAGGGCTGAACACCTCAGCCATCATGGGGTTTACGAATTCTTTGTTGGATGTCATCAACCGAGAAAAACCTTCGCACATGGCGGTGGTTTTTGATGTGGGAAAAGCAACCGTTCGAACCGATTATTTTCCAGAATACAAAGCGAACCGTGACGAAACACCAGAAGCCATCAAAATTGGTGTGCCCATCATTCAAGAAATCATTCGTGCGATGTGCATTCCCGTTTTGTACGCCGAAGGCTATGAGGCCGATGATGTGATTGGTACTTTGGCCAAAAAAGCCGAAAAAGAAGGTTATATGACCTACATGGTCACGCCAGACAAGGATTTTGCGCAATTGGTGTCTGAAAATATCAAAATGTACCGTCCGCCTGCTTTTGGTCGAGGCATTGAAATTTGGGGCGTCGAAGAAATCAAAGAAAAATTTGAAGTCGAAGACCCGATTCAAGTCATTGATTTCTTAGGAATGATGGGCGATAGCGTGGACAACATTCCTGGCTTGCCTGGCGTGGGCGAAAAAACTGCCAAAAAATTCATCAAAGAATACGGTTCGATGGAGAATTTATTGGCCAATACCGCTTCGCTCAAAGGAAAAATGAAAGAAAACATCGAAGCCAACAAAGAGTTAGGTTTGTTATCAAAACGCCTGGCAACCATTCATTTGGATGCACCAATCGAGTTCAACGAAGAAGAAATGGAAGTATGCGCACCCGATGTAGAAAAAATCAAAGAAATTTTCAATGAATTGGAATTTCGCCAATTGTTGGAGAATTTTTACCGTGCGTTTCAATTGCAAAACCAAGTGGTCAGCGCTGCAAAAACGGTATCCGAAAAAGCGATTCAAGCTTCGTTGTTTGGAGAGGAAAATTCAGACAATGTTTCAGATACGCCTTCATCATTCAGCAATTTATCCAATTCCGATCATTTGTACCAATTGGTAGATGGCGCGATTCCAAGGAAATTGTTGATGAAAAAATTAATGGAACAAACCGAAGTTTGTTTCGATACAGAAACCACAGGTTTGGATCCTTTGACGGCTGAATTGGTTGGGATCTCATTCAGTTATCAACCTGGAAAAGGCTATTACATTCCTTTCTCCAAAGATTTTGAAGCAACCCAAACCATTTTAACTGAATTTCAAGCTTTCTTCGAAGCCGAGCACATTTTAAAAATCGGTCACAACTTAAAATACGATTACAAAGTCCTGCACAAATATGGCATTTCACCCAAAGGAAAATCCTTTGATACGATGATTGCCCATTATTTGTTGAACCCTGACATGCGCCATGGATTGGATGTTTTGGCAGAAATTTATTTGAATTACCAAACCTTGCCCATCGAAGAATTGATTGGCAAAAAAGGAAAAAATCAATTGACTTTTGACCAAGTCGAAATGGAATCGCAGAAAGAATATGCAGTGGAAGATGCCGATTTGACTTTGCGTTTGAAACATTTGTTTGCACCTCAACTTTCTGAAGTCCATGCCCAAAAATTAATGGAAGAAATCGAAATGCCGTTGATGCAAGTTCTGGCAGCGATGGAAATGGAAGGCATTCGTTTGGATGAAAACATTTTGGGCCAACAAGCCGAAAAGATCAACAAAGATTTGCTGATTTTGGAAGAAAAGATTTTCAAAGATGCCGAAGAAGCGTTCAATTTGAATTCTCCAAAACAGTTGGGTGAAATTTTATTTGACAAATTGAAATTAGACCCAAAAGCAAAAAAGACCAAAACAGGTCAATACGCAACGGGAGAAGAAGTTTTGTCCAAACTAAAAGACAAACACGCCATCATCAATGACATTTTGGATTACCGACAATTGCAAAAGTTAAAATCCACTTATATCGATGCTTTGCCGAAAGAAGTTCGACCAGAAACAGGAAGAATTCACACCAATTTTGTTCAAACAACAGCCGCCACAGGACGATTGGCGTCGAATAATCCCAATTTGCAAAACATTCCGATTCGCTCAGAACAAGGAAGACAGATCCGAAAAGCATTTGTAGCCCGAGATGAAAACCACCTTTTGCTTGCTGCGGATTATTCTCAAATTGAATTGCGTATCATTGCCGAATTGAGCCAAGAACCCGCTTTGTTGCAAGCTTTTAAAAATGGGGAGGACATTCACCAATCCACTGCCGCAAGAGTTTTTGACGTGCCTTTGGAGGAAGTTTCTCGCGAACAAAGAAGTCAGGCAAAAACGGTGAATTTCGGCATCATTTATGGCGTTTCTGCCTTTGGTTTGGCAGAGCAAACGGGTTTGTCACGTTCGGAATCCAAGCAATTGATTGATGCTTATTATGAAAATTACCCTGTATTGAAACAATACATTGAAAACCAAATTCACAAAGCACGCGAACAAGGTTTTGTGGAAACCATCTTGGGCAGAAGAAGGTATTTGAAAGACATCAATTCTCGAAATGCCATCGTCAAAGGTCATGCAGAAAGAAATGCTGTCAACGCGCCGATTCAAGGAAGTGCCGCTGACATCATCAAGATTGCGATGATTGAATTGCACCAAAAATTAAATCAAAACTTTCAAACCAAAATGCTTTTGCAAGTGCATGACGAATTGATTTTTGATGTGCCTAAAAATGAATTAGAAGAAGTAAAACCTTTGATCAAACAAACCATGGAATCCGCTGTGGACTTGAATGTTCCCCTAATTGTCGATATCGGTGTGGGTGAAAATTGGTTGGAAGCCCATTAACAAAATAAAGACAGATTAAAACCTTAATTTTATCGCGTTTTAACTTAGCAACATGCAAATTCAGTATTTATTTGAAATGATTGGTACCATTGTTTTTGCCATTTCAGGTGCTTCGGCTGCCGATGAAAAATCAGGAAACGATTGGTTTGGTGTGACTTTCGTAGGTTTCATTACCGCAATTGGTGGAGGAAGCTTGCGCGACATGCTGCTCGGCAGTTATCCTTTGGTTTGGATCAGCGACATCAATTTCATTTATGCCATTATTTTGGGCATTTTCATCATGCGATTGATGCACAATTCCATTGACAAATACCGAAAAGAATTGGCTTTGTTTGACACGATGGGAATTGCACTTTTCACTGTTTTAGGGACAGCCAAAACCTTGGATTTGGGCTTTCATCCGGTGATTGCAGCCATCATGGGCATGTTTACGGCAGTGATGGGCGGTGTCCTCAGAGATACTTTGATCAATGAAACACCGGTTTTGTTTCGAAAAGAAATCTACGCAACCGCGTGTTTGGCAGGTGCCGTTTTATTTTTGACGTTGGACCAATTGGACATTGAAAGAAACATCAATTTCATTTGTTCAGGCGTCGTGATTATATTAATTCGCTTGTTGGCCGTTTACTTTCAATGGAGCGTACCTAAATTTGGAAAAAAATGATACAATTGACAGACCCTACGATTTGGAATGGCCGTTTTGATGACGAAGATGGCGATTTGGGTTTACGATGGCATCAAAAAGTGCAATCGAAAAAATTCAATGAATTAATTCCACAAGAAACACCCAATATTGCTTTGCTCGGATTCTGCTCGGACGAAGGCGTAAGAAGAAACAAAGGAAGAATTGGTGCCAGAAAAGCCCCCGATTTATTGCGGAAAGCTTTGGCCAATTTGCCTTATGCTTCCTCAAAAAATACCACGCTATATGATTTTGGCAACATTGTTTTAGAAAACGATGATTTGGAAAAAGCCAGATCCACGCAAATAGAATGTGTCTCCGAATTGTTGAAAAACAACTATTTCCCTATTGTTTTGGGCGGTGGACACGAAACTGCTTTGGGCGATTTTTTAGGCATGGCGCAGCAATATGAAAAAATCGGCATCATCAATATTGACGCCCATTATGACTTGCGAATTCCAGTAGAAAATAGCACTTCTGGAACGCCGTTTTTTGAAATGGCACATTTTTGCGAAAACAACAACATGAATTTCAGCTATTTGACCATCGGCATTCAACCCACAGGCAATACTGCAGCATTGTTTGAGCGCGCGAAGGAATTGAATACGGCAACTGTTTTGGCAGATGAAGTGCACGTGGATTTGAATTTTGCTTTGCGGGAATTAGAAGACTTCATCGGTCATCATGAAGCGATTTATTTGAGTTTGGATTTGGATGTACTGGATGCGGCATTTGCGCCTGGCGTGAGTGCGCCTTGCACCAATGGATTGACCGTTTTTCAAGTAAAAACCTTGTTGAAAAAAGCCTTGGAATCCAACAAAGTCAAATTGTTTGATGTAGTGGAATACAATCCGGAATATGATATCGACAACCGAACTTCGAAAGCAGCAGCGCATTTGATTGCTGAATTTTTATAAATTACCAATATGGAAGAATTATTTTCTGCTGCCTATTTCATGCGAAAAGCTTTGGACGAAGCGCACCAAGCCTATGAAAGAGGCGAAGTCCCCATCGGCGCAGTCATTGTTGCCAACAATACCATCATTGCCAAAGGACACAATTTGACGGAAACTTTGACCGATGTTACCGCCCATGCAGAAATGCAAGCCATCACCTCTGCTTCGAGTTATTTGGGGGGAAAATACCTGAAAAACGCACAATTGTATGTCACCTTGGAACCTTGCATCATGTGCGCGGGAGCGCTTTATTGGAGTCAAATCAGCCAAGTCTTCATCGGCGCGAGGGATGAAAAAAGAGGTTTTATGCAAGCCAATATTGCTTTGCATCCACAAACGAAAATTGAAATGGGAATTTTGGAAGAAGAATGCAGCCAATTGATCAAGCAATTCTTTGCCAGCAAACGATAATTTGAATTAATCCATGAACAAAGCCTTCAACTCATGGGCTTCTTTGGGATCCAATTTTCCAGCCAAAATCAAACTCAACTGTTTGCGACGAAGTGCCGCATCATAGCGTTCGATTTCTTCTTCAGTTTCAGGTAGAATTTCAGGAACGATGATCGGTTTGTTGTGCTGATCCACCGCCACAAAAGTATAAATTCCGTTGTTGGTCTTGATCAATTTGTGCTCAACGGGATCAATGATCCACACATCGACATAAATTTCCATGGAACTACTAAATGCGCGGGTCACTTTGGCTTCCAATTTCAAAATACTGCCCAAGGGAACAGGCGTATTGAACGAAACGTGGTTCACACTTGCGGTCACCACTTGGTAACTTTCAGCATGAATTTTGGCAGCTATGGAAGAAACTCGGTCCATTCTTGCCAACAATTCACCACCAAAAAGGTTGTGCAACATATTGGTTTCACCAGGCAAGACCAAATTGGTCAAAACCGAAGCAGATTCCGCAGGTGTTTTGATTTTTCTTTCCATAAAATGGTGGAGGTATTTAAGGTTCTACAGTCAAAACCCAAGCATCTGGAAATTCATTGGCAATGGCTCTTCTGAAATCATTGGCTGCTTCTTTGGTTGAAAAAGTTTCAAATGCAACATAATGAAATTTCCCTTTTTTCTGGGTAAATGCCGCTTTGTCAAAACCTTTTTCATTCAAAATTTTGACCAAATCATCGGCCTCCTCCATTTTTCTAAATGCACCTGCAATCACTTGGTTCGCATGAATCGTATTTTCAACGATCAATTCTTCTTTGAAAGTTTCCGCTTGTTTTTCGATCAGTTTGATCGGTGACTCAACGGCTTCCAAAGCCTTCAAATTGGGATTCAACACAGGGGAAACAAATCCACTCCATTGTTGGTTGACAAAATCGGTCACAGGTTGTGGTTTCCCGAAATAAAGAAATCCGCCCAATAAAACTGGCACCAAAGCAGCGGTTTTCCACCAAATGGCAGCAGTGCTTTTATCGGTTTGAATTTCAGGTAAAACTCGGTAAACTTGCACACTGTCCAAACCAAAAGTTTCCAATAAAAAATTGGCATGTTGGGCTTGAAACTGCAACAATCCATTTTCGTCTTTGGACAAATTGCCCAAACCAATCAAATTCAAACTGCTATTGCGGTCCAAATGTTGGTTCCAAAACAATACATTACTTTCCACAGCTTCTTGCGCCGTTTCATAATTGCATCCTTCCGCTTGACACAAAGCTTGGATCAAAACCCCATCGTTTTGGGTGATGGACGGATTGAAAGCCAAAACTTTCTGCGGAGGCAAAAAAGAAGCGGTTTCTTTTTGGTAAAAAGCAGGGCGCTTTTGCGCGATAAATGCACCAAAATGAGGAACGACCACACAGTCGTGGTGGTACAATAAGTTGACGATATGTTTCTCCAAATTCATGCTTCAAAAATACAAATATAAATTGATTCAAAACCCAAGGCTGATAAATTGTTGATAAATTCACAACCTCTCATCTTGCTTTCTCACTCCATTTGACAGGTTTTCAGCGCGCTGAATCATGTGTTCTTTCAAATCTATTTTGAATCTCTATAGAAAATTGTTTAAATTAGAGCAATGAACCCTAAACTACTGTCCCTTTTGGCTTTGACCTATGTACCAGGCATCGGTCCCATCAACCAGCGAAAAATTCTGTCGGCCATCGACGCGGAGGAGTTGTGGACGATTCCTTACACTGAACTCAAAGAGCTGTTTCAAAAAAGACAAGATTTGGTCCAACATTTTCGGTCAAAAGCCTGTTTGGATAAAGCCCAATTGGAAATGGAGTTTTGTGAGAAAAACGGCATTGACATTTTGACTTTAGAAGATGAGCTTTATCCCAACAAATTGAAAAATTGCGCAGATGCACCTTTGATTTTGTTCAGAAAAGGCAATTACACTTTCCAAAGAAAATTGCACATCGCCATCGTTGGTACCAGAAAGATGACCCATTATGGCAAGAAATTCATTGAAGAATTGATCCGTGATTTGGCCCATCATGACATCGCCTTTGTCAGCGGCTTGGCCTTTGGTTGTGACATCCAAGCCCACCGTTCTTGCTTGCAACACCAAATTCCTAATGTTGCAGTTTTGGCGCACGGATTGAATCGCATCTCGCCCGTTGGCCATAAAAAAGAAGCCAAAGATATCATCCAAGATGGTGCGCTATTGTCCGAATATTCAAGTTTTCACCAAGCCGAAGCCATGAATTTTGTGTTGAGAAATCGGATCATTGCTGGCATTTGTGATGCGGTAATAGTCGTCGAATCGGACAAAAGAGGTGGCGCTTTGGCTACGGCCAATTATGCCAATGCCTACAACCGAGAAGTGTTTGCGGTACCTGGAAGACTGGAGGACAAATTCAGTTTGGGTTGCAACAATTTGATCCAAAGCAACCAAGCTTATTTGATCCGCAATGCGCAGGATTTATTGGACCATTACAATGTCCACCAAAAAGCCCAACCGAAACAGTTGGATTTATTCATCGATTTGAATGAATTTGAACAACTGATTTATGACCATTTGAAAAAAAATGGCCGACAACAAATCGATGCATTGAGTTGGGCCCTGAACCTACCAATGCATCTGCTAAACATCCATTTGTTGAATTTGGAATTGAAAGATGTCGTCCGTCCCATTAGCGGAAAATTCTATGAATTGGCCTAAACTTTTGACAAATTTATTCTTTGCTCTACCCACATTCATTGGGCGGAAATCATCAAAATGTTTTGCATTGTGAGAAAATAACTTAATTTTATCTCAAATTAACACAGAATGATATGAATAATTTTAAAATAAAAAGCTGGGCATTGATCGCTATTTTCATGTGTTTCATCGCCTGTGATCCTTGGGAAGACGAACAAGACCTCTTGATCAATGTTGAAAACCCTGAAGATCCATCAGACCCAAGTGATCCCTCGACGCCACCAACTGCTTCTATGCTTTTAAAAATGAAAAAATACACCTACGAAGACAACGTAGAGTGGGAAGAATATACGTATGATGATCAAAAACGCTTGATCAAAGTCCATTCCTATGGAGAAGAAAATCCCGACTTACACTATGCTGAGATCATTTACGAATACGTATCAGCGAGCAAAGTCACTTCCGTGGCCTCCGTTTATGTCAATGGCAATCTACTGTCCAAAGTAACAAACTCCTATGAACATATAGACGACGCTACGCTCAAAATAATTACAGAATCTGACATCACTGGCGTGATCAATAGCACAGCTACTTATTCACCACCTTGTGGCATACATACAATGGAAAATGTAGCGAACTTCATGGGCACACCAACGACTTCGGTGACGACTTACGAATTTACGGATGACAATTGTAGTTACAAAGAATTTGTTGATGGAGAATGGGAAGAAACCGTGACCAAAGACAATAAAAAATCACCTGAATATGATCTGTTTGCAGCTTTCATGAATCTAAAAAAACACAACATCCTGAAAGTGGAGAGTGAGGATGGCAGCATACAAACCACGACTTATCAATACAATGAAGAAGGTTACCCAACACAAGCTTCCCATACGTTCAATGAAGAAGCCATGGAAGATCCCTATACAGTAACTTACACTTATTATTGATCAGAAATTTGAACCCATAAAAAAAGGACTTGCGCGAGTAAGTCCTTTTTTATTTGCTTTGAATCCTTTTGTATCTTTGTCAAAATTTTCAAATAAATGAAGACTTATTATGCTTCGACCACGGTTCGGTGGTCTGATTTGGATGCCAACATGCATTTGGCGAACGCTTCTTTCATCAATTTCACGAGTTTTGCCCGCATTGAATTTTTAAGAAAATGTGGCATCACTTTGGCTGATTTGGCCCAACACAAAATTGGTCCAGCGATTTTGAGAGAGGAAATTTCCTATTTCAGAGAAGCACATGAAGGCCAAGAAATCATCATTTCAGTGGTCATTTCTGGTAAATCCGAGGAGGGTGAAATCTTTGAATTTGAACACAATTTGTACGACAAAAAAACAGGTACCCATTTGGCGTATTCCAAAGTATTTGGCGTTTGGTTTTCGACCCAAGAAAGAAAAAAAATGCCACCGCCTGAGGCCATTCACAAAAATATTACTGAAAACATTTCAGCAGATTGTCGGGTACTGTCGATGAAAGACATCAAAAACTTGCCCGTTTACCCAAAAAATATTGACCCAAAAAACTTTTGACTATGTTAGATGATCAACGTCCTTCCTTGACTTCCTTGGAAAAAATCGGTGAATTTGGTTTGATTGACCATTTGACCCAAAATTTTAAAAACCAAAGCGACTCAACGACCAAAGGCGTGGGCGATGATGCTGCTGTTTTGGACTTTCAAGACCAAGAAACTTTGGTGGCCAGCGACATGTTGGTAGAGGGTGTGCATTTCAATTTGGCCTATGTTCCATTGAAACATTTGGGGTACAAAGCCGTTGTGGTTAATTTGAGCGACATTTTGGCGATGAACGGACAACCGACACAAATTTTGGTTTCCATCGCAATGTCCAACCGCTTTTCGGTAGAAGCTTTGGAAGATTTGTACGAAGGCATTCATTTGGCTTGTCAACAATACAAAGTCGATTTGGTGGGTGGTGACACGACTTCTTCTCAAAGTGGTTTGATCATCAGCATCACGGCTTTGGGCAAGGTAGAAAAAGGAAAAGCAGTGTACCGAGATGGCGCAGGAGAAAATGATTTGTTGGTGGTCAGCGGCGATTTGGGTGCAGCTTATTTGGGCTTGCAGGTGCTGGAAAGAGAAAATGAAGTGTTCAAAGTCAATCCCAATATGCAACCGGATTTGACGGGTTATGAATATTTGATCGAACGCCAATTGAAACCTGAAGCCAGAAAAGACGTCGTGCAATTGCTGAAAGAATTGGACGTACAACCGACTTCGATGATCGATGTTTCAGATGGCCTTTCATCAGAGATTTTGCATTTGTCCAAACAAAGCCATTACGGTTTCAAAATTTATGAAGAAAAAATTCCTTTGGATCCGATGGTCATCAAAACAGCAGAGGAATTTGGCATCAATCCGATCACTTGTGCACTCAATGGCGGCGAGGATTACGAATTGTTGTTCACCATTGCGCAAGCGGATTTCCCCAAAATCAAAAACAATCCACACTTCAGCGTCATCGGCCATACGACCGAACAAAATGCGGAAAATTACCTGATGTTGAAAAATAGCAATGCAGCTGTCGCACTCACCGCACAAGGTTGGAATGCTTTTGAAGAATAAATTTCAAAACAAAAAGAGGCATTATTTCTTGAGAAACGACACAACAAAACACTGCGGATCAATGCAGTAAATATATTTTTTCTATATTTAATGTTTAATCACTATGAATTTAATAGTACTATAATTGCTGAAAACTTATATTTACCAAAAAATTAAAACCATCAAATATGGAAACCCAAACATCATTCTCAGAATTTGATCAACCCCAAGTTGCTCCGCAAAACAACATGACCCTTTCCGTGGTTGGAACCGTTTTAGGCCTTTGTTCACCTTGTTGCATTGGATTGATCCTTGGCATCATTGCCATTGTCAAATCCTCTCAAGTCAACAACCAGTTTTTAGCCGGTGACTATGCCGCAGCAACTGGCTCAGCGAAAACCGCAAAAACTTTGGCGTATATCGCCATTGGTTTGGGTGTTCTTGGTATCCTTTTGAACATCATCGGCATCATCGCTATGGGTGGCGTCGCAGGTTATACTGAAATGATCGAAGAATACCAAAGACAAATGGGTGTCTAAATCCTCAAAAAAAATATGGGTAGCCACAGCCCTATTTGTCGCTGTGGCTGCTTTGATTTATTATGTGTTTCAACACGATCCATCGGATCAAAACAATCTGTATATCGGCTGTACTTTCAAGACATTGACCGGATGGGATTGTTCGGGTTGCGGCGGACAGCGCGCCTTCTACCATTTGTTGCATTGGGACATTGTGGAAGCTTGGCGCTACAACGCTTTGCTGGTTTTCTCATTGCCTTATTTGGCTGTGGTGACTTTTTACGAATTGCGCGCCTACTTTTTCAACCGTCCCAAACCCAAAAACTGGTTCACTTCCAATACCCTATTGTGGATTTTCTTGGCTTTGTTGCTGTTGTTTGGTTTGTTGAGAAATCTACCGATAGCCCCCTTTTCTTCGTGGGCAACGCCGCGTTGAAGAAAGAACCAACACTGTATTGAATTTTAAATTCTTTCGTACCGAACAAAAGCATAGGGGTATGCATGCTTTTCATCAGATGCGTGATTTTCTCGTGAAACTTCCCGCCAAATTTGGGGATCGATGATGGGAAAAAACGCATCGCCTTCAAACGACTCCAACACTTCTGTCACCTCCAAAACATCCGCAAGCTCCATGGCTTGTGCATAAATGTTTCCACCACCAATAATAAAAATTTCCTCATCGATCGACTGGGCTTTTTCGATGGCTTCTGCCAAAGAATGCACCACCAAAACCCCTTCAACATGCCAACCTTCATTGCGCGTGATCACGATGTTCGTTCGGTTGGGCAAGGCTTTGCCGATGGAATCAAAGTTTTTTCGGCCCATGATGATCGGATGGCCTGAAGTGATGGCTTTGAAATGTTTCAGGTCATTGGGCAAATGCCAAATCAATTGATTCTGATTTCCGATGGTATGGTTGGTCGATTTTGCAACAACGATGCTGATCATAGCGGTTTGAATTTCAGCAAAGTTAACCAAAAATAAAAAACAAAACAAGGACTTGTGTTTTTTCGTACAGCTATTTGATAATTTGAGAACAATTTTTATCTTCGCCCCAAAGAAAAAACATTTTTTGTATTCAAATGAAAACAATTCAATTCTTCCACCCAGAAGAAACATTTACTTACTACATCGAAAAAAGTTTCTGCAAAGTAGTATTCTCAGGTCAACAACATCAATTGCTTATTGAAATCCATTCTTCTGACCAATTGGATCACGTCGAAGACGATTCGCTTCAAAATGACTTCCCACAAGTGATTTTATCTGTAGATGATTTTCCAGTAAATGCCCAAAATGTGCAAGAATTGGTAGAAAAAACCATTGAAATACCTTATTCTTTTGTTGAAATTGAAGATGAAGAAGGCGATTGGGAAGAGATTTATTACACCACTTTGAACTTCTCTACAGAGGATTTCGAATCGGATCAAAACCAATTGCGGTTCTTTAAAAATGAAGCAGGAGAAATCTGTTTAGAATGGAAAGGAGAAGTACAAGATTTCACTGGAAATTCAGAGGCAATGATTCCTTTTGTGTTGACTTGTGATTTTAAAACACCGGCTGTAAGGGAATAATTAAATTATTTCGGTGGTTGACTTCTGTGATTCCGATCACTTCGACCACTTCGACCACTTCGACCACTTCGACAGGCTCAGTGACCGCAGTAACCGCAGTGACCGCAGTGACCGACGATAAGCTCAGTGACCATAATATTCGCTTCATTGACTAAGCTTCAATGACAGAACTTCAATGACTGAATTTCAATGACTGAATTTCGATGACTGCACTTCGGCGGCTGAGCTTCGGCGGCTGCACTTCGGTGGCTGCACTTCGGTGGCTGAATTTCGATGACCGGGTTTCGGTGGCTGAGCTTCGGTGGCTGAGCCTGTCGAAGCCCCGAAGCCCCGAAGCCCCATTTTTCATTATCTTTAATACATGAAAGGATACATGTACATATTGCATTGTTCAGATGGGAGTTACTATACAGGGAGTACAACGAATTTAGAACTCCGTTTAATACAGCATCAATCTGGTGAAGGAGCCAATCACACTAAAAAACACCTGCCCGTTGTATTGGTTTATTATGAAGAATTTCAACGGATAGATGAAGCTTTCTATCGCGAAAAACAAATTCAAGGTTGGAGTAGAAAGAAAAAAGAAGCGCTAATTATAAATCACTCCCAGGATTTACCTTTGTTATCAAAAAATCATACTCAATTTCCTCCGAAATAGCATTACTCTAAGAAGTTGATT
>DATJBZ010000034.1:0-1844 GCA_035515075.1 Moheibacter sp. | reverse complement strand
TCAATTCAGTTTTATTCAATATTTCATCCGTATCTAAAGGATTGTAAATTCGGACAATTTTCTGTTTTTCATCTTTATTCTGTGCCAAAGATTCAAAGTCTTGTTGAATCTGTTCAGAGATTACCATGATTTTATCAAAACAAAAAAAACGCCGTAAATCATCGTCTGAATAGGTTTGATAAGTGGATTTTCGCAAATCGCTGTGGATCCAAACAATTTTCTTTGAATCTTTCAATGGTGAATTCAAGATTCCCATAGCCATTCCTTGTATAGCTGCAAATTCAATGTCATATTTTTTATTTTTTAAGATGATTTGATACAATAATTTTGGAAACAATTTCAAAAGTTTTTGATACATCACCCGATACGCTTTTTCCGGAATATCTTGAATTCGATTGGTGGTAATCATTTCCCCTTTATTGAGATAAAGAACATGGATCCACTCCGGAACTTCAGCTAAATACTTCCCTGAATAGAGATTGAGAAGCAAGTCAATTTCGTATTTGTCCTTCGGCAAATTCTTCAAAAAAGTTACCAAGACTTTTTCTGCACCACCATGGCGAAGGGATCCTATACGTATTAAAATTTTCTTTTTCATTTAGGATTTTAAAATAGAGTGCTTTAATTAATATTCTTTTACTTAATTTTCAGTTTCGAATACATCCATGAAAAAGGCAAAAGCAAGCCTGCCAAAAATTGATAATGCTTCAATTCTTTGTTAATTTCCCAAAAACCTTTACCGTACTCCAAAGCATACACCTGATAACCAATTAGATTCCTCACCAATGCTTTGGGGAATTTCAATAGTTTTTTTCCATAATCATTCACAAATGACAAATGTCCTACCATCAAACCATATCTGTTCTTCCCACTTCCACGCGTGTTGGAAACCGAAGATTGATCTGCTTCATCAAACAAATAAAATCGAATCATTTTATTGACAAAACGCGTTTTATACCCCAAAGAATCATACAAATTATAAAAAACACTATAAGGAATATATATTCCTTTTTCAAAAGTAGTTGTATCGAGTTTTTGTAAAACCTCTTTATAAACCGAAGTAATAAAAATACCGTTTTTATCCCCCTTTACTTTGTGTTTGTAACGAATATCCAAAACAGAGCCATCATACACATCTTCTGGATATTCATCCCCAACCAATTCTCCATTTTCATAAGCACACAATCCCATGACTGCAATGAACTGTTGATTATCTGGTAAATTAGTAATTTCTTGATAAAGAATTTGCAAAGAGTCTGACGGATAAGCATCATCTGAATCCCAAATCACAAAATAGGGGGAAGTAACCTTTCGTACACCTTCAAAAACGGTGTGGAATTTATGCTGATTTTCATTGTAATAATAATCGATTTCAAAATCCGCTTCTTTCCTGAAGTTTTCGATCAATTCTTTCGTGGAATCTGTTGAACCATCATCCATCACAATCCATTTCAAATCCCTAAAAGACTGATTTTCTATCGATTTAAAAACCCGTTCTAAAGTATGCGCCCGATTAAAAGAGGGCGTAATAATAGTGATTTTGCTATTCATCGTTGGAGTTGGTTAGTAATTCCTCTATTTTCTGATAAATCGTTTCAGTTTCAAATTTCAATTTCGCTTGATCGGCTCCTGATTTTAAGCTTTGAAACAAAGATTCATCGGTCAAAATGTTTTTCATTTTGGCAAATATATCACTTTCATTGTAAGTCATTAACAAACCATCAATTTCGTCACTAACAATTTCACTCACGCCACCGACATCACTCGCCAAAACAGGAAGTCCTAAAACCAAAGCTTCTTTGATGGACAGAGGATAGGCTTCACTTTGGGTTGGTAAAATAAAG
>DATJBZ010000033.1:0-53864 GCA_035515075.1 Moheibacter sp. | reverse complement strand
CGTTCTTTTAAAGCCTCTATGGCCACCTGTGATTTAAATTCACTGCTAAATTTCCTGCGTGTTCTTTTCATGTTTTCCATTGTTTAAAATTAATAAAATTTTCAACTTAAACACTGGTACTAATTTGTCGAGGTATTATAGTTCCTATTTCAGAATACGGGGGATTTAAAGACCCTGCTATTTCAATTTCATATCCTATTCCCGCTAATGTATCCGCATACAATAGTGCTCTTGCAAAATCAAAATAAGTTTTATGACTTTCATCAGAATCAAGAACTAATTCTGTTCCTTGTAATATCCATGGCCTTAAAATAGTTCTCGGAATTTCTATAGATGCGGAACTTTCCAGTGTGACTAACGCAAAAGGTCTTATTATATTAAGGATATATTCATTTATATCAGTAGGTAAAATGTTTTTAAAAAACAATTTTAAATTGCTGGCTGTATTTGAAGTATTAACGTTATCAAGTATATATGTGAAAAAAACTGCCATTGCAGCCCCTTCACCATAAACAGCATTAATAGAATCAACCAATTCACTTATCCTTTCATCCGAAGTAGGATAAGGTATAGGATCATCAAATGAGCCTCCTAGTTCCAAGTTCAAATCATCTACAAATTTTTTAATAGGATCTCCAGCAGTATCAATAAATACATTAATAGCTTCATTGATTACTGTTTCATCTGTAAGGGTAAAGCTGACAAGAGCCACATTATAAATCTCTTCCGCTGAAAATGAAAAATTATCTAAATTGAATTGCGAGAAATAAGCAATAATTGGCCAATTGTATTCAAGTGTAACAGGAAAAGCCGATATTTCCGTATCTTCCTGATCTCTGTTTAAAACAAATTTAAGCCCGTAAAATAGCTCAAAATCAAGTCTGTCTTTTGTAACAATACTTAAACTGTAAAATGCGCTTTCCCCTAAAGGGCTGATACTTGACTGATAATTCTTATAGTGTATTTTATTGAAAATATTTTGGGCAATATTTCTAATAAAATCCAATGTAGATGGAATGTTATCTAACGTGATAAGGTTAGACAATTTTGGATAATATGGCTTTTCAAACGGCATATCAGGATTTTTAATGTTAATTTTTCACCGGACCTATAACAATTATTTTAATATCTTTAAACATATAGTTTTCTTACCATTACCTTTAGGGGAATGCGATTTTTGAGCTATGTTGATATACAAATATTAAGGAATCTGTTTCTTGCTCTAATTCTTTTATTGATTTCTCACCATATTTACGTTTAAAAGTATCTTCTTCTATAAATTGAAACTTCCCCTGTTTTTCTCTAAGAAAAGTGTCAGAATTATGTACTATAATTTCACCGGTAGCATCATCTATTATCCCATTATAAAGTCCTATTCCTATAAGCCAAATTTCACCATAATTCGAATTAACTGCCTCTATAGTTGTTAAATAAGAACGATTACCGCCTGTTACTATAGCATTGTTGAATTCCATTGATAAATTATATTTCTCTAAAATCTTCAGAATATCAGGTAATGATTGTTTGAAATTTTTAGAATAATCGTATTCATTGATTATATTTCCACCTTCATCATATTTATATTTTTTTAAAGACATAAGGAAAGAAGAACCACTAATTAATTTAAGATCTTTCTCTACTAATTTATTACCCGAAAATCTCTTATATTCTAAAAAACAGATTGACTTCTCAAAGTCCTTATTATTTTCATCCGGTTCTATTTTAATATACTTTAAAACTCCTATAGTATTGTTTTCATCGTTAAAACTATATTGAATCCTCCCTTCTTTGTTATAATCTGTATATCTATATATATTCCTTTCAGAATATTCCGGAATTGCCAAATCCTTTTTTTTCTTAAAATCCTTCATTTCTGAGGGAGTTAATCTTTCATAATCAGAGGACATATCAGGAAACACGAGTTCTTTGTTAAATATTTTCATTTTTGTAATGTTTTTTTGGGTAATACATTGAGTAAGTAATGACAGACCTATTAAGATAACAATTATATAAACTGGTCTTCTCATCTTATTTTTTTTATATTTTCTTTAATTAAATCCCATTGCCATTTGTATAAAGTTTTGCGTGTAATAAAGTAGTCCATCAAATTATCTGTAATATTATTGGTCGGTACACCTGTCGGATTGTTGTTTAATTCAAAATCTGAATTAATAGAGCTATAATTCCCATGCATATAGGTATATTTGCCATTGTTACTAAATATATGTTCTACTTCAAATCCGTGAACAAACTCATGTGTTATTATATTGTCATCCGCTTTTTTTGAAATCATTAATTCATTCTTGTATCTAAAAGCATTAAGTCTGGTGGTAGCACCAGGTAAAGTAACTGGTTCACGGTCAGTTAGAACGAGAAAAAAATGATTTAGGTAATTATTAATATCATCGGAAATACTTAACAAATAAGGTTGTATAACATCATCTAATATTACATCACCTAAATCATCCATTTCCATGTCTATTTTAAATGGGTTCTCAAGATTCTCATTGTTATGGGTTGGATTATCTGGATCAAGAAGACTATATGGTGCAGCGGGAGAACTTAAATAGTCTGCTAATGCAGTATTACCAGTAATATCTATTTTTATGGTAGATACAATCTCAATATTTATATTAGCGTGATTTAAGAATTTTTCAATTGCCATAGTATTCACAACCATGTTCGCCTCTTGTTTGCCGAGTGTAGTAGTATTAATCGGCAGGTTATCTTCAAGGCGAACCACTACAACTTTTTTTGTTTGTCTATCATCATTTTTACGAGCGATTAGTGTACCGCAAATCTCTCCTTCAGCACTATCCACATGTACCGTTATCTTTTCATCAGCAGTAATGTCGGCAATATTCTGTATTTCAATGTCAATATACTTTTCATTATTTGAATTGGGCAAATCATTATTTCCTTTTAACTCCAATAATCTATATTTTCCTGTTGGGTCAAGGGGATTGTTGTCCGGATTATTGGAATTGTCTGTTCTTCTGATTATAAATAAACCCTTATTATATTTTATATACAGAATTGAAGGGTTTGAGTTTGCGTTCGCTCTTATGCATAATCTTAGTTTTGCCCGTTGATTGTTCGCACCTGTAATACCTCTGTAAAAATTAACATAAGACACCCCTATATCTTTTTCAAATTCATCAGTATTCTCTCCCGCGCCGGAGCCTGTTAGTTTCCAACTTACAGGAATTGCCTTATACTCGTTATACTTCAGCTTAAAGTATTTTGATCTATTGAGTTTATATATTCCTTTGTATTCATTGACATTATCTTCCAACGTTATGCCATCAGATTTGTAATGATCTGCAATAATTTTGTTAAACGGTTTGTCAATTATTCCGTTATTTTGGTCGATTTTGCCTTTTCGAAGCCAGTCGAAGCCGAACTCGCCATTATAATCTTCTCTTGGAAAAAATTCTGCAGATATATTTGGAAATGTTTTATAATATTCAGAGTTAATATTATTTGCATAATCTTTAGTGAAATAGAAATATCCATCTATTGTGTATAGTGAAACGGAAGCAGTTGTTTCTATTTTTGTACCATCTTCTTTATCAAATTGTATTTTGAGATTGTACTTTAAAAATGATAAGGAAGTTGTAGAAACCTCTTCCAGGTAAAAAAAGTAATTGGTCGCTTTTGGAAAATCATTTTGAATATCTTGAGTCAATTGTCTATATTCTCTTTCTGAAATTCCCAACTGAAAAACAGGCATATCTTTATTATCTTCATCTCCTCTATAATGAATCGAGGAAATATCTTGCCCATCATTTATAAGTCCTTTGTATATTGTTCCGTTTCCATAAATTTTTGTACAATATTCTTCAGAGTTATTTATCCCTTCATAATACCCTGCAGAAATTTTTCTTTTATTTATTGAGCCGTCCTTTTCTTTGTTACTCAATGTCGGAAAAAGAATATATGTTCTTAAATTCGCTGCTAATTCTTGTTCAGTTGGAGTTCCTTCTGGGTTTGTATCTGCTATATACGCTCCATCTAATACAATTAAGGAATTGTAGAGAGCTGTATTCCCGTTTTCTTGAATTAATGCAGGTCTGAGATTGCTAATATACGAACCTTGCTTTGAAGAAAAATCCTCTTTTTCCAATATGGCGTTTAAATTAACAGGACCGAATATTTCATTTGGAAAAACTTCTTCGTTATTATTAAATACAAAGTAAACAAAATAAGCCATGGATATCTCACCTTCCGAATAATATACAGGTAAATTTGAATATATACCTTTTATATTTTTTATTTTATTTTCATCATAAAATAGTTTATCATTTTGCATTCCTCCATACCTAAATAGGCAACAGCCTTTTGAAAATATATTTAATTTAATGTCGATATAAGGTAAATTTAATTGATTAAAAATTCTAATAGGCCAACTATATTCCTGTAATTCATAGTTTTCATTATCAATATCTAAAAATTCAATAGGCTTGTCAGTTGGTTCAGCAGGTGGATAAAAATTATATGATCTACCTCTATTAGATCTTATGTAAAAATATATTTTATTCTTATTAATGAATTTACTAATAATATCATTGTAAATTTCATTTTGTTTAACATACTTTTTTGTCATTGTTCCAATAGTGCCATTGTTTTTTTTACCATTATTTGTAATATGTGCTCCATAAAATGCAGCAGGATCAATAAATTTATAAATACTCTGTCGGAAGACCTTTGCACTTAAACTATTCTTGTTACCTCCAAAAATGAAAGAATCTGTTGGATGATCTCCATTTGCCTTTAATATACATTCTGTTGCTCTAGCAAAACTCTCATCAAACTCTAAACCAGTATCCGAAATGCTTTGAGAAAAATCTCCATCATCCAATACAATTTCAAAACCAAGATCCCCAATAAAATTACCTATATGAGTTCCAGCTTCCACATGTAGTAAATTGTAATTTTCGGAGATAAAGAATTTTTTTAAAATATCAGTTACCGAATCATTAGATGTTAAATAACCTATTTTATCAGCGGTAAATTCATCTTCTGTATTATTAAATTCAACATACTCATCCCAAACCTTGTTTAGAAAATCTATTAAAGTTGTATCATTTCTGCCAACAACTTTTATTTCCCCATTTATCTCCTCTAAAACACCTTCACTTTTCACTCCTCTGTATACAAAGTATTTAATTTTAAGACCAATTCCGACATTATTTGAAGGTCTCAATAAAATATTGATTTTGTCAGGGTCATCTCCATAAATAGAGAAAAACAATATCCCTGAAGTAACAGCAAAAACTTTTTTAGGTTGGATAGTATTTAAAACTGTTGTAATCTGAAATTCATTTTCACTATTGGGCCCAAATGCTGTAGTATTATTGATTGATAATTCGGAAAAAAGATATGAGCTTGGATATTTAACATTGTTTATCATCTTTTGGAAAAATAAAATATTTACATTTTTTGTTAAAACTTAGTTGTGTTTATTATTAAAACTATTAACAATCCTTCGGTTTTTATTGTTCTTTTTTATAAAATATAAATATTTAAAACTATGTCTTAAAGATCAAACACTAAAACATAAAAACCAACAGGAAAAACCCTGTAATTTTCAACTTCTCACTAAAGGTAGTAATAAAAAGGTTCTAACCTAACAAATGTCATGGAATGATTTCTATACTGCATGAAGATAGTGGGTTGAGCAGAAAAGTAAGTAGTGTTTTACAATCCCTCTCTTGGTACATGAATGCCTTTTTTCCACACAATACTTTCAGAAACCTCATGAATCTCTTCTTGTTTTTCGACTTGCACTTCGAGTTCTTCTTTAAATTCCGGCGCAATTGATAACTGTATTTTTCGCTCCACGGCAGCCTGAACTCTTGCACTATCCTTGCTTCGAGAATACGAGAGATCAAATACAGAAGTATCGCCAAAAGGGATATTACTGGCGATCACATCATACGTATTTTGTTCCTTTTCGGGTATTTCTTCAAAACCACTTATGCGAACAGTACTTTCAGGATAAAGTTGTTTTAAAATCTTTCCTGTCAGCACATCTTTTTCGTAGGCTGCAACTTTGGTTTCGTTTCCTGCAAAAGATTGAACAAGTGACCCGATACCTGCCGATGGTTCAAGGAATTTGTCAATGCGCAGATTGTTATCAAGCATTCCCTGTGAAATGGCATCTATGACCTGCGGTGGTGTATAAAAAGCGGTCAGTACCGAACTTTTCATACTGTCTACATACCTGCGGTATTGCTTTTCGTCTTGTGAATTTTCTTTTAGTAGTTGGTGGAGTTCCTGCGTAATAGGGAATAAATCGTGTTCGGTTTTACGCCAATGGTTGATATCTATGTCTTCCGTTATAGGATTCAGCACGAATTTAAGACCGCCAAATCCGCTGTATTGCATCATTAACAGTCTTTCGCCTATGGTTGCTTGATGGTTCTCCTTTTCCAGTTTAAAAGCAATTCGTAAGGCATCAATGTTTTGTTGGAGATGTTGCTTTCTACTGAAGCCCATTTTCCGCTATCCATATTGCGATAGTTCCAGTTACTTCGGTATAAAGAGCATCAAACTCGTAGGTATAAGCGAAATCATCGGTTAATTCATACTTGGAGAAAACAGGTTCACAGACGGTGAACATTTTAAGAGCGAACGGTCGCAATTCTTCGTCTGCCATTAAGGTATCAAACTCATTACATACCACTTGAAAAACCGTATCGAATTTGGAAAAGTATAACCCTTCGAACAGTATGTAATCAGCTATTTCAGTACATTGTTCAATTGAATTCCCAGATCTAAAAGCACCCTCATAGGCATTGGCTGCCCAGCTTGAACGCTGATTGATAAACTTTTCGTCATGAGCCTTTTCTGGAAAGCTGATATTTAATAATTCTTGCAGTCGTAACCTGAAATACGACAGGTCTTTTTGTTGTGTATCCATACAATAAAATGTTTATGATTTTGCTTGATGGATAAATTTAGAGCAGGAAATAAAAGCTTTTGTAGAAGTGGTAGGGTTTGGCTTTGAAAGGTAGGCTTTGGCTTAAAACAAGTCTTTAGTAGGGTTTTATTTTGTAATATTGTACTTACTTAATGAACAATTAATACACCAATTAAAATGACTTTTGAAATCCTCATTAATAATACCTTTTCAGATATAAATTCTGACGACACGATAAATCCTGTTGAAAACAAGAGTGTTGTAAGTATGATAAATAATTTTGAAGACACAGAATGGAGGTATAAGCATTTTCAAAATTTTATATGGGATAATATAGCAGAAACTTCATTGTCCCATAAAGAGCGAGAAAGTTTAGTGAATAGTCATCACTCATTATTAACTTCTGCAGCAAAAAACTTAAGACTTTCTGATAAATCAGGTGATATTAGTAAAGGTAGTGAAATAGCAGAAATTGTGCTGTATGCTATTATGAAACATCACTTCAATGCCTTGCCAGTCGTCCCTAAAATATTCTATAAACAAAACCCTCAAGATAATGCAAAAGGAGCCGACAGTGTTCATATAATTATTGAAAATGACAATGATTTTTCTATATGGTTCGGAGAAGCTAAATTTTACAATAGTATTGAAGACGCTAGAATTTCTGAGATAATTACTTCGGTAGGAAATTCTCTAGTTACTGAGAAGCTCAAAAAGGAAAATAGCATAATTACAAATGTTTCTGATATTGACTTCTTAATTGAAGATGAAACTTTAAGAAATACAATAAAAGCAGCTCTTTCACCTAGAGAATCTATAGATATTATTAAACCTAAATTGCATATTCCAATATTACTATTGCACGAATGTGAAATAACAAAAAAACAGAATGCCATTTCAGATGAATATAAAAAAGAATTAGTTGAATACCATAAAAATAGAGCTGAGTCCTTTTTTAAGAAGCAAATCAACAAACTTGGCACGTTACCTCATTACTCTGAAATCAAGTTTCACTTAATTTTATTTCCTGTACCACTAAAAAAGACAATTGTAGATAAATTTGTTTCTATGGCTGACTTTTATAAAAATTCTTAATAATGGATATATTTGATTCTTGCCACATAATTAATGACTACTTAATTTCCAATCAGGAAATTCATGCTAGAAATGAACTTATTAAACTACTTGAATACCACGAAAGAAATGAAATTGAGTACTCTCCATTATTAAATCATTTAATTCGAGAAACAGGATTATATCCATATTTAAATGCTGACACCGCAAATTGGGAAGACAGATTTGTATATGAGATTTTCAAAGTCGACATAGGAGGTAAACAATCAACTTTGCATAGGGAACAATCATCTTTGTTAAAACGATTAGTTGATGGTGAAAATATTGCAGTTAGTGCACCCACGAGTTTTGGTAAAAGCTTTGTAATCGATGCTTTTATTTCAATTACAAACCCAATTAATGTGGTTATCATTGTGCCTACAATAGCCTTGACTGATGAAACACGCAGGCGTCTATACAAAAAATTTGCTCATAAATATAAAATCATCACAACTACAGAGGTAGAACTAGCTGAAAAGAATATTTTCATATTTCCGCAAGAAAGAGCAATGAATTATGTTAACAAAATTGAAAGTATTGATATTCTAATTATTGATGAATTTTACAAAGCCAGTGCCGTTTATGATAAATCAAGAGCTCCATCGTTATTAAAAGCAATAATTAAACTTGGTTTAAAATCCAAGCAAAAGTATTTTCTTGCTCCAAATATTACATCTATTGGAGACAACGTTTTCACGCAAGATATGATATTTGAAGACAAACTTGGTTTTAATACTGTGTATCTTGATAAATTTGAAAAATACAAAGAAATTGAGGGAGATAAAATTGAAAAAGAAATTCAAAAGGGAGAGATCCTTTTAAATATTCTTGAAGAGACAAATACAAAATCTCTTATATATGCTGCCTCATATCCTCAAATTGATAAGGTTTCTAATCTATTAAATGAAAGGTTGCCTATTTCAGAGAAAACTTTGTTAGTTGAATTTGCTAATTGGCTTACTATCAATTATGGTGCTAATTGGAAATTAACAAATCTTATTAAAAGAGGCGTTGGTATTCATAATGGTCAGCTACATCGGTCAATAAGTCAAATACAGGTTAAATTATTTGAAGAACAAGAAGGGTTAAGTAATATTATTTCTACATCTTCTATAATTGAAGGAGTAAATACTTCAGCTGAGAATGTTATTATTTGGAGAAATAGAAAAAGTGGAGGAAATAGTATTCTAGATAGCTTTACTTACAAAAATATTATTGGTAGAGGAGGTAGAATGTTTAAATATTTTGTTGGCAAAATATATTTACTTGAACCACCGCCACCTGATGATGCTACTCAACTTGATATTCCTTTTCCTGACACGATTTTAGGTGATTTGGATGAAAACATTCACAGTTCCAGTCTTAATAACGAACAAATTGCCAAAATTATAACATTTAAAGATGAAATGTATGAAATATTGGGTAAAGAAACTTACGACAGACTTCTAAAGGAAAATATATTTCAATCAAACAATTCTGATTTTATTAAAGAAACAGCAAGACAAATGAAAGACAATCCTAAAGATTGGAATGGACTTTCTTACTTAAATTCGAACGAGCCAGAATCTTGGGATAGATTATTATGGAAAATAATAAGTTTGCAACCTGGAGAATGGGGTGATGGACCTTATGGAGTTCAACATAAAAAGTTTGTTGAATTTGTTAAAGTATTAGTAACAAATTGGGGAAGTACAATACCAGAATTACTAGATGAATTAGATGAGTTCGATATCGATATTGAGCAGTTTTTTAAACTTGAAAGAATTGCAGCATTTAATTTATCATCGTTAATTAGTGATATAAATATTCTTCAAAGAGAAATTCTTGACAATGGAACAGATGTTTCTCCATTTGTTTCTAAAGTTTCTCATGCATTTTTACCTGCGGTTGTTTATCAACTAGAAGAATATGGCCTCCCAAGAATGATTTCAAGAAAGCTTCATCAAAATGGAGTAATTGACTTTCTAGATGAGGAATTAAACATTCATAATGCAATAGAAAAATTTCATCAAATTGGAAAGGAAAAAATAAAGTCATTCGGTTTTACAGATTCATTTGATAAATATATTATTGATTATTTTTATGATGGTATTACAGTAAGTTAGTCTGAAATAGACACCGTTACATTAAAGTAGTTATTACATATTTTTGGAACAGTAAAACAATAAACCCTCTGAAAATTCAGAGGGTTTATTGTTGATGAAGGATTTTAAGCATCCTACCAAACTCAACATCCATTCTGGAAAAGGCAAACCATTTTTTACCGAGGTCTTTTAGTGATGCTCCGATATGATAGAGTTCCATATTGTCAATAATCAAAAACCGGTCGTGAGCATCAGAGAAAATTTCAATTTCAATTGATGGATATTGGCTGTGTAACGTTGCGAATCCAACCTTAACTGATTACTGATAGTTTTGGTATAGATTGTTGCGGTTACATTATCACTGCGTTTTCTTAACAAGGTCAGTACCGTATCATCTACATAATTATCAAGCAGGATAATTGAATTTTTAGCACTTCGGATAATATCAGAAACAAAAGTATAAGCATCGAAAATCTGTCCGTCGTAAAAAACACCTTTTTCGCTGTGGAGCTTGTCGCTTTCCAAAGCCTTAAAGATTTCCTCAAATTTTTGGTCGGCTTGTAATTGCTTTATCTCAATGGTATCCAATCTTTGAAACAATGCAGCGTTGCTGATAAGTGTTTTACGCATTTCTACAAAGGCTTCAATAATTTCTACACTTACTTTAATGGCAATGTCGGAACGTAATATGGCAGAAGCCATCGCAATTCCTGATTCTGTAAAAACCATTGGTAAATAGCGCCTTCCACCGTATCCCGAACTTGAGGTGCCAAATTGGAACCTCAAGTTTTCGGCTTCTTGTTCACTTAATTGAAAACAGAATGATTGTGGAAATCTGTCAATATTCCTTTTTACGGCTCGATTGAGATTTTTAGTTTCTACTTGAAAAAATGAAGCAATATCGCTATCCAGCATCACTTGTTTATCACGAACAGTGTAAATCAAAGGCTTGATTTCTTTAGAAGTAATTACAGGCTTATTTTGCATTAGGCTTTTTGTTTTTCTCAAACTCAAATGAGGTTTCAGCCTTTTCATTCAATACAATACAGGCATCGAACTTTTTACCTGCCTTGCTTTTCATTCCTTTGATGAGTGAAGTTTCACTTTTATTGACAAGGCTTGTAATATTCGTTATACTGATATGTACGCCACACACATTACGAAACTGTAACCAATTACAATTTTCATCAGGACATTTGACAATCTTATCACGGATTATAAGGTGTTGACTTTTGCATTTTGGACAAATCAATTTAGGTAAGTTTTCGTTGGGAATGGAGGCCTGTAGCAATTCATTAGTGATAGACTTCGCATAATTTTCCATTTCACTATGGAATTCTTTTGCTTCTAATTCATTGTTTTCAATTTTCTGCAAAGCCAATTCCCATTCGGCAGTCATTGCCACATCTGAAATTTTTAGGTCTTTGACCAATCTATATACCTGTAATCCTTTTTCTGTTGGGATTAAGGATTTCTTTTCTCTTAGGATGTAATTACGGTTAAACAAAGTTTCAATTATCGCTGCTCTTGTGGCAGGTGTGCCGATACCGATATTTAGCAGGGCTTTGCGTTCGTCCTCGTTCTCGATTTCCTTACCTGCGGTTTCCATTGCCGACAATAGTCCAGCTTCGGTATAAAGTACAGGTGGTTTGGTTTTCTTTTCTAAACAAATGGCTTCTTTGATTTTCAATTCGTCACCTTTTCTGAGTTCGGGCAAGTCCTGAATCGGTTCGACATCATCGTCCGAAAAGTTACCTTTGATAGAGCGCCAACCTGGTTCCAATACTTTGCAACCTTTCAGCATAAAATCGTAATGCGATGCTTCTAAGTCAATATTGGTAACCTCTTTCATACAGGCTTGTGAAAGGGCTTCAAGCAATCGAAAGGCAATCATATTATATACCTTTGTTTCTTCCACATTCAGAGCAGACGGAATTTTGTCGGTGATGAGTAAGCCATGATGATCAGTTACACGCAAATCGTTTACGATACGCTTATTAAACCGACCCCACTTTAGTTTTGATACGGCTAGTTTATATTGTTTATTGTCCTGTAGTGCTCTTACAAGATTTGGAATTTCAGCCCACATATCTTCAGGTATGTATTTACTTCCAGTACGGGGATAGGTAATAAACTTTTGCTCGTAAAGGCTTTGAGCAATATTGAGCGTTTGCTCGGCAGACAGGTTTAGCTTTTTATTGGCTTCTTTTTGCAAACCTGTAAGGTCAAACAATAAGGGCGGTTGCTCAGTTATATTCTTGCTTTCCACAGACACAACTGTGGCAGTTCCGTGTCTTTGGATTAACTTTAGGGCATCTTTGGCTAACTTTTGTTCGTCCCATTTCGTTTTAGAGATACTTTTAAAAGCAATATTTTCTTTGTGGTGCAATAACTGAATTTGCCAATACTTCTTAATGGAGAAGTTCTTGTTTTCGAGATACCTTTTGCAAATCAAAGCCAATGTAGGTGTTTGAACTCTGCCTAATGAATAAGTACCATTGCCTGCCGAGATACTCAATGCTTGTGTAGCATTGATACCCACTAACCAATCGGCACGGCTTCTGCCTTGTGCTGCCTGAAATAAGCCGTCAAACTCTTTTCCGTCTTTTAGGTTGTCAAAACCCTGTTTAATGGCTTTTTCAGTTAATGAACTTATCCAAAGCCGTTCAAAAGGCTTCTTACATTTCAAGTGTTCGTAGATATAGCGAAATATCAATTCACCTTCACGCCCTGCATCGGTTGCAACAATAATACTATCGCTTTTATGGAATAATTCTTTGATTATTTTCAGTTGCTTTAATGCTCCAGTGTCGACTTGATAGCCTTTGTCTCTCTTAACTTTACGAACGGTCAAAATAAACGGGTTCGGGAGGATAGGCAATGAAGCCTTGTCAAATCCTGAAATCCCGTAATCTTCAGGCATTCCCAAGCCTATTAAATGGCCGAATGCCCAGGTAACAAAATAGCCATTGCCTGTTAAGTAGCCGTCTTTTTTATCAGATGCTCCCAACAAGCTGGCTATTTCTCTTGCTACGCTTGGTTTTTCTGCGATAACTGTTTTCATAACTAACTCACTTTTTTACCTTTCGATTTTGCAGGAGCCTTCGGTTTTTCCTGTTGCTCTTGTTGCTTTTCATTCTTCGGTTTTTGTTGTCCTTTTTGCAATGGCTCCTTCACATTTTTGGTTGCTTCGTTAGTCTTACCCTCAGAATTAACCGCAGTTTGTGTTTTGTGGGTTTCGGTAGGTTTTACACGCTCCTTATATTGATTTGGAAATTCAAAATTGGTTTTTCCATTTTCTTTATTGAACGTAATGTATCCCTGATAAGGTTGGCCTTTTTTATCTCTCAGCTCAACATATACGGTTTGCCCGTCTTTGAATTTATTGTACTGCTCATCAGTTAGCTCTTTACCTCTGAATTTTTTTGGAGCTTCCTGCGATTGGTTTTGATTTTGTTGCTTATTCTGAGCTTGCTGATTATTGTTGCTTCTATCAAACAGAAACTCGACATATCGCTTATCAGCATTAAACTGAACGTTTGCATTAAAAGAGGTTCCTTTTGTCGAAATCATGCCCTCAATAAATAGAGGTTTTCCTTCCATTAAGGTTTGCTTTTGTGCATCGTTCAATTTTACACCCTTTAATTCATCAGGGATTTTGATAAACTCTGTCTTTAAAGCAATCAACTCATTGGTAAGCCTGTCCACACTGATAATGGAAGGCATCATTTCTCCTGTTTTGGTGTTTTTCAAATCAACCACACGCCCCATATTACCTGATTCGAGTAGATTCTTTTTATCTTCGTCCGTAAACTTATGTCCAAAAAATTCAAAATTTAGATTGGGTTCACGTCTGATACCGTGTACTGCTGCTACGATATTTCCATCAGGTGTAGGTTGTAACGATAAGCGAGCGTCTGTACGAACTGCTGCACCACTAAGATTAACGCTTATGGGTACAAGCTCATTCGTCTTGTAACCTTTCAATAAAGGTTCAAGAAGGTTCTTTTTTTCAAGGTATTCCTTGCTTAATCCGAGATTATTCATTGTTTCCCAATCAATCTGTTCGGGTTGGAAGCGGTATTCGCTTTTTTCTTGTGTTGTCTGTGTTGTTGCCATATTATTTTGATTTTCTTGTTTTTGTTCAGAATCATTTTTTACTTCGTACTTTTCCATTTCTTTTTTGCCTTCTGATGTAGGATTATTTACTTCTTTTTGAAACTCCTTTGCCTTTTTGAGTGCTTCATCAGCCGATACTTTAAAAATTTTGAATTGAGTAGGGTCTTTTAACTGCCTCCAAAAATTAGAAAGAAAATTGGATACGAAATCACCGTGTTTGTCCACACGCAAAAACACACTCTGGTTTTTCTTTGTGGGATTAACGGTTTCCATTTTTCCGTCTTTATCGATACTCTTTACAACCTGGATTTTCATTTTTTCCTTATCCAGCACTAGCAGTATATCCGACAATTGTTCAGATACTTCCTTTTGATTTAAAGTTTTTTCGCTCATATTCTTTACATTTAAAATTTTAATGCCGAAAGTAAATCAAGCAAATGGAGTATTGTCCGAAGCTGCAGTCAAAGGAAGTGCTTGGCTTTCATTTGCGTTCTATTTGTTAAAACTATCTCTGATGAACTGATGCACATCCGAGAGCTTGTAATATAGTTTGCCACTTATGGTATAGTAGGGTAGTTTGCGAATAGAGCGATAGCGTTGCAGGGAACGGCTACTGATTTTCAGCATCTGCATTAAGTCTTGATTATCGAGCAATTCCTCACCGTCTATGGTATTTCGTTTCTTTTGCAGGTCGTTTATATTGTCGCCCAACATATCGAACCTGTCCATGATGCGTTCCATCCATGATATAAATTCCATTCTGTCAATATTCATAGTATCTACTTTTTATCTGTTTTTAACTTTCTTCCTTTTTCGATATAGCTTTTGCCTTTTGCCATAATTTCCTGTACATACTTATTGCTACTTTGCACGGCATTGGCATTGAGTAAATCCTTGATAGTTCCTATGGTATAGAAATATTGTCCGTAGATTTTGGAATAGGTTATTTCGCCTTTGGTACGCATACGCCACAAAGTTTTTTCGCTATTATGCAGGTATTGGCATACCTCATGGTTGTTGAACCATAAATCATCATAGCTTGTATCGTTCAATCTTTGCAGATAATCAGCAATAGCATTTATCTGATTATTAAGTTGTTTCCACGCTTCTTCTTCAATGGTTATAATTTTCATCGCATTGCACTTTAATGTTTACAATGCAAAGTTGTGGAACGCGGCAGTGTTTGTCTGCCAAGCCTTGCCAATTGGCTTAACGGTTATTATAAAATTTATGAATTAGGAAAACCCCTTGTCTTATAGGAGTTTAAAAGAATATGGAGTGTTTAGGAATTGAAGGATGCAATCATTTGCCAATTGGTTTATATTGGCAAATAGTGTAAACAAAAAAGCAGCACATTTTTGTTGTACTGCTTTAAGCTAAAGACCAGTGCTAAATTAAAGATCTTTGTCCATATATTCTTCTAACGAAATTTTAAGTTGGTCTAAAAATACCGTTCGGGTACCGCTTCGGGTTTTCATTCTGTGAAATGCATGATGTATATCGTTTAATGGAGTTTGAAAAAGTTCCTGACAAATCGAGGCTAATTTTCGGATGCTAATTTTTCCGTGAGAAATGGAATTTGAAATGTAAAGTGCATAAATCAGTTCGATAAGAGCATTTTGAGAATTTGTCCACGATAAATCTTTTGAGTTATCTGATATTTTTAAAATTTCTTCTGAATTAATTCTAGTCATCAAGTAGGTATAAAGCAATTTATCTGCAATAATCCTTGCTACTTTGTAATCATAAAAGGTTGAAAATTCGAGATCTAATTCAAATGCGAAACTGTTTAGCCCATCGTGATAGTTGATATTTCCTCTTTTAAAATACATTCGATCTTTATCATTTCTATCAGAACTGTAATATCTATAAAAATCTGAATTACTGATGTTTTCTATGTAATCTCTTTTAAAAACGGATAATTGTGTGGTAAAATAGCTATGATACATTTTTCCGCTGTTAACTGGACATAGGGTTTCTATGCGATAGACTTTATTGTAATAAATTAGTTTTCCTAATATTTCAGGTTTAATTCTCTTAAAGAAATCTATTTCATCATCGTCATCTGAAAAACCGTACTTTGTTACGTACACTTTTAGTTTATTTAATAAGTCTTGTAAAACGAGAATTAAACGACGAGATTCATCAATAATATTACTGCTGATTAATTCAACATTTCTTTCTTCTTTCTGTATTCTTTCCAATACATCTTTGTAAGTGTAATTTTCCATAGTCAAAATATTTAAGTGAGTGATTTTTTGAAACATCTACATAAATATTGCGTGTCCACTTCCCATGATTCTAGCCGTTCAAAATGCAAAATTGCTTATCAAATATATACTTTTTAGTATAGATTACAGGGAGTTGCTTACCTAGATATGCATATGGATTTCGTTATTACATAATGAACATCTTTAATTTTGAGTGTTGTATAGTCTTTTTAGAATTTCCTTTTCGATTGATCTACTTCTTTTATATGAAATTTTTCAAAAGAAAAAAAAACTACAGAAGGGTATAGGGGGAAATCGTAGATAGAGAAAACGGTAAAAGTTTTGTGAGTAGGGTATTATGCCGTAGTTTTTTGGCAGTACAGAAATTAAGCCTTAGCTATCTTTTATTCATTTCGTATTGGGGGAGATTAGTTATTAATGTATGTGGGAATTTTTATACGTTTAGATTAAGGATGTAAATATTTTTAAGGTTCATTTTATTCAGAAGAAGCTGCTAATCTATTAAGATCTTTGATAAAATGGTTCGAAAATTGTATCGGGAAGTCTACACTTAAAATCCTAAATAGCTTGAAAATAGCTGTTTGGGATTTTTTGTTTGAAATCAATTTTGTTGATGGATTCAATCTTTAAAATATTATGAATGAACACAGCGCATTCAAGCTTTTTTAAACGCTTATTATTAAAAAAACAACCTAGATGTTAGATAAAAAATGAAAGTTGATTCAAGTGCTTTAAATAAATGATTTTGCCACATATTGGCCACACGTCAGCATTCATGTGTCGAGAGATTGCCAAAAGATTCAAATGCGCATAGTGGTAATTTGAAGGAGAGAAGAATCCTGTCAATTTTATTCAAAAAAAAACACCCACTTTGTAGCAGGTGTTTTGTGTATGGATGGAGTTGAAGTTATTTATCTAAAATCTGGTTTGAAGGGGTTGCCAAAGTCGTACCCCAAACTAAATAACATGCCGTTTCCAGCTTCTTTGGCGATATCAGACAAACCAATGTCATACGCCATGCCCAATCTCAAATCACCGATTTTTAATTTCATGATGGGAGAAAAACTCAATCCTTGCGCGCCATTTTTATCGATGTCTTGTCGGTAAGAAACGCCAATATCCAAACCTTGGCTGCGGTCGCCAAAAGAGAAATGCGACATCAAGTTCAAGTCAAATCTTCTGGCTGAATTGGAATTCAAATTCATGGTCAACGAAGGTTCCAAATGGATGCCTTCATTCAAAAACACTTGGTAGCCCAACAAGAAGTAGTATTGTGCAGGAAAGGATTCAACCCCTTCAGCAATGGCTTGGCTTTCTTGCAAAGGCACATCCAAAATAGAAACGCCACCAAATGCACCCGCATATTTGAAAGAAACGCCGACATTGAAATAATTCATGTTGAAATTCGGATCCACCAATGCGTAATCCGAAGGATCATCGACAATCGCTCTGGACAAATCAAAACTTTGTTGCATGTTGCTGTAAGAAACACCAAATGAGAAAACGTCTTCCGCCTCATTCCATCGGTAATCTCGGTTGGAGTTGATCGGAATGTGGTAAGCTGCAGTGACATTCAAACCTTTCAAATCGGACAAACCATTTTGGTCCTTGAAAGCATAAATTCCAAAAGCCAATCGATCCACCACTGTTGCATGCGCACTGATGGTTTGTGTATTGGGACTTTCAGGTAAATCTGCCCATTGGTTTCTATGTGTGCCCGTCACGCTCAAAATTTCGGGATTGACACCTGCATAAGATGGGTTGATCAAATACTTGTCACTGACCAAGTAATGATTGTAAAAAGGCAAACCTTCTTGCGCCAACAACGGCAATGAAATGAAAGTCAAAATAGTCGATAATAATATTTTTCTCATGTGTTTATCTCTCTTTTACCTAACAAATATCTTTTATTATTTTGATTAAAAATAATTTTTTGAATCAATGCATAAGAACTGCATGAAAGCCATGTTTCAGTTTCTGTACAATAATAGTGTTTACCAATCATATACAATGCTTATTTTGACTATTCTTATTTGTTAATTTATTAAACTTTAAATTTATTCCGTTTTAACAGTAACATGTCCAGAGATTTTTCTTTCTGCGATAATGCCATCTCCTGGTATGGTGATGATGTACCAATAATCGCCAGAAGGAACCGTTCTTCCCATGTACTTTCCATCCCATAAATAATCGCCAACAAATACTCTGTCCACAAATATTTTTCCATTGCGGTCAAAAATCTTGATGGTCGCGCCAACATTGGAAGTGATGCCATTGATCATCCAAGTATCATTTTTTCCATCGTTGTTGGGCGAAAAGAAATTGACGATTTTTAACAAGGTAATCTCATAGCTGGTCAACATACAACCGCTCCCTCTGACCCAAATGGTGTAGGTTTCGCCAGGAATTAAATTTTCAAAACGATGGCTCGATTGCCAGAAAATTTGATCCAAAGAGTAATCCAACTCGCCATAGCCATTGTTGGTAGCTACGACAGTGATGGAATTTCCTGAGGTATTGACTTCTAAAATAGTCGGCGTAGGTGGATGTTGTACTGTGATGGTCTTGACTTCACTCGGACAACCATCTCCGCTGATGGCGACAATGGTATAAACGCCAATGGTATCAATCGTTTGATTCGGTCCTGTCCATTCTGTCCCATCTTCCAAAGTCCAAATGAAGGTAACTGTCGGATCATCACTCGAAGCACTGACTTCATAGCTGTCACCTGGACACAAATACGCAGAATCTGAAACCGTTAAACTCGGTGTGGTGAATCGGAACAATTCGATTTCAACAATGGCTGAACAGAATCCACCCAAATCTACCCGAACGTACACTGCAGTCTGGCTGTTTCCTGGTTGAAAATCATCCGCATCCGCAATGGGATTGAGTTGATTTGCTGCATTTTGAAAAGTATTGTAATAAGTAAAATCCACGCCAGCTTCTGAACTGATTTGGGTTTCATATTGCGTCAAATCAATTTTGTCATCTGGACAATATTCGATTGGGCCAAACGGACCTGCATCATGCTGAACCTGTGTTTCCAATTCAAAAATGATCTTATCCCCATTGATCGAACTACAGCCTGATGCGTTGGTTCCAACTACAAAAATTTCTTGGGGCAAACTATTGAAAGCATACGCATCCCATTGATTGGTTGGAATGGAAATGTCGTTGTCCAAATCTGCTTGAGAAGCATAAAATTGATAATCCAAGCCTACGCCTAATATGGGAATATAATCATTGAAATTCACCACATACAATCCATCGAAATCTTGGTCACACAAAAACTGCTTGGGAACCGCATTCAAAACTGGAGTAGGGAAGACTTCAATCGTCAATACATAAGGTACAGGGCACAATTCATTGATCGGCCAAAAAGTATATTCTTTTGTCCCAACTACACTCGTGTCAATCACATTGGACGTCCAATTTCCTTCCACACCATTGTTAGATAGGGTCGGTAAATCTTCTGGAATTTCAAACTGACAATAGGTTGTTTTTAGGTTGAAATCAAAGACCGTTTCTGGAAGGATTTCTATTTGAATGGTCACACTTTCTGAACATTCATAGTCTGGTTCAAAGGTAAAATCAAACACACCAGGTAATGAAGTGTCAATTGTTGCTGGCGTCCAAGTGCCTGTCAAGTTTTCATTGGGAGCAGGCAAGGCAGGCGCTATGGTATTTTGACAAATTGCATCTACGACAGGAAAAGTAGGAATGATTTCCTCTTTGATTAAAATATCCATGGTGAAATCATCAAAACAATCCAATCCTGTAGGCGAAAAAGTATAGGTGTACAAACCTGGTTGGGAGGTATCAATTTGGTCATTTGGGAACCAAGTTCCTGCGTGACCATCATCTGAAGTTCCTGGCAAATTGGGAACAACCTCACCTTGACAATATTCCAAAGGCAAATTAAAATTGGGAACAATTCGTTCCTTAATAACAATATCAATGCTCACCAATTCTGCACAATCTTCATTTGCCTCGAATGTGTAGGTAAAAGTTCCTGGAACAGCCGTTTCAATTTGATTGGAAGGGGACCAAGTTCCTGCGTGTCCATTGTCTGAAGTTCCTGGTAAATTGGGAACTGTTTCACCTTGACAATATTCCAATTGCAAATTATTAAATTCAGGAAAGATAGGCGGTAAAATGACCACTTCCAAGGTGGTTGACTGAGTTACACATTGGTTTGGATCTGGTGTAAACGTATAAGTCGTCGTGTTTTGTGGATCAAAGACGGGAGACCAACTTCCAGTAGCACCTTCTAAGGAAACTGGGGGAAGCGGATTGGGAAGATCTGGACATTGTGGCGGAATCGGCGCAAAAGTTGGTGTGGCTGAAGGCGGCAAACAAGCGCCTATGACGACTTTTTCTCTTTCACAACCTTGTCCTGTTGGGCAACAAGAAGCATACACTTCCAAGCCTTGTGGACATTGACTGCCTGGGGTATCGTATAAAAATGGAGATCCTACGCCAATCATATTTCCGCCATCGGCAGCATCCCACCAAGTAACATCTTGTCCTGTTCCACAACCTGCGATCAATTCTGCTATATAATTGAAATCATTGGTGTTTTGACAATAAGTAAAAACTTGTGTATTCTGTGCAGGAACATCATACAAAGGAATTTGACTTTCTACCGTATTGATCGAGAAATTAACGGTATTTGTTTCTGTGTCTTTGTTTGTCCAACAACCCGTGTTACCATCTGAATCACCTCTTAATGTAAAATCAAGAGTAGTGGTTTCGACTTGGCTGTTGCAAAAAGTCATATTAAATTTCACTGAAAAGGCTTTTCCACAGTCCATATTGGTATCTCCAAAATTGTTTGAAGGATCTTGATCATGTAATATTTGTTTAGGACAATCACATCTAGCATCTGTGCGTCCATCGAAATAAAAACCAGGTCCTCCTTCAATTTGCCCTCCTTGAGGACACGCTCCTGTAGACCCATCAAAAGCGAACCAACTTGTTGGTAAAATCACATCTTCAATTATTATTCCCGAGTTGATTGGAAAATAAACCCCATGAAACCAATTTTGATCTATTCCTTTACCCCATTGTAAATTAGATATAATAATCTCTAGTGTAGTAAATCCACAAGGATCGGTGATGACCAATTCTCCATTGTCAATGGTACTTCCTGTAGAGTTTACCAGTTCCGCAGTTATATTGGGTGTGGAATTTGAACAGCTTGCAAAACGACCAGTCGTATTGATATTTTGTATATTTACAACTTGTCCCATTCCAAATTGAAACAAAAACAGTCCCAATAAAATGACATACTTTCTTAACCTGCTGTGATTTTTTACTTTTCTCATGAATTGTTGAATGTAGCAGTTAATTTAAAGATCCTTTTTTCAAGTATTGTTCAAGAAAAACAAAAATCGGTGCCATGTTTTTATTGGATCGATCCTCTAAATGATAACGACAAATGAACTGTTTGTCTTCTGGAGAAATGCTTGGATCGACCAAAACTTTCAAAGCATCTCTTCTTACAAAATCATATTTGTCTTGATAAATATCTCCTGTCAGTGCATCGTCCATCGCTTTGGAGATTTTTTTTGGTAAAGCCACATCCGCACTATGTATTGTCAACAAAGCATAGCGGTCATGAGTATGGTTGGCAGGCAAGGATTTCGACAAATCCACGACATAATAAGTGTTTTTATTGTTGGATTTGGTCGTCGCTTTTTGTGAAAAAGCAAAAGAAGATGCTGCCAATAGAATGGGCAGGATGAATGCAATTGGTCTCATTTTAATTTGTGTTAATTTAAGTTGTCATCGCCCCAATTCCTCTCACCGAATTGTTGTACAGTCCATGACAATTGAACCAAATGTAAACATAATATTGAAATTTCGGGTTACTTCAAAAAAAAATCCAACGAAATATTTCGTTGGATGCTTTCTTTTTTTATCATTGAAAAATGAAATTCATTCAGTCATTGTGTGGTTGTTCATTATTTTTTCTCCAAATCGGTATTGAAAATTTTAACTTGATCGCCTGCTTTGATGCCGGATTTGATTTCGGTGTACACGCCATCGGTAATTCCTGTTTCGATGTTTTTCTTCAAATAAACCGCTTGGTCGTAACTTTCTGTCCCAGGTTTTAAAACTTCAACATAAGCTTGCCCATTGTCATATAGAATGTGTGCGGCTTCTAATGTCAATACATCTTTGGCTTCAGACAAAATGACTTCTGCATTGGCGCTGTAATTCGCTCTTAAGAAAACATTGTCTTTCAGGTTGACATCGGCTTTGATTTCAAACTCTACAATCCCATTGGTTTCCACACCAGAAGGTGAGATGTAATTCAAAATTCCATTGAATTTTTCGTCAGGCAAAGCGCCAATCGAAATCACAATTGGCATTTGTTCGGCCAATTTTCCAACATCGGCTTCATCGACCTTTCCTTCAAAAATCATTTGGTTGACATCCGCCATGGTGGCAATGGTGGTTCCCACGCTGAAATTGTTGATTTCTTGGACCGTATTTCCAATTTCTACTGGAATTGACAAAATCATCCCAGCAATGGTGGCGCGAATCTGAATCGTCGCATATTGTTCCAAACCTGGCGCGATACCGGATTGCGCGATTTGATAATTGCTTTGGGCTTCTTTCAAGTTTTGTTTGGCCATTTGATAACTCATTTGTGCATTGTCAAATTCTTGTTTTGGAATGACGCCTTGCTCAAACAAAGATTTCGTACGGTTGAACTGAATTTCTTCATTGTTCAAAGTGATTTTGGCCGCACTAATTTGTTGTTGGGCCGCATTCAAACTCTGTACATTGGGAATCACACGCAAAGTAGCAATCAATGCACCTTTTTCTACAGTTTCCCCTTCTTTGACATGAATTTCAGAAATCACTCCAGAAATGTTCGGTTTGATTTCAATCACTTCTCTTGGCTTCACTGATCCTGTAGCGACCGCTTTGGTCGAAAGGTCTCTTTTGACCGCTTCTACCGTTTCGTATTTCGACATTTCTTTCGTGCTGGTTTTATACATGTAGGAAATCGCTGCTACAACGGCAACCACAAACAACAACAGCAAAAAAATCTTTAAGGCTTTTTTCATAATTTTTAAAATAAATTCATCTATTCGTCTCGCAATGCATCAATCGGTTTGATGGAAATGGCGCGCTGTGCAGGAATGAGTCCAGCCAACATGGCCATCAACACCATGATTAGTAAAGAAACCGACAAAATTGTTACATTGACGGAGGCATTTATAAAAGGAAATTGATTTTCTTTTCCTGCGACCACAAAAACATTGATAATGTACAAAATCGCTGTGGCACCCACGATGCCTGACAATCCAGCAATCAAGGTCAATACAATCGATTCCAACAGAATTTGTGAACGGATTTGATTCGGCACTGCGCCCAAAGCACGGCGAATCCCAAACTCTTTGGTACGTTCTGAAACCGTGATCAATAAAATACTTGCAATCGCAATCACACCAGAAAACAAGGTCAAAGCGCCGACGACAATCGCCAACAATTTCAAACCGCTCATGAAGGAAAACATTTTGTTTAAATTTTCTCCTAAATTGAATCCGCCAATCGCTTGCGTATCCTCTGGATGTACATTTTTTCTTGCTTTCAAAAAACCTTTGATTTTGGTTTCAAAATCAACGATGTCGGTATCATCGGTGGCATTGACAATCACATAATTGACCACGCCTTGTCGGTTGTACACCCTTTGAAAAGTGGTGAAAGGAATGTGGATTTCATTGTTTCGACTAAAAGCCATCGGCCCATTTTTATAGACGCCCACAACGGTATAAACGCCAGAACCAATTTGCAGCATTTTGCCAATTGGACTTTCCCCCACAGGGAAAATTTCATCCAAAATATCGTGACCAATCACACAGACTTTTTTGCCATAATTGATGTCATCATCATTGATGAAACGTCCTTGAACAATCATCTTTTTGAACATTTCATTTTGGATGGGGTAGTCTCCGCTCACAATATAATTGGCGTGTTTTCCTTGAAATTGAACGGTGATGTTTCCTTCTTGGCTGCGCGGTGCAATCATTTTGATTTGTGGAAATTCGGCTTTCATCGCTTCGATGTCTTCGACTTTTAACTCTAAATTTCTTCCTCTTTGAAATCCTTCATAGGGAATCGATGTTTGCTGCATCCAGACAAACAAACTGTTGGTGGCTGCATTCGAAAATATTTTGTCAAATCCATTTTGAACCCCTTGTGAAGCGCCCAACAAAGCGACAAATAAAAACATGCCCCAAGCGACGCCAATCATGGTCAACATCGTCCGCATTTTGTTTTTGCGAATCGCGGCGTAAACTTCTCGCCAAGCGTCCAAATCAAATAATATCAAATTTTTCATTCGTCTCTCAGTGCATCAATGGGTTTGATTTTTGCCGCATACCGCGCTGGTAAAAATCCAGCAAAAAATCCAGCAAAAAATAAAATTAAACAGGCCATCACCAAAGATCCTGTACTTACGCCAGGATTGTATATGAAATAATCTACCAAACTTTCATTGATGTTTTCCACCAATAAAGTAGCCAAAACGATGCCCAGCACACCAAAAATTAAGGTAATCATGATGGCTTCTTGCATGATCAAGGTGATGATGTGAAAAGGTGTTGCGCCCAAAGCTTTTCGGATGCCAATTTCTTTGGTCCGTTCTTTCACGCTAAATACCATGATGTTGCCAATGCTGACAATGCCTGCGATCAAACTTCCTCCACCAATTACAAAAACGATGATGGTCAATACAAAGAAAAATGCGTTGGTATTGCTCATTTGTTCTGCTGCATCCCAAACGCGAATGCCTGCTTGGTCTGTGGGACTCACTTTGTGCCTGGCTTTTAAATCGGTTTTGATTGCTGCTGAAAAATCCGCCAAAGCTTGGGTCGATAAACCCTCTTTTGGTGCGATGGTAATGCTCGGCAATTCGTCCGTTCCGTAAATCGTTTGCAAGGTAGAAATCGGCACGTAAATCATTCGTTCTTCTCGGTCATCATTGGTTTTGCTCGAAAAAACACCTACAATTTCATACATGCCTGTGCCGATATTGATGTATTGCCCCAGCATTTCTTTTCCTTCAACCAAATCTTTCAAGACCATGCGTCCTACGACCGCAGTTTTTTTCTGACTCTTCAAATCCTCATCATTCAAATAACGGCCTTTGTCCAATTCAATGTTCAACATATTGAAAAAGGATTGGTTGACGCCTTTCAACGAATAATTTCCTGATTCTCCGCCATATTTCACCAGCAATTGTTGGTCGTATTCACCACTGATGTATTGGATGTTGTCTGAATGATGCTTAAGTAAATAATCGAAATCGTTGTTTTTCAATTTAATTTGACGGCCTTTCTGATAGCCAGCGTAGGTTTCTGAAGTTTGTGTGCCAAATATGTACATATTCATCGCGCCCGCTTGGAAAAATTCTTTCTGGAAGCCATTTTGTAAGCCGTTGCCCATCCCAAAAAGAATGATGAAAACAAACAGTGCCAACGAAATGGTGAAGCCAGACAAAATCGTACGCAACTTATTGCTCGCAATCGACGTCCATATTTCTCGCCAACGGTCTATATCAAACATGATTTCTATTGTATTTAAATTGTGTTTTTTTCATTATTTAGGTTTTAGAAGCTAGACATTAAGAATTAGATACTAGACATTAGAAATTAGGTTTAAAATACCACACTTCGACAGGCTCAGTGATTCTATTAATTGCTTTTAATTTCATTCAAAATAAACTTTTCCTGCTACTTGCTACCCGATACTTCATACTTCAAGCCCTGACTTGTTCCACTTTTTCATCACTGATGATCATGCCATCTTTCAAACGAACAATTCTTTTGCACATTCTGGCAATGTCGTCTTCGTGGGTTACCATCAAAATGGTTTTCCCTTCGTCATTGATTTCTTGGATCAAACGCATGACTTCTTTCGAAGTTTTAGAATCCAAAGCGCCCGTAGGCTCATCTGCCAACAACAATTTGGGTTGGGCAGCCAAAGCTCTCGCAATCGCTACTCTTTGTTTTTGTCCACCCGACAATTCATTTGGTCGATGGTGCGCCCAATTGGTCAAACCTACTCTTTCTAAGTATTGCATCGCCATTTGTGTGCGTTTGCCACGACTGACTTTTTGGTAATACAAAGGCAAAGAAACATTTTCTACCACATTTTTAAAACTGATCAAATTGTAGGATTGGAAAATGAATCCTAAAAATTTATTGCGGTAATTCGCGGCTTTCTTCTCGGTCAATTTCTCAATGGTCACGCCGGCCAATTCGTACAAACCCGAATCGTGGTTGTCCAACATGCCAATGATGTTGAGCAAGGTGGATTTGCCCGAACCAGATGCACCCATGATCGCCACAAATTCACCTTCGGCAACATCCAAATGGATGCCTTTCAGCACATGAAGGGAATTGGCGCCCATTTTATAGGATTTATTTAAGTCTCGAATTTTAATCATAATTTCTATGGATGAAAGCTTTTACAAAAGCGTGAAAAATCAATTCAACCTAATTGGTAAATGAAAACAGCGAAAAGTTACAAAACAATTCAAATTCACGCAGGAAAAGGGAATGTTAATAGCTCGTTAAATTCGCAAAGCGCACGGTTTCAGTTCGTTTAAATTTGATAACTTTAAACCACTTAAAACCCACATCATGACAAATTTCGATAAAAATCAAACCCAACAAAAACTTTCCTCTTCCTTTGGTGAATTGACCTATTTTAGTTTGGCTGAATTGCAAAAACAAGGATACAACATCCAAAGGTTGCCTTTTTCGATTCGAATTCTTTTAGAAAATACCTTGCGCAATTTGGATGATTTCAGTGTGACCCAAGAACATTTGAATACTTTGCTCCATTGGAATGCCCAAGGCAGTGAAAAAGACATCGCCTTCAAACCTGCTCGGGTTTTGATGCAAGATTTTACTGGCGTTCCTGCCGTAGTGGACATCGCTTCTTTGCGCGCAGAAGTTGCAAGAAAGGGCAAAGATGCTTCGAAAATCAATCCGTTGATTCCCGTAGATTTGGTGATTGACCACAGCGTGCAAGTCGATTATTTCGCCAGTCAATATGCGTACAACCGCAATATGGAAGTTGAATACGAAAGAAACAATGAAAGATATACTTTCTTAAAATGGGCACAAAATGCCTTTGACAATTTTAGTGTTGTCCCACCAGGCATGGGAATTTGCCACCAAGTGAATTTGGAATATTTGTCCAAAGGAGTCATCGCAAGAGATGGCATGGCGATTCCTGATACTTTGGTCGGAACAGACAGTCATACGCCCATGGTGAATGGAATTGGTGTAGTCGCTTGGGGCGTGGGAGGCATTGAAGCGGAAGCTGCGATTTTGGGACAACCGATTTATTTCATCAGTCCAGAAGTCATTGGATTAAAATTAACTGGAAAATTGCCTTTGGGTACGACCGCGACCGATCTGGTCTTGACCATTGCGAATTTACTCAGGAAAAAAGGCGTTGTAGGAAAATTTGTTGAAGTTTTTGGTCCTGGTTTAGACCATCTTTCTGTGCCAGACCGTGCCACCATTGGCAATATGTCACCTGAATTTGGTTGTACCATTACTTATTTCCCGATCGATGACAAAACCTTGGAATACATGAAAGCGAGCAACCGTTCTGAAGGTCAAATTCAATTGGTGGAAGACTATTGCAAAGCGAATTTACTTTGGAGAGAAAATGAAGAAAGCATCGAATATTCCGATATTGTAGAATTGGACATTTCAACGATTCAGCCGACGGTTGCTGGCCCCAAACGTCCTCAAGATAAAATTATCCTCAAAGATTTGAAAGAAAAGTTCATCGAATTGGAACACAGTTCTTTTGGAAGAACCTACATCGAACCCGAAGAAAGAGAAAGACAATTGGCAAGGTGGATGGCAGAAGGTGGGAGCCAACCCATTGAGCAGTCACATGATACAGCGGATGACGTTGCCATCGAAGCCTTGGTAAAAGATGGGTTGAAAACCGTTTGGGTAACCCATGGCAATCAGAAATATATGTTGTCTGATGGTGCAGTCGCCATTGCTGCCATTACTTCTTGTACCAATACGTCGAATCCGTATGTAATGATTGGTGCGGGATTGGTGGCGCAAAAAGCAAGACAATTGGGCATTGATGTGAAACCGTGGGTAAAAACCTCTTTGGCACCCGGCTCAAAAGTAGTGACCGATTATTTGGAAAAAGCCGATTTGTTGAAAGATTTGGAAGCGCTGGATTTCCATTTGGTGGGCTATGGTTGTACTTCTTGCATTGGCAACTCAGGACCTTTGTCCCCTGAAATTTCCATTGCCGTGGAAGAAAATGATTTGATCGTTACTTCTGTGTTGTCTGGCAATCGAAATTTCGAAGCGCGAATTCATCCACAAGTAAAAATGAACTTTTTGATGTCACCGATGTTGGTGGTGGCTTTTGCCATTGCTGGACGCGTGGACATTGATTTGACAACAGAACCTTTGACCCAAGATAGAAATGGCAAAAATATTTATTTAAAAGACATTTGGCCCAGCGATGAGGAAATCAAAGAATTGATGAATAAAGTGCTTTCTGCCGATGATTTCAAGAAAAATTATGACGAAATTTTTGAAGGAAATGACATTTGGAAACAACTGAAAGTGCCGAACGATCAATTGTTCCAATGGGATAACCAATCGACTTACATCAAAGAAATTCCGTTTTTCCACGATCTTTCAGAAAGTCCACAAGCTTTGAAAGACATCACCGCTGCCAAAGCACTTTTGGTTTTAGGTGATAGCATCACGACCGACCACATTTCTCCTGCAGGTTCTTTCGCTGAAAATTCTTCCGCAGGTCAATATTTGCTTTCAAAAGGAATTGAGAAAAAGAATTTCAATAGTTACGGTTCGCGCCGTGGAAATGACGAAGTGATGGTCAGAGGAACCTTTGCCAATGTGCGCATCAAAAATCAATTGGCCAACCAAGAAGGGGGTTACACCACCTACTTTCCCAATGGTGAAGAAATGACCATTTATGATGCGGCGCAACAATACAAGAAAGATGGTACGCCTTTGATCGTTTTGGCAGGAAAAGAATATGGAAGTGGCTCCTCGCGGGATTGGGCAGCAAAAGGCACTTTTTTATTGGGTGTGAAAGCGGTTTTAGCGGAAAGCTATGAGCGAATTCACCGCAGCAACTTGATCATGATGGGCGTTTTGCCATTGCAATATTTGCCTGGAGAAAGTGCGGCTTCACATGGTTTGACCGGAAAAGAAACTTTTGAAATCACAGGGATTGAAAAAGATTTGACCACTTTGAAAAAACTAAAATTCAAAGCGACCAATGACCAAAATCAAACCAAAGAATTTGACGTGATCGCGCGTTTGGATTCGCCAGTAGAAATTGCGTATTACCAAAATGAAGGGATTTTACAGTATGTGTTGAGAGAATTCTTGAAAGAATAATTTCATCATTGATTCAAAGAAAAAAGCAGCGCTTTCCAATTGAGGATGTACTGCTTTTTCTATTTTTAAAGAATTATTTTATCGCTTGGTTTATTTAACGTATTTCAAAATTTCTTTTTGGTTTTCATCCATCAAGATCAATTGGTTGTTGTCGATTTTGAAAGATTTCACTTGTTCGAAAGTAGTGAAATAAGCATGTTCATTGACACCTTCACAAAACATTTGGGTAGTACCCATTGGTGAAAAAGTAATGTGGTCATTCTCAGTTGCAAAGGTTCCAAAATAATTATTACAACCTGCGTTTCCGTGTACTCTGTTTTCAGTTTCCTCAAAATTGATGGTTGGTTTTTTCTCTGTAAAACCTTCGTCGATGTTGGTGCCTGAAGCTTCATCAATGTAATTCAAAGTCCAACTTCCGATCAAATCTTGGGTGGAAACGGTCTCCTTGACTGGTTCTTGGGTTTTACAAGATTGCAAACTCAATACACCGAAAATGGCTGTTAATGCGATTAAGTATTTCATAAATTTTAATTTGGTTGTGCTTTTTCAAAGCGTATGCCAAAATTCAATCAATCGTAGCGCATTGGTGAAAACAAGGAGTATTTAGAGTGAAAATCAATCAACATCCACACCTCCGTTCAACATTTCGTCTTCTTTTTTTACAAAGTCATCAAAAAGCTGTTTAAACTCTTCTCGTGATATTGTTTTTGTACTTTTTTTCAGTGGATACAAATTGTGTAAAACGTCCAATTGCTCAATTTTTTCAGCAAAGATTTCTACTTTTTCTTCACGTTTTCTGGCGTGGACTTCTATTTTTAAAATCAAACCATCCAATCCATTGTATTCTGCCGGGCCACTCTTTGATGAAATGGTCGGTGCGTACCATGCAATAAAATGATAATCATCTGTTTTTGCAAAGGCTTTTTTGATGGGGTAGCCTAACAACTCGTCTTCTTCCTCCAATAAATTCCATTGAAAAGACTGTAAAGTATCTAGTATAAAGAATCTCTTAGGATAAGTTTCTTCAGTGATGTAAACACCATCTTTCGTATTCATGTAAATGAATGAATTTCCCGAGCTAAAACTGGTGGAGTTTCCACCATCTCTTTGATCATTGGCTATTTTTGGTAGCGCTTTGTACAAAGATTCTTCGTTTGAAACCAATAAAGAATAATACGCTTTTTCATTGAAAGATTGCTCCAAAGCTTTGAGTGCTTCTGCGCTGTATTTTTCTGGAGAACTTAATGCAAATTTAATTTTCTGCGCATAAGTCACGTTCCAAGTTTGTCCTTGGCTTACAACCCACATAAGTTGAACGAATAAAATGATAAGATTTTTTTTCATATTAATAATTTATTCCATGGACGTTCAGCGCTTCGTTCATTATTTCTATTTTGCTGACTTTGATGGTGTTTAACCCATCTGTTTCACAATCGCAAAATTCTTCTAAAATAAAAGCTTCAATATCTTCATTGTAAATTTGAAGATATTTTCCCCAATCGATAAAGCTATATTGCTCAATATAATCGTTCAAATTAGATTGAACATCTTCCGATTTTTCAAGATTGATTTCAGTTGTTTGAAAGGAATAAGAACCATCTTTACTTTCTACAGAAAGCACCAACCCCGGCAAATTATTAAATTTCCAAGGACCATTTGCTCCTGGGATTTCTTGGGTGTAATATGCTATATAATCTCTTCCTCTAAAAGTTGCTTTAGCAGGATAACATGTAAAACCCAATATGTTTTTGGTTTCGTTTTTATTGGATAAATCCCATGTTATTTCTGGTTCGTCAGTGACGTGAATTCTTCTAGAAAGTGTTTTGTCAAAAAAATAAAATTTATTTTTCTTATGAAAGAAAGGAGAATTATTCTTTTTGACAATTTCTCCTTTGGCGTTGATTATCATTCGCCATTCTGAAATTTCTTTGTCATTTTTATCCATGATCAAATCAAAAGTCAAATTCGCTTCATTGTTTTTATAAGTATAAGTTACAGTTTGTGCAGTACAACAGTGTGAAAAAAACAAAAGAATAACAATAAACATACAGCTTTTTATCATATAAATATGTGTTGAAAAACACCAATACTTTATTAATACAAAAGTATTGGTGTCTAAATGTTAAGATTAACCTTCTATACCTTTAACAGCCTTTTTAAGTTTGCCAGCAGCACAGTCATAAGCTTCATCGAATGTTGTTCTACAGCACGTTACAGTTGTTATGTCTCCATCAGAATCAGTACTTGTTTGTGTGTTACAAATTGTCATTGGCGCATCATCTAAAGTTGAATTAACTGTAGTATCCTCCATTTCATTAGCAGCAAAAGCAAGTCCGCCGATTAGCATAAAAGCTACTCCAAATAATTTGTTTTTTATGTTTTAATTTTTTTTATTAAACTTAGATTAGTGAATTAGTTATAACTGAGCTCATTTCGTAATTCAATTCAAACTTATAAAAAAAAGAACTTAATCAAATATAATATGTTAAATTTTGACAATTGTAAATTTACAGTATTTGATTATCGATTGGACTACGCATCTGGCAAAGTGGCAGGCAAACAACACCAAAAGGTTGAGTCAAAACCGTCCGAAGCCGATGTGCTTCACATAAGCTAACTTAGCCATAAAAAACGAATGAGAACATATTCGACGTAAAAAGAAAAGTATAACTTTGGGTGAGAACTTCTTCCGCTATTTTGTCAATGCGACATTGTGTATAGGTTGTTTTAGTCGTTCAGTCTATTTACAACATCCATTTGTTGATGTAATATTCTAATGATTTCAACTAAATTTTCTTTAGAATTGATTTTGTAAAAAATGAAATGTAATCTAACTTTTGAACGTAAATAACCTTTTCTAACTTGGCTATACTCTTTTCCAGAGTTTGGGTTTTTAGCGATGAATTCAATTTCGTCAAATATTATGTTATAATATCGGTCAGCTTGTTCTATTGACCAAGTTTCAAAAGTATAAAGCCAAATGTTTTCGAGGTCGTTTTGAGCTTCGTTACTAATCTTATACTTCATTATTTCGCAAGATGTTTTTGATGAATCTTTGTTAGAAAATCATCTCGGTTAAAGTCTTTTATAAACCCAGATTTTTCTCCTTTTTTTAATTCTTTAATGAGCTCAGTTTTTTTGTTTTCCTCATATTCAAACATTCTCAAAGCAGCTCTCACAACTTCACTTGCAGAAGAAAATTTTCCTGATTGAATTTGTTGCTTGATAAAGTTATCGAAATAATCTCCTAATAATATTGATGTGTTTTTAGCCATGATTCAAATCTTTGTTCAAAGATACCAATTGTTGGTATTTTTTGTGAATATTTTCAGTTGAATTTTATGATGCTTGTTACAAACTGGTTACATAGTTATTTCCTAAACCTCATTTTCTTGGTAATTCAAGGCTTTTTCTTGGTCAAATTCACCTTCCCATTTGGCGACTACAACCGAAGCCAAACAGTTACCAATCACGTTGACCGTTGTTCGCGCCATGTCCATCAATTCGTCAATGCCCAAAATCGCAGCAATCACAAATAAAGGCAAACCAAACTGATCGGCTGTCGCAATCAAAATGATCAAAGAAGCTCTGGGAACGGCGGCTACGCCCTTGCTGGTCACCATCAAAGTCAAACAAATCAACAATTGTTGTCCAATCGACAAATCCATTCCTGCAGCTTGTGCGACGAAAATCGATGCCAAAGAAAGGTACAAGGTGGTTCCATCCAAGTTAAAACTATAGCCAGTTGGTACCACAAAAGAAACGACTTTTCTGGGCACACCAAACTTTTCCATGTTTTTCATCACCAAAGGCAAGGCCGCATCTGAACTCGTTGTAGCAAAGGCAATGGTCACAGGTTCTTTGAGCGCACGGATAAATTGTTTGATGGGTACTTTCAGATACAGTGCGATAGGCAAAAGGACGCCCAATAAAAAGACCAACAGTGCACCGTACAAAGTCAACAGCAACATCATCAGGTTTTTTAAAATATCGATGCCCATGTGTCCAACGGTATAGGCCATCGCAGCACCCACACCGAAAGGCGCAAAGTACATGACCAAATGGGTGTATTTGAACATGGTTTCTGCCAAGCTTTCCATCAAATCGACCAAAGGTTTCCGCTTTTTCTCTTCCACCATCGCCAAGCCAATGCCAAAAATTACCGCAAAAATCACGATTTGCAAAACTTGGTTTTCATGGATGGATTTGATGATGTTTTCAGGAAAAGCATCCCGAAAGAATGCAGTCACTTTGAAAATTCCGTGCATGTTTTCTGGTAAACCTGCCAACTCAGCTTTGTCCGAAGCCGCTATGGCACTGTTGCGGTCGGGCAATTCCATTTGAGGCACGTGCGACATGTCAATGCCTTTTCCTGCTTGAGTAATGTTGATTGCAATCAATCCAATGAACAAGGCAATGGTCGTTGCTGAATAAAAATACAGCAAAGATTTCCATGCCATTCGCCCCACTTGTCGCAAGTCAGAATGGCCTGCAATCCCATATACCAAAGTGGAAAATAAAATAGGACCAACAATTGTTTTCACCAGTTTGATGAAGCCTTGGCTCAGTGGATGCAAAGATTTCGCAATGTTGGGATAATCATAGCCCAAAACGGCGCCTAAAACAATGCTGAAAATAATCCATGCAGTCAGTGACTTTTTCTTGAAACAATAAAACACCAAACTCAACAAAGTGATCCATCGTGAAACAAATAAAACTTCATTGGGAACAATGTTGAAGAGATAACTTAAACCGACCAATATGGCAGTGATACTGACTAAAAAGAAGGGGACAATGACGTATAATTTATTTCTCATGGACTGTTTCAGTGATTTGTAAAATATAGAATATCCACAAAAATAGACAAATGAAAAAAATAAACAACTTTTGTGTTAATTATTTCCAACTACAATGTCAAATTAAAGTTAGGCTCCGATGAATTCGCTGAATTGGTCATAAGACAAATCAAACAGACCTTGCAATTGAAATTGATGAATGATTTCTGAACGATCGAGTTGTTGGTCTTCGTAGATTTTCAGCAATTGCTTCTTTAGAATGGCTTGAACGGCTGAGTGTCGCTGTGTATAAAAATCGCCGACTTTGATTTGGAACAAACGCTTCAATTGGGTGACATTGTAGTATTCGGTTTCTTCGATCAAATCATCTTCCAACACAAATTCGATGTATTGTAAAATCAAATCCAAGAAATCAAGTTGTACTTCTTGTGGATTGTCCATCTTGAATTTCAACAAAATTTCATCAATTTTTGACCGATACAATTCGTTTTTCTGAATCAAAACAATGATTTCATTGAGGTAATCCGCGTCATTTTCATCTTTTATTTTCTGTAATGCATTGAGCAGAAGGTCGTCTATTTTCATGGGCATTGGATTCAGAAGATTGCTATCAAATATAAAAAAACTTCGGTGATTCCGCTTCTTTTCGGTGGTAACTTTTTGTGTCATTGTGTTTTTAGGACAAAGCTTGCTCGCTCAATTTTTTCTATCTTCGCAAAATGAATGTTAGAGCAAAAAAACACCTAGGACAACACTTCCTAAAAGACGAAGGAATTGCGGAGAAAATCGTGGATGCATTGACTTGGGAAGGTTATGGCCATGTTTTGGAAATTGGTCCAGGCATGGGTGTTTTGACCAAATTTGCACTACAAAAAGGGCACGACATCGCCGTGGTGGAAATCGATGAGGAATCGGTGGTGTATTTGAACCAGCAGTATCCAACGTTGAGAGTGTATGCAGAGGATTTTTTGAAAATGGATTTGGCAGCGCATTTCTCGACCCAACCTTTGGCGATTTTAGGGAATTTTCCTTACAACATTTCGTCTCAAATTGTTTTTAAAATCATCGAAAACCGATCTTTCATTCCAGAAATGGTGGGCATGTTTCAAAAAGAAGTAGCCGAGCGAATTTGTGCACAGCCGGGTTCAAAAACCTATGGGATTCTATCGGTTTTGACCCAAGCTTTTTATCAAACGGATTACCTGTTCACTGTAGCTGAAGATGTTTTCATTCCACCGCCCAAAGTAAAATCGGGTGTGATGCGCATGCAACGCTACCGAGAAACCTTGGAAGTGGATGAGAAAATGTTTTTTACCGTGGTCAAAGCAGCTTTTAACCAAAGAAGAAAAACATTGCGCAATGCTTTGAAAAGTTTGTTGCCACTGGATTATCCAACGGAAGACGAATTGCTGAAATTAAGGGCAGAACAGCTTTCTGTTGATCAATTTTTAATGCTAACCCACAAAATCACCACATGGAAGTAAAAATCACCAAATCATTCATCAACAATCTAATTGATGCGTTAAAGGATAAAAATAACCGACAAGTATTGAGCATGTTAGTGGACATGCACCCAGCGGACATTGCTGAACTTTTTCCGACATTGGAAATTGAGGACCAGTCTTGTTTGATCGCTTTGTTGGATAGTGAAATTGCGGCGGCAGTTTTATTGGAATTGGAGGAAGACAACCGAAAGAAAATTTTGGATTTGTTGTCGGCCAAAGAAATTGCTGAAAGCTATATCCCTGAAATGGATACGGATGATGCGGTGGACGTGATTGGTGAATTGTCTTTGGCCAAACAGAGTGAGATTATTTCTCAATTGGAAGACAAAGAACATGCGCAGGACATTGTGGATTTGTTGCGTTATGATGAAGATACCGCTGGAGGATTGATGCGGAAAGAATACATCGTGGTCAATAAAAATTGGAATGCGATTCGTGCCATTCGTCAAATGCGAAAGCAAGCAGAAGACATGGAGCAAGTGTATTCTATTTATGTGGTGGACGACGACAATGCTTTGTTAGGGATTTTGAGCTTAAAGAAATTATTGACCATTTCTTCCAATACGCTTTTAGAAGAAATTTACAATAGCAAGGTGCATTATGTAAAAGTCAATGAAAAAGATGTTGAAGTTGCCAATAAAATTCAAAAGTATGATTTGATGGAAATTCCTGTAGTCGATGAATTAAAGCGTTTGCAAGGGGTAATTACGGTCGATGATATTTTGGATGTTTTGCGAGAAGAAGCCGATGAGAATTATCAATTGGCAGCGGGGATTACGCGGCCAGTTGCTTCCAATGACAGCATTTGGGCGTTGACCAAAGCGCGTTTGCCATGGTTGTTGATTGGAATGTTTGGTGGTTTGGGCGCTGGAAGTATCATTCAAAGATATGAAGATGCGTTGGTGGCTGTGTATGGATTGGTGTTTTTCATCCCATTGATTCAATCGACCGCTGGAAACGTCGGCATTCAATCTTCTGCCATTGTGGTACAAGGTTTAGCGAACGGCACCATCAAAGGTAAGGTCGTACAGCGTTTAGGAAAAGAATTCATTTTGGCTTTGTTCAATGGAATTGGAATTGCTTCCATCGTTTTGTTCATCAGCTATTTTGTATTTGGAACGACTTTCATGACCTCAATTGCGATCATCATTGCTTTGGTCACTGTGATCATCAATGCGGCGGTCATTGGTACTTTTATTCCGATATTTTTGAACAGTCGGGGCATTGATCCCGCAGTTTCTACAGGTCCATTCATCACGACGAGCAACGATGTTTTGGGGGTATTCATTTATTTTTTGGTCGCAAAAATGATTTTGGGCGTTTGATTTATTTTTTCAAAACAATTCTAATTTCAGTACCGATTGCTTTGTCGGATTTGGCGACGAAGATTTTTCCTTTGTGGTAATTTTCGATGATGCGTTTGGCCAAAGACAAGCCGAGTCCCCAACCTCTCTTTTTGGTGGTAAAACCCGGTTCGAAAATTCTTTTTTGAAATTTCTTGGCGATGCCCGGTCCAGAATCGATGATGCTGATCTGTACTTCGTCCAATTCTTCCGAAATATGCACATGCAAAGCCCCCACATTTTGCATGGCATCCACTGCGTTTTTGATTAAATTTTCTATCACCCAGCTGTACAAAGCGACATTGAGCGGAATCCTGATTTCTTGTTTGTCTGAATTGAATTGCACATCGACTTTCTTTGAAACCCTGCTTTTCAAATAAGTGACCGTGGTTTCGGTGATTTCAACGATATTGTTCATTTTCAATTCGGGCAAAGAACCGATTTTTGAAAATCGTTCGGTGATTTGCTCCAAACGTTGGATGTCATTTTCCATTTCGTAGACCGCTTGCTGCGCGGTATCTTCCATTTTAAGGATTTCAATCCATCCCATCAAAGAAGACAAAGGTGTGCCGATTTGGTGCGCCGTTTCTTTGGCCATTCCTGCCCAAAGAAAACTTTGTTCGGTGTTTTTCAAAGTGGTGAAATACCAATAGCTGAAATAAACGAACAAGATGATGGTCAAAATCAAAATCATTGGAAAGTATTGCAGTCTTTTCAACAATTTTGAATTTTCATAAAAAACATATTGCTGCCCAAATTCTCCCAAGTCCACGACAATTGGCTCGTGCAACTGTTTCATTTTCGCCAAGATGCGTTGGAGTTTTTCGGGGTTGTTTTCTATGTCAGCGCTCAGGTTGCGCACCAACACAATTTCGTCCAAATCATCGACCAAAATCACCGGCATGCTTTCATTGGCCGTTGTGATGCTGACCAAATATTCTTGCACATTGGAACTTAAAATTTCATCCGAACCCAATAGCTGAACGGCATGCGCAAAATTTTCTACTTTGAGTTTTTCTTCGGCTTTTAGTTGATTGACAAATTGATTGGAAAACCAAACCGTTGTACCAAAAATCAGAAAAGCAAACAAAAAGCCCATCCATTTGCTCAAATTTCGATTTTTTAATAAGGTAAAACGATTCATAATCTCTTTTCTGCAGGGTTAAATTTAAGGAAATTAATTTTCTATATTATCGATTCCGAACACTGAGGTGCCCAACGTAGCGCTGTCCTTCAATCAAATCGCTGGATAAAATCTCAATGATGTACCAATAATCACCTGAAGGAACTGTTCTGCCCAAGTATTTGCCATCCCAAACGTATTTTCCTTGGAAGGTTTTGTCAACGAAAAGTTTGCCATAACGGTCAAAAAGTTTCAAATGAACCAAATGATCGGCAGTGCTTCCTTGGATCATCCAAGTGTCGTTTTTGCCATCACCATTGGGCGAAATGAAATTGGTGATCAACAACAAATGCACCTCGAGTTGGTCGATCAAACAATTGTTTTCACGCACATAAATGGTGTAACTTTTCCCTGGTGTTAGATGATCAAAACGAGGAGAGGCTTGCCAAAAAACTTGATCCAAAGAATAGTCTAAATGTTTGTTTTCTCCAGCTGAAGCAGCAACAATCAAATGGTTTTGTCCCATTTCAACACCTGTGATGGTTGGTGGATTGGGTGCCCTAACTTCCAAACTGATTTCGTTGGTACAACCTTTTAAAGAAATGGCTTCAACGGTGTAAATGCCATTTTGAAAGATGTCTAAGTTCGCATCCGTACCGACAATTTGGCCATTCAAGTACCAAATGAATTGTGCCGTAGGATCATCCGAAGTAGCCGTGGCTTGAAAAACATCGCTTGGACACAAGGTTACTAAACTTTCATTGATGGAGATATTGGGTTGGGGATCAACTTTCAAATGAATTTCCGCTACATCATAACAACTGGTAGTGGAATCATCGAAAGCAACACGCGCATAAACAATAGCGGCATTGCTGTTATAAAACGTTGGATCAGGAATGAAATCATCTTCTCCTACATTTGCTGCCGTTTCATTGGTGTAATATTGGATGTGAAAGTTCCCTGGATTGTTGATCAAATCCAATGTCGATAAGGTTAAATCAAAATCTGCGGTGCCATTTCCACTGTCGCACAAAGAAGGAAGTTCAATGACTCGGTTATTCAATTCTGGTGTTTTTTCGACAGACAAAAAGAGTTTAAGTACCCGAAACAATTCGCCATTGGCATTTACTACACGAACATAAATTTCCGTCGCCTCTCCATTGTTGTATAACACCGTAAAAGGAAAAGAAATCGGTGGGCTTGTAGCTTCTTCTGCAGCTTCTTTTGTCAAGTAAAATTCAAAGGTATGATTGGTGAATTTAGCCTCTAAATCAGGAAGAAAGTCCTGAGCAACAAAATCTTCTTGGTTATTTTGGTCCAAATCACACTTACGGTACTCATCTCCTGTGATGGTACAATCTAAAATGGCATCGCCACCAAAACTAAGTGTATAGCCATCTGTTGTAACGCTCCATCGGTCGATCGCAATCAGAATTTCGTCCCCTGCTTGCACATCAAAATAGCGTACCATACCAGGCTCAGGATCGCCTGTTGAGCCTCCTGATTCGCAAGTGTCCGTTGCAGTCAAAGACAAACCCATCGAGAAAATCATGGAATGAAATGGGTGATTTTGAGAACCTCTTTTATTGGCCAATGGTGTGGCTTTTATATCACTCCAATCAGGATTGAGCCACGCGCCGAAATCATAATCATCCATCCCAACTGGATCGATGGTAAATGCGAAAGTTGTACCCGATGCGATTTTTACATAATAAAAGTCCATATAAGGAGAGAGCGATTGAAATTCACAAGGAATGTTCAAATGATTAACGCCTGTGTTTTCAGGTGCACTTGTAGAGATGGATTGTCCACTACAAATCGGGATGATGAGTTCGGGAGGAATGACTTGTGAAAAAGTGATTTGGCTTAAAAATAAGCAGAGAAAAGCAAATAGGTTATTTTTTGAGGTGCAATGCATCTTGATGAAATTGTTTAGGTCATTTAAAAATAGCAAAACTTTCTTTGACATCTTCCCAGAATTGGTCCCATTTCAATAAGTTTTCTTTGAAAAATGCAATGATGGCTGGCCAATCAGATTCTCTGAAAACATTCACGTTTTCTAAGGTCAATTCAATTTTCGCCATTTGTTTGCCAACAGCATCGAAATAGACAGCATGCCAAACCCAATCATTTTGCATGGTTGATTCAAACAAAGGTTGAAATTCTTCAAATTGCTCATACAACAAGGCTTGCATATCGGGATCTTTACTTGTCATTTCAATCGAAATGCGCGCAGCACGATGATCGACATCGGTTTTGAAATAGAGGTCTTTGATGCCGGTTTTGTAGTTGACCCAATTGACTTTGTCCATCGATGCCGAAGTTTGTAATTTCATGTATTGCCCAAAGGCAATCCAGAATTTTTTTCGGATCATCGAAGCTTCTTCTTTTGAATACATTTTGCAAATTAATTAAAATTAATTGACAGCCTTTCGGTTCTTCGGTTTTTAATCTTCAAAACTATTCAAAAGCCGCCATCAATGTTATATATTTGGCTTTCAAAATTTATTTTAAAATGAAGTCAAAATTACTGTTGATGCTCACCATGGCATTCTTCACAAAAACTTATGCACAAGACATGATGACACCCGAACTTTTATGGGAAGTAAAACGGATACAACCCATCGGCATTAGCCAAGACGGCAAAGAATTGGTTTATTCGGTGACGGAATATGATGTGGAAGGCGCCCAAAAAACGACCAAAAATTACCGCATGCCAGTAGGCGGTGGGAAAGCCCAAGAAATCGAAGATTATGCTGCTTTGATTGCTGATGCAACCATTTCTCCTGATGGACAATTCAAAATTGAAGTGGAAAAAGTTCAATTGGAAAAGGTGTTGGGCAAAGACATTTATCCGCAATTTCAACAATCCAATGTCTATGTCTACAATGATTTGGATTACAGACATTGGGACACTTGGATGGATGGCTCTTACAACCATTTGATTTTGAAAAGCACCAAAAATCCTAATGAAAAAGGAATTGATTTGTTAGAAAATGAACCGTATTATTCGCCGCAAATGCCTTTTGGTGGAAAAAGTGATTATACTTGGAACAAAGATGGCAGCAAAATCTTGTATGTTTCTAAAAAGTTGAAAGGCAAAGAATATGCGTTGAGCACCAATACGGACATATATGAATACGATGTAAAAACGGGCAAAACCCGAAACTTGACCGAAGGAATGATGGGCTATGATACCGCGCCTGCTTTTTCAAAAGAGGGTGTTTTGGCATTTCTCAGCATGAAAAATGATGGCTATGAAGCGGACAAAAATGATTTGATCATTGTTCAAAATGATCAAAAAATCAATTTGACCGAACATTGGGACGGTACCGTAGGCGGTTACCAATGGAGCAATGATGGAAAAACAATTTATTTCAATGCGCCAGTAGGAGGGACCATTCAGCTGTTTGAAGTCAATACCACCAAAAAGCCGCAAGTCAAGCAAATTACCGATGGTGTTTTTGACGTAGCAGGATTGGTTGGACAAGTTGGCAATGAATTCATCGTGAGCAGAACCGACATGAACCATGCTGCGGAATTATTTTCAGTGAATTTAAAAACTGGAAAAATGAAGCAATTGACCGATATCAATCAAGCCATTTACAGCCAAATCAAATTGAGCAAAGTAGAAAAAAGAATCGTCAAAACGACGGACAACAAAGACATGACGGCTTGGGTGATTTATCCGCCTGATTTTGATCCCAATAAAAAATATCCGACTTTATTGTATTGTCAAGGTGGACCACAATCTCCTTTGTCACAGTTTTATTCGTTCCGTTGGAATTTCCAATTGATGGCAGCCAATGGTTACATCGTGATTGCGCCGAATCGTCGTGGCATGCCAGGGCATGGGGTAGAGTGGAACGAAGCGATCAGCAAGGATTGGGGTGGACAAGTGATGGATGATTATTTGTCCGCCATTGATGACATTGCCAAAGAACCTTATGTGGACAAAGACCGTTTGGGCGCTGTAGGTGCAAGTTATGGCGGCTATTCCGTATTTTACTTGGCGGGCATTCACAACAAAAGATTCAAATCTTTCATCGCGCATGATGGCGTTTTCAATTTGAAGTCAATGTACGGAACGACAGAGGAATTGTTTTTTACCAATTGGGATGCCGGTGGCGCGTATTGGGAAAAAGACAATGCAGCAGCTGTGAAAACTTACCGTGATTTTGATCCAAGTGACCGCGTGCATCTTTGGGACACGCCGATGTTGATCATCCAAGGTGGAAAAGATTACCGCGTGCCAATTGGACAAAGTTTAGAAGCCTATCAAGCGGCACAATTGCATGGTTTGAAAAGCAGATTGTTGTATTTCCCAGATGAAAACCACTGGGTATTGGATCCACAAAACTCTGTGATTTGGCACACTGAATTTTACAAATGGTTGAAAGAAACTTTGTAACATTTCAATAAAAAAATAAACCACATTGAATCAATCAATGTGGTTTTTTAATTTAGAACCTGTTTAAAATGTTTTTAAGCAGGTTCTTTTTATTTCTATTAGGAATTTCCTTTGGCATAATCCGCCAAAAACTGCTCCAAACCTCTATCGGTCAAAGGATGGTTGAGCAAGCCCAACATCGAGGACAATGGCCCTGTCATCACATCTGCCCCAATTTTCGCGCAATTCACGATGTGCATGGTATGGCGAATTGAAGCCGCTAAAATCTGTGTATCGAACAAATAGTTGTCATAAATCAAACGAATTTCTTCGATCAAATTCATGCCATCTGTAGAAATGTCGTCCAATCTTCCCAAGAAAGGCGAAACATAAGTCGCACCTGCTTTGGCTGCCAACAAGGCTTGACCTGGAGAAAATACCAAAGTCACATTGGTTTTGATGCCTTGGTTCGAAAAATATTTACAGGCTTTGATGCCTTCTTTGATCATCGGAATTTTGACTACGATCTTTTCATCCAAAGCGGCCAAAACTTCTCCTTCAGCGATCATCCCTTCATAGTCTGTTGAAATCACCTCTGCGCTCACGTCACCATCGACGATGGCACAAATCTCACGGTAGTGGTTCAAAATATTTTCTTTTCCTGTGATGCCTTCTTTGGCCATCAAGGATGGATTGGTGGTTACTCCGTCCAAAACGCCCAAATCTTGTGCTTCTTTAATTTCTGCTAAATTAGCTGTGTCAATAAAAAACTTCATTTTTCTTCTATTTTTTTGTGTGAATTTCTTTGAATTTCGGGTAAAATTACGCTGAATCCAACGCATATAAAAATTATTGGATTGAATTTTAGTAGGACCAAAAAAGATGGAACTGATTTTAACTAAACGGCAAAATGATTAAAACATCCCATTTTCATTGATCAATTCATCAGGAACACTTTGTCCAAAATCCCATAACTCCACAATTTGATGGTCTTCAAAGCGAAAAATGTGCATCACAGCACCTTTCCATCCATTTTCTCCTGCTTGTTCCACACGTGAATGAACCGCCACCAAATCGCCATCTTCCAAAGCCCTTTGCATCTCAAAAATTTTATTTGGAGAGGTTTGGTGTGCTTCTTCCATGGCCAGCATCAAAGTTTGGCGATCGCCTTTAAAATACGCGTTGTGGTGTTTGAAATTTTCAGCGACATAGAGTTCGAAAGCCTTTCTGGGGTTTCCACTACTGGCCAATTTCAAAAAGTCTTGGGCAATTTCTTTTTTTGTCATGATCAAAGAATGTAAATGTTGAATGATGGTGAAAATAGTTTTTCACACAATTTTAAGGCCACAATTTTGAATGCTGAAACATTTCAAAAGTTGAGTTATCCATCAGACAATTCATTCATCAATTCCAATATTTTGTCACGTACTTTAAAAATAGCTTGCACATTTTCATCCTCAGTATCCCTCAACATTTCTTCCGTAAATTCAAAGATAGTTCCTACAGGTTGTTCATCTGACCAAGCTTTCCATTTCCCAGCAGTGGAAAGGTTCACAATCATATTGACCAAAGACAATTCTACTTCTTCCAATTCACTGATGGCATTTGAAATTGATTTTTTATAGGCTTCTGTAGTTTTATAGCCGGCAGTTATTTTGATAATTTTACTCATGAGGATGTTGCTTTTTTGGTGAAGGTAAATTACGCCATTTTTTTGAGATAGCATCAAGATGCCATCATTCATTGTGGAGAATAACTTAACTATCAATTGATACGCTGTGCTTTGTACCATCCTCAGCAGCCAATTGCACTAATGTCGGATTTCTAGTGTCTAATTTCTTGTTCCCAATTTGTGCAGAAGCGTATCTCATTTATACAAAAGAAGCGTACATATCCAAAGAAATGCACGCTCCAATATATCTAATTCCTAGTTTCTAGTCCCTAATTTCTAAAGTCTAGCGTCTAAAGTCTAGCGTCTAATGTCTAAGTTCCCAATCAAGTATACATCCCGCCGTCTACGCTCAACACTTGGCCGGTGATGTAATCCGACAAATCAGAAGCCAAGAACAAGCAAGCATTGGCGATGTCTTCTGGCGTACCACCGCGTTTGAGTGGAATAGAATTTCTCCATTCTGCCACCACTTTTTCATCCAATTTTTCGGTCATTTCGGTTTCGATGAAGCCCGGTGCGATCACATTGCAACGGATGTTTCTTGAACCCAATTCCAAAGCAACAGATTTCGACAAACCGATCAATCCCGCTTTTGAAGCTGCATAGTTCGCTTGTCCAGCATTTCCTTTTCTACCCACAATCGAACTCATGTTGATGATCGAGCCTTTGCGTTGTTTCATCATCGGACGAGTCACCGCTTTGGTCAAATTAAAAGCAGAATTCAAATTCACACGAATTACTTCTTCGTAATCTTCTAAACTCATGCGCATCAATAAATTATCTTTGGTAATGCCCGCGTTGTTCACCACGATGTCAATTTGACCAAATTCAGCCAAAACATCTTCCACCAATTGTTGGGCAGCGTCATAATCCGAAGCATCCGATTGGTAGCCTTTGGCTTTGATGCCCAAAGCAGCCCATTCATTTTCTAAAGCTTTAGCTTTTTCAACGGAGGAAGCAAATGTAAAAGCAATGTTGCACCCATTTTTTGCGAAAACTTCAGCAATTCCTTTTCCAATTCCTCTTGTAGCGCCTGTGATGATCGCGGTTTTTCCTTTTAATAATTCCATAGTCTTGATCTTTGGCGCTAAAATACTAAATTCAGTGCACCAAAAAACAATTCTTGGGCTGAAACTTTTTTTAGCGCCACAAAACATAAAAATCTGAACATTGCTTGAGGCGTTGGCTTTATTGAATGGGGCATTTCATCCAAAAAAAAAGCTGACCCATGTTGGTCAGCTCTTGCAAGTAAAAAAATGAATGATTTTATTGAAATGGAATCACTTGGATGTCCAGTTGTTCATCAGCATCGGTGGTGTTTACAAAACCTTTGCTAAATAAAGAATAAGATTTTCCTTTGTGAAAATTGGCCGATTTACTTAAAATCGTATCATTGGTCACTTCATCAATGAGGTATATTTTTTTGTTGAAACCTCCGTCAAACTCAATAAAAGAAGAGTGGTCTGTATAGAAGAAATTACCAAAATTGGTAGAAACCCCTTCGATTTCCAAACGCAAATGCGGAGCATCGGGTGACAATTGAATGAAACGCAACATCGACTTTTCTGCATCTGGTAAAGTATGTTGGTCAGAATACAATTTTAACTTTAAATCATCAAATTCATTGATCGCATAAACACTGTACATATCTCCTTTTTGAAGATTGATGTTGATGGTATCCAGAAAATCAGACGAAGCCGTTTTCACTTTTAGAGATAAAGCGCCAGTGTTTTGATAAATGTAGCCAAACAATCTTTCATAAGGAAGCCCTTCGTTGTTGATGATTTTGTCATTGGCAAAAAAGAACAATCGCTCAGAATCTGGAGAAGCGTTGACGAAAGCCAACCAACCGATTTCTTCTGGAATTTGATTGGTGTTGCCATCATCTGTATCCAAACAAGCATTCAACAATAAACCAGCAACCAGCATGCCTCCCAAAAATTTTAATTTTTTCATTTTGATTTATATTTTCAATTATCAAGACGCAAAAATATCAAATGGTTGCTTGAAATTAACAAGGATTCTTCTTCCAACTTCTGTTAAAATCAGATTTAATACTTATTTTTGTGCTTCAAATTTGAAATAAATAAAAAATTATGAAATCATTTGATGTTGCCGTGATAGGATCAGGACCTGGAGGATACATAGCTGCAGTTCGTAGCGCTCAACTTGGCTTCAAAACGGCCATTATTGAAAAAAGCAGCTTAGGCGGAACTTGTTTGAACGTAGGTTGCATTCCATCCAAGGCTTTATTGGATTCATCGGAACATTACCATACTGCTGTGCATCAGTTCGAAGCACACGGTATTGAAATTGAAAAACCAAAAATCAATTTTGCGCAGATGATTCAGCGCAAAAGAGAAGTGGTAGATGCCAACGTAAAAGGCATCGAATATTTGATGGGGAAAAACAACATTGAAGTTTTCAATGGTTTGGGCGCTTTCAAAGATGCGACGCATTTGACCATCACCAAAGAAGATGGTTCAGTGGAAGAAATTGAATCAAAATATACCATCATTGCGACAGGATCTTATTCGACTGAATTGCCTTTTGCCAAAACCGACAAAGAAAGAATCATCACCTCTACGGAAGCTTTGGAATTGAAAGAGATTCCCAAACATTTGATCGTGATTGGTGGTGGAGTGATCGGTTTGGAATTGGGATCAGTCTATTTGAGATTGGGTGCAGAGGTAACGGTGGTAGAGTACGCAGACCGTGTGATTCCAGGAATGGACGCGGCTTTGTCGAGAGAAATCACCAAGGTATTGAGAAAGCAAGGCATGAAATTCCTTACTTCGACCAAAGTCACTGAAGTGACCAACCAAGGCGATACCGTTGCAGTAAAAGCAGAAGACAAGAAAGGAGAAACTTTGGAATTGAGCGGAGATTACGTTTTGGTTTCTGTTGGTAGAAGTGCTTATACTGATGGTTTGGGCTTGGAAAATGCAGGCATTGAAACTGATGAAAGAGGCAGAGTGAAAACCAATGATCAATTGCAAACCAATGTGGCCAATGTTTATGCCATCGGTGACGTAGTTGCAGGTGCCATGTTGGCGCACAAAGCAGGAGACGAAGGAATCATGGTCGCAGAATTGTTGGCGGGACAAAAACCACACATCAACTACGATTTGATCCCAGGAGTGGTTTATACTTGGCCAGAAGTAGCGGCTGTAGGAAAAACAGAAGAACAGTTGAAAGAGTCAGGTGCAGCTTACAAAGTTGGAAACTTCCCTTTCCGCGCTTTGGGTAGATCAAGAGCGAGCATGGATTTGGATGGATTTGTGAAAATTCTTTCTGACGAAAAAACAGATGAAGTTTTGGGGATCCATATTGTTGGTGCAAGAGCTGCGGATTTGATTGCAGAAGCTGTGGTTGCTATGGAATACAGAGCTTCGGCTGAAGATATTGCCAGAATGAGCCACGCACACCCAACGTATGCAGAAGCCATGAAGGAAGCGGCTTTGGATGCGACAGGAAAAAGAGCGATCCACTCATAATACAACAATTGTTTCGCAAGAAATTATATACAAAGAGCCAGTCATTGATTTCATTTGGCTGGCTTTTTTTTTTTATTGCTGATGCGATTTCAAAAATAAATCACCCAAACAAAATAATTTTAAGTTTGTCAAAACTTACACCCTAAAAACACCAAATTATGTCTTTAATCAAATCAATTTCTGGCATCCGAGGCACCATCGGTGGAACCATCAATGACAATTTAACGCCCATCGATGCAGTGAAATTTGCAGCAGCGTATGGTACTTGGTTGAAAGCCAATACCCAAAAAGAGAAAAACACCGTAGTCATCGGCCGGGATGCACGAATTTCGGGTGAAATGATTGCACAATTGGTCAGTTCGACTTTGATTGGTTTGGGCATTGATGTCATCGATTTGGGTTTGTCCACTACACCGACTGTAGAAGTCATGGTCACACACTTGAATGCAGATGGTGGCATCATTTTGACGGCAAGCCACAATCCCAAACAATGGAATGCATTGAAATTGTTGAATGAAAAAGGCGAATTCATTTCCGCAGCCAATGGTGAGCGAATTTTGAACATAGCAGCGGAAGATGCCTATGTTTTTGCGGAAGTGGATGATTTGGGCACTTACCAAAAAAATGAAGAAGGGATTGCCATTCACATTGAAAAAATCTTGCAATTGCCTTTGGTCAATGCCGCTTTGATTGCTGAACAAAAATTCAAAGTAGTCATCGATGCGGTCAATTCTACCGGAGGAATTTCCATTCCGCCTTTGTTGGACAAATTGGGTGTGGAATACGTGAAAATGTATTGCGAACCGACAGGACATTTTCCGCACAATCCAGAACCTTTGAAAGAACATTTGGGCGACATCTCACGAAAAGTAGTCGAAGAAAAAGCAGATTTCGGCATTGTTGTCGATCCTGATGTGGACCGTTTGGCTTTGATAGCTGAAGATGGAGAAATGTTTGGTGAAGAATACACCTTGGTGGCTGTGGCAGATTATGTTTTGTCTAAAACGCCTTCGGCAACGGTTTCTAATTTATCATCTTCCAGAGCATTGAGAGACATCGCTACAAAATACGGTCAAACTTATTACGCTTCGGCAGTAGGTGAAGTCAATGTGGTGAATCAAATGAAAGAAGTCGGCGCAAAAATCGGTGGCGAAGGCAACGGCGGCATCATTTATCCAGAACTGCATTATGGCCGAGATTCTTTGGTCGGCATCGCTTTGTTTTTAAGTCATTTGGCGGAAAGAGGAGGGAAGTTGAGCGAAATGCGCGCGGCCTATCCAACCTACTTCATGAGCAAAAAGAAAATTGAATTGACACCAGAAATCAATGTGGATGGTTTGTTGGAGCAAATGCAAAACCAATATGCCAACGAAGAAATTTCGACCATTGATGGGGTAAAAATCGATTTTGCAGACGCTTGGGTGCATTTGAGAAAATCGAACACCGAACCGATCATCCGAATTTATACCGAAGCTCCAACACAAACTGCAGCCGACGATTTGGCGGATCGATTCATCGATGAATTGAGCAAAATGAAGTAAGCTTTGAAGGCCATTTCATTTGAATTGATTGCATTTTAAAAACAAAATCAATGATGGAATATCTCAAGCTTTTTTGGCATTTTATAGCAACGTGGTATTGGTTGCCTTTGGGGTTGATCATATTGTCCACGCTCGTATTGATTTTGGTTGAAAATGGAAAACCAGAAAAAACCATTGCGTGGTTGATGGTCATCGTATTTCTGCCAGTTGTGGGCGTGATTTTGTACTATTTTTTTGGTCAAAAATTCAAAAAAGACAAATATTTCAAGCAATTAGAAGAGCGTTACAGCCAACAGTTGGAAGCGAAATGGCCATCGATCCAAACTTTCATAGACCAAGAATTTCGTTTGATTGCGGATGTGGATACGGAGTTGAATGCTGTTTTTTCTTATTTGTTTCGGACCAAAAATGCAATTCCCACGTCCAACAATGCCGTGAAAATTTTGATCAATGGCGAACAGAAGTTTCCTTTGTTGTTCGAGGATTTGCGCCAAGCCAAAGACCACATTCATTTGGAATATTATATTTTTGAGGAAGATGAGGTCGGAACGGAATTGTTGAACTTATTGGTTGAAAAAGCGAAAGAAGGCGTAGAAGTCCGTTTGATCATCGATGGATTTGGGTCTTCAAAATTGGCCAAACGACAAAAACATTATACCAATTTGGGCATTCAAATGGAAGTATTTCTTCCGGTGCATTTTTCTTCCTTGGCCAATAGCAATTACAGGAACCACCGAAAAATAGTGGTCATCGATGGCGCGATCGGTTATGTGGGTGGCATCAATATTTCGGAAAAATACAGCAATCCCAACCGCGGTGAACTTTATTGGCGTGATACGTCGATTCGACTTGCGGGAGATGCGGTGAAGATGCTTCAAATTCAATTTTGGTTGCATTGGCAAAGCATTGCGCAACAAGATTGGGCTTTGGATACCAGGTATTTTCCCGATACAGCGGAATTTGTCAACAAAGTGCCGATGAGTTTTGCGTTTTCTTCTCCAGGGAATACGGCTCCTTACAATATGGAAGCGATGATTTTGGGGATTTCAGCGGCAAAAAAGAAGATTGAATTGTGTACGCCTTATTTCATTCCGACGGAATCTTTCAAAACAGCTTTGATGATTGCGGTGGCCAAAGGCGTTGAGGTTTCGTTGATGATTCCTAAAAAGGGCGATTCGGCTGTGGTACAAGCGGCGATGCTTTCATTTTTGAAACCATTTGTGGCGCGAGGTGTTCGGGTGTTTTTGTACGAAAAAGGATTTATCCATGCGAAAACAATCAACATCGATGATGTGTTGGCATTTGTGGGGACGACCAATTTGGATTCGCGGAGTTTTTTGATCAATTTCGAGGTGTCGGCACTGTTGGTCAATGAACACTTGGCCGGTCAATTGGCTGAGCAATTCCGCATCGACCAGCAAGACAGTGCAATATTTACTTTTGAGACTTGGCAAAATGAAAGCTGGTATTACAAGGCTTTTGCTTCGGTTTGTCGTTTGATGGCACCTTTGCTGTAATGGTCAGAACGTTTATATTTGCATTCAAAATAAACATGGATGGCAAAATTGACTTTTACACTGACAGCGGGCAACGAATTCATTGCGCTGGATAAATTGCTAAAAACCATGCGTTTGGTGGGTTCTGGTGGGGAAGCCCATTTGGTGATCCAACAAGGAATGGTTCAAGTCAATGGAACGGTGGAATTGCAAAAGCGCAAAAAAATGCGTGTGGGAGATGTCGCCGAATTCAATGGACAACAAATTACCATCGAAGCATGAACGGAACGAATCGATCGGCCATTTCAATCGGCGCTGAAGTTGAAATAGTCTTAAAAGCAGACCAAAGAACGGGGAAATTGACCCGAGGAATTGTTCAAAATATTTTGACCAAATCAACGCAACACCCACACGGCATCAAGGTTCGTCTGGAAGATGGACAAGTCGGAAGGGTGAAGAAGGTGCTGGGGCATTAGAAACTAGGTACTAGAAATTGGGAAGTACAGCGTACCAAGTACCAAGTACAATGTTATCACAGCGTATCGATTAGACGGTTCTGCACAAATGGGAACAAGAAATTAGACACTAGATACTAGAAATTAGACATTAGAAATCAGGCATCAGACAATAGTACGATTGACTGTGAGGATTGTACAAAGCACAGTGTATGAGGCACATCTTGTCAATTGAGAGTTAGTAATTCTGCACAAATTAACGGCGCTTCTGCTTATTGGTTAATCGATGCGCTGAAGTGAAGTTTTGGGCAAGGGGAATGGTGAAAATCCTTTGAGCAGTAGCTGTAATGAGCGTCATAGGGCATTTTTTAGCTGATTTTTATTTTTTTTGATAAAGAGCTAGGATAAAATTCATAAGCAAATCGATGGTTCATTTGCGGTATCAAGATGTCAATATGTTGCTTGTTAAGATTAATTAGCTTTTGATGCTTTCTTTTGATATTTTTGAAGCTTATCGAAATGTGAAAGCATGGCTGATGAAAATATTGATTTAGCTGCAATCTTTGTTGTTCAGTCGATTGGGGAGGTAGGAGGAGAGGAAATAAACACTAACAATTATGGAAATAGATTTTACTGAAATTCAAATCAAAAAATTTGTTGAGGAAATTCGTCCAAAAGAAATTGAAATCCGCAAGCAATTAGATTTTGGCTATTCTTGGAAAAAGAATACAGCCATTTTATATAGCATTCGTCCATTTTGGCGAAATCCAAACGAACTAATCCAATCTGAGTTTGCTAAAATTCGCTATACAAAAACCACAAATTCTTGGACTTTATATTGGATGCGAGCTTCAGGAAAATGGGAATTGTACGAGCCTTTTCCTACCGCAAATTCTATAGACGTATTGCTAAAAATCATAAAAGAAGATGCACATTTTTGCTTTTTTGGATAAAACCAAAAACTCACCCAACTTCAATCGTTGTTGTTAAATCCCTTGGCGAGGTAAAAGAAAACTAAACTAGTAATAACCAAAGGAAAGACTATACATTAATGAAGAAATCTAAATATTCAGTTCCTAAAGGATATAAAGGAATTACAAATGATATTAATTTGCAGTTCAATACAAATTTAGCAGTTATAACAGGGCTCAATGGTTCTGGTAAATCAACAATATTAAAGTTTTTGTATGAAAATTATCCTGATAGAAGTAAATGTTTTATTAAAACAATTCAAAACAATGAAGGGTATAGTTATGAAAGAAGGAAAAGAGTATCATATAGTAGTGGTTTAAGATCAGCTGATGAGATTTCAATTACAGTCTAATGAAATTACCATGAAATCCACCAAATCACAACTCGAACAAGCCTTTATAAACTTTCTGGAAACAGAAACTCATCGACTTTAAAGAGAAATGCTAAATTAAACCCATCAACAAAATGAAATATACAAACAATAAAAAATCTTTAGTCCGTTCTTCATCGGCAGAATATTTAAATTTTTCGCAGTATTAGGCGAAGGTGATGTTGATGCGATTTTTAAAGATGAAAATATTTGGCTGTCGCAAAAAATGATGGGTACACTTTACAATGTAAATCTAAGAACCATAAATGAACACCTGAAAATATATTTAAAGACAACGAATTACAAGAAGATTCAGTTGTTCGAAAATTTCGAATAACTGGCACCGATGGCAAAAGAAACGGAATTTGAAACATATAGAATCATACAAGACCAATTGTTTGAAAGCGAATTTGATCGAACCGTTAAATTAACTCCACTTGAAAAAGACGTGGAGTAAAGAAAATATTGAATATGAAATACACCGAATCACACACTAACAAGCTTTTATCAGCCTTTAAAAACATTGGACAAATATAAATCAAACAAAACTACCGTTATTTCGTACAAAAAAGCTATATTTGAATGAAATAGCGGATATCTAATGAGAAAGCAAGTAATTTTACCTAAATACCAATCGGCCTTAGCTCAAATGGGTGAGAATATAAAACTCGCGCGTAAACGCAGAAAGCTTACGGCTGTGCAAGTAGCAGAACGTGCAGATATTGCTCGCTCTACGTTGAGCTTAATAGAAAAAGGAGAACCCAGTGTTTCCATGGGCGCA
>DATJBZ010000032.1:0-10879 GCA_035515075.1 Moheibacter sp. | reverse complement strand
AGTTGGCGTATATGCATAAACTACGTCAGCTCCATCCAAATAGTAAACGCTTCCCGTGCCTGTCGTTACCGCACCTGGTGCAACTGGAGGAACATCAGAGAAAGAATAGTCATTACCATAATCTCCAGTATTTCCTGCATGGTCATAAGGCAAAGAAGTTACCAGCAAAGCATCTTCACAAGTTTCTCCTGAACCACTTGATCCACCGTCAACTATACAAGTTCCGGAAACAGTAAATATCATATTCATCTCATCTTCTTCAACCTCCCAAGTAACTCCATTGTCTCCACTTAATTGAGGAAGAGCTCCATGAGTAGCTACATCTGTTGCTGCCCACCATACAGTTTCAGGAGTCGGTGTAGACATTTTTGGATCTAACCAATAAGTCCCTTCTTCTAATTCAATCGGCGTTGCTAAGTCAAATACCAAATGATGAATAGGATCTCCAAATGCACTTCCTACAACCTCTGAACTACTTGGCGCCATTGTAATCGTTTCAATCACAGCACCAGGTACTCCTGAATTGTCTGAATGAATTCTAATCACAGCATTATTAGGTACTTGTACCTGATTTACATCAATCGTAATTTGATTTAATGTAAACGTAACCCCTGCTTCTACTGTAAAATCTTCTGCCACTCTAAAAGCATTAGTTGAGTTGATGTTTCTACCATCTGGAACAACACTAAAGGAAGGAATCCCTTGCTCACAATCTGCGCCTGGTTCTGGATCAGTACCACCGTCTTCTTCACAAATAATTTCAACCGAATCAATGAAAGCACGTTTCGCTGAAGTAGCTATTTTTAATTTTGAACCAGCAGTTACGCCTGTAAAATTAACAGATACCTCTTCAAAGTCATCTGTCATTTTAGCAGCATAAGTTGCTGTTTGGGTCTGACCATCAATTTCAACCACCAAAGAACCTTCTATATTCGTCCATCCTTTGACCATGATATTGACAGTAATATCACCAGAAACATCGTCCAAAACTTTGGATTCGATAGAACCTGGCTGACTTCCTGTCCCTAATTTCACTGCATCGCCTGCTTCAAATGCTTTTACAGTCGTAGGGAAGTTTGCATTTCCAGTCCATTCAGCTGTCGTTGGGCCATTTGATCCAGAGCCTGAAGTGTTTCCACCTGACAAGCCATCAAAACCTTCGTCAAAACAAGCATCGCCTGTGGCTCCGCCATCATTGGTTACTTCTTCACCGATCACATTCATGATCACATGGACATCTGGATAACCAATTCCAGCCAATGGAGTCGGTGTAGTAATACCGCACTCACCTGCTAAAATATAGGAAACTCCAGTTTCTCCAAGATTATTGGATCCTAAATACAATTTTGTTACTGAATCTTTACCATCGCTAATCAACTCATAAATCATTTTCTCACCCGCAGGGATTGTCGCTGTCAATGGAAGCGAAACGATTTTTCCTGCATCTCCCACAACTACTGTATGAGTCGCAGTCCCCTGCAAAGTAGCTGAACCTGGGAAACCTGCTGGAAAACTTGCAGAAGTTGAATAAATATTTACAGTAACTGGCAAAGATTTATTGGTAGATTCCACACCAAATTCTACATCAGTGATTTCAAAATCTTCTGAAATCCCATGATTTGCAGCCAAATCAAAAATACGATAGTATATATTCTCACTATTGTAGCCACCAACGGCACTTCCACAAGCAATTGTACCAGGAACGATTGCCTGAGAAACATTTTGCGTGATCGTCTGAGGAACGAAAAAAGCAAAATCTGCTTGGAACAAATAATCAAATACCTTAAAAGTATCCCATGCATTCACTTGTTGTGAATTGTTTTTCTGCAAACTACTTACCCCAGTTTGCGTGTTCATTTCTGAATTCGAATCCGATAAAAGCCAAGGAACAGCCTTCAATGGGGAACTCATCATCAAAAATGCAGATGCAGCCAATAACAGCCATCTGCTTTGAAATAAAATGTTCTTCATTTGTTAATGTTTTAATGTTAAACGACGAAAGTACAAAATAAAAATTCCAATGCAAGTTAATTTCACTTTAAATCTTAATTTTGCTTTATGCGTATTCATCACAAAAGTTTGCTGTTACAATTCAAAAGTCCAAGTGGCACTTCGAGAGGGGTTTTGACAGAGAAAATCACTTACATTCTGAACTTACAAAAAGAGCAACAATCCTTTCTGGGAGAAACTGGTTTTTTTAAAGGTTTGAGCCACGATGACCGCCCAAACTATGAAGAAAAACTGAACGAAGTCTGTACGTATTTTGACTTCAATGACCCAATTTGGTGGGAAAAACTCAGGGATTATCCCTCAATCCAATTCGGTTTGGAACAAATTCTAAAAGCAGCTGAAAACCCTCACAATGACCAAGCGTTCAGCCCCATCTTATTTCCGTCAGAATTTACCCAAAAACAAAAAGGCATTCCCATCAATGGTTTGATTTGGATGGGCAATATCGATTTCATGAAACAACAAATCAACGAGAAAATCCAACAAAAATTTCGTTGCATCAAACTCAAAATAGGGGTCAATTGGTCCGAAGAAAAAGCGTTGCTCAAAAAGTTGCGACAAGAGTTTCCTGCAGATAGATTGGAGTTAAGGGTTGATGCCAATGGCGCATTTGGTTTTGAGGAAGCCAAAAAAGTGTTGGAAGAATTGGCCTTGCTCAACATTCACTCCATCGAACAACCCATCAAAGCTGGACAAATTCAACAGATGGCGGAATTGTGTCAAAATACGCCCACGCCGATCGCCTTGGATGAAGAATTGATTGGCGTCGTTGAAAAATCGGACAAATTGAATTTGCTCCAAATGATACAACCGCAGTTCATCATTCTGAAACCCAGTTTGGTCGGCGGTTGGCAAGGCAGTCAAGAATGGATTGAGGCAGCAAAAAACCAACAAATCGGCTATTGGATTACCTCAGCTTTGGAAAGCAACATCGGCCTGAATGCCATTGCACAATGGACTTTTACGCGCAACAATCCTTTGCCTCAAGGCTTGGGAACGGGCGGCTTGTTTGTCAACAACTTTGATTCTCGACTGAAAGTCATCGATGATCAACTCTTTTTTATTTAATTTTGTCCCATGAGATATTTATTTTTTATTTCGTTTTTATGGCTTGCTTTTTCATGTTCAACCCAACAAAAAACAACTGAACAGCAAGAATCTACGCGCTCAAAAATTACGGCCTTTCAAGAAAAATTGGTTGCAGAATGGAACGATCCATCCACCACGCCTTTGAAAAAAGATGAAAAAGAGGATTTTCAAGGCATCCACTTTTTTCCGATTGACTTGAGTTATGTCGTTCCGGCCCAATTCAAAGCCATTGAAAATGGAAAAACAATTCCTTTTCCAACTTCTGCCCAAAAAATTAAATACTACAAAGAATACGGCAGCCTTCATTTCAAATTGAATGGCCAAAAATACCAACTCATGGTTTACCAATCCGATCCTCCCATCGAAGGGTATGAAGACAGCTTGTTTTTGCCGTTCATGGACGACACCAATGGTGAAACCTCTTATGGCGGCGGACGATACATCGACTTGAGTCTTTCGGACATTCAAAACAACAGCTTGTTGTTGGATTTCAACCAAGCCTACAATCCGTATTGTGCCTACAGTCAACATTACAATTGTCCCATTCCTCCGCTGAATAATTTTTTAGACACTGCCATCGAAGCTGGCGTAAGCTATCAGCCATGATTATTTTAGATTTTTCAACCAACCACTTCGAAGCTTTGGATCCAACCATTCATTGGCAAAAAAACATCTTGGATTTTTGGCAAGAATGGACACAAGAAAAAGACCACATCGTCGCCCGAACTTCAGGTTCTACAGGTTCACCCAAAGAAATTAAACTCCCGAAATCTGCCATGAAAATGAGCGCTAGATTGACTGGAAAGTTTTTCGATTTGACGCCTGGAAAAACGGCTTTGCTCTGTCTTCCCATCGAATTCATTGCGGGAAAAATGATGTTGGTGCGCGCCATTGAGTTGCGGTTGAAATTGATTTGCATCGAACCTAAATCACACATCAACGCTGATGAAATTCCATCCATCGATTTTGCGCCGATGACGCCCATGCAAGTGGAAAAATCCATCACGGCTTTGAACAAAATTCAAACTTTATTGATCGGTGGTGCACCGCTTTCTGATCCATTGAGAAAAGTGTTGTTACAAAAAAACACCCATTGCTTTGAATCCTACGGCATGACGGAAACCATTACCCACATTGCACTCAAAGAGATTTCTCAAACTTACTTTCAGACCTTGGATCAAATCCAAATTCGAAAAAACGACAGCGGTTGTTTGGTGATCAAAACACCTTACTTTGAAGAAGAAATCATCACCAATGATTTGGTGGACATCCCATGGAACAATCAATTCAAATGGTTGGGTCGTTTTGATTCGGTCATCAATTCGGGCGGCATCAAATTGATTCCTGAGCAAATTGAACAGAAATTGAAACCTTTCATTGCACAAAACTTCATCATCAGCGCTTTGACAGATGCGACTTTGGGCGAAAAACTCATCTTAATCATCGAAGGAAAAGAGCAAAACATTGACATTCCTGAAAACATTTTGTCCAAATTTGAAGTACCCAAAAAGATTTATTTCGTGGATCAATTTCCAACTACTGTCAGCGGAAAACTCCAACGAAAAGAAATTTTGAAATTGTTATGATTTTTCTTTGATAAAAAATTGGGCATTGGACAACCAGTAATTGGGCGGATCATTTTTAAATTGAGACATATTGATGCTTTCAAAACCTAATTTCACTTCATATTTCCCTAAATTTTCAACCATAAACAAATGCTCTACTTTGCTTTCTTCCGACAAACCTTTGTGCTGTTCAAACAAAGCTTTGAATTGTGGTGCAAAATCAACCGAATCTTTGCCATTCAAAATCAATTGATAGGCTTGCCCCCGTCCAGTATTGAACGTAAAAATATCGCCATTGATGTCCACAGCTTCTTGGCGCAAAACATCTTCATCGATACTATAAGCATAAGTTGAAATGTCCTGAAACTTGGTTGTAGCCACCAAGTTTTTTCGCATATAACTTCTTTGCCCTGTGGTTGAAATTACTTCACTGAAAAAATCACTCATGTTCCAATAATGATTTTCGGGTACTTTTTTTTGTGCTTTTTCGTTCAAAAACGTCAACAAATAAGTTCGCTGAAAACGTTCGTCCAAAAATTCAAATTTACTTTCGATCGAATGAATCAAGGTGTCAGAAACCGATTGATTGAAATCAATTTTCCCATTGACCAACAAATTGTTCTCGTTCAACAAACGTTCTAAATCATTTTTCTGGCTCCTTTTCGCCACTGAAAATGCATTCAAATAAGGAAAAATTAGACCGAAAAGACCAAAAACAAACAATGAAATCGGAATGAATTTGATGTTGGCCTTTTTGAAAAAAGTGAAATACAATACCAAACAGCTCAACCAAATCGCCAACAACAAAACAAAATAACGCGGTTCTGTGTAAGCATAATTCAGAATTCTGGTGAAAATCGCAGTGAACAATAAAATCAACAACGGAATCAAAGTATAATAAAACACGCGACTAAATACCTTGACCCAAGATTTGGCTGTTTTCTCTTTCAAAGGATGCACCAAAAGCAAAGCCAAAATCCCAACAATCGAATAAGCCAAAATCATGTACGACACCCAACCGCGTGGCAATTCCCATTGCACAACGATTTTAGCAGCATACAGATACAAAATCACCACATAAATCAGCAACAGCGGAATCAAAATAAACTGGGTGAAAAACTTCAAAACCACAGGATATTCACCTTCCTTCTCTAAACTACTCAGCCCCATCTCATTGAACAACAAAAAGATCAAAGTGCTTCCGAAAATCAGAAAAAACAAAAATACTTTGGGATAAATCAGCCCATCAAAATCCATTTCAAACAATTGATCGATGGCCAAAATCGCCAACTCTACCCCACCCACCAACACAAAGGTGAAAATCAAAGTCAAAATGAAATTGACAAACAAATTTTTGTTGAATTGCCAAAAGTTGTTTTCAGTATTTTCAGGTTTGAGAAAAGCTATGAAAGCAACCAACAAATGCGATAAAATGAACACAATGATCAGCAAATAGCTGTACACTTCCGTGAAATCCGCTTCATGCTTTGGTAAAACAAAATAAAATCCCACCAAAAACACCACGCCCAATCCGCTAAAAACCAACGACTTTCCTATTCGTTGCGCCAATAAATTCAAAGCATAAGTCAGAGAAATGCCCAAAGCTGAAACGATCAACAACTTGGTGATGTTGAATTCTACAATGCTTTTTGGATAATTGCTGTCCACCAAATAAATCGCACAAAAAGCCATCAAGACGGACATCAAAACAACCAATGGATAACGAATCCATACATTTTTCAGTTTGCTCAGTATGCCCAATAGTTTTAAATTCATCGGTTTAGGTTTAAAGATTCAGTATGGCTAACGAACAAAACAAGGAATTATGATGCTTCTCCTTCGCTTTTTTTGTTTTGGTACATCGAATAAAAAATGCCCGTCAACAAAGAAACCAAAATTACACTCAATGAAATCCACTCTGGAAGCTCTATTTCATTGACAGCCAAATACGAATGCAAAGCCATTTTGATCCCGACAAACAATAAAATGAACGCCAAACTGTATTTCAAATACAAGAATTTATCCATGATGTTGGCCAAGAAGAAATACATCGAACGCAAGCCCAAAATCGCCATAATGTTAGAAGAAAAAACAATGAAAGGATCTTCTGTAATCGCTAGAATGGCAGGAATGCTGTCCAATGCAAACAAAATATCGGTAAATTCGATGACCACCAACGCCAAAAACAAAGGCGTGGCAGCTAAAATCCCCATTTTACGGATGAACAATTTCTGGCCATGAACTTCTTGGGTAATCGGCATAATTTTTCGAATCCATTTGAAAAACACACTCTCTTTGGGATTGAACGTAGATTCTTCTTTCGAAAAAGCCATTTTGTACGCGGTTAAAATCAAGAATGCGCCAAAAACATAGGTCATCCAATCGATCTTGTTGATCAACCAAATACCAAAAAAGATCATCACCGCCCTAAAAAACACAGCGCCGATAATTCCCCAGAACAACACGCGGTGTTGAAACTTCTGTGGAATAGCAAATGATCTAAAAATGACAGCGATCACAAAAATATTGTCAACCGACAAAGACAATTCAAGCAAATAACCTTGTATGTATTTCGAAAATGCCGTTCTCGGCGTATAATTTTGAGGATTGTCAATGTGTTGGTTCGCAAATAACCAATACAAGACAAAAGCAAAAAGCAAAGAAAGCGTGACCCAAAATGCGGTCCACTTGGCAGCTTCTTTGTGGGAAATGACATGTGCTTTTCTGTTAAACACACCCAAATCCAGTGCGAGAAGCACAGCAACTACAGCAATAAATATGCTCCAAACCATTTGAAAAATTTCTGCAAATATCCATAATTCTCACGAAACAAAGTGCAGTAGATGCAACTTTGTTGGACACATTTAATCATATGATCACAATCATTTTGCGCTATTTCACCCGTGAAAATTGTATTTTTTAGATGAATTTTGTGAAAAATCGATTCAATTTAAACAAAAACAATAGCCAAAAAACAACAGGACAAGACAACTTGAATGTGCAAGATTTGGCGCCAGGAAATTATCTATTGACCATCAAATACCAAGATGGTGGTACTGAAACCAAAAAATTCATCAAAAAACAATTACAACATCGCTGTTCGACCATCGGACAGCGATATTTTTTTGATTCACCAAATTGTCCATTCCTTCCAAAAAACACTTTGGTTCTATTTTAATAAAATTTCAGATATTTACCAATCAAAATCTATCTAAAAGCACCAAGTGTACAATGGAAAATTCTACAGTGAACTATCGCAAGATATTCAATGACATCATCGAAAAAAAATACCCGCACAAAAAAGAGATTTGCCAACCCATTCTCGACAAGCCCAAACTCACGGTCATGGACATTGATCGACTCAACAAATTGATTTTTGAGCCCAACAAGGAAATGAAAGTCGCCAATCAGAAGCTGAAATCGTACAACGAAGAAAGCATCCTAAAGATTCTTCAATACCAAAAAACCTATGAATTGAACAATACAGAACTGGCTGCACATTTCAAATTGAGTCGAAATACGGTCACCAAATGGAAAAAACTGTATCCTTTATAAATCCATAAAGGAAAGCTCTGGCACTTCCGATCAACACAGCTTGACCAGCAAACGGTCGGTCACCTTGGAACTCAATGACAAATTGGTATTTGCCAATTGTACCAACATGCTTTGGTCAAAGTCCTCAACTTGTAAAATGTCCAAGACGCTCTCCAATTGCAAGTTTTTGCTGTTCAAATATTTCAAAAAATCATCGCTCGAATGAGTCACTGCCACCAACTGCACCCGATCTCCCTTTTTGAAACTACTGAGTGGCAAATAGTTCGGCAATTGGATGTTGCCCAAAACATCAGGAATGGGCGAACCATGTGGATCGACACTCGGGAAATCCAACATTTCATCCATTTTCTCAAAAAACTTTGGCGAATGAATGTGTTCGATTTGTTCAGCAATTTCATGCACTTCTTCCCAACCAAAGCCCATCTTTTCGACCAAAAACATTTCTGTCAAACGGTGTTTTCGGATGATGAGCAAAGCTTTCCTTTTCCCTTCTTCTGTTAAAATCAATGGTTTGTAGGACTGATAATGCACCAATTTTTTGGTCGCCAACTTTTTCACCATGCTGGTCACCGTAGGCATTTTGATGTTCAAGGCTTTGCTCAAATCGTTCACAGAAATTTCTCCTGTTTTCAGAGAAAGATTGTACATCGCTTTCAAATAGTTTTCTTCAGTGAGTGAGATCATTTTTCAAATTTACGCATTAACTTTCTTTTTCAATTCAATCAAAGTAATTTCTGGCCAAATGCCCACACGCCCTGGATAAGCATGGTAACCAAATCCTCGATTGACATAGAGAAAACGTTTGTTTTTCTCGTACAATCCCGCCCAATATTGGTAAACATACTGCACTGGACTCCATTTGATCCAACCGGGAATCTCAATGCCAAACTGCATGCCGTGTGTATGCCCACTCAAAGTCAACTGGTAATGCAAAGAACTCGGCTGCGCTTCCAATTCCCAATGCGAAGGATCATGGCTCAACAATATTTTAAAATCTTTGGCTTCAATGCCTTCAGAAGCTTTTTTTAGATCACCAGTGGACCGAAATTTCGCGCCCCAGTTTTCTACACCAATCAGAAAGATTTCTTGGCCGTCTTTTTCAAATTTCCGGTGTCCATTCAACAACAAATCCCAACCCAATTTGGGGTGAATCGCTTTGATGGCCGCAAAATTGTCTTGTTTGGCTTTTTCTGAATCCCACTGAAGGTATTCGCCATAATCATGGTTGCCCAAAATCGAGTAATTGCCAAATTTCCCTTGTTTGATTTTTGAAAAAACAGCGTACCAATCATCCATTTCAGCGGCATGCGAATTGACAATGTCACCTGTAAAAACCAAAGCATCAAAATCCTGTTGGTTGATCAAATCAACGCCGTATTCAATTTTTTCTTTCTGGTCAAAACTGCCACAATGCAAATCCGACAATTGCAAAATTTTAAATCCATCGAAAGCCTCGGGCAAATCCTCAAAAAAAACCGTTTGTTTGATCACACGGTAATTGAATCGCCCTTTGAAAATGCCATAAACCAACGAAGAAAAAGGGATCATCGCTGCAGCCAATGCTGTTTGACTCAAGAATTGACGGCGCGCGGGTAAGAAAGAAGCGCCTTGGTCCTTGGCTGAAAAATATTGAATGCTTCCGCCAATCATTCGAAAAATATCTTCGGTAAACAAAAACAAAAACACCAAGATTTTGGGCACATAAACCAACAGCAACAAGGCCATGGTCATCATCGAAATTTGGTTTTGGCCCACACTTCGGTCAAATCGACTGAACAAATAAGTGATAAAAACCATTAAAACCAAAGAAATTAACGCATAAATCCTGCTCAACCATTTGTTATCAACAGCTACTTTTACTGCTTGATAAGCGTAAATTTCCACCAAACAAACCAATACGAAAAATAATATCCACCACTTCATTTCGTTTGCAAAATAACAAAAGAATTGAGAGAGAAGGGCAACATCGGCTCACTAAGAAACTTATTTAATTGTTAAATAAATACTATTGAAATGTTAAAATCGAGAATAATTTCGTAATTTAGCCGATCACAATTAGGTAAAACACAAACGACAATGCTGGATTGGCTCAACACATTATCATGGTATGAAAAAGCGCTTTGGGTGCTTTCCATCGTATTTAGTTTGCTGTTTTTCTGTCAAATGTTGTCCACCGTCATTTTAAAAACACCGGGTAAAAAGCGCAACAACCTCTTCTCAAGATTTTTCTCCTTCAAGAACATTTGTGCCTTTTTGTCGATGTTTGGTTGGGTCAGCATTTCTGGCATTTACCAAAATTACGCACTGACCACCGCATTGATTTTTGGTTGTTTGAGCGGATTGGTTTTGATGGTGGTGATGAATGTGTTGTTTTACTATACCCAGAAAATCAAGGAAAACTGAGGAATTGGGTATCAGGTAGAAAGACCTTGACAGTCCAATCAAACTTCCTTCCATTGGACATTTTCAATCATTTTGAAATCCTTGTCAAAATTCAAGCTAAATGTAATGAAACCTTGTGTAAGCTTCCCCTCAAGCCGAACTGTTTAAAAGTATAATTTTTTATTAACTTTAAGCAGTAATTATGAGAAAGAGTAAATTTTCACCGCAACAGATTGCAAAGATTTTAAAAGAGTTCGACCAAGGCAAAACGGTCGAAG
>DATJBZ010000031.1:0-77537 GCA_035515075.1 Moheibacter sp. | reverse complement strand
TGATTTAAGAATATCAAAGTGTTCAACCAACACCTCGGGAAGAATCAATTTAAGCAGTTCAATATAATTGTCCAATTTTACTTTTTTTTACAAAGAAAATTATTTTTCGGCAATTTCCTCCCCAAGTTTTGAGCTTGATCCACTTTATAGAATGAATTTCTAAGTAGCGCTGAAAAGAAGCCACGCGATTTCTCAATCATTTTTCTTATTTTTGTAGGCTAATTTTATCCCTTAAAATGAATCAACCAATGTCTAAGCCTGCGGGTCCTTCGCGAAAAAATGTAGTCAAAACGATTTTAGGTGTTTTGTTCACCACTTTGGGCTTATTTTTCTTTTTCTCCTTTTTGTCTTATGTGCTCAATTATGAAGAAGACCAAAGTCAATTGGCTGATTTTTGGAACCAAGAATTGGTCGTCAATAATATGATGGGGAAATTGGGCGCCTATTTGGGCGAACTGTTTATTTTTCATGGCGTCGGGATTACTGCCTTCTTTTTGCCCATTTTCATGGTCTTGATTGGTGTGAAAATCTTGTTTCAAACCAAAAAGATCAAACCTTTCAAATTGTTTTACAATTGTTTGTTTTTCCTGATTTGGTTGCCGTTATTCTTGGGTTTCATCAACCAAACGGGGGTTTTGCACGGCGTGATGGGGCATGAAGTCAACGCTTATTTGAATACTTTCATTGGTAAAATAGGTGTAGGCATCGGCTTGTTGTTGAGTTTGGTTTTATACGTCGTGGTGAATTGGCGGGTGACACCAGATAAAATCTCGGAGGCTTTGGCCAAAAAAGCAAAGGAATTGCAAACCGAGGACATTCAATTGAAAAAAACACCAGAAGCCGAATTGGCGACCGAACAGCCTTTGAAAGAAACTGCCCAATCATTTGAGAAGCCTTTGCCTATTGATTTGGAAGTCAGTACAAAAAAAGCTGAATCGGTTGAGAAAAATCCAACGATTGAATTGGAGCAAACACCAGTGGTCGTAGAGAAAAAGACAGAGGAAGTGGAAATAGCTTCGTCAGGCAATGGTTTGGAATTGAGCATTGAAACAGTGCAAGCAGAAGATACCGTAGAGAAAATCGCGGCCAATTTGGTCGATAAGCATGGTGAATATGACCACCGTTTGGATTTGGCCAAATTCAAATTTCCAACATTGGAAGTTTTAAAAAAATACGATTCAGAAAATAATTTGACCATCAACCAAGAAGAGTTGGAACAAAATAAAAACAGAATTGTGGAAACTTTGGCCAATTATGGCATTGGAATTTCACAAATCAAAGCAACGATCGGTCCAACGGTTACTTTGTATGAAATCGTCCCAGAAGCAGGTGTTCGGATTTCAAAAATCAAGAATTTGGAAGATGATATCGCGTTAAGTTTAAGCGCTTTAGGAATTCGGATCATTGCGCCCATTCCTGGAAAAGGAACCATTGGGATTGAAGTGCCCAATAGCAAACCGACCATTGTATCGATGCGTTCGGTGATTGCTTCCAGTCGCTTCCAACAAGCAGAGATGGAGTTGCCGATTGCCTTCGGGAAAACCATTGAAAATGAAACTTTCGTTGCGGACTTGGCCAAAATGCCTCACTTATTGATGGCGGGAGCGACCGGGCAAGGAAAGTCCGTGGGCTTGAATGCAATCATTACTTCTTTGCTGTACAAAAAACACCCTACCGAATTGAAGTTTGTGATGGTGGATCCCAAGAAAGTAGAATTGACTTTGTATTCAAAAATCGAGCGCCATTATTTGGCAAAATTGCCCGGCAGTGAAGATGCGATCATTACGGATAATAAAAAGGTAATCAACACCCTGAACTCACTTTGCATTGAAATGGATGACCGCTATGAGTTGTTGAAAAATGCCTATGTGCGCAACATCAAAGAGTACAATGACAAATTCAGGAATCGAAAGCTGAATCCAGAACATGGACACCGCTATTTGCCTTACATCGTTTTGATAGTCGATGAATTTGCGGATTTGATCATGACGGCTGGAAAGGAAGTAGAAACGCCGATTGCACGTTTGGCGCAGTTGGCAAGAGCGGTGGGGATTCACTTGGTGATTGCGACCCAACGTCCTTCTGTGAATGTAATTACGGGAATCATCAAAGCGAATTTCCCAGCAAGGGTCGCTTTTCGGGTGACTTCAAAAATTGATTCACGGACAATTTTGGATTCTTCTGGCGCAGACCAATTGATTGGGAAAGGAGACATGTTGTTCACAACGGGCAATGAATTGGTGCGTTTGCAATGTGCTTTTATCGATACGCCAGAAGTGGATGAGATTACTGAATACATCGGAGGGCAACAAGGCTTTCCAGATGCGATGCTATTGCCAGAATATGAAGGCGAAGAGTCCAATTTGATGGATGTGGATTTGAGTGACCGCGATGCGTTGTTCAATGATGCGGCGAGAGTAGTGGTATTGGCACAACAAGGTTCGGCTTCTTTGATTCAAAGGAAGTTGAAGTTGGGCTACAACCGCGCAGGTAGGATCATCGATCAGCTGGAAGCAGCAGGCATTGTTGGTCCTTTTGAAGGCAGCAAAGCCAGGCAAGTGTTGGTTCCAGATGACATGACTTTGGAACAGTTGTTGAATAATTTGAACTAAATCTTTTTCCATGTTAAAATCGGTATTTTCATTCTTTTTTGGGCTCACTTTCATTGGACTTTTAACGGCACAAAGCGCACAAGATTGGCTGAACAAAGTCAACAATACGTACCAGAAAACCACTTCTTATTATATCAAATTTGAAGTGCAATCCAGCGAGGAACCCAACCAAGTGGAAGTCGGAGAATTGTACGCCGTCAAGGAAAAATACAGTTTGCACATCATGGACATTCTTCAAATGTACGATGGCAAGAGTCTGTACACCATTTCAAAAGCCGACAAAGAAGCGACCATTTCCAAGCCGACGCCAGAAAGCGACGATTTCTTGACACCGACCAAAATCTTGGGCATGTACCAATTGGATTACAAAGCTGATTTGGACAAAAGCACAACGGTTGCTGGAAAAAAAATCCAATGGATCAAATTGACACCGATCAAAACGTCGGAAATCAATTACATCTCCGTCGGGATTGATACACAGACCAATACTTTGGTGGATTACAAAGAATACTACAAAAATGGAAGCAGCCGTTCGATTGCGGTAAAAGATTACTTGGAAAATTTAATTATTCCACGTGCTTTGTTTAAATTTGACCAGTCAAAATATGAAAAAGACGGCTACATCGTAACGCATTTGTAATGTTCAGAAAACTTGATTGGTACACAGTTAAAACATTTTTAGGCCCTTTCATCTTTATTTTTAGCATTTTATTTTTCATTTTTATTGTTCAATTCGCTTGGCAAGAAATGGAAAGATTTGCAGGTAAGGGCTTGAGTTGGCTGACCATTGTTGAAGTTTTGTTTTATTTGGGGATCAACGTCATTCAGTTGGTGTTGCCACTTTCCATACTTTTGGGCTCGATCATGACTTTTGGTGAATTGGGCGAACGCTATGAATTGGCTGCGATGAAAGCATCTGGGATCTCATTGGCGCGCATATTTTTACCGATGTTTACCGTTGTTTCGATGATGGCGGTGGGTTTGTATTTTTTTGGCGACCATGTGATGCCGTATTCTCAACGCAAATCCCAGAATTTAACCTATAATATCGTTAAGGCCAATCCTACTTTGCAATTTGTAGAAGGCGTTTTTATTGAAGGAATTCCAGGGTTGAGCATGAAAATCAGCAAAATCAGTGGCGAAGAAAACGACCAATTGGAGGATGTCTTCATTCACCAAGGCGGCGGATACGATGATGACAAGCGTACCATCATTTCAAAAAGCGGGACTTTGAATCGGGACGAAAAAGACATTCGTTTGTTGAAAATGGTCTTGTTTGATGGGTATATCTATGCGGATGACATCAAAGGGAAATCGATGACTGAACGCAGGAAACAGCCCAATCAAACGGTGAAATTTGACACCCTGATCCAATACATCGATATTTCTGAAATTCTTCAAAAAGCAATGGATGAAGAAAATATCCAAGACCATTACAAGTTTTTGAATGCAAGCAAATTGAAACACCGCATCGATTCTTTGGAAATCGAAAGCGAAAAATATTATGAGAATGTCTTCAAAAACAGTCTCACAGGAAATGTCATGGGCGCAGTGGGGCTGGATTCGGTCAAAGTAGCCGAAGTACCCGAAATCTTCAAACCTTTTGAAACATTGGACGAAGACCAACAACGGCGCATTCGTTTGGAAGCTTTGGTACAAATTGACCGAGAAATTCAAAACTACGATTGGCAAGCACAAGAAATCAATGCCCGAATTAAATTCCACGCCAAACAAAAATTGCATTACCACAGAAATTACGCTTATGCGTTTACTTGCATCGTCTTCTTCTTGATTGGTGCACCCTTGGGCGCGATCGTCAAAAAAGGAGGCATCGGAATGCCCGTGGTGATTTCTATCGTAATTTTCGTGCTCTATTACATCATCAACTTTTCTTCTGAGAATATGACCAAAAATGGAGTATTAGAGCCTACCTTTGCAGCTTGGTCAGCGAATTTAACTTTTTTTCCAATCGCTTTGGTGTTGCTGTACAAAGCCAACAATGATTCAGCTTTGTTTACATTCAGCAATTATTTAGATCCTATCACCAAGTTTTTTGGAAAATTCAGACCGAAAAAGAACAATGAACATAGTCGTTATCAATAATGGAAAGCACACAAAAATTCAAATTAAACAGTATTAGCGAAGCCTTAGAGGACATCAAACAAGGAAAAGTAATCATCGTTGTCGATGACGAGGACCGTGAAAATGAAGGGGATTTCGTTGCCGCAGCAGAAATGGTCACACCCGAAATGATCAATTTTATGGCCACCCATGGGCGTGGTCTGATTTGTGCGCCTTTGAGCATTGACCGTTGCAAGGCCTTGGATTTGGAGTTGATGGTGACCAACAATACGGTTTTGCACCAAACCCAATTCACCGTTTCAGTGGATTACAAAGGAAAAGGAAATACCACAGGAATTTCTGCACAAGACCGTTCCAATACGATTGAAGCTTTGATTGATCCCAATACCCAACCAGAGGATTTGGGACGTCCCGGACACATTTTTCCGTTGCAAGCCAAAAATGGTGGCGTGTTGAGAAGAGCCGGACACACAGAAGCGGCAGTGGATTTGGCGCGTTTGGCGGGATTTCAGGATGCGGGGATTTTGGTGGAAATTTTGAACGAAGACGGCAGCATGGCGCGTTTGCCAGATTTGGTAAAAATTGCTGAACGATTTGATCTGAAAATCATTACGATTGAAGATTTGATTGCTTACCGTTTGCAAAACGATTCATTGGTCAGCCGCATAGAGAAATTTCCAATTGAAACGGCTTATGGTACATTCGAAATGATCGCCTATAAACAAACCACCAACAATCAGTTGCATTTTGTGTTAAAAAAAGGCAATTGGTCCAAAGACGATGTAGTGCCTTTGCGCGTGATTTCGTCCAACAGTTATTACGATGTTTTTTCAACCTTACAATTTGGTGAAACGCCTCAGTTGGCTGCCATTGCAAAAATTATCGATGCCCACCACAAAGGTGCGATCATCTTCATCAACAATGTATCTGATTCGGATTTGATGATGAGCAAATTGAAACAATTCCAAAAATTTTCCAGCGGAAAAGCGAGTTCGGGCATCATTCCAAATGATTCCAGAGACTATGGAATTGGCGCACAAATCATTCAGGATTTGGGCATTTGCAAAGTCAATTTGATCACCCGAAATCCAAGCAGTCAATTGCAAAATGTGAGTGGATACAACATCGAAATTGTGGAATTTACCCAATTGTAATCCAACTTGATTACAAAAAAAAGGGACTTCAACTGGTGAAATCCCTCCTCTCTACTCTTGCTAGGTTAGTTAAAGTAGTTGATAATTATATGGAATAACTTGATGGATCAATTTTTGGTGAACGGATGGCTTTCTGAACCAATCCGTTTGAAATTTCAAGTGCTGCGGTTTTAGTCCGCTACCAACATAGTCGATTAGGTTGTTGTTCAACAGCCATTCTGACAAGATTTGCGTCTTTTCTCCATTGTAAGAAAGCAAAGACAACAGGCTGACTTGAAAGAGTGCACCGCAAGATTTGAGCTCAAAAAATCGGGCCCAATCTTGCTGTAAATTTTGGTGCGTCTCAGGAAAAGTTAGTAAGGGAGAATACCCTCGCATGCGCAATTCTGTCACGATTTCCTTGGTCAAAGAAAAAGCGATTTCATCAGGCATTTTTAGCAAAACAACTTGGTCTTTGATGGGAAGAAATTGATTAACATCCAAGATGCTTTCGTCCAAACCATAAGTTGCTGCCAATTTTAGGTTTAAGTTGGTTAGGTTAGCTTGATTCGACTGGGTGATTTCAAGTGCTTTGAAAGCATCTGAAATCTGTTGGTTGAATGAGTTGGTTGACACTTCTGGCGCCAGGATGAGGTTTTTGCATCCTAAAGCTTTGAGCGCGCTGAGTACAGACAAAGACGATTCGTATTGATTGTTAAGAACTACCTCCATCGTAAAAATCTGTGCATTGATTTCCGCATATTCTTTGGTGAAAACACCAGAGAAGGAGCGGTCGTGCAATCCATTGATTTTTTTACGTGATTTGATCATTCCTAAAAACATCTTTTGTGTCTATTTACTCTTATGACACGGGCTTTCTAGAAAAGTCACATTTTATTTTGAAATAATTGAGAGAAATTTAAGAAAATATTGGTAAACAATTAGAAGTCAATCACCTAATTTGATAAAAAATAATTTAATTTTTATGAAATTTCTTCGTCTTCACCGTAAATTAAATCGATGAAATCGGCTGTATCGATGGCACCAAAGAAACTTTGGATGTCTACTTGACGCAATTTTTCAACGATTTCATTCTTTTCATAACGACAATCCAACAGCAGTTCTTCCAAAACAGCAACCGGTTCTTTTCCAAAGAAATCACCGTAGATTTTGAAGGAGACAATGCGCCCTTTTTCCACAAACAAGCGCAAATCAATTTCTCCGACTGCAAATCGTTTGCTTCGTTGAATGTTGAATTTCGGCGATCTTCCAAAGTTCCAATCCCATTGATCGTATTTGCTTTCCTTCAACGCATGTACACCTTTCCATTCTGCTTCTGTCAGATGGTAGCGTACAAAAGTATCGCTTTGGTCGTACAAACCTGCTAGTAACAATTGACGAAATTCCTCAATCGTCATCGGTTCTTTCAAAAAATCAATGATATTGGCCACACGGCTGCGCACTGATTTGTGTCCTTTGGATTGAATTTTACTCATTTTCACGGTCAGGGCTTTGGCGACTTCACTCAAGTCGGTATTGAACAAAAGTGTTCCATGGCTAAACATTCTTTTTCCAGTCGTAAACTGCGCCGTTCCAGAAATTTTTTTGTCGCCCACTTCAATGTCATTTCTGCCTTTCAAAGCTGCGTCCAACCCCAAATCTTGTAAAACTTGGATCACAGGCGCTGTGAATCTTTGAAAATTGTTCAAGCTTTTGATGTCGTGGTTGTTGATGAAACTGAAATTCAAATTGCCCAAATCATGGTAAACTGCACCACCACCAGAAATTCTTCGGACCACGTGGATGCCTTTTTCTTGGATATACGCATCATTGATTTCTTCCAACGTATTTTGATTGCTGCCGATGATGATCGATGGTTCATTGATATAAAACAACAAATAATCTTTGTCTTGGCTGAAATTTCTCAATGCATATTCTTCCAAAGCCAAATTCAATTTCGGGTCCGTGATGCCTTCATTTTCTATAAATACCATGAATCAAAATTTTAAGTGAAATGAGTAATGGGCAAAGTTAGCAACTTGAAATATAACCGGCATACAATCCAATTGAAACTTTTTTTCATTAATTTGCCATCAATTAGCTTAAAAAAATGAACCAACAAAAAAGAAATTCCATCATATTGTTTTCGCTTTTGGCGATCGCGAGCCTGAGTATTTATTATTTATTGGATTTGGACTTTTTCTTGAAATGGAAAGTGTACAAACCCTTGTTGAAGAAGTTGAGTTTAAGCCTTTCGTTGGTTTTTATCATTTTATTGGCGGGGAAAATCATTGAGAATTTCATTCATCGACAAGCTCACACAGAAGGCGACCGCTACAATTTACTGCGCATTACCAAATTGATTTCCATTATCATGGTCACCATTGTGACGGCTTCGTTTTTGTTTCAGAATTTGTATGCGACTGTGCTGAGTTTTGGTTTGATTTCCTTGGTTTTAGGTTTTGCTTTGCAAGCGCCCATTACTTCTTTCATTGCTTGGCTGTACATTGTTTTCAAACGCCCTTACAAGGTAGGGCACCGCATTCAAATCAATGGCATGCGAGGGGATGTCGTAGAAATCAACTATTTGGACACGAAAATTCTGGAATGCAGTGGCGATTATTTGCAAAATGACCGAAAAAGTGGCCGCGTCATTCATTTTCCCAACAGCATGATTCTAAAAGATCAAGTGATCAATTATTCTGGCCCACAAAGCCCTTTTATTTGGAATGAAACCGCGATTCAGATTGCTTATACCAGCGATTTGAATTTTGTCAAAACTTGTTTGATCGAGGCAACTGTTCAAGACTTTGGTGAGAAATATCCCAAATACGATGTCAAAGTGCGAAAGCGTTGGGCGCCTGAAGTCTATTTTAGAATCAATCAATATGCCTGGTTAGAAGCCGTCGTTTCTTATCCAGTTGAACCCAGAGATACCACTGGCAGGCGAACGCGAATTTTGCTCAAGGCCTTGCCCCAACTCAATCAATTTCCTGACAAAGTACAATTTCCAGAAGGATCACAGCGTTAATCGAAGTGGTTCGGAAAGGAGGTTTTTACTTTTTGAATTTTCTCTTCCACACTTTCGGTCATTTCGATTTGGTATTCGCTGATTTGTTGCGCAATTCCCTCATCAAAACTCCCCAAAATTCGAGCGGCCAAAATCGCTGCATTTTTTGCGGCATTCAAAGCAACCGTTGCCACAGGAATCCCATTGGGCATTTGTAAAATCGATAAAACAGAATCCCATCCATCGATGGAATTGGACGATTTGATCGGTACGCCAATCACGGGCAAAGTCGTCAAAGAAGCAACCATTCCTGGCAAATGGGCGGCGCCTCCTGCTCCTGCAATGATGACTTTCAACGCTCTATCTTTCGCCGTTTTTGCATAATCAAACATGCGCTCAGGAGTACGGTGTGCAGAAACAATGGTCAATTCATAAGGAATGTTCATTGCATCCAAAAACTCAGCGGCTTGTTTCATGATGGGCAAATCACTGTCGCTGCCCATGATAATTCCAATCATAATTTATTTTTTAGCGGTTACTTTTATCAATTGATTGACTTGGTCAATGTTGGATTTCAATCGATCTAAATTTTGATCGACCAAAGTAATGTGTCCCATCTTTCTTCCAGGACGGGTTTCTTTTTTGGCATACCAATGCAAATAAACGCCAGGAATCGCCAAGGCTTTTTCTTGGTTTTCAATTTGCGCTTCGCCTGTTTCGCCTTCTGCACCAATTAAATTTACCATGGCGGAAGTCATCGAAATCGCTGTGCTACCCAAAGGCAAATCCATCAAACAACGCAACATTTGGTCAAATTGTGAACTGATCGCAGCTTCAATGGTCGAATGTCCGCTGTTGTGCACGCGACAAGCGGTTTCATTGACCCAAATTGAACCGTCTTTGTTCAAAAACATTTCAACTGCAAAAACACCTGATGAATTGAATTTTCCAACCAAATTTCGAGCGATGTCTGCTGCTTTTGATGAAACGTTTTCTGCAATGGTCGAAGGCATCAACAAGTAATCCAATAAGTTGTAAGTCGAATTGAAGACCAATTCCACCACGGGATAATTCACCACATGGCCATGTCCATCAGCCACGACGATGACTGCAATTTCTTTGTCCAAATCAGCGGGTGTTTCATAAATCGAAGGCACTTGCATTTGTTCGGACAAATCTTCTTTTGAAGCCAAAAACTGAACGCCTTTTCCGTCATATCCTCCTGTATTTGCTTTTTGAAACAAAGGAAATGCAGCTGAGGTCTCACTCAATTCTTGCCAATTGTCCAATTCAAAATAAGGCGCTGTAGGAATTTGGTGTTCCATATAGAACTTTTTCTGAACCGATTTGTCTTGGATCATCGCCAAAGTTTCAGGATCAGGTACAATTCTTTTGCCTTGTTTTTTCAATTCGCGCAAAGCCGCTACGTTGACATGTTCGATTTCAATGCCAATCGCATCCAAATCTTTACCGAAATCCAACACTGTTTGGTAATCCGCGAAATCTCCTTGCGTAAAAAAGTGTGCGTGTGGTGCACAAGGGGCATGGGCGTCGGGGTCCAACATGTGGATTTCTACAGGATACTGCATCGCATTTTGCAAAAACATATAGCCCAATTGGCCACCGCCTAAAATTCCTATTTTCATAGTGGCGAAGATAATTCTTCTCTGCCTAAATCTCAAGCTTTCTGTTGCAAGTTTTGAAAGTAAGAAAGTATGGATTTCGATTTGTACCTTTGCTCAAATTTGATGATTCATGGGCTTATTCAAAAGAGCAATTCAATATACCAAACCCTATCGTTCTTCTTTTGCAGTCGCTATTTTCTGCAATTTCATGTACGCCATTTTCAACGTTTTGGCTTTGGCTTTCATGATGCCGATTTTGAGCATTTTGTTTGAAGAAAAGAAAGAAGCAATCACGGAACAACCTGTTTTTTCAGGAAATTGGTTGGAATTAAAGGATTTTGCATCGGATTATTCGGGTTATTATTTGAGTCAAATTGCTGCGGAAAGCGGGCCGATTCAGGTTTTGATGTATTCATGCATTGCTTTCATCGTGTTGTTTTTCTTTCGAAACATTTTCAGTTATTTGTCTGAATTCTTTTTAATTGATTTGCGTTCGGGCGTTTCCAGGGATTTTCGGGTGGACATTCACAACAAGATTTTGGCGTTGCCGATTGCTTATTTTTCAGAAAAGAAAAAAGGCGACATGCTCGTTCGAATTTCAAGCGATGTGGGCGAAGTAGAAGGAAATATCTTGAACGGTTTGGTTGAAATCATCCGTGCACCGATTTTGATCATTGTTTTTGTTACGACCTTGTTCATGATCAGTTACCAATTGACTTTGTTTGCTTTGTTGGTTTTTCCGATCATGGGCGCTTTGATTTCGATCATTGGAAAAAGTTTGAAAAAAGATGCTGGAAAAGCGCAGATCGAATTGGGCAACATCATGTCGTATGTGGACGAAACCTTGAATTCTTTAAAAATCATCAAAATATTCAATGCCGAATCACAAATTACCCATCGATTTGACCAATCGATCAATCGCTTCAGAGGCTTGCTTCAAAAAGTGATGAAAAAACGCGCATTGGCTTCACCGACCAGTGAGTTTTTGGGTGCAATTACAATTGGAATGATCGTGTTCTTTGGTGGGAAATTGAGTTTGGAAGGCAATGGTTTGAAAGGTTCTGAATTCATTTTTTACATTGGCACTTTTTATACTTTGCTCGATCCTATCAAACGTTTTTCGCGCTCTTTGTCGGACATTCAAAAAGGAGAAGTTTCTGCCCAAAGAATTTTTGAAATTTTGGATACCGAAGTCAGCATTCAAGATGACGAAAACGCCGTTGATTTTCCAACATTTCAACACCAAATTGAATTTAGAAATGTCAGTTTTTCTTATGGGAAACGAATGGTTTTAGAAAATTTCAATTTAACGATTAAAAAAGGCGAAAGCGTCGCTTTGGTGGGACATTCAGGCAGTGGGAAATCGACTTTGGCGAATTTGATCACGCGTTTCTATGATGTCAAAGAAGGCGAAATATTGATTGATGGCACCAACATCCGTTCGATCAAAATCAATGATTACCGCAAATTGTTTGGTTTGGTGACCCAAGACAGTATTTTGTTCAACGACAGCATTTACAACAACATATCTTTGGGCGACGATGCACCCACTTTAGAAAAAGTCAAAGCAGCGGCGGAAATTGCCAATGCAGCGGAGTTCATCGAGAAAATGCCCGAACAATATGATGCTTCCGTAGGCGAAGGCGGCGGAAAGTTGAGTGGTGGACAAAAACAAAGATTGAGCATTGCGCGAGCAGTTTATAAAAATCCGCCCATCATGGTGTTGGACGAAGCAACTTCTGCGTTGGATACCCAATCTGAAAAATTGGTACAAGATGCTTTGGACAAAATGATGAACAACCGCACTTCTGTGGTGATTGCGCATCGACTTTCGACCATTGCCAATGCCAACAAAATCATTGTGATGGAAAACGGTCAAATCAAAGAAACAGGTACCCATGCTGAGTTGTTGGAAAAAGAGGGCATGTATTCGCATTTGATTCAGTTGCAAAATCTGACTTGATAAAATTTCAATTTTGGAAATTTTCGTTCAACATATTCATAAAAAATCTGCTTCAGAAAAAATCAAAGAACAGGCAGAAGCTTTAGGCTTCATGGCTTGTGGATTTGCCAAAGCAGAATTTTTGGAAGAAGAAGCGCCGCATTTGGAAAAATGGTTGAAAGAAAATCGGCATGGAAAAATGACTTACATGGAAAATTACTTTGACATGCGTTTGGATCCAAGGAAATTGGTCGATGGCGCAAAAACAGTGATTTCTCTGATTTACAATTATTATCCTGCCGAACAACAAATTGAAAATACCTATAAAATTGCCAAATATGCTTATGGCGAAGATTATCATTTTGTGGTCAAAGACAAATTGAGGCAATTGATGGATTTCATCCAAGAAGAAATCGGTGAAGTCAATGGCCGTGCTTTTACTGATTCTGCACCAATTTTAGAAACCGCTTGGGCGAAAAAAGCAGGGATCGGTTGGACAGGAAAAAACACTTTGTTGCTCAACAAATCGAAAGGTTCTTTTTATTTTTTGGCCGAATTAATTCTGGATTTGGAATTGGAATATGACGCGCCTTTTACAGCGGATCATTGCGGCAGTTGCACGCGTTGCATCGATGCTTGTCCGACCGAAGCGATTTTGGCAGACCGGGTTTTGGATGGTAGCAAATGCATTTCTTATTTTACCATTGAATTGAAAGAGCAAATTCCAACAAACATGAAAGGGAAATTTGACGATTGGATGTTTGGCTGCGATATTTGTCAAGATGTTTGTCCTTGGAACCGATTTTCTTTGCCGCACACAGAAGCGCGATTTCTCCCCAATAAGGAATTGCTGAATTTTTCAAAAACCGATTGGCAAGAAATTACTTTGGAAGTTTTCCAAAATGTTTTCAGAAAATCGCCGGTCAAAAGAAGCAAATTTGAAGGTTTGAAGCGAAACATTGATTTTTTGCAATGAGTTTTTTTAATGGGATTGCCCATCAAAAAAACCAAGAAAGTTTTTCTACTTCGTGAAAATCTGCTACATTTGCACCCGCATACATAATAATCATTTAAAATAATATTGGAATGTATTTAACACCAGAAAAAAAACATGAAATTTTCTCAAAGCACGGAAAGTCAGCAAATGACACCGGCTCAGCAGAAGGGCAAATCGCCTTATTTACTTACAGGATCAACCACTTGACCGGTCACTTGAAACAAAACAAAAAAGATTTCAATACTGAGAAAGCGTTGGTAAGATTGGTAGGAAAGAGAAAAGCCTTATTGGACTACTTGAAAAACAAAGAGATCGAAAGATACCGTGCGATTATTGCGGAATTGGGTCTTCGTAAATAAAAGTAAACCATTTACCGATAAAAGGGCAATCCAGGATTGCCTTTTTTTGTTTTTTAACTGTGGGTTGCGCATTTTCAATGGGCTTTGAACATTGAAAATTCAATTGAAATTATAGAAAGACTATAAATAACCGATGCAACAATACGGTTGCATCATGAAGAATTTAAAAATTTAGACGAATGATTCCACAAGCAATCACAGAAACGATTACTCTTTCGGATGGAAGAGAAATCACGATTGAAACCGGGAAATTAGCGAAACAAGCTGATGGATCGGTGGTCGTAAGAATGGGCGACACCATGCTTTTGGCAACGGTAGTAGCCAACAAAGAAGCCAACGAAGGTGTTGACTTTTTGCCTTTGACCGTAGATTACAGAGAGAAATTTTATGCGGGCGGTCGTATCCCAGGGAATTTCTTTAGAAGAGAAGCAAGACCTTCTGACCAAGAGATTTTGACCATGAGATTGGTCGATCGTGTATTGAGACCTTTGTTTCCTGAAGATTTCCACGCAGAAGTTCAAGTAATGATTGCGTTGATTTCTTACGACGGACAATCTGTTCCAGATGATTTGGCTGGTTTGGCTGCCTCTGCAGCAATCGCCATTACAGACATTCCTTTCAATGGACCGATGTCTGAAACCCGCGTGGTACGTTTGGACGGTGAATTGATGGTCAACCCAAGTTATGAACAATTGCAAAGAGCAGATTTGGACATCATGGTGGGCGGAACCAAAGATTCGATCGTGATGGTCGAAGGAGAAATGGAAGAAATTTCTGAAAAAGAAATGTTGGAAGCCATTGCCTTTGCCCACAAAGAAATCATCAAACAAGTAGAAGCACAAGAGAGACTGGCCGAAAAAGTCGGTAAATCTTTGCCAAAAAGAGAATATTCACACGAAAACCACGACGAAGAAATTCGCAAAAAAGTGTGGGACGAATGCTACCAAAAAGTATATGACGTAGCGATACATCCTTCTGCAAAAGAAGAAAGAGCGGAAAAATTCAAAGCAGTTTTGAATGAATTTTTGGCGCAATATGAAAATGATCCAGAAGAATTGGAAAGAGTGACGCCTTTCGCCAAAGTTTATTACCACGATGTGGAAAAAGAAGCGATGCGTCAAATGATTTTGAACGAACAAGTTCGTTTGGATGGAAGAAAGCCGGATGAAATTCGTCCGATTTGGTCAGAAGTGGATTATTTGCCAGGATCGCATGGTTCAGCAGTTTTCACACGAGGGGAAACCCAATCGTTGACTGCCTTGACTTTGGGATCTTCCAAAGATGCCAACATGATCGACAGCGTGATTTCACAACACGACGAAAAATTCTTTTTACACTATAACTTCCCACCATTTTCTACGGGTGAAGCACGTCCTTTGAGAGGAACTTCAAGACGAGAAGTTGGCCATGGGAATTTAGCGCAAAGAGCCTTGGCAAAGTCATTGCCAGCCGATTATCCTTATACTGTACGTTTGGTTTCTGATGTGTTGGAATCCAACGGATCTTCTTCCATGGCAACAGTTTGTGCGGGAAGTTTGGCCTTGATGGACGGTGGTGTGCCGATCAAAAAACCAGTATCTGGAATTGCGATGGGATTGATCACTGACATGAAATCTGGAAAATGGACGGTGCTTTCTGACATCCTGGGTGACGAAGATCACTTGGGAGACATGGACTTTAAAGTCACTGGAACCAAAGACGGAATTACTGCTTGTCAAATGGACATCAAAGTAGAAGGTTTGTCCATGGATATTTTGGAAAAAGCTTTGGAGCAAGCCCGTGAAGGACGTTTGCATATTTTGGGCGAAATGATGAAAACTTTGGATGCGCCACGCGCAGAATTGAAACCCAACGCACCGAAAATGGTGGTGGTGATGATTCCTAAAGAATTCATCGGCGCGGTGATTGGACCTGGTGGAAAAATCATCCAAGAATTGCAAAAAGAAACCGGAACAGTCATTGCCATTGAAGAAACAGATGAGGAAGGTCGCGTAGAGATTGCTGGAGTTGACCAAGCAAAAATCGATGCTGCCATCGCAAGAATCAAGCAAATTGCCTTTGTACCAGAAATTGGTGGACACTACAATGCAGTTGTGAAATCGATCAAACCATTTGGTGCTTTTGTTGAAATTTCTAAAGGCGTAGAAGGTTTGGTACACATTTCAGAAATCGAACACAGAAGATTGGAAAATGTAGAAGATGTCTTGAAATTGGGTGACCACATCGAAGTGAAATTCTTGGGTTATGACGACAGAAAGAAAATGAAGTTGTCAAGAAAAGCTTTGTTGCCAAAACCTGAATAAACAAAGAATACAAAGATTATTAATAATCAACTGAATAATTTCGGTTGTTATACTTGAGAAAACGCTTCCTGAATTGGAGGCGTTTTTTTATTACGACTTTTTTATCGGGTGGAAATCAATACGAATCGCTTTGAACTGCATCCAAAACAACTGAAATCCGTATCTTCGTGAAAAATTAGTATGGCCATTACAAACAATGATGTACTCAAAAAATTGCGGGTTGCCTTAAAATTACGCGATGATGAAATTGTTGAAATCTTTGATTTGATGGATTTCCGCGTTTCCAAAAGTGAAATTGGAAACTTCTGCCGAAAAGACGATCATCCCAAATACGTGGAAATGAAAGACCAGTTTTTACGGAATTTTCTGAATGGTTTGATCATTTATTTGCGTGGACCGCAAGAAGAAAGCAGAATTCAACCTGCGAATAAAAAACAAGAAAACAAGAAAGTGGACTAAGTTCATTTCGACATCATTTCATCTCTTAAATTCATCCCTATTTTGAAAAATTTCAAAGCATTAGGCGTCAAAGCCGATTTCATCAAAGCACTCAAAGAATTGAACATTTCTCAACCCACAGAAATTCAAGAAAAGGCGATTACCTTGTTGATGGGGGAGAAAACGGATCTGGTCGCCCAAGCCCAAACGGGGACAGGGAAAACCATTGCTTTTGGACTTCCTTTGTTGGCGCAAATCCATCCCAACGAGAAAGCTGTACAAGGTTTGATTTTGTGTCCTACGCGTGAATTGGTACAGCAAGTCGCCAAGCAATTGTTTCGTTTGACCAAATATTCGGACAAAATTTTCATTGAATCGGTGTATGGAGGAGAACGCATTGAATTTCAAATCGCGAATCTTCGCCGTCCGACACAAATCATTGTGGCTACACCTGGTCGTTTGATTGATTTACTCGAACGAAAAGCAGTGAGTTTGCATTCGGTAAAAACTGTGGTTTTGGATGAAGCAGACGAAATGTTGAGCATGGGCTTCAAAGTAGAATTGAATAAAATTTTGGAAGTTTTGCCCGCTGTTGAAAACAAATGGTTGTTTTCAGCGACCATTCCATCAGGCATACAAGACATCATTTCAAAACATTTGTCCAAGAAAGCACAACGCATCAAAGTCAGCCAACACAGCGTGGTGAACCAAAATATTTCACACCAATATGTGGTGGTTGAAGACGCGGACAAACTGTATGCGCTTCAGTTGTTTTTACAATCAGAAAAGGAAAACCGCGGCGTCATTTTTTGCAGAACCAAAGCAGCTGCCCAAACATTGGCGAAGCAATTGATGGCAAAAAACTTGGCGGTCGATGCGATCCATGGAGATTTGTTGCAAAAAGAACGCGACAAAGTCATGCGTGCTTTCAAAAATAAAAGCTTGCGTTTGCTCGTTGCAACCGACATTGCTGCGCGAGGCATTGACATTTCGGGATTGAGCTTTGTGGCGCATTATCAACTTCCTGAAAGCAATGAATACTATACGCATCGTAGTGGACGAACGGCTCGTGCTGGAAAAGAAGGCGTTTCCATGTGTTTTATCAACCCGAAAGAAATGAAAGTTTTGCAGCATTACGAAAAAACATTGGCGATTAAATTTCGTCAGGTGAAGTAGTTGGCATTGGGTTTTAAACTAGATAAATATATCAATGAGTTTTTTTTTGGAAGAATTTTATAAATATAATTTAATTGTTGTTCCTTCTTCAGAAGTATTAACAGAAATAGCACAATGAATTATTTGCGCTAAATCTCTAACCAAATGCAATCCCAAACCTGATTTTGTTCCGATAATGTTATCTTTATCATATAGTGAGGAGAATTGGTTGTAAGTTCCTCCTGCATTGTCTTCGATAGATAGGATAATTTTATTAGTGTCAGAATAAACTTGCCATACTATTTTTCCATTTTCTATTTCTTCCAAAGCTTTTATAGAATTGGCGGTGAGATTACGGAGGATTGTTTTTAAAATATTCTCATCTGTATTTAGTACAATATCTTCGGAGTTATTGAAAGTTATTCGTGTGCGATTTTCTCCCGAAAAGTGCTTTAGTAAATCATCAAAAATTGTTTGTACAGGAATTGCTTTGAATTGAGGCTCAAAATTCTTCATCTCTTGTTTTGTCCATAACAATAAATCCTCCATAGCGTTCAGTAAATCTTCTGAATAAACAATAATCTCTGAAATCATTTCATCTTGACTTTCTTTTTCTGAGATTTCTGAATTGTCTTTTAACAAATACAAATACCCAATAAGCGTAGATATAGGTGCACGAAGGTCATGATTTAAAATACTTAAAAACCTAGATTTGGTAAGATTGGCTTTTTTCAATTCATCATTTAATACAGAAAGCTTTTCATTTAATCTTTGGAGATTTTGATTGTTTTTGAGACGTAAACGGCTTTGGTAAAAAAGTAAAACAAGAATGATTATAAGTAATAAAATTCCTGCTGCAAAATACCACAATTGTTTTTTCTTGGTAGACAAGGCTATTTTATTGATTTCAATTTCTTTATCTCTTAAATTAATTTCATTTTGACTTTCCAGCATGGCTAATTTATTCTTATTTTCTTGTGAAAATATAGAGTCATAAATGCTGTGGTAAAGCATACTATACTCATACGCACTTTTATAATTTCCTTGAATTTTATAAAGTTGACTTTTTAACTTATACGCGTCCATAAGCAGTCTTTTAGACTCTAATCTTTTACTTAGAATGATTGACTCCTCAATAAAGTCATAGGATTCGTCTATCATTTGCTCTCTGTTTAATCCTGAATTTGCACTGAAATACAATGAGTCATTAGTCAATAACTCTAAATATACTTCAGAAAGCCCTAACAAGTTATTATGACTATTCAGGTTTTCTTCAGACATGTCTTCCCACATCTTTTTGGCTTGTTGACGATATTCTATTTTCGTTTTAACATCATTGCTTAGATAACCCAAACCCGCCAAAGAAATGGCTGAATATTCTTTATATCCCGATTCTTTACTGGCCTGAAAAGCTTTTTTTAATAAAGAATCTGCTTTATTTGTCAAGCCCTTATCCATATAAATTTGAGAAAGATGTAGCCAACTTAAAATTTCAGATAGCTTTGTTTTTTCAGGTACTTTCAAAGCCTCTTTTGCGTATACTTCTGCTTCATCTAGTCTTTCATGGGTTAAGAACAATAAAGAGATGTTGTTAAGAACGTTGCTTTTTACTCTTAATAAATTGGACGAAGCCTTTGGTTTAGTGAAATATTCATCTAAGTATTTTAAAGATGTTAAATAATAATCCAATGCTTTTGTATCTTGTTCCCAGTTTCCATAGATGGCACCTATGTCTGAATAATAGTTAATATATCCTACATCATAATCTAATTTGTCAATGATTTTCAATCCTTTCGCTGCATATTTTAGTGCTGTTTTTGGATCTTCATAAGCCCATAAAAAAATCAGTCTATTATACAATTCTATTTTTACAGTATCATTATGGGTGCTGTGAATTTTAGCCAAAAGAGAATCCGATGATTCTTTGATTGACTGCGCTTGAACAAAAACAGCCCATAAAAATAGAATGGAAAAAAGGAAGCTTTGTTTTATTTTAGGAAAACATTTCATAGTTTATCCAATATAGATTCAACTTCAGTTAAAAAACTTTGACCGATTGGAATCTCTCTTTTGCTCAGCTTTAATTTAATTGAAGTTCTCGAAACCTCACCAATATATTGTTTTTGTACAGCGTAACTTCGATGAACACGAATGAAATCTTCAAATAAAGATTCACTCAAAAGTTTACCCAATCCTTTTGTGATGCAATATTGATTTTTATCTGTCACAAGTAATGTATAATCTTTCAGTGCTTCCAAATAAAGGATTTCAGATACAAGTAAATCAACAGTGTTATTTCCTTCCTTTAAAGAAATAATTTCTTGTTTGAAATTGCCATCAAAAACCAAGGCTTTGTTTCTAACCGATATATACTTTTCTATACGAGCAACCGTTTGGGACAAACGATCCATTTTGAGAGGCTTTACGATGTAATCCAAAACATCCAACTCAAAACTTTCAACAGCATATTCGGAGTGAGAAGTAATAAAAATACATATTGGAATTTCTTTGGTTAGATTTCTCAATTCCAGTCCATTTATTTTTGGCATATCAATATCAGAAAAAATCACATCAATTTTCTTTGATTTAATTGTGGGCATAGCCGTCTCAGCGGATGAATATGTGCCCAAAATATTGAAAAATGAAAACTTTTTAACCAAAGCCAATGCAACAAGCCTGTCCACCTTATTATCATCAATTATAATGCAATTCAAAAAGTCCATAGAATGTATCAGCACACAAATATAGCTTACTTTTTTATATCTTGATAAGCTCTACGAATTGTTAAGGGATTCTTAAATTGTAAAGCTAAATACACATTAAATAAAGGTTAATGGTATTTTATGTTTTATTCGTCGATTTCTACTGAAAACAGATTAATCAATTTCAAACTTTGTATAATTACTAATTTATAAAAAATAACATATGAGAATTTTACTATTATTTATTTTAAGTTCGTTGTTTATTCAACTTAATGCACAAACTGCTCCCGAAATTGAATGGGAGAAAAGTTATGGTGGGTCACATTGGGATCTTGTGGGGGAAATCGTTAATACGAGCGATGGGGGCTATTTAATAGCAGGTTCATCGCAATCTGATGATGGAGATATTACAATCAACAAAGGAGGAACTGATTTTTGGATTATTAAATTAAATAGTGAAGGAGCCTTAATATGGGAGAAAAGTTATGGTGGTTCTACTCATGACACCGCAGGATCTGTTGTTGAGCTATCGAATGAAAACGGCTATGTCATTGTAGGCGATACCATGTCTAATGATGGAGACGTAACTCCAAATGATAGCTCTGTCGCATGGTGGGTTATAAGAATTGATTTGGAAGGGAACCTCATTTGGGAAAAGACACTGGGAGGAGAAGGATACAATAGAGCAAATTCAGTAATTCAAATTAATGATGAAGAAATAATGATTGCGGGCGTAAGTGATATGGAAGGAGGAGATGTAACAGTCAATTATGGAGGAGCCGATTTTTGGGTAGTGAAAATGGATATTGATGGTAATCTCATTTGGGAAAAAAGTTATGGAGGATCAGGGGACGAATCGCCTGAACAAATAATACAAACAATAGATGGAAATTTTCTTTTAGTAGGATTTTCAAATTCTTCAGATGGACATATTTCTTCTCCACAAGGAAATGATGACAATGATTATTGGGTTATTAAAATTGATGGAGAAGGGAATTTATTATGGGAAAAAAGCTATGGAGGATCAGGCGCTGGTGGTTTTATGGGTTTTGGAGATGGGGCTAACGCAGTAGTAGAATCAATTGATGGAGGGTTTGTTGTTGTCGGAGCATCTAGTTCTTTAGACGGACAAGTTACTGGAAATCATGGGGGAACAGAAGATTTTTGGATTATAAAAATTGATAATACCGGACACCTTGTTTGGGAAAAGAGTTATGGAGGATTTCACATGGATAATGCAAGTGCTATAGTACAAACGGAAGAAGGCAATTTCATTATAGCAGGATCGTCTGCTTCAGTTGATGGCGATATTACCAATCATCATGAAGAATGGCCTGGAAGAGAGGATGTTTGGGTAATCGAAATTAACCAAGATGGAGAATTATTGTGGGAAAAAAGCTATGGCGGAACAGCTATAGAGTTTACTCGAGATATGGTATTGAATCCAGAAGGAGAAATCATTATTTTAGCAGTAACTTACTCAGAATCAGGAGATGGGGATGTTTCTCAAAATCATGGTATGGCTGATATTTGGATTCTAAAATTGGATAGAGAAATAATGGGATTATCGGAAAAAGAAATAGGAAAAATAGCATACTATCCCAATCCGGTAAATGATGTTTTATACCTTTCATTTGATCAATCTATTTCAGCCATTTCAATAGTTGATTTGTCGGGAAAAATAGTGTTTCAGCAATCGATAGGGGCAGAAAAGGCTCAAATTGATTTGACCTTCTTATCCAAAGGAATTTATATCGTAAAAACTCAGTCTGAAGGAGGTACTCAAACATTCAAAATTGTTAAAGAATAAAGCAATCCCTTATTTTTGAATCAATATAAAAATCCCCAGTAAATTTTACTGGGGATTTTACGTTTTAATTGAAAGGCGTTTCCATGTGTTTTATCAACCCAAAAGAAATGAAAGTTTTGCAGCATTACGAGAAATCTTTGGGAATTAAATTTCGTCAGGTGAAATAGTTTAATTCAATTCCACCACAAAGTCTTCATTCAGACTTAAAACGCCTTCGGTCAAATGATTGGGATGCGTTTTGAAACCTTTCAGTTTAGAAGTTTTGTTTTTTAGGATCAAATCCTGAATTTGTTTTTCAGTCAATTTTTTACCGAAAACTTCCAACGGAATTTTGAAGCCACAAGCATGAAAATCTTGACAACCAATGGCGGTTTTTCCTTTAATTAATTGTGCTTTTTTGCATTTTGGACACGAAGTTTCTTCCCAAATGATTTCCGCTTTTTTGCGCGGTTTTTTCTCAACTTTTTCGATCGGTTTTTCTTCTTCAATCCGGATGGTTTTGCTTTGTCCACGAATGACGTTTTGGGTCAAATCCCACACCATTTTTACCAATTCGTCCTTGAATACACTCGCTTCGTATTCGCCCTTTTCAATTTTCCGCAATTTCAATTCCCATTCTCCCGTCAACTCTGGACTTTTCAACACTTCATCTTCAATCGTATCGATCAATTCCATGCCGGTTGAAGTCGCAAAAAGGTTTTTTCTTTTTTGTTCGATGTATTTTCGTCTGAACAAAGTTTCGATGATGTTGGCGCGTGTGGACGGTCGTCCAATGCCATTGTTTTTCAAAGACTCGCGCAATTCTTCATCTTCTACTTGTCGTCCAGCGGTTTCCATGGCGCGCAGCAAAGTTGCTTCTGTAAAGGGTTTGGGCGGAGAAGTTTTTCCTTGGTGCACCAAAGGTTCGTGCGGTCCGCTTTCGCCAATTTCAAAATTCGGAATGCTTTGCTCTTGGTCTTTTTCTTGTTCGGTATCCCCTTCGTCTTTTTTATCTTTGGCATAAATTTCTCGCCAACCCATTTCCAAAACTTGCCTTCCATTGGCTTTGAAAGGAATTTCTCCCACTTTTCCTTCAACCAAAGTATTCGATATTTTACAATCAGGATAAAAAACAGCGATGAACCGCTTGGCAATCAAATCATAAATCAATTTTTCTTCTCGGTTCAAATGAGCGGAAGGCGGAATTTCAGTGGGAATGATCGCATGGTGATCGGTGACTTTGCTGTCATCAAAAACCGATTTCAATTTTGGAATGGGTTTGTCCAAAAGCGGCGCAATGAGATTCGAATAAAAGTGCATTCTCTGTAAAATTCCTGGAATTTTTGGATGCAAACTTTCAGACAAATACGTCGTGTCGACTCTAGGATAGGTCACATTTTTTTTCTCGTACAAACTTTGCACAAACTTCAAGGTGTTTTCTGCTGAAAAACCATACTTCTTATTGGCTTCCACCTGCAAAGCCGTTAAATCAAACAATCTTGGACTTCTTTCCCTGCCTTCTTTGATTTCAAAATCGACAATTTCAAAAGGATATTTTTTCAAATATTCCAGTCCTTTTTCTGCTTTTTCTGCTGATGTCAATCGATCGATGGCGGCATTGAAAACCACTTCTCGGTATTGGGTTTTCAATTCCCAATAATCAGCAGACTGAAAAGCATCAATTTCTTTTTGACGTTGTACAATCATCGCCAAAGTCGGCGTTTGAACCCGACCAATCGAAAGTACCGCTTGGTTTCCACCAAATTTTTTGGTGAACAAACGCGTGGCATTGATGCCCAACAACCAATCGCCAATAGCTCTTGCATTTCCTGCCAAATACAAATTTTGGTATTGTTCAGCCGGTTTCAAGGAAGCAAATCCTTCTTTGATCGCCTCTTCTGTCAACGAAGAAATCCACAATCTTTTCATCGGTTTGTCGCAATTGGCTTTTTGTAAGACCCAACGTTGGATGACTTCACCTTCTTGTCCCGCATCCCCACAATTGATGACTTCGCTGCATTCTTTGACCAATTTCTCAATGGTGTTGAATTGTTTTTCAACGCCTTTGTTGGGAATTAATTTGATGCCAAAAGTTGAAGGTAAAATCGGCAAAGTGCGCAAATCCCAATATTTCAAACTCGGATCATAATCGTGCGGTTCTTTCAAGGTGCACAAATGCCCAAATGTCCAAGTGACCCAATAGCCATTTCCTTCCATATAACCATCTTTGGAAGTGGTTGCGCCCAAAACTTTGGCGATGTCTCTTGCTACACTTGGCTTTTCGGCGATACAGAGTTTCATTGAAATTAAATTTGTTAAATCCTTAAAAAATCAGAGCAAAGTTAATTCGAAAATTAGACTTTGGTCAAAGTACTGGTTTAACTTTCTTAATTCGTTTGTGTTGAAATGGGTGAAGTGTTGAGAGGAATTAAATTGTTTTTCATGTTGAAAATAGAGGTCAGTTAGTTTAATTTTATTTAAATTTGGAAAATTAATTAAATTCTAATACAAGCTTTTAAATATGAGAAAAATGTTCTTTTTGTTACTCCCTGTTTTGTCATTTTCTCAAATGACAGAAATTCCATCAGGAAAAATTGAATTGGGAGAAAGTGCTAAAAATTTATTCATTCAAAATGGAGAAGAATTTAGGCTGAATCAATATGAGCAAGTATTTTCAAATGCTGAAGCCATTCATCGAATTAAAAAAGCCAAAACAAATAAAACTTTTGCTTCTGTTTTGACTTATGTAGGAAGTTTTGGAATTGGATTTGGTGCAGGTTATGCATTGTTTACCAAAGATGAAAGCGAATACCAATTTGCTAAAAATGATAAAAAAGTGGGCTGGACAATTGCGGCAGTCGGTGCAGGAATCACTTTGACGAGTATCCCACTTTGGATAGGTTATAAAAATAACGTAAAAAAAGCTGTAGATATAGAAAATGGTGAAAATCAAAGTGTTTCTACTACTTTTAAATTGAATTTCAATGGTGATGGTATGGGCGTAGTGTATCAGTTTTGATGTAAAACTTGTTCAGGTCGGTTGATTAGAGCTATTTTGGATTGAATGGGTTTCATGTACAGCTTATTCAACAAGGAATTGGCATAGAAATCATAAACGCTTATATTTGTCTGAACTATACACACCAAATGAATTATTTAACCGCCTCGAATTTATCCAAATCTTACGGGATTCGGACCCTATTTAGTGACGTCAGTTTTCATGTCAATGAAGGAGATCAAATAGCCTTAGTAGCCAAAAATGGAAGTGGGAAATCTACTTTGCTCAAAATTTTGGCTGGAAAAGAAACCACAGATACTGGAGAAGTCGAATTCAATCGAGCAGTCAAAGTTTTGTTGTTTGAACAAAATGATGATTTCGATCCGCAATTGACTGCAGGAGAATGCGTTTTTAACCACACCAATCCTGTGATGGATGTGATCCGCCAATATGAGGATTTGATTTTGAACGATCCGTCCAATCCTAAGTTAATGGAATTGATGGAGCAAATGGACAACTTGGATGCTTGGCGTGTGGAACCGATCATTCAAGAAATTCTGAGCAAATTAAAAGTTGACTTTCTTTCTCAGAAAATTGAAAAACTGTCGGGCGGACAACGCAAGCGAATTGCTTTGGCGAAATTCCTGATCGATGTGAGTTTGGAAAGCGGTCATTTGTTGTTGATTTTGGATGAACCGACGAACCATTTGGACATTGAAATGGTCGAGTGGTTGGAATATTTCCTTAACAAAGAAAACAAAACCATGATTTTGGTGACCCACGACCGTTATTTTTTGGATGCGATTTGCACCAAAATTATCGAAATGGACGATGGGCAAACTTATGTGCACAATGGTGATTATCAGGTTTATGTGACCAACAAGGCTTTGCGCATCGACAACCAATTGGCGCAAATTGACAAGGCCAAGAATTTGTACCGAAAAGAATTGGACTGGATGCGGCGTCAACCCAAGGCGCGGACCACCAAATCAAAAAGTCGAATCGATGCTTTTTATGAAACGGAAGACCAGGCGCACAAAACCATCAACCAAGACCAAGTGCAACTCGACATGCAAATGACGCGTTTGGGCAATAAAATCATCGAAATGAAAAATGTGTCCAAAGCTTTTGGGGACAAAATCATTTTGGATAATTTCTCTCATTTGTTTGGTCGTGGCAATAAAATCGGTATCATTGGAAAAAATGGGGTAGGAAAAACGACTTTTCTGAAAATTTTAGAAGGCATAGAACAAGCCGATGCTGGAGAAATTGAAATAGGTGAAACCTTGAAAATCGGACATTTCAAACAGGAGGGCATTCAATACAAAGAAGAAATGCGCGCCATTGATTTTGTGAAGGAATTGGCAGAAGCTTTTCCTTTGTCCAATGGGAAGTTCATTTCGGCTTCGCAATTCATGGAAATGTTTTTGTTTTCGGCAGAACAGCAATATACGCCGATTGCCAAGTTGAGTGGTGGCGAGAAAAAACGTTTGCAGTTGTTGTCGGTGTTGTTTCAAAATCCCAATTTTTTGATTTTGGACGAGCCAACCAATGATTTGGATTTGCCGACTTTGACGGTTTTGGAAAATTTTCTGAATGATTATCAAGGTTGTCTGTTGGTGGTAAGCCATGATCGTTATTTTATGGACAAAGTGGTCGATGAAATGATGATTTTTGAAGGAAAGGGAAAAATCAATTGGTTCATTGGAAATTATACCGAATATTATTTGCTGGAAAAAGAAAAAGAAGAACGCGAAAAGCAAGTAGCGGTAGAAAAAGAAAAGGCGGTTCCCGTTGAAAAAACAGCTGCAAAAAAGTTGACTTACCAAGAGAAAAAGGAATTTGAATCTTTGGAAAAAGAATTGGAGAAACTGCAGTCGAAAAAGGAAGAATTGACCCAACAATTGTTTCAAGAAAATTTAGAATATGCATTGATTCAGGAATTGAGCGCTGAATTGGAAAAAGTCATGGAAGACTTGGAAAGCAAAGAAATGCGCTGGTTGGAATTGTCCATTCAAAACGACGAAGCATGAGTTGGATGGAGATTGCTGGTTATATCGGGGCTTTGCTGATTGGTTTGGTCATGGGATTGACGGGAAGTGGCGGCTCGATTTTGTCGGTGCCTATTTTGGCTTATTTGTTCAATTATGACGAAAAAACGGCTACGGCTTATTCGCTTTTTATCGTTGGAGTCACTGCTGCGGTGGGATGCTTTCGTGTCATCAAAGAAAAAATGATCAACACCCAGTTGATTTTTTATTTTGGATTGCCTGCCATTTTTGGGATTTTGATGTCGCGAAGATTGATTCTTCCTTATTTACCGGATGAATTGTTTGAGGTTTTTGGTTTTCATGTGAGCCGGCGGATGTTTGTTTTCGGCTTATTTGGTTGTTTGATGTTGTTGGCGTTTTATACGATGATGCACAAAACTCAATCGAAAATTGATGCAAAAGAAAAAGAAATTCACTTTCATCCTTTGATTGTCACAGAAGGTTTTTTCTTGGGTTTGTTCATGGGAATCGTCGGTGCAGGAGGTGGATTTTTGATGGTGCCCGCTTTGATGTTGATAGCCAATTTACCGATTCGAAAAGCAGTAGGTACTTCCATGTTCATTGTATGCATGAACAGTTTGAGTGGTTTTTTCTTGGGCGATTTCTTTTTTATGAAAATTGACTGGAACTTCTTGGGCGTATTTGTTGGGCTGTCGTTGGTCGGAATTTTGATCGGCGGACGATTGGTGAAATACATAGATGCTGAAAAATTAAAAATCGGCTTTGCTTATTTTATCTTGCTGATGGCCATTTTTATTTTCTTCATGGAGTTTCTGATTCAACTGCACTGATTCTTGCATTGTGTTTCAACAATAACTTTCCAAACATCATTGGCTCAATTAGCAAAGTGCGTTTTTTAATTTGGCAAGAAACTTGTTTTGCCTAATTGTACATTTGGTTTAATCCAAATGAATTAACCTTAAAAAATCAAGAAAATGAAAAATTTGAAATTGATTCAAAACGCTTTTTTAGGCGTTTTATTGACTGCTGCTGTTTTTGCCTTTGGACAAGACAAAATCGTTGCATATAGCGAATTACCTCAAAGCATTCAATCTTACATAAGCCAACATTTTCCCAAGCACCAAGTGTTGCAATCGGAGATGGAAAATAAGTTGAATTCCAAAGAATATGAAATTGTTTTGAGTGGCAATGTGAAATTGGAATTTGATAAAAATAATCAGATCAAAAGCATTGATGCGAAAAGCCGATTGCCTGAAAGTGTGATTCCAGCCAAAATCGCTGCTTATGTGAAAACCAATTATCCGAACAATTTTATGAAGGAATGGGAATTGAAAAAAAACAAACAAAAAGTGGAATTGGACAATGGATTGGAACTTGAATTTTCCTTAAACGGTGATTTTTTAAAAATTGACAAATAAAATTTAAGAAACAATTGAACTGACAAAAGAGCGAGATTCAAACCATAGAATCTGGCTCTATCTTTTGTTGGGTTTTTAAAAAACAAATCGTCAGCAAAACTCCGATAAAAGCCAAACCAACACCGACCAAAACAGGCGTATCGTAGGCCAATCCCATGGTGATTGGCAAGCCACCCAAATACGCACCCAAAGTATTGCCCATGTTGAAACTCGCTTGTCCGGCTGAAGCTGCAAAGGTTTCTGCGCCTTTGGCATTTTGGATCAACATCATTTGAATCGGAGAGCCAATTGAAAAAGACACCATGCCCGTCACGAAAGCCATCACATAAGCCATCGCATGAAATTGTGCCGTAAAATGCACGACCAATAAACACAAAACCATGGCCGAAAAACCAAAAATGGTCGCTTTGATCGGATTGACTGCGTCGGCCAATTTTCCGCCCAAAAGATTCCCAATGACCATACCCAATCCGACCAAAATCATGATAATGGGAACGCGGCTTGCATGTACGCCAGAGGCTTCGGTGACCATCGGTGCGATATAGCTGATCCATGCAAACAATCCGCCGGTACCAATGGAAATGATCGCAATCAATAACCAAGATTGCCATTTTTTGAAATAGTTCAATTGTTTGAACAAATTGGCACTGGAACGGTGGTGGATTTTTGGCATCCAAATGAGCAAAGCCAAGAAAGTCACCATCCCCAAAGCGCTAATGATGGCATAGGTAATTCGCCAAGAAAAATGATGGCCGATGTAAGTACCGATTGGCACGCCGATCAAATTCGCCAAAGTCATGCCCGTGAACATGGTGGCGATGGCTTGGGCTTCTTTTCCTTTTTTGGCCAAATTGGTTGCGACGACTGAACCTACCCCGAAAAACGCGCCGTGGGGCAAGCCTGCAGCAAATCTTGAAATTTCAAGCAATTGAAAAGAAGGGGCAATCGTGAACAAACCGTTGAACAAAACAAACAACAGCATCAGCACCATCAACATGGTTTTGGGTGGATATTTGGCAGAAAACAACACCAAAGTAGGTGCGCCAACGACCACGCCCAAAGCGTACAAGGCAATCAAGTGCGCTGCCTTGGGAATGGAAACGTCCAAGTCTTTGGCGATGTCTGGCAAAATGCCCATCATGGTAAATTCAGTCATCCCAATCGCCATTCCTCCGAAAGCCAATGCCAACAATCCTTTGTTCATTTTTCACCTATTTTTCAGTGGACAAAGGTCGCAAATCGTGCGTGGATTTGAAAGTATAAATTGAATGAATCATTTAGATTTCAATGCGCTTAACATTTGTGAAAAAAAATGCTTGGTAATTTCTCCTAAAAACTTTGTACTTTTGCTTTCTTGATGAATTAAAATTATGGCGGTAAAAACGTTTAGAGAAGTCATTGCTGAGGCAATGAGCGAAGAGATGAGAAGAGACCCTTCTGTTTATTTGATGGGAGAAGAGGTAGCAGAATACAATGGAGCTTACAAAGCATCGCGCGGTATGTTGGATGAATTTGGACCAGAACGTGTGATCGATACACCGATTTCTGAAGGTGGATTTTCTGGGATTGGCGTGGGTTCAGCAATGAATGGTTGCCGTCCGATTATCGAATACATGACTTTCAATTTCTCTTTGGTTGCCATTGATCAAATCATCAACAATGCAGCGAAAATGTACCAAATGACGGGTGGACAGTGGAACATTCCGATCGTTTTCAGAGGGCCGACAGGTTCAGCTGGACAATTGGGAGCGACGCACTCTCAATCTTTTGACAATTGGTATGCCAATACACCTGGTTTGAAAGTGGTGGTGCCGTCCAATCCGTATGACGCCAAAGGTTTGTTGAAATCTGCGATCCGCGACAATGATCCCGTGATTTTCATGGAATCAGAGCAAATGTATGGTGACAAAATGGAAATTCCAGAAGAAGAATATTTGATTCCTATTGGCGTGGCCGATGTGAAAAGACAAGGCTCAGATGTGACTTTGGTTTCTTATGGGAAAATGATGAAAGTGGTTGTAGAAGCAGCGGAGCAATTGGCCAAAGACGGAATCGAAGCAGAAGTAATCGATTTGCGCACCTTGCGTCCTTTGGATTATGACACGATTTTGACTTCTGTGAAAAAAACCAATCGTTTGGTGGTCATCGAAGAATCTTGGCCGTACGGTTCCATTTCTTCAGAAATTAGTTACATGGTTCAGCAAAAAGCATTTGATTATTTGGATGCGCCAATCAAGCGAATTACTTCACCAGATGTTTCTGCGCCTTATTCTGCAGAATTGTTCAAAGAATGGTATCCAACCGTTGACCAAGTGATCCAAGCAGCGAAAGCCGTTAGTTATAAAAAATAAAATAGTTCAATAAGAAAACCTTCTATGTATCAGAAGGTTTTTTTGTTACTGCCCCAAAACCTGTATGAAACCAACCTCCCATTTCATTTGTATCGTCTTTCTTTTCTTGACTTCAATGCTTTTTGGGCAAACGAAAATTTCAGGAAAAGTCATTCATGCGCAAACCAAGAAGCCCATCGCGTATGCGGATTTGACTTTGCCCAATGCCAATGTTTTCACTTTGTCCAATTCTGATGGGAGCTTCTATTTGGAGTCAGCGGTGGAGGATACGGTTTTGGAAATTGTGGCCGATGGATTTGAACCCAAAGAAATTGAATTGACGGGAAAAGTCCATTATAATTTGGTGGTTGAATTGACAGTGGATGCCATGATGGATGCGGGATCTACGATAGAATTGGGCGAAATTACCTTGAAAGACGAACGAAAAAAGTACAAAAACAAAAAAGAAAATCCTGCTTATGCGATCTTGAGAGAAGTTTGGGCAAGAAAAAAAGAAAATGGTTTGAGAAAAGTTCCTCAGTATGAATACGAGGAATATGAAAAGTTGGAATTTGATTTGAACAACATTGACAGTGCATTTACAGGCAAAAAAGTGTTCAAAGACATGGAGTTTATTTTTGAAAAAGTGGACACTTCTGAAGTAACTGGGAAAGCTTTTCTTCCTTTGTTTTTAAATGAGTCCATTTACAAAGTTTATGGCAGGAACCAGCCATCAAGAAGAGAAAGAAAGGATTTGATCGCCAATAAAAACTCAGGCTTTGCGGACAATGAAATTGTGATTACCACCCTTAAAAACCTGTACAAAGACTACGATATTTACAACAACCGTTTGAATTTTTTCAACATCAATTTCGTGAGTCCGATTGCGCGCGATGGTTTTTCGGTGTACGAATATGTGTTGTCAGACACGGTGAGCATTGATGGCGTCAATTGTTACCGCATCAAATATTTTCCGAAAAGGTCAGAAGGACACACTTTCAAAGGAGATTTCTACATTGCGACAGAAAGTTATGCTGTCAAAGAAATCTCGATGCAAAGTACACGGAGTATGGATGTGAATTTTGTGCGGGACATTTTTGTGTACCATCAATTTGATTTGATCAATGACTCAATTTTTTATCCCAAAAGAGATTATGTGTTGTTGGACATGAGTTTGTTGGACAAAAAAGACAAATCCAAAGGAATGTTTGCTCACCGAACGGTGTCGTATAAGAATTACGATTTTGATCAACCCAAAACAGATGATTTTTACAACAGTAGAAATTACGATCCTTATTTGACAGGCGCGTATGAGAAAGATGATGCTTATTGGAGTGAGGCACGACACGAGCGTTTGTCCAAAAACGAAGGAGGCATTTATGAAATGTTGGACAGCTTGCAGCAAGTGCCTAAATTTCAGCGCATCGTAAAAACGGTGGAAGTTTTGGGCTCTGGTTATTACAACGTAGGCAAGGTGTTGGACATAGGGAATTTATATTCTGCATTTGGATTCAATGACGTTGAAGGTTTGCGTTTGAGAATGGGGGCAAGAACTTATTTTTCTCAAAATGATCTATGGAGAATTGCGGGCTACACGGCCTATGGGTTCAAAGATCGTCAGTTCAAATATGGTGTGGAAGCGCGTTATATGTTCAACAAGTACAATCGTTTTCAGATCGGAATGGGCACCAAACGCGACATCGAACAGTTGGGCGTGCAGTTGACTTCATCTGATGGGATCATGACGCGGAGTTTTGCTTCTTCTTCTATCATCAGCAAAGGCGGAAACGACTTACTGAGCCACATCAACAAAACCAACATTTATACTTCGATTGAACCTTTGACGAATTTTACTTTGCGTTTGGACGGAAATTACCAAACCATTCGCTCGGCAGATCCTTCCTTGTTCAACATCGGTTATGAACAACATGGAAATGTCAACCAAAATTTAATCGATACCAATATCAGCTTGACTTTATTGGCCCGACCTGGCGCGAAATACTCACAGTACGGCATTGATCGATTTGAGCACAACTCATTGGCACCGACCATTTTGTTGCGATATACCAAAGGATTTACAGGTTTGTTCAACAGTCAATTCAATTATGACAAAATCCAATTCATGTACCAACAGCCAATTTTGATCGGTTCATTGGGGCGAAGTGAAGTGGTTTTTGAAGCAGGGAAAACTTTCAATGCAGTGCCTTTGTCTTTGTTGAGCGTGATTCCAGGCAATGAGAGTTATGGTTTGGTACCAGGGACTTTTTCTCAATTGAATTATTATGAATTTTTGACCGATACGTATTCAACTTTCATTTTGGACCATCATTTTAGAGGTTGGATTTTCAATAAATTGCCTTTGATCAAGAAATTAAAAATCCGTGAAGTCGCTTTCATCAGAGCGGCATGGGGCGAAATTTCAGAAAAAAACATCGAAATGAACCGTTCGGACATTTCATATTTTGCACCAAAAGACCAAATTTACTTTGAATATGGCTTTGGAATTGAAAACATCGGTTTTGGGAATTTCCGTCCGATCCGCGTTGATTTCAATTGGCGAGGCAATTATTTGCATTTGCCCGATGCCAGAAAATTCGGCATTACGGTTGGAATGGATTTCTCATTTTAACAAAACTTTTGGCTTTGTGAAAAGCGAATGCTCTTCTTTTTATTGTAAATTTTAGTACTAACATTTCATTATCAAATCGTTTGATAAGTTAGGGAAAATACTATATTTGTTAGTATGTTAAAATTATGATAAAAAATTATGAAAGAATTAACTTTATGGATTCCGGTGATTCTTTCACTTCTTGGGTTGTTGTTCATGTTCACAAAATATTTGTGGGTCAAAAAACAAGACACAGGAAATGAAAGAATGCAAACAATTTCAAAAAATATCCAAGATGGTGCTTTGGCCTTTTTAGCGGCTGAGTACCGGTTGTTATTGATTTTTGTCATTGTAGCTTCATTGGCCTTGTTTGGCGTTTCACGGATTGTGGAAACGACCTCTTGGCTCATTGTTCCTGCTTTTATAACAGGAGCGGTTTTTTCTGCTGTGGCAGGAAATATTGGGATGCGCGTGGCGACTGCTGCCAATGTGCGGACCACACAAGCGGCGAGAACGAGTTTGCCCAAAGCATTGCAAGTTTCCTTTTCTGGAGGAACGGTAATGGGCTTGGGTGTGGCTGGTTTGGCTGTTTTGGGCTTGTCTTTGTTCTTTATTTTCTTCACTTCTTATTTTGTCGTGGGATTGAAATCCTTTGATGAGGAAATGTTGTTTGCTTTGGAGGCCTTGGCGGGATTTTCTTTGGGTGCTGAGTCGATTGCGTTATTTGCACGTGTAGGCGGTGGAATTTATACCAAAGCCGCAGATGTAGGAGCAGATTTGGTAGGGAAAGTAGAAGCGGGAATTCCAGAAGATGACCCACGAAATCCGGCAACCATTGCGGACAACGTAGGTGACAATGTGGGCGATGTGGCAGGTATGGGCGCGGATTTGTTCGGTTCTTATGTGGCGACTGTTTTGGCGTCGATGGTGTTGGGGAATTATTTGATCCGAGATTTTGTGACGGTCAATGGACAAGCTTTTACAGATGATTTCGATGGCATGGGGCCCATTCTTTTGCCAATCATGATTGCTGGCGTGGGCATTGTCGCTTCGATTTTAGGGACATTTTTGGTTAAAACCAACAAAGAGGATGCGTTGGAGGCAGATGTGCAGCGGGTTTTGAACTTAGGTAACTGGACATCAATTGTCATCACCGCCATTGCAGGATATTTTTTGATCAATTGGATGTTGCCAGAAACGGTGTACATGAGTTTCTTTGGTGAAGGCATTTTACCGATTCCGAGAATACAGGTATTTTATGCAACGCTCATTGGTTTAGGGGTCGGTGGATTGATTGCTGTTTTTACAGAATATTACACAGGTTCAGGCAAAAAGCCCGTGTTGAACATTGTGAAAAACTCGTCAACTGGAGCAGCGACCAACATCATTGCAGGTTTGGCAACAGGGATGATTTCTACTTTTTCATCGGTTTTGTTGTTTGCTGCAGCGATTTGGGGATCCTATGAGTTGGCTGGATTTTATGGTGTGGCGATTGCGGCTTCTGCCATGATGGCAACGACAGCGATGCAGTTGGCCATTGATGCCTTTGGGCCGATTGCAGACAATGCAGGTGGGATTGCAGAAATGAGTGATTTGCCCAAAGAAGTACGAGAAAAAACGGATGTTTTGGATTCGGTGGGCAATACGACAGCGGCTGTTGGTAAAGGTTTTGCGATTGCTTCTGCGGCCTTGACGGCCTTGGCGCTTTTTGCGGCCTATGTCACTTTTACAGGAATTGATGGCATCAATATATTCAAGGCCAAAACTTTGGCGGCTTTGTTTGTCGGTGGGATGGTTCCTGTGGTTTTTTCAGCTTTGGCGATGCAGTCCGTTGGGAAAGCGGCCATGGCCATGGTGCAAGAGGTGCGCCGTCAATTCAGAGAAATTCCGGGCATTTTAGAAGGTACTGGACAGCCTGAGTATGGGAAATGTGTAGAGATTTCAACCCAAGCAGCTTTACGAGAAATGTTGTTGCCAGGTGCTTTGACTATTGTTTCACCCATTTTGATTGGGTTTGTGATGGGGGCAGAAGCTTTGGGTGCATACATGGCGGGCGTAACGGTTTCGGGTGTATTGTGGGCAATTTTCCAAAACAATGCCGGTGGAGCATGGGACAATGCCAAAAAATCCTTCGAGGCGGGCGTTGAAATCGATGGTGAAATGACTTACAAAGGTTCTGAAGCGCACAAAGCAGCAGTGACAGGGGATACGGTCGGCGATCCATTCAAGGATACGTCTGGTCCATCGATGAATATTTTGATCAAATTGACCTGTTTGATTGGTTTGGTCATAGCGCCTATTTTGGGCAGTTCGTCCGTCAGTTCAGTGCTCGAAGTGGAAGAACTGTCAGTGGAATCAGCCTTGGACGAAGAAGGCAACTATTTGTATGATCTTGGTGAAAGCATTGATTTGGTGTTGCCAGATGCTACAACCATAACGGTTGGCGGGAAATCAGCAGAAGCTTTTTTGGTTCAAAAATTAAACAATGCAGCAGAGCAAAGCAGGTTGTTGGCGCAAAAAGAATGGATCACTTTGAACCAAGTCTTTTTCAAAAGCAATTCTAGCAAATTGTCTGCATCTTCTCAATCGCAATTGAAAAATTTACACCAAATATTGGTAGCTTTTCCTGAGGCCAAAATCAAAATAGGAGGTTATACGGACAATGTGGGCAACGACGAAGAAAATCTAAAGATTTCAGCCAATCGTGCCAATGTGGTCAAAAAGATGTTGATGCGAATGGGGGTAGAAGAAAGCCGCATGCAAGCGGAAGGATATGGTGCACAGCATTTTGTTTGTGAGGCAAATGATACCGATGTTTGTCGTGCGCAAAACAGACGAATTGACATCAAATTGGTCAAAAATTAACGTTAAAAAATCATAGAATATGAAAAAGCCAGAAGTTGATTTCTGGCTTTTTTTGTGGGGTCAATTCTGATGCGTTTTGTTCAATTAGTCAAAATTCCATCGGTTCAAATCCGCAATGCAGTGGTATGCCGTCATGTCGTATTGCACGGGCACCACCGAAATGTAACCTTCTGCCAAAGCCCATTCGTCGGTGTCTTTTCCTTTGTCTAAATTTTCAAATTTCCCGGTCAACCAGTAATAGGTTCTTCCTCTTGGTGAAATCCTTTCGTCATAACTTTCTGACCAAACAGCCTTGGCTTGTCGGCAAATTTTGATGCCTTTTAATTCGTCTTTGGGCAATTTAGGGATATTGACATTCAGCACAGTGCCTTCCAACATTTTTTGTTCAAGAGATTGCAAAACAATTTTTTGGATGAATTCTTTCGCTGCCATAAAATCAGCACTGAAAGAAAAATCACACAAAGAAAATCCTATGGCGGGAATGCCTTCAACGCCTGCTTCAACAGCAGCAGACATAGTACCTGAATAAATCACGTTAATTGAAGAGTTCGAACCATGGTTGATGCCTGAAACGCACAAATCTGGACGGCGTGGCAAAATTTTACTGATCGCCAATTTCACACAATCGACAGGTGTGCCAGAACAAGCCCATTCGCGGTCGCTTTGCGGTCCATCATCGATTTTAACTTTTTCGCAAAACAAAGTCGAGTCAACAGTAATGGCATGTCCCATTCCACTTTGAGGGCTGTCGGGGGCCACAACATAGACTTCGCCGATTTCATTCATCATTTGGATCAAAGCTCTAATTCCTGGAGCGGTGATTCCGTCATCATTTGTAACAAGAATCAATGGTTTTTCCTTGGATTTCATTTATATTTGTACGTTTTATGGCCAAATTTAGTCAATCTTTTTGTTTGGCTTTGAATTTGCAAAATAGGAATACGTTATATTTACCGATATTATTTACCAAGGAATTTTATACTGATGAAAAAGACTTTAGTTCTCCTATCCTTTTTGTCGATGTGCTTTTTGGCATTTTGCTATTGCACACCAGGCAATAATACGGATGACAGCAAAATACAAACGATCATCAAGAACGTGCGCAATACGCTGACGTATATGCATTATCGTCCACAGTTGATCAATGATGATTTTTCTGAAGAAGTGTTCAATTCTTATATGGAAAGATTGGATCCAGACAAACGTTATTTGTTGCAATCTGATTATGAGGAATTCAAAAAGGACATCCACAACTTGGATGATTATTTCAACAACCAAGATTTGCGTTTTTACCATGCGACCATCGATACTTTGTTCAAAAGGTTTGAAGAAACCCAAGCGTATTCAGAAGAAATTCTAAAAACGCCTTTTGAATTTTCTACCGAAGAGTATTTGTTGGTTGGCGAAGACAATTCGGCCTATGCGAAAGACAAAGCGGCTGCCAAGGATTTGTGGAGAAAGTATTTAAAATACAGCACTTTGGCTGAATTGGTCAGATTGCAAGAAGATTCGACCAAGATGGATTTACCGTTGGCAGAATTGGAAATTCAAGCAAGAGAAACGGTGACTGACAACATTTCTGACTTTTTCAGAAGACGATTGAAATTGAAAAAAGAAAGGTTTTTGGCGTTTTACATCAATTCATTCACCGAGAAATACGATCCGTACACTACCTATCTTTCACCCCAAGACAAAGATGATTTTGACGTGAATATTTCTGGACAATTGGAAGGAATTGGCGCGAAATTGCAAGACAAAAAAGGTTTGGCGACCATCATGGAATTGGTCATTGGCGGGCCGGCATGGAAAGATGGACAATTGGAAGTGGGTGATCAGATTTCGCATGTCAAACAAAAAGGCGAAGAAACAGTGAACATCGAAGGCATGTTGCTGGATGAAGCCATTCGACACATTCGTGGCAAGAAAGGTACAGAAGTGATTTTGACGGTCAAGAAAAAAGACGGTTCCATCAAAGACGTTAAATTGATTCGTGATGTGATCGAGCAAGAAGAAGCTTTTGCCCGTTCAGCGATCATTCATGACAATGGCGACAAATATGGTTTGATTTATTTGCCTGAATTTTATGTGAATTTCAACGATAAAAATGGACGAGATCCTTCGGATGATATCACGGCAGAGATCAATGAATTGAAAAAAGAAGGCATCAAAGGTTTGGTGTTTGATTTGCGCTACAACGGCGGAGGTTCTTTGGAAGAAGCGATTGAAATTGCGGGATTGTTCATTCCGAAAGGTCCCATCGTTCAAGTCAAAAGAAGCGACGGGCAGATGCGTGTGCACGAAGACAAAGATCCTTCTGTAGCGTATGATGGGCCGTTGGTGGTGTTGGTCAATGAGTTGTCGGCTTCAGCTTCAGAGATTTTCGCGGCAGCGATGCAGGATTATGGAAGAGCAGTGATTGTCGGAAGCCATAAAACTTTTGGAAAAGGAACGGTGCAAACGTTCATCCCTTTGGACCAAAGAAATTTCAATTCGGATGAATTCGGTTCTTTGAAATTGACCATCCAAAAATTTTATCGCATCAATGGCGGTTCTACTCAATTGAGAGGTGTGACGCCTGACGTGACCATGGTCGATATGTTGACTTATTCAGGAATTAGTGAATCGAATGTGGACGATGCTTTGCCTTGGGACCAAATCAAAGCAGTGAATTATACGACTTGGTCGATTCCTTTGGACATTCCGACAATACAAGAAAAAAGCAGCAAGCGATTGGCTAACAGTGCGTACTTGAAAGTCATTGATGAAGCCGCGCAATATTACCAAAGTTTGGACAAAATCGATCGCATTGCGTTGAATTTGGAGCAATTCAAAAAAGACAGAAAGTTAAGAGAGGAAAAATCAAAATCCTTTGAAACAGCCGATGTGTACGAATCGAAATTAAAAATCAGTTCACCTGCAGCGGAATTGCCTCGTTTTGAAAACGACACCATTTTGAGAGAAAGAAGAAAAGATTGGCACAAGAATTTGGGTAAAGATTTCTATTTGGAAGAATCGATCAACATTTTGAAAGATATTTCATAATTTTTCATGGAACAACAAGCCGGCTCTTTGAACCAAAACGCCATCCGAAGGATCAAAAAAAATCCTTTGGGTGTGGTTTCTTTTCTGTGGATCGTGCTCGCGGCAATTGTAACGATTTTCGCCTATGCTTTTTCAACAGACAAAGTCAAAGATGCCAACCAACAAAACGTCATTTTGGCCTATCAGCCAATCGGGTTTCAGCAACTGGTGATGGAAGTGCCTTTGGAGAATTACGAAAACAAATGGCGTTGGCGTGATTTCTTTTTTGGGAAGGCAGTCGATACCGAGCTGATTGCCTTGGTGGATTATGAAATCAAAAATAACGAATTGATTTACATTCCTTATTTGGGCGAAAATTTAGAAGGAGAACCAACGAGCATTGATTTAAAAGTCTGGACGGATCAAGGCATTTCTGCGGAAAAAATCACCCAAGATTTCGTGTACGACAAAACTTATCTTTTGGGAACGGATGCGTATGGGCGGGATTTCTATTCGCGTTTGATCATTGGTACACGAATTTCATTTTTGATTGGATTCATTGCGGTGTTCATTTCTCTCTTTGTAGGCATTCCCATCGGTGCGATTGGTGGATTTTACCGAGGAAAAGTCGATGATTTCATCATGTGGTTGATCAATGTCGTTTGGTCGATTCCAACTTTGTTGCTGGTCATTGCGATTACTTTGGCTTTGGGCAAAGGCTTTTGGCAAATCTTCATAGCAGTCGGTTTGACGATGTGGGTAGAAGTCGCGCGCGTCGTGAGAGGACAATTCATCAGTTACCGTGAAAAAGAATTTGTGGAAGCCGCAAGGGCTTTGGGTTTTAGTGATTTTCGAATCATTTTCAAAGAAATATTGCCCAACATTTTGGCGCCCGTGATTGTGATTTCAGCGGCGAATTTTGCTGCCGCGATTTTGGTGGAAAGTGGATTGAGCTTTTTGGGCATCGGTGCACAACCGCCAACACCTTCTTGGGGAAATTTGATCAAAGAAAATTATTCACACATCATCATTGGCGATGCGCATTTGGCCGTATTGCCAGGCGTGGCGATCATGTTGTTGGTCTTGGCTTTCAATATTTTTGGCAATGTATTGCGCGATGCTTTTGATGTGAAATAAATATACAAAAACGAAAGTTTAATTTATTAACTTGTTGGTTGCTAAAACATAAAATGAATGAAGATGAAAAAAGTACTATTCTTGGCGCTATTCGGTAGCCTGATTTGGAGCTGTAGTTCACTGCCCAAAACAACTGCTGCGGATGAAATTGTCCGTTTTAAAATTATTCAAATCAATGATGTCTATGAAATCGATGCGATCAATGCCGGTAAGAACGGTGGTTTGGCGCGCGTGGCACACATCAAAGATTCGGTCAAAAATGTGGAACCCAATACCTTTTATTTTTTGGCGGGAGATTTTCTGAATCCTTCGCTTTTGGGAACGATCAAGGTCGATAATGAGCGTTTGCAAGGCAAACAAATGATCGAAGTGTTGAATGCAAGCGGTTTGGATTTGGTGACTTTTGGCAACCATGAATTCGACCTCAAAGAAGCGGATTTGCAAAAGCGTTTGAACGAATCCAATTTCAAATGGACATCTGCCAATGTATTGCAAATTACGCCTGAAGGAAATTCTCCTTTTCAAATTAAAAATCAAAATACAACTGGAAAAGTTTCAGATTATGAGGTGTTTACTGTGAAAAACAAAACAGGAAACGAAATCAAATTTGGTGTTTTTGGTGTGACGCTTCCTTCGAATCCAGTGGATTATGTGTTTTATGGTGATGTGTATGACGAATCGGTGCGCGCCTATGATTTGGCTTCAAAAGAAGCAGATTTTGTGTTGGGTTTGACCCATGTTTCTTTGGAAGAAGACCATGAAATCGCGCGAAGAATTCCTACATTGCCTTTAATTATGGGCGGTCATGAGCACGAAAATATGTTGCTGAAGGAAGGCCATACGGTCATTGCCAAAGCAGATGCCAATGTATTGACTTTGTTTGTGCATACGTTGGCGTACAATCTTTCGACCAAAGAATTGGCTATCGATTCGGAACTCGTGAAAGTAGATGATCGCGTGGCTTCTTCACCTAAAGTTCAAAAAGTAGTCGACAAATGGAATGCAATCTTGGAAGAAAATCTAAAAACGGTGGTGGACAATCCCAACGAGGTGATTTTGACCACGACTGAAGCTTTGGATGGTACGGACAATGGCAGTAGAAATAGACAAACCAATTTGGGTGAAATCATCACCCAATCGATGAATTATGCTTATGGCAATTGGGGCGATGGCGTGATTTTCAATGGCGGTGGAATTCGTGTGGACGATGTATTGGAAGGCGATATTTTGAGCAAAGACATTTTCAGGGTGTTGCCTTTTGGTGGCAGCATTTACCAAGTGGAAATGACTGGAGAATTGTTGGAAGAAGTGTTGAACTTCGGTGTGAAAGCTGCGGGGACAGGCGCGTATTTGCAAAGACATCAATTGACACAAAGTCCAGAAGGGAAATGGTTGGTAAAAAATGAAATCATCGATCCGAAGAAAGTGTACCATATTGTCCTGAACGACTATTTGATGATGGGCTTTGACATTCCGTTTTTAACGCCAGAAAACAAAGGAGTCCTTAAGGTTTCTACGCCAACGGCTGAAGAAACTGCGTATGACATTCGAAAAGCAATCATTCATTACATTCAAAATGAAATGTAAAACTCGGATTGAAAGCAATGAAAAATCCCTCAAAATCAAAATTTTGAGGGATTTTTATGTTTTATTACGGCTTTAAAAAACCATTTCAGGAATGTCGCCTTCAATGATCAATTCTGCTTCTGTGGCTTTCACGATGTCTTCAACGCTCACACCTGGCGCGCGCTCCAACAGATGAAAACGTCCTTCGCGGATTTCCATGACACACAGATCGGTCACTACTTTTTTGACGCAATTGACACCGGTCAATGGCAGGGTGCATTTTTTCAAAATTTTCGATTCGCCAGCGCGGTTGGTGTGCATCATCGCTACGATGATGTTTTCTGCTGCTGCGACCAAATCCATCGCTCCACCCATTCCTTTGACCATTTTTCCTGGAATTTTCCAATTGGCAATGTCGCCGTTTTGATCGACTTCCATCGCGCCCAAAACGGTCAAGTCCACGTGCTTTCCACGGATCATTCCAAAGCTCATCGCCGAATCAAAATAGGCGGCGCCTGGCATGGCGGTGATGGTTTGTTTTCCGGCGTTGATTAAATCCGCATCTTCTTCTCCTTCAATGGGAAAAGGGCCCATGCCCAAAATGCCGTTTTCACTTTGAAATTCCACATCGATACCTTCTGGAATATAATTCGCAACCAAAGTAGGAATTCCAATCCCTAAATTGACATAAAATCCATCTTGAAGTTCTTTTGCAATTCTTTGTGCTATTTGTTCTTTACTTAACATGTCTAATTTTTTGCGGTTCAACCTTGTCTTACGGTTCTTTGTTCAATTCTCTTTTCGTATTTTTCTCCTTGAAAAATGCGCTGAACAAAGATGCCAGGAATGTGGATTTCGTTCGGATCCAATTCACCCGCTTCGACCAATTCTTCTACTTCAGCCACAGTGATTTTTCCAGCACCAGCCATGGGCGCATTGAAATTTCTGGCGGTTCCTTTGAAAATCAAATTTCCTGCGGTATCGCCTTTCCAAGCTTTTACAAATGAAAAATCCGCTTCATAAGCCATTTCCAACAAATAAGGTTTTCCGTTGAACTCTCTGATTTCTTTTCCTTCAGCGACTTCTGTACCCACACCTGCTCTCAACCAAACTGCTGGAATGCCGTGTTGTGCTGCGCGGCATTTTTCGGCCAAAGTTCCTTGAGGCGTCAATTCTACTTCCATTTCTCCGCTCAACATTTGACGTTCGAACTCTGCATTTTCGCCCACATAAGAAGCAATCATCTTTTTGATTTGTCTTTTTTGAAGCAAAAGCCCCAAACCGAAATCATCCACTCCTGCGTTGTTGGAAATGCAAGTGATGTCTTTGATTTCTTTTCTTACCAATTCAGCAATGATGTTTTCAGGAATGCCACAAAGGCCGAAACCGCCGACAATCAAAGTCATGCCGTCTTCTACTCCTGCCAAAGCCTGCTGAACATTATCTACTTTTTTATTGATCATTTATTCAGAATTTGTTTGTGGATAAAAATACAAATAAATTTTCGCGGAATCCGTATTTTTGCTGGAATTAAAAGCTTTGCTATGTCTTTTTTTACGAATGAATTGGAAAAGTATTTGGAAAATCATACTTCTCCTGTCAATGAACTTTTGGTGCAACTTCGAAAAGAAACTTTTCAAAAAACCACCCAACCACAAATGCTGTCTGGTGATTACCAAGGCAAGTTTTTGAGTTTGTTTTCAAAATTGGTTCAGCCAAAAAATATTTTAGAAATCGGGACTTTTACGGGGTATTCGACTTTGTGTTTGGCGGAAGGTTTGGCCAAAGAAGGGAAAATCACGACCATCGATCGCAACGAAGAATTGGCTTATTTGCCCAAAAAATATTTCGAAGCTTCGCCTTATGCTGCCCAAATTGATTTCAAAATTGGCCAAGCCTTGGATGTTTTGGACGAAATGAAAGACGAGGTGTATGATTTGGTGTTCATCGATGCAGACAAAAGCAATTATGGCAATTACTACGAAAAAATCATTGACCAAGTTCGTCCAGGTGGTGTGATTTTGGTGGACAATGTATTGTGGTATGGAAAGGTTTTAGAAATTGCTAAACCGAATGACAAAGATACTTTGGCTTTGCAACAATTCAACCAAGACCGAATGTCAGACGATCGGGTGGAAGTGATCATTTTGCCGATTCGCGATGGGATCTGTTTGCTTAGAAAAGGTTTTTAAGCAATTGCTTGGGCTTTCCTTTCAATTTTTTAAATTTACAAAATGAATTATGCCATTTGTCAAGTCAGTGTTGCGCCGATGAGGGCGGAAGATTCTGATCGTTCAGAATTGGTTTCCCAATGTTTGTTTGGTGAAAAAGTCGAAATTTTGAGTCAAAAGAAAAATTGGATCAAAATCAAAGCGGTGGACGACGGCTATGAAGGTTGGGCGGACAGCAAACAATTTTATGAATTGACCGAAGCGGAGTTTCTAGCCATTGAAAATGCGCATTATGCCGTGGATGGATTCAACTTAGCGGTGGAAGAAGAGCGGCCTTTGACTTTGCCGATGGGCGCGTATTTGCCCAATTTGCAACAGTCGATCATGCGGTTTGGTGCCAAGGAATTGACTTATTTGGGCGATGCCAGTACGGGGAATTTCACCAAAAATGATTTGGCTGAATTGGCGATGTTGTATTTGAATACGCCTTATTTATGGGGCGGAAAATCGGTTTTTGGTATCGATTGCTCGGGGCTTGTGCAGCAATTGTACAAATTCTGTGGAATTAAATTGCCTAGGGATGCTTATCAACAGGCCGAGTTGGGCGAAGCTTTGAGTTTTGTGGAAGAAGCCGAAGCGGGTGATTTGGCGTTTTTTGACAATGCAGAAGGAAAAATCATTCATGTAGGTTTGATGTTGGGGGACAACAAGATCATTCATGCCCATGGAAAAGTTCGGATTGATCCAATCGATAGTACAGGAATTTTCAATACCGATAGCCAAAATTATTCTCATAAATTGCGGGTGATCAAAAGCCTATTTTAGAAATTTTAACGCAGGAATTCCGCCAATTTTTCTTAATTATTGTTAAATTACACCCATCTTTTTTTTTATTGAAAAAAAGCCAAATTATCTTTTTAGAAACTCACTTAAAATTGCCTATTTTTGTATCCGTTTTCCAGTAAACCTCAAGAATTTAAAAAGTAAATGAAGTTATTCAATTTTTTCACGCAAGATGTGGCCATCGATTTAGGAACAGCGAACACCTTAATCATTCACAACAACAAGGTTGTCATTGACAGTCCATCGATCGTAGCCATCGATCGTCGGACCAACAAAGTGATTGCTGTAGGGGAAAAGGCCAAGCACATGCAAGGCAAAACCCACGATGATATCAAAACCATTCGTCCATTGAAAGATGGTGTAATTGCTGACTTTGAAGCTTCAGAATTCATGATTCGCGAATTCATCAAACAAATTCCAGGCATCAGAGGGAAGTTCTTTTCTCCTTCTTTGCGCATCGTGATTTGTATTCCTTCAGGGATTACTGAAGTAGAAAAAAGAGCGGTAAAGGATTCTGCAGCACACGTCAATGCCAAAGATGTTCGTTTGATTTACGAACCGATGGCAGCAGCGATTGGGGTAGGAATTGATGTGCAATTGCCGAAAGGAAGCATGATCATCGACATCGGAGGAGGAACTTCTGAAATTGCGGTGTTGGCTTTGGGTGGAATTGTTTGTGACAAATCTGTTAAAATCGGTGGAGATGTTTTTACGAACGACATTGCTTATTATTTGAGAAGTCACCACAACTTGTACATTGGAGAACGCACGGCAGAACGTGTGAAAATCGAAGTGGGTGCTGCCATCGAAGATTTGGAACATGAGCCAGAAGACATGGCGGTGCAAGGGCGTGATTTGATCACAGGAAAACCCAAAGAAATTACGGTCAACTACAAAGAAATTGCCGCTGCATTGGACAAGTCGATTTTGAGAATTGAAGATGCCATCATGGAAACCTTGTCTCAAACGCCACCAGAATTGGCGGCAGATATTTACAATTCAGGGATTTACATGGCCGGTGGTGGGTCGATGCTGAGAGGTTTGGATCAACGAATTTCTAAAAAAACAGGCTTGCCTGTGTTTTTGTCAGATGATCCATTGAGAGCAGTGGTTCGCGGTACGGGTATTGCCTTAAAAAATATTGATAAGTTCACTTTCTTAATGAAATAAAGCGTATGCAATTCATCCTGAAACCATTGATCAAGAATGGATTGTTTCTACTTTATCTTCTTTTGGTGGTCTTGTCTTTTGTTTTTACGTTTCGCCAAAAAGTTTACCATCAATCAGTGATGAATGAGTCTGTTGCGCAAATCAATGGTGCAATCGATGAACGGATTTCAGGAGTGACCCAATTTTTCCATTTGAAAGAAGATAATTTGGAATTGCAGTCCGAAAATTCGGCATTGAGAAAAGAAATCGAAATGCTCAAAGGCGAAATCAGCGAATTTGAAAGTGTCAATGGACAGGTTGATAATTTGGAATTTCACCAAACATATAATTTTATTCCGGTGGAAGTCATCAACAATTCGGTGATGAAAACCCACAACTTGATGACGATTAATAAAGGCTCTCGGCAAGGAATCGAACGCGGCATGGGGGTGATTTCTTCCAATGGCGTTATCGGCTATGTGTACCATACGACCAAAAATTATGCAAGGGTAATGTCTTTGTTGAATACCAATGCAAGAACGACGGCACAAATCAAAAACAGCCAATACTTTGGGACATTGTTGTGGGATGGGAAGGATTCGCGTTATGCGCAATTGTCTGAAATTCCAAAATATGTAGAAGTCAGCAAGGGTGATACCATTGAAACTGATGGGAAATCAGGTGTGGTGCCAGGTGGCATTATGTTGGGAACGGTTTTGAGCGCTGAAGTGGATGAGTTGACGGGCGAATTGGCCATTCAGGTGGATCTGAAAGAAGATTTTGCGCGTTTGCGTTATGCGAAAGTCATCGTGAATTTGGAAAAGAAAGAATTAACAGAAGTAGAAAAATCAGATAGTATCATACGACATGCTCAACCTTAGGCTATTGGCGAATTTGTTCACCGTTTTAATTTTGGTGTTGTTGCAAGGAATGATTTTCAGCAAAATCAGTTTCGCGCAGTTGGCCATGCCGTATATTTATGTGTTGTTCATCTTGTTGTACCATCCGAACAAAAACCGCTACATCTTTTTGTTGTTGTGTTTTTTATTGGGTTGGGGCGTTGATTTATTTGAGGACACAGGTGGCATACATGCACTGGCGAGCATTACGATGGGGTATTTGAGCAAATACATGGTACGCGTGGTTGCGGGTACGCGATTTTTTGAAGTAGAAGAGTTTCATTTTTCGGATTTCAATGTTGGTCAGTGGCTGGTCTATACAGTTGTTTTGGTGTTTACCCATCATTTTATTTTGTTCTTTTTCGAGAATTTTTCTTTTTCAAATTTGGAAGCAGTGTTGTTGAGAGCGGTTTACAGCATGGTATTCACGCTGTTGTTTGTTTATTTCTATTTGATTTTGTTTAGAAAGAAAGCCCAACGATGAAAAAGATTTATGGCATTACTGCCTTTGTTTTGTTGATCATGGGATTGTTTGTTTGGCGGTTGTATTATTTACAATTGGCCACCGACCGTTACAAATTAAACGCGATCAATACGTCCATCAAACAAGAAGTTTTATTCCCAAATCGAGGAGATATTTTGGATAGAAATGGGAAATTATTGGTAAGTAATTCCTACAGCTATGAGCTGGATGTGATTCCAGCGATGATCAATGAGCGATTTGATACCTTGGCTTTTTGCGCAATGGCGGGCATTGAAAAGGAAGAATTTCACCAGAGATTGTTGGAAATTCGAAACGAAAGGTACTTTCATGCTTTGTCGCCTTATCCATTGATCAAAAACATTTCAAGAGAAAATTATGCGCGCATCCAAGAGCAATTGTATTTGTATCCTTCGATGTCAATCATCAAGCGACCCGAGCGAAAGTACATGGTGCACTCGGCAGGGAATATTTTGGGCTACATCAACGAAGCCAACGAAGCCTACATCAAGACCGATTCCAACTATTACCGTCCAGGAGATGTTGTAGGAATTGCTGGTGTAGAGCGTTCGTATGAAAAGGATTTGCGTGGTGTCAAAGGCGTACGAAATTACATTGCGGATCGATTGATGCAAGCCGTTGGGCCTTACAAAGATGGTTTATACGATCAGCCAGCAAAAAGTGGGAAAACGATTACTTTGACCATTGATTACGAATTGCAGCAATATGCAGAGCAATTGTTGAAAAATAAAAGAGGCGCAATTGTGGCTTTGGATCCGAAAACAGGGGAGATTTTGGCCATGGCTTCTGCACCTACTGTAGATCCGCACCGTTATTTGGATTCAAAAGAAAGAACGGCTTTGTTGCGCGATACGGTGAGTTTGGCCAACTATGATCGAGTTTCCCAAGCGACTTATCCGCCAGGTTCTACTTTCAAAATGATGACAGCTTTGGCAGGTATGCAGATGGGCGTGATGACGGATTCTACTGGTTATGTTTGTAAACAAGGTTTTCGGCATGGGCGCATGAAGATTGGGTGTAAATGTGGCCGGTATCATCGACCGCTTCGTTTGAAAGAGGCGATTGCGGTGTCTTGTAACAATTATTTTTCTGAAGCTTATCGAGATATCGTTCAAAAATATCCAAAAGAGTATGCCAAGGGAATGGACGAATGGAAAGAAATCATGGCGAGTTTTGGTTTGGGTGTTTATTTGAACAATGATTTGGCAGTAGGAAGTTCGGGCTTGATTCCTTCAGGGAAATTTTATGACAACCGATTTGGTGAAGGAAAGTGGACGCCTTATCAGATGATTTTTAATGGAATGGGACAAGGGGACGTTGCTTTGACTCCTTTACAAATTGCCAACTTTACAGCGGTCATTGCCAATCGTGGTTATTTTTATACGCCGCACATTGTGAGAGAATTGGATGGGGAGTTGCAAAGCGATCCGCGGTTTACAGAAAGAAAAAACAGTTTGGTGGATCCCATTCATTTTGATCCAGTTTTTGAAGGAATGCGACAAGTGTTTACTGCAGGAACGGCCCGAGGCTATGCATCGAAGAAATTCACCCAAGCAGGTAAAACTGGAACTTCTCAAAATCCACATGGACAGGATCACTCGCTTTTTACGTTGATTGCTCCTGCCGACAATCCACAAATCGTGGTAGCAGTCATTGTAGAAAATGGGTATTGGGGTTCAAGATGGGCTGGTCCCATGTCTTCTTTGGTAGCAGAAAAATACCTTTTTGGCGAAGTGGAAAGACAAGCGTTGGAAGAGCGAATGATCAATGGGAACTTGGAGGGAGAATACCGAAAGGAATGGATCAATTATTTGAAACGAAAAGGTTGGTATGTAGAAACTGTAAAAACACCTAGCAATGAATCATAGTCGTTCAGGAAAAGGAATCGATTGGTTGACCATTTTTATGTGTGTGGCGATCATCTTGTTTGGCATCATGAACATTTACAGCGTGGAGCCTGATAAAGGAATTAGGCAATTGATATTCTTTGGATTAAGTTTCGTGTTGGTCATTGGTTTCATATCGGTGACTTCTGCCAACGCGAATTTCTTTGAGGTGTACAGTCCGCTGATCTACCTGTTTTCTTTGGTACTGCTCATTGCAGTGCTGATATTTGGGCGAGAAGTCAACGGCGCCAAGGCTTGGTTTAATTTTGGACCGATTAGTTTTCAACCTGTGGAAGTTGCCAAGATCGCTACAGGTTTGTTTTTGGCGAATTTTATCAGTTCGCCTTCGGTTGAAATCAAATTGAAAAGGACGGCTTTGACGGCCTTTGCGATCATTTGTATTCCGATTGTTTTCATCATGTTGCAACCCGATTTGGGGTCGGTTTTGATTTTTAGCGCATTCATTGTTGCCTTGTACCGCGAAGGATTTTCGGTATTGTACATCTTTGTTCCAGTGCTGGGCGGTGCTTTGTTTTTGTTCTCAATTTCTCATCCGCCGTTTTACATATTGATGATCATTGGTTGGATCATTTTGATCGTTTCCGTGTTTTTGGTGGCGTTTTCTTACAAAAGAAACATTCTCAAGAACGTGATGGGCGTTCAAATTGGTTTGGTGATTTATTTTTCGGTACTGATGCTTTTGAGTTACTTTCTGCCAGAATGGGGCGGCATAGAAGATGTTTCTTCGAAAGGCTATGTTGCACCAGAAATCTTGCATTTCAATGTGTTGTTTTATGGTTTGATCGGCTTGGGAATGGCCGTAGTTTTGATGTTGTCGATCTCTTATTTCATCTTGAAAGATAATGCAGAATCGCCTTACAAGATGTTCAGTGTAGAATTTGCGACCAATCAAACGTATGAAGTGGCTTTGATTTCGGTGGTGTTGTTTTTAGGAACGATCGGTGCCTCTGTTTTTTCGAGTGAAATGTATTCGAAATTGCCCAACCACCAGCAAGAACGGGTGATGGTTTTGTTCGAGGGCGAAAAGAAATACAGGGACACTTCAGGATACAACTTGTTGTATTCTAAAACGGCCATTGGTTCCGGCGACTTGATGGGCAAAGGTTATTTACAAGGCACGGTGAAAATTGGGAAATTTGTTCCAGAACAATCAACGGATTACATTTTTTGTACCGTAGGAGAAGAATGGGGATTTGTGGGCAGCAGCGTTTTGATTATATTTTATGGATTGTTCATTTTGCGTTTGTATTGGTTGGCAGAACAACAACGCAGCAAATTCAATCGATTTTTTGGCTATTCAGTCGCGACGATATTTCTATTGCATTACACGATGAACATTGCGATGGTGATGGGCTTGTTTCCGACAGTGGGCATTCCCTTGCCATTTTTTAGTTATGGAGGTAGTTCACTTTGGGCGTTCATTTCATTGATCAGTATCTTTTTGATTTTAAATTACAAAGACCGACAAAGCTTGATATGATGTGCGCAAAGATTCAATTCAAATCAACATGAAAGACAAACAATTAAAATACGACAAGGCTTATTTGAAAATGGCCCAAACATGGGGCAAATTATCCCATTGTCAAAGACGACAAGTCGGTGCGATCATCGTCAAAGACCGCATGATCATTTCCGATGGTTACAATGGAACGCCCAGTGGTTTTGATAATTTTTGTGAAGACGAAGCCGGCTATACCCATTGGTATGTTTTGCATGCAGAAGCCAATGCGATTTTGAAAGTGGCTTCTTCCACCCAAAGTTGTAAAAATGCGACTTTGTACGTCACGCTTTCGCCTTGCAAGGAGTGCAGTAAATTGATTCATCAAGCAGGCATTACGCGTGTGGTTTATATGGACGATTACAAGGATGATGAAGGTTTGAAATTTCTTGCCAAAGCCAATGTTGAATTGGTTCATATCACAGCTGAAGAATTATAAAATATGCGCTCGTTTCTGAAAATCTTTAACATTGTTTTGTTGATCATCATCCTACTGATTGTGGGATTTATGCTGGGCAGAAAATACGACATTGCCATTGATGAAAATGACAATTTGGTGGGTTTGCAATACAGTGCCAATGAGCAGAAAATTAGAAGATTGGTTTCATTGATTGACAACCAATACATGGAACAAGTCAATACAGACAGTTTGGTGGATAATGTTATTTATCAAATTGTCGATCAACTCGATCCACACAGTTCCTATTTGAGCAAGAATGATTTACAGAAAGTCAACCGAGAAATGAGTGGAAGTTTCAAAGGTTTGGGCATCATGATCCGAAATGTGGAAGATACGTTGACAGTGACCCAAGTTTTGCCCAACAGTCCCAATTATTTGAATTTGTATTTGGAAGATAAAATCATCCAAGTCGATAGTGTGAATATTTTGGGATTGAATGCAGACAATTTGCACACCATTTTTAGTGAAAATGCTGCACAAGAAATTGATTTGACCATTTTAAGAAACCGAGAATTGTTGAAAGTAACGGCCAAAAAAGGAGAGGTTCCAGTACCGAGTGTGGTTGCTTATTTCAAAATCAATGAAGCGATCGGTTACATCAAATTGATTCGATTTGCGGAGCATTCTGCTGAAGAGATGAGAAAGGCTTTGGTGGCGCTCAAAAAACAAGGCATGACGACTTTGATTTTGGATTTGAGAGGAAATCCTGGTGGCATCATGCGGGTGGGGGAACAAATCGCGGATGAATTTTTGAGAAAAAACGAACTGATTGTTTATACCGAAGACAAGGACGAGAAACGAAAATACATTTATGCCAAAAATGGCGGTGAATTCGAAGATGGCAAAGTCTATGTTTTGATCGATGAGAGTTCGGCTTCATCCAGTGAGATTGTGGCAGGTGCTTTGCAAGAATATGGCCGTGCGACTTTGGTGGGCAGAAGATCTTTTGGGAAAGGATTGGTGCAACGCGAAGTGAATCTGGGGGATGGTACACGGGTGCGCTTGACCGTTGCGCATTATTACACGCCTTCGGGTCGTTCGATTCAAAAGCCTTATGATACGGGCAAGAAGGCCTACGCCGAAGATTTGTACAACCGCGTTCGCCGGGGAGAGTTGATCAACAAGGACAGCATGAAAATCAACAAAGATTTGGCCTATAAAACGCCTTCTGGAAAGACCGTTTATGGTGGCGGCGGGATTATTCCCGATGAATTTGTGCCGGTGGATACGATGCAATTGAAAGTTTGGACTTTGCAACACGCCCGTTCAAAAGTCAATGCAGATTTCTTTTATGCGAAAATTTTGGAAAACCAATACAATCCTGGGTGGATGTCAGAAAATTGGTTTTTGAATTTTTATGACATTCAGCCGATTTATGCAGAATATTTGAAAACCGTTGGTTTATCTTCAGAAAAAATCAATGAAGAGGAAGAACGTTTTTTGAAAAGTTTCATCCGCGCCTCGATTGCTGAAGAGTTGTTTGGATTGAGCACCTTGTACAAAGCTTGGTGGCCAGAAGATCGGATGATTCAGCGGGTATTGACCTTAGAAAATCAAGAATAAATGGACTGGAAAGCGGCCTTATCGGATTACAAAGCCCATTTGATTTTGGAGAAAAACCTTTCTCAACATACCGTTATTGCTTATTTGAGCGATTTGAGAAAATTACAAAATTTCACCGATGAATTGCCTTTGACGATTGCTGCGACAGATATCGAATCCTTTTTGTACGATTATGCCAAAGGAGATTATTCTGCCCGGAGTCAAGCGCGTTTGATTTCTTCGGTGAAAAGCTTTTTTAACTATTTGGTTTTGGAAGAGTGGCGAGAAGACAATCCAGCGGAGTTGTTGGAAACGCCCAATTTGGGTAGGAAATTGCCCGATGTTTTGTCTGAAGACGAAATCAACCAGTTGGTGGCGCAAATCGATTTGGGACAAACAGAAGGCGAACGAAACCGTGCGATCATAGAAACTTTGTACGGTTGTGGTTTGCGGGTGTCAGAATTGGTGAATTTGCGTTTGTCTGATTTGTTTTTTGACCAGCAGTTCATTCGGGTGTTGGGCAAAGGAAACAAAGAGCGTTTGGTGCCGATTTCGGAGCTCACGATGAAATACATTCGAATTTACCGCGATGAAGTCCGCGTGCACCAAAGCATTCAGCCAGGATTTGAAGATCATTTGTTTTTGAATCGCCGTGGAAAAAGCTTGACGCGGGTAATGATCTTTTTAATCATCCAAAAACTAGCAGAAAAAGCAGGCATTGCTAAAAAAATCAGTCCGCATAGTTTTCGGCATTCTTTCGCAACGCATTTGTTGAAAAACGGTGCCGATTTGCGTTCGATACAAATGATGTTGGGGCATGAAAGCATCAGCACGACAGAAATTTACATGCATTTGGATGACAGCGCCTTGCGTGAAACGATTTTGAAGTTTCATCCAAGAAATCAATAGTTTTTTTGGGTTGAAATTTTAGATTGGCAACAAAAAAAGTCATTCCAATGATCGAAATGACTTTTGTCTATTGTAAATTCCAAAGAAAATTTATTCAAATTTCAAAGAAAAGAAGACGCCTCGTGTAGAAAGCCCTTTCAAAGAACCCGCCCAATAAGGTCCGGTATCGGGTTTATCTTGTACCAACTCATTGTTGAACATGAAAATTCCTTTGAGTGAGGGAGTCAATTTGAACTTGCTGAAGTACAATTCTACGCCCAATTCTACTTGCCAGTTGAAGTTGTGTGTTTTCATGCGAAATACATCTTCCTTGTTGTCTTCTTCCTTCTTTTCGTTGGATTGCAAATTGATCATGTAACCCAAACCTCCTTGTACATAAGGTCGGGTGTTGACCCAGCGGTCGCCGTGGATTTTGACCAACAACGGAATGTCAACATAGGTGGATTTTACTTGGCGTACACTGTCTGTACTGTTTTGGATGTTGCCAAAGTACAATTCTCGCTCAGTGAAATGCACACCCGGCTCCAATTTGAGATCCATGTTTTCATTCAATTTCATTCGTGCCATCAAACCAACGGAAAAGCCCATTTTGTTTTTTTGTCGGAGGTAAATCATGCCTTGTTCGTTCAGTCCTTCTTCATCAGGCGTTACTTTGAACAACATCATGTTTGTACCCAAAAAATATCCCCAGCTGAAGGACCGGTCATCAAATTCCTCTCTGTGCCAAGTTTTATCCGTATTGGGACGAAACTGAGCGAATGAAGTAACGGCCACCGAAAACAGTATGATTGCTAATATTTTTTTCATATACCTCTCCTTAACGAAATATTGTTAGATTTATTTTGAGCTTTCGTAAATGCTTGCAATTCCAAAAGTAAGTTTTTTATTGGAAGATTGCGTAAATTTTGCGTTTTTTAAAATTCCGATCATCTCTTTTCCATACGGAAAGGCTTTCACAGAGTCAGGTAGGTAGGTATAAGCGCTTTGGTCTTTGGATATTTTTTTGCCAATTCGGGGTAAAATTTGTTTGGAATAAAAAGCATACAATTGTTTCATTGGGAAGGCTTCTGGTTGAGAAAATTCCAAAATGATGAATTTCCCACCGGGTTTCAATACCCGATGAATTTCTGCCAAACCAACATTCAAGTGTTCAAAGTTTCGCACACCAAAGGCCACGGTAATGACATCAAAAACATCGTTGTCAAAAGGCATCTTTTCGGCATCTCCTTGGATCATTTCAATGCGTTCACTCAAGTTTTCTTTGGCAATTTTCTTTTTACCCACTTCCAACATACCTGCAGAAAGGTCAAATCCAGTGATTTTTGCATCGGTGGCTTTCGCCATCTGAATCGCCAAATCTCCTGTTCCTGTCGCAATGTCCAAAATGCGTTGTGGTTTTGATCGTTGAACAGATTTCACTACTTTTTTTCGCCATTGCACATCGATGCCCATGGACAAAATACGGTTCAACAAATCGTATTTTTCCGAAATATTGTCAAACATCTGTTCAACTTGCTCTTTTTTGCTTAAATCCGAATCGGAATAAGGTTTTACTGTACTCATAAGATTGCAAAGGTAATTGATTTTGACCTATTCATAATTCTCAAAGTAAAACTGTTTGAAATCGTCTTCGGTAAAGATTTTTGACAAATCAGTTTCTTCTCCTTTGTTCAAAAAGACTTTGGGATACTTTTGGTCCAAATTGTAATAAAAATCCTGGATGTACAAGTCGTTGTAATGGGTGATGTTGCCATAATACACTTTCTCACCGATGGTCAATGTTTGGTGTGAAAACAACGAATCGACATTTCTTTTTGGACCATATGGCCGAACGAACACATAATAATCTGCCCGCGTAGGATTGATGATCGCATTGTAGCGCGTGATCTTGAAAATCGTGTCCACGCTTTCTCCAGCGCGTTCAAAACGCAAACGGTGTTCCCCTCCTTTTAATTGGACTGCCGTCATTTGATTGGGCGCTAATCTGTAAGCTTGTTCATCGATGGTGAGGTCCAAATAGTCATCCGTAGGATTGGTGATCAAATAGCTGTCTTTTTTGTCTAAAAAAACCAAATAAACAATGTAGCATACGATGGCGATGCCCAAGGTGATCAAGAGTCCTAATAAACTTGGATTTTTCTTCATGGCACAAAGCTACAAAATCCACAAAAATCTTGGCCCAAATTTTCATCAAAAATAAAATGATAGATTTCTCTATCCTAAAAATTCAGTTAACTTTGTCAGACTTATGCAAAATTTCGTCGTATCCGCCAGAAAATATCGCCCCCTTCAATTTGAAGATGTTGTGGGACAGTCCGCCATTACAGCTACTTTGGAACAAGCGATTGCTTCCAATCAACTCGCACAAGCCTTGCTTTTTTGCGGGCCAAGAGGCGTAGGGAAAACCACTTGCGCCAGAATTCTTTCGAGAAAAATCAATGAAGAAGCAGGAGGTGGTGAGGACGAAGATTTCGCTTTCAATATTTTTGAACTCGATGCGGCGTCCAATAACTCAGTGGACGACATCCGAAATTTGATCGATCAAGTGCGTTTTGCACCCCAAGTAGGGAAATACAAAGTGTACATCATCGATGAGGTACACATGTTGTCCACAGCGGCTTTCAATGCTTTTTTGAAAACTTTGGAAGAACCACCAGCGCACGCAATTTTCATTTTGGCTACGACCGAGAAACACAAAATCATTCCAACGATTTTGTCGCGTTGTCAGATTTATGATTTCAAACGAATTTCCATTCAAGACATTCAAGCGCATTTGACGTCCATTGCCGATAAAGAAGGCATTGCTTATGAAGCCGATGCTTTGCATTTGATTGCACAAAAAGCTGATGGCGCTTTACGGGATGCCTTGTCTACCTTTGACCGTATGGTGACTTTTACTTCTCGAAATTTGACTTTTGAGAAAGTAGCCGAAAACCTGAATGTGTTGGATTATGAATATTTTTTCAAAATTACCGAAGCTGCGTTAAAGAATGAGATTCCAGAATTGTTGTTGCAATTCAATGAAATTTTGAACAAAGGTTTTGATGGCCATATTTTTATCAATGGATTGGGCAGTCATTTCAGGGATTTGATGGTGGCGAAAATGCCACAAACCATCGGTCTTTTGGAAGTGGGAGAAAAAACCAAAGAAAAATATTTGGCACAAGCCCAAGCGTGTGATTTTACCTTCTTAACGGAAGCCATTGAAATATGCAACCATGCTGACATTCATTATAAAACGAGTAAAAATGCACGTTTGACCATTGAAATAGCCTTGATGCAAATCGCTTCGTTGACCGCCGATTCTCCAGCTAAAAAAAAAAGTTTAGAATAATTCCTCCGTTGCAATGGGATGGGAAAGTAGTGAAAACTTCTGTTCCTGTGCAAAAACCTGGGGAAAAGTCTGATCAAGTTATTTCAGAAAAACCAGCAGAAGCAGTTGTCGAAAAACCGACTGAAATTCCTCAAAAAGAAGCAGCTCCAAAAATGATGAGAGCCGAGAAACCTGTGAAGGCCAAGGTTTCCAGAAGTTTCGATTTGTCCAAATTGTTTGACAAAGTCGAAGAGGAAAAAGTGGTTTTGGAAGATTTGAGTGGAAAACCCAAGGATGCATTTACTTTGGATCAATTGAAACAACACTGGGAAGCATTTCTCCAAATATTGCAATCCGAAAATCAAATCCCTTCTTTCAATGCTTTACAAAGTGGAAAAATTGGTTTGAAACCTGGTTTTGTCATTCATTTTGAATTCAATTCAGGCTCTTTGGAAGCAGAGTTCAACAGCCAGAGAACGCGATTGATGCATTTTTTCAGAGAGCAATTGAACAATTATGCGATTGATTTTCAGGTAGAAATCAAAGAAGACAAGGAAGTGAAATTCATCATCACCAAGGCCGATGTGTTCCAACAATTGGCAGAAAAAAATCCTTTGCTCTTGAAAATGAAGCAAGAATTTGGTTTGGACTATAATTCCGAGGATTGACGGCTGTTTCAATTCTAATGAAACACGATTAAGAGGACAAGTTCTTTTCAGTTCATATTATTTTTGGCGATTTTGATTTAATCGTTCAATTCTCGGGCTCAAATATTTAAACTGTTCTAAGAATTGCTATAAAAATTCAAACTATAAAATTTAAAGAGTCTTTACTTTATAAATATATTCGTAAACTTGCGTTAAAATTTATACGAATGAAAAAAATTATCACAACCATCATTTTCGCAGCTTTGATTGCTTCATGTAGCGAAAAGGGAAGCAGTGTTGCAAGCGTTTCTACCTTGGAAAATGATGAACAAAAAGTGGGTTATGCCTATGGAATGAACATCGGTGAACAAGTGGTTCAAATGTCAAAATCGATGCAAGAAGATAGTTTGAACTATAAAGAAATTGAAAAAGGGCTGAACGATTTCATCAAAATGGACAGCAAAGTAAGAGATTCTTATGCAGTTGGACAAAACATCGGTATGTCGATCCACAATTTCATCAAAACCCAAAAGTTGGAAGGAAAAGTGGAAGAGCGCTTTGTTGCACAAGGATTGATGGATGTGTTGAATGGCAAAGAAACTTTGGTGGACAAAACCATGATCAACGACATCATCAACGATTATTTGCAAGGAAACATGGCGAAATTGCAAGATGAGAACATCAACAAAGGCAAAGAGTTTTTGGCCAACAAACAAAAAGACAGCAAGGTGCAAGCGACTGAAAGTGGGCTATTGTACGAAGTAATCAAAGAAGGAAGCGGTGAAAAACCGACAGAAACCAGTGTGGTTGAAGTGCTTTATGTTGGGAAAACCATTGATGGAAAAGTGTTTGATGAATCCAAAGATGGCGCAATCAAATTCCCTTTGATGAACGTGATCAAAGGATGGCAAGAAGGTTTGCAGTTGATGACGCCTGGATCCAAATACAAACTTTATATTCCAAGTGAATTGGGCTATGGAGAATACGGAACACCAGACGGATCGATCGAGCCGAATGCTGTTTTGGAATTTGAAGTTGAATTGGTCAGCGTAGAGTAATTTCTATTGGAATAAAATCAAACACCGTCTTGATGTTGCATTGAGACGGTTTTTTTGTGGATTGTTGGATTGAACTTCGTTGCCGTCCAAACATCGGTGGCTGAGCTTGTCGAAGCCACATAATAAAAAAAACGCCGATGAATTTTCATCGGCGTTTTTTTTTTATCATAATGCTTCACAAGTTTCAAATCATATCAAAACCAGTATAACTTCTTAATTTTTCTGGAATTCTGATGTTGCCTTCTGCGGTTTGGTGGTTTTCCAACAAGGCTGCTAAAATTCTCGGCAAAGCCAAAGCACTTCCGTTCAAGGTATGGCACAATTCGTTTTTGCCATCTTTTTTGTAACGCAACTTCAAACGATTGGCTTGGAAAGATTCAAAGTTTGAGACAGAGCTGACTTCCAACCATTTTTCTTGTGCCGCTGAGAAAACTTCAAAATCATAGGTCATAGCGGAGGCAAAGCCGGTATCGCCACCACACAATCTCAAAATTCTGAACGGCAATTCCAAGTCTTCCAACAAGCCTTTCACATGCTCCACCATTTCTTCCAACACTTGGTAAGAGTCTTCTGGCTTTTCGATGCGAACGATTTCTACTTTTTCAAATTGATGCAAACGGTTCAATCCGCGCACATCTTTTCCATAACTTCCAGCTTCTCTTCTGAAACATGGCGAATAAGCGGTCATTTTGATGGGCAATTGACTTTCCTCCAACAATTCATCGCGGTAAATATTCGTTACCGGCACCTCAGAAGTCGGAATCAAATACAAATTGTCTTCGTTGATGTAGTACATTTGTCCTTCTTTGTCGGGCAATTGTCCTGTACCAATTCCTGAAGCTTCATTCACGACAAAAGGCGGAATGATTTCTGTATAACCCGCGTCAGTATTGCGGTCCAAGAAAAATTGAATCAAAGCACGTTGCAATCTTGCGCCTTTTCCTAGATAAACAGGAAATCCTGCACCAGTGATTTTCACGCCCAATTCAAAATCGATCAATTGGTGTTTTTTGGCCAATTCCCAATGGGGAAAAGCTCCGACTTTTGGACTGTCATCGCCTTGTTTGAAAACGATTTCATTGTCCTCAGCTGTTTTTCCAGCGACTACTTTTTCGTTGGGAATGTTGGGAATTTGGTACAACAAATGTTTCAAAGTCGATTCGTAGGTATTCAACAAATCCTGCAATTCTTTGATACTCGATTTTTGTTCGGAAGTTTTTTCTTTCAACGCATTGGCTTCATCAGCTTTTCCTTCTTTGAACAATTGACCAATTTCTTTCGAAAGCTTATTGGCTTCTGCTAAAAGTTGGTCCAATTCAAATTGGGTTTTTCTACGAAGTTCATCCGTGTGGATGACTTCATCAATGATTCCCAGGTCTTGGAAATTTCTTTTTTTCAGTCCTTCCAGAACTTTTTCTTTGTTTTCTTGAATGGCAGTTACGACTAACATGTTGTTTTATTTTTGGCAAATTTAAGGTTAAAATTGTGAACGCAAAACCAAGCATTTAGAATATGCGCTGAGAATTGCGTTCATGGCTATTTTTGGTTAAACTTATTTCAAATCAGGTCTTGTAGGACGCACTTCAATTTTACTCGGCAAAGTTCTTGGGTTCATTTTCAATAAATCCAACACCAATTGACCGATGTCTTCGGGTTGAATTTTCCAGGCGTCGTGATCGCTCGGCACATGGTTGTTGAAATGGGTCGCTACCGAACCGGGCATGATGGTCGAAACTTTGATGCCATATTTCCTCAAATCCAACATCGCCGCTTGACTAAAGCCTACCACACCAAATTTGGTCGCATTGTAACCTGCACCATTTTCAAAGAAATTGGTTCCAGCCAAACTCGCCAAAGTAATGTAATAACCTGAAGTTTTCTTTAATTCTTCCACACTGGCTTTCAACGTATGAAAAACCCCATCCAAATTGGTGCGCATCATTTGATTCCAATCTTCCAAACTCAATTCGTCAATCGGCGCGAAATTACCCACACCCGCATTGGCCAAAACAACATCCAATTGGCCAAAATGCGCCATGATTTGTTCTACCGCTTTTTCTTCGTCCGCAAAAACAGCCACATCCGATTGCAAACCGATGATTCGGTCTTCACTGCCCAAACTGGCTGCTGCTTGTTTGGCGCTGTCTAAATTTCGTCCGCTAATGGCCACGCGCATGCCTGCTTCCAACAAGATCTTTGCGGTGCCTAAACCGATCCCTTTTGTGCCACCCGTGATGTACACTACTTTATTGTTTAAATCCATCATTTTATTCTTTATCTTTTCTAAATATATTTCCAATGCCTTTTCCTAATTGTTCAAAAGCTTCAATTCCTTTGCTCAACGTATTGGGATTAAAATCTTCGTATTCATCCATCGCAATTCCGCTGGCGTTTTCTTGCGGATAGACCACAAGCAAATTATTGTCGTTCAGGTATTTTTCAAATTTCGAAGGCGTTTTTTCCAAAGCACTCGCATACGAAATCGAACCTCTCCTTGCCGCTACAAATAAAATCAAATCCGTCGTGTTAAATTCTTTGGTGATGATCATGATGTCATCCCAAAAGCTGAATGGAACGAATAGCAATTTTCCGCCCAATTTGTAACTTTTCATGATTTTTTTAACGCTTTCATGGGTGTTTTCATCGGCATACAAAGCGATGGGCATGGTGTATTCTTGTGCAATTCGAAAAACTTTTTGGACAATGGCTGGAAAACCTTTTTCATTTTCTGCATGCGGCGGACAAATGAAAACCAATCGTTTGTTTTCGATCAACGGCCGAACAAAGTGTCCTAAAATTAAGTTTTTGTCGATGTTGTGGATGATTGCGTCAATTTTTTCGCCCAAAATACGGTCGAGAAAAGCGGTCTTTTGTGGCCATCCGATGATCACAAAATCTGCCATGATTTCTTTGGCGGTTCGTGCAATGCCACTGGCTGGATTGTGGTCGATTGAAGTCAAGACATTCACATTGGTTTCCGTTGCCGAACCTTGAACGATGAATTTTTCCAATTCCTTTCGGTATTTCAAGATGTTGTTGGCGGCCTCATCATTGTTGGGCACGACCGACAACAAAGAAATCGGATTGGTCGAATTTTTGTCTTTGATGATCAAAGCGAAATCCAATAGTTTTTCCAGAAATGCAAGATTGGCCACCGGAATCAAAATCTGTTCTTTGTAAGTCGATTGATTGAGCAATTCTTTTTCGGTGATGACATCGCCATCGGTCAAAGCCAATTTTTTCGCTGATTTTTCTGCAGCAAATGAAGCGACAACGCAAGTGATCAAAATCAAAATGATCGTCCCATTCAAAATGCCTTCGTCCAAAATTCCTTCTCGAAACCCAACCAGAATGATCGCCAAGGTGGCTGCCGCGTGCCCACTGCTCAAGCCAAAAATAATTTGCCGCTGAGGGACAGAAAATTTAAAAGTTTTTTGGGTAAAATACGCTGCCAACCATTTGCTAAATAGTGCTACAGCACTCAAGGTCAAGGCGACAATGATCGCCTCTGATCCGCTCATCAATACGCTGACATCGACCAACATGCCGACTGAAATCAAGAAGAAAGGAATGAACAACGAATTGCCCATGAATTCAATTCTGTTCATCAAAGCTGAGGAATTGGGAATCAAAGGATTCAATGCCAAACCCGCGACGAAAGCACCGATGATGCCTTCAATGCCTGCCACTTCTGCTAAAAATGCCGCAAAAAATACGACGGATAACACAAAGATATAATGCGCGTGTTTCTCACTTTCTAATTTCTTGAAAAACCATTTCGCAATGCGTGGAATCAGCAAAAACATGATGGCCGAAAATATTGCCAAAGAAATACCGAATTGAATCCAAAATGCTTGGTCCAAAGTGCCCTTGCTGTTGCCGATGATGATCGCCAAAATGATCAAAACCGCCGTATCGGTGAGTATGGTTCCGCCCACAGTGATCGCGACCGCTTGGTTTTTTGATACGCCCAATTTGCTCACAATCGGATAAGCAATCAAAGTATGTGTGGCAAACATGCTGGCAGTCAATAAACTCGCATTGAAATCAAAATCATAAAAATAGCCCAAAACATAGTACATGATTGGAAAACCGATGCCGATAGGAATCAGAAAAGTGTACAATCCGAACACCAAACTTTTGTTTCGGTTGGATTTAAATTCGTTCAAATCCAATTCCAAACCCGCGATGAACATGATGTAGAGCAAGCCTATGGTCGAAAACAATTTGATGGCAAAGTTATTTTCTAAAATATTGAAACCATAAGGACCGATGATGACGCCAGAAATAATTAAGCCGATGATGCCAGGAATGTTCAACCGTTTCAGCAGAATTGGTGCCAACAAAATGATCAGTAAAATCAGTGAAAACACCAATACAGGATTTTGCAAGGGCAGCACAAATTCATGGGCGAGATGGTCGAAAAAATTCCTCATCGTTGTTTTTTTGGGTAAAGTAAAAAATACCAACCACTGAAATCAGCAGTATTTTTGACCAAGTTTGGTTACAATATTAGTCAATTTTGCGCAAAGAATCTATTGAAACTGCGGTTTTCTCTTTTCCAAAAATGCGGTAACGCCTTCGTTGAAATCTTCGGTTTGGAACAATTGCCCAAAGTTTTTGATTTCGGTTTCAAATCCTTCTGAAGTACCACTTAAGTTGATGGCTTCAATGGCTTTGGACAAAGCACTGGAAGAGTTTCTTGCAATTTTTTCTGCAATTTTTTGAGCTCTACTCAGCAATTCTTCTTGGGGGAGAACCTCATTGACCAAACCGATTTCAAAAGCGCGTTGCGCCGTGATCATTTCAGCCGAAAAAATCATTTGTGCCGCATTTCCTTTGCCGACCAATTGAGGCAATCTTTGGGTGCCACCATAACCAGGAATCAGGCCCAAGGTCACTTCGGGTAAGCCCAGTCTTGCGTTGTCAGAAGCAATGCGGAAATGCGCCGCCATCGCCAATTCCAAACCACCGCCCAAAGCAAAACCATTGATCGCTGCCAAAATGGGTTTGTGAAAATGTTCAATTTTATTGAACACCTTTTCTTGTCCGATGCGTGCCAAAGCTTCTCCTTCTGCCGTGTCAAAATCGCTGAATTCTTTGATGTCTGCGCCAGCAACAAAGGATTTCTCTCCATTTCCAGTCAAAACAATCACGCGGATGGTTGGGTTGGTAGCGGCTTCGTCCAAAAAGCCATTTAAATCTTGTAATAAATCTTTGTTCAAAGCATTCAAAGCTTGTGGTCGGTTCAAGGTAACGGTGGCAACACCTGCTGAAATTGATATCAATAAGTTAGAATAATCCATGTTTTTTAAATTTTTTCTAAAAATACGGATTTCAATATACTTGAAAAAAAATGCAGCAGTCTTTTATTTTTTAATGCGGGAAAAAATGTGGGGATGTTTTGAATTGAATTTTCTTTGAGAAAATCAAATTGAAGTGAGATGGTATTTCAATTTATCTATCTCTAAAATAGGTGTTTAAATCACTTTTTTTTAGCTCTATGAAAGAATCTTAGTATGGATGATTCAATATCTGAATTCCATTCAAATATTTTTATTACTTTGTTACTTTGCATAAAACCATCTACAGGATAATAATTAAGAGTGTCTCTTCCAAGAAAAATCTTAGGAATACCTTTTAATAATATTATGTTGTCATCAAAAATATTGATATTATTTTTAGATAATATATCATTAATATACTCTGAACAATAATAAACATCATTGTTGAATTCTATTTGTTTGTCAAAATATTGTCTTTCACGTAAACTATTCATTAAACTTTTGATTATATTATTAAAATGATCATTATCAATTTCTTTAAGTTCCCATATAGAAAGGTACTTCAAATCATCTCTTAAGATAAAGTCATCTAAACTCTCAAAAAATAAATTATCATTTCTTATGCTTAATTCATCACTAATGTGAAAAAGTTTAAGTTTTTCATTAATTAAAAATCCAATAGCAATATGTGTTGCGTTTTTATCTATTTGATTATATTCTTTTGCTATCCAACCTGATTTTGAATCGGTACCTCTTACTACTAAATAAATAACTTTCTCTTTGAATGTTATTATATCTGTGATTTTCATCTTTTTTGATTGCTTGTTAAAGATGATAGTTGCTACTATAAAAATAGTAACAACTATCAATAAAATAATTCTTTTACAACTTAAAACCAAAATTAATAAAAAAAGCTTTTCTATTTTGCTCTACTTTGAGCCATTCATTTTTGTCAACAGCTGAAAAATCACTTTGGAATTTTAAGCCCATATCTAAGGAGAAAATCGAATTGACATGGCAATGCATACCTATTTTTCCATACGCACCCATAGTCCATCCTAAATTGCTTTCTGAAAAACGATTTTCTACTTTAATTCTTGTTAAATGATTTGCATACAATCCTGTTGCCAATAATATACTTAATCTTTGCTGAGAGGTTGCTTCCGTATTATTTGTTATATTGAATTTCGCATTAAGTCCTAATGGAATCAATAAATAACTATTTTCTACGAAATTGGATTTTCCAAGTATAATTAAGTTACCTTGTGTTTGGAAGTAATTCAATCCTGTTTCAAGATTAATAAATTTAGAGATTCCGTACTGAGCATTTAATTCAGCGCCATAGGTAGAGGTGTTGAGCGATTCGTCATTGTAGATGATTTTTGAAAAACCTAAATCTGTTCCGAAGTTCATTTGGAATTCATTTTGCTGAGCTTTTATTAAAGTAAGCAATAAAAAAAACAAAATAAAAGTTAAAGATATTTTTTTCATGACGCTCCAACAAATGATCCAATAACCCCACCAATAATCGCACCAATGATTGCGCCATAGCCTCCAAAGGCAGAGCCAATAACAGCGCCAGCAGCAGCGTATGCTGCAGGGCAAGGAACTGGATTGCCATTTACACCACAGAAATTTCCTTTATTTAAAATGCCTAAATCAATATCACCATTTTCCATTGCATAAACAATATTATTAATAAATTCTAATACTTGTTGTTCGCTATAAGATACTTGATTAAAATCTTCATTTAATTTTAATCCTTCTATGGATCCAGTTGAAAATATTTCATTAATTAAAGTATTAGTTCGATCATTAAGAGGTGGAAAACCTGATGGTTGTAAAGGAAAAATAATTTGTCCATTACTTCCAGCGTTTAAAACCTCGTCTATTATAATATTTACCTCATTTAGAGTAGGAACAGTTCCGTTATAGCCTGAAGCTTGAATACATTGATCTAAATCTTCTTGTGTAAGTTGAATAGCTCCTTTGTTAAGTGTGTTTCTAATTTTATCCTTTAGTACAAATGATGTAGCCTCTACACTTTTAGTAAAAAACTCATAAGTTTTGTACATCTCAAAATCATCTTCAAAATTTATTTCATTATTTTCATGACATGAATAAAATAAGGGAAAAATAAATAAAACAGACAAAATGGTTAATTTAATAGTTCTCATAATTTAATTGTTTAGATGTTAGTAGTCTCGCTAATATACTTAATAATTTTGAATTACTACAAGTTAATCACTTGAATTTGAGTTTTTAAAAAAGTAAGAATAAAACATTATGCTGATTATTTAGGCTATCAGAAAAAATAAAATCAAGAAAATATAACTATAAAAATATTGTTGAAATCGATTATATATATGATTAATAAGTGTTTTTCAATGATAAATCAATATGTTTTAATTCATTCTAAAATATTTTTTTATTGATGCAAAATAACATATAAGCGAAGCCATTATGATTTCATCTTTGTACTATTTTTTTTTCTAAAAATACGGATTTCAACATACTTGAAAAAAAATGCAGCAGTCTTTTATTTTTTAATGCGGGAAAAAAGTGAGAATGATTGGAATTGGATTGATTTTTTGGGAAAAGTCAAGATTGAAGTTGTGTGTTTTTTTGTAGTTAAATGGTCATTGAGGTGCATTTGACTCGCAACCAAATTGTACTTCTTTGACTACTTCAATAGTGTTGTTTTTTGTTACTATAATCCAATAGTTCAAATGGTGAACAGAAAAGTTAATGATATTGATATATTCACTTAAATCTACTTTAAATTTGGTTTTTTTTGATGGGTAAAATAGTTTCGTTTTTAGACAAAATGAAAAGTGGATGATTGTTTAAAAATGTCATGTACACTTTTTCATGTTTTTTTTTAAGTTGATTGACTCGTGCTCCCAAATCAAATTGTCCTAAAATTAGGTAGTCCTCGTTTCGATAATCAAGATACAAATCTGCTCTTTCGTTGATACATTTGTTATTTGAAATCAAAGTTTCAAGCGTTTGAATGAGAAATAAATCCTCAATGTTTACGACTTCTGCGTGATAAGTTGTTTCACTGTCTTGAGAAAATACTAAGTATCCTAAAGTGGTGAGTAGAAGAATGAATGTTTTTTTTTTAAATATCATTTAATTTCATTAAATCCCTACTAAGCTACAATTTATTTTTTGATGTAAATAACAAAAGGCGAATCCACAATGAATTCGCCTTTTGTAATTTTGAATTTTTTCTTGCTATTAAATGCCGTCAACAATTGCATTCAAGGTCGTTGAAGGACGCATGGCTGCAAAGGTTTTGGTTTCATCTTGTTTGTAATATCCACCAATGTCTTGTGCTTTGTTTTGTGCACCAATCAACTCTTCATTGATTTTTTCTTCATTGGCTTTCAGTGCTGTTGCAATCGGCGCAAATTTCTCTGCCAATTCAGCGTCTTGGGTTTGTTTTGCCAAAGCTTCAGCCCAGTACATCGCCAAATAAAAATGAGAACCTCGGTTGTCGATGGTGCCCAATTTTCTACCTGGAGATTTGTTGGTTGCTAAAAATGCTGCATTGGCTTCGTCCAAAGCGTCGGCCAAAACCTGTGCTTTCGGATTGTTTTGGGTTTGGGCAACATGCTCTAAAGAAGCTTGCAACGCCAAAAATTCACCCAAAGAATCCCAACGCAAATAACCTTCTTCGATGAATTGCTCGATGTGTTTCGGAGCAGATCCTCCTGCGCCAGTTTCAAACAAACCACCACCATTCATCAAAGGAACGATCGAAAGCATTTTGGCGGAAGTACCCAATTCCAAAATCGGAAACATATCGGTCAAATAATCACGCAAAACGTTTCCAGAAACCGAAATGGTGTCTTTTCCTGCACGGGCTCTTTCCAATGAAAAAGTCATGGCATCTTTGACATTCATGATGCGAATGTCCAAACCTGAAGTATCGTGGTCTTTTAAATAAGTATTGACTTTCTGAATGATTTCTCTGTCGTGTGCTCTTGCTTCATCCAACCAGAAAACCGCTGGTGTATCAGACAATCTAGCGCGATTGACCGCCAATTTTACCCAATCTTGGATCGGAGCATCTTTGGTTTGGCACATTCTGAAAATGTCATTTTTCTCTACGGTTTGTTCCAACAATACTTTTCCTTCTGGTGTTTCCACCTGAATTTTCCCATCTGCTGGTGCTTGGAAAGTTTTATCGTGCGAACCGTATTCTTCCGCTTTTTGTGCCATCAAACCAACATTAGGAACTGTTCCCATGGTGGTCGGATCCAATGCGCCGTGGGCTTTCATGTCGTCGATGACTGCTTGGAAAAATCCAGCATACGAACGGTCTGGAATGATCGCCAAAGTATCTTCTTCCGCACCATCTTTGTTCCACATTTTTCCGCCATTTCTTACCAAAGCCGCCATAGAAGCGTCAACGATGATGTCCGAAGGAACGTGGAAGTTGGTGATGCCACGGTCAGAATTTACCATTGCGATTCTTGGTCCATTGGCAATGATCTCTGCAAGATCCGCGCGGATGGCTTCTTCTTGTGCGTGTCCTTTAATTTTGTCCAACAAATTCGCTAAACCATTGTTGGGATTGATGTCCAATTCTTTGAAAACCGAAGCGTATTTCTCAAAAGCTGCTTTGAAATAAGTGGACACAATCGCACCGAAAATCACAGGATCTGAAATTTTCATCATGGTCGCTTTCAAGTGGGCAGACAATAAAATATCTCTTTTTTTGGCTTCTTCAATTGCTTCTTCAACAAAAGATCGCAAAGCCGAAAGGTTCATCACGGAACTGTCGATTACTTCTCCAGCCAACAAAGGCGCAGCAGTTTTCAGCACTTGTTTGGTGCCATCGTTTCCGTAAAATACAATTGTATAGTCGGTGGCTTGGTCCAAAGTCGTTGAATTTTCTGTACCGTAGAAATCGCCTTCCGTCATGTGTGCAACATCGGTTTGGCTATCTTTTGCCCAAGCGCCCATTTTGTGGGGATTGGCTTTGGCGAAATTTTTCACGGCATTCGGTGCGCGACGGTCTGAATTTCCTTCACGCAAAACAGGATTCACTGCACTTCCCAAAACTTTGGCATAAGCAGCTTGAATGGCTTTTTCGTCTTCGTTTTTTGGTTCTGCTGGATAATCGGGAACTGCATAGCCTTTGGCTTGTAATTCTTCAATGGCCGCTTCCAATTGTGGAATCGATGCAGAAATATTGGGTAATTTGATGATATTGGCTTCAGGTGTTTTTGCCAAAGCACCCAATTCAGCCAAAGCATCGCTGATTTTTTGGTCTTCTTTTAAATAGCTGGAAAAGTTCGCTAAGATTCTACCCGACAAAGAAATGTCGGCCAATTCGATGGCGATATGGGCGGTTTTGGTAAAACCTTCTACGATGGGTAAAAAAGAATGCGTTGCCAACATTGGCGCTTCATCTGTTAGGGTGTAATGAATTGTTGATTTTGACATATTGATTTTTTTGAAAAATTGACCAAATGATTGAAACATGCCCAACTCTTGTTGAGACACTCAAATTTGAATGGCAAAATTAACAAAATTCGAGGGATTTCATTGTTTTATTGCACAGAGTTTCAGGATAACTGACTTTTATTATCATTTCTTTAGGAATACAGGACAAGGTTTGATTTTGTCGAAATGCTTAATTGTCGTTTCTATTTTGCATTTCAAACCGACTTCGTTAACTTTGGCTCAAATCAAAGTAAAAATAATGAAATTAAAACATTTAGCGATTGCTTCTTTGTTTTTGTTCAGCGTGATCAGCTGTAAAAATGGAGAAAGCACATCCACAACGTACACAGCCGAACAAATGAAAGACAATCCACTCGTTCAGGAAAGCACTTTGCCTTATTCTGCGCCTGATTTTTCGAAAATCAAACAAGAGCATTTCAAACCCGCTTTGGAATACGCTTTACAAGTAGAAACCGCCGCCATTGAAGCGATTGCCAACAATCCAGAAGCACCGACTTTTGAAAATACTTTGGTCGAAATGGAGCGTGCCAATGAGTTGTTGAGTAGAGTGGCCAGCGTTTTTTATGCGTTGACTTCTTCGGATACCAATGATGAATTGAATGCTTTGAAAGAGGAAATGTCTCCTAAATTCAGCGAACACAGCGACAACATTTCTTTGAATGAAAAATTGTTTCAACGCATCAAAACTTTGTATGACCAAAGAGAAACTTTGAACTTGGATTTGGAAGATGGAAAGTTATTGGAAATTACGTACCAAGGTTTTGTGAAAGCCGGTGCGAATTTATCCAATGAGGACAAAACGAAATTGAAAGAAATCAATGCGAAATTGGCGACTTTGACCAATCAATTTGGACAAATTTTGTTGGATGCGACCAATGCATCAGCTTTGACGATTACCGATGTAGAACAATTGAAAGGATTGAGCCAAGGGGATATCAATGCGTTGAAAGTAGAAGGAAAAGACGAATGGTCCATTCCGATTCAAAACACAACTCAACAGCCATTGGCGCAAGCTTTGGAAAGCAGAGACATGCGCGAAGCTTTGTTCAACAAGAGTTGGAACAGAACCAATCAGGGTGAATTTTCAACCATGGATTTGATCAAAGAAATCGTGACTTTAAGAAATCAAAAAGCCAAATTGTTGGGCTTTGACAATTATGCCGCTTGGAATTTACAAGATACCATGGTAAAAACGCCAGAAACGGTGCATGAGTTTTTTGCGAAATTGGTGGAACCAACAGTGGCTGCTGCCAATCGTGAAGCAGTTGAATTGCAAAAAATGATTGCTGCGGAAGGAAGTGACTTTGAATTGGCGCCTTGGGATTGGACCTACTATGCGGAAAAATTAAGAAAGGAAAAATACGATTTGGATGAAAATCAGATCAAACCTTACTTTACTTTGAAAACGGTTTTGGAAGACGGCGTTTTCTTTGCTGCGACCAAATTATTTGGCATTACGTTCAAAGAAAGAACGGACATTCCAACCTACCATCCAGATGTTTTGGTGTATGAATTGTTTGAAGAAGACGGTTCTCAATTGGGCTTGTTTTACGGAGATTTCTTTGCAAGACCAAGCAAAAGAGGAGGGGCGTGGATGAGTAATTTTGTGGACCAATCGCATTTGTTCAACAAAAAACCAGTGATTTATAATGTGTGCAATTACAGCAAACCAGCGGAAGGCGAACCCGCGCTTTTGACCTATGATGAAGTAGAAACTTTGTTCCACGAATTTGGACATGCTTTGCACGGTTTCTTTGCAGACCAAAAATATGCGTCGATTTCAGGGACTTCAGTAGCACGTGACTTTGTTGAATTGCCTTCACAAGCCAATGAGCATTGGGCTTTGCATCCTGAAGTATTGAAAAATTATGCCAAACACCATGAAACAGGTGAAGTAATGCCGCAGGCTTTGATCGACAAAATCAAAAATGCTTCGACTTTCAACCAAGGATTTGCTTTTGGAGAAGTTTTGGCTGCAGCGAATTTGGATTTTAACTTTCACTCGATCAATGAGATCAGCGAAGATTTCAATGCGGATGCTTTTGAAAAAGAATCTTTGTCCAAACAAAATTTATGGATGACCAATGTGCCACCGCGTTACAGAGCATCGTATTTCAACCACGTTTTTGCAGGGGGGTACGCTGCAAGTTATTATGCATATTTGTGGACGGATATGTTGGCGTTGGATACTGGGAAATGGTTTGACGAAAATGGTGGTTTGAAACGTGAAAACGGACAACGTTACCGTGACATGATTTTGTCTAGGGGAAATACCTTGGAATACAAAGAAGCATACAAAGCTTTCAGAGGAAAAGAGCCTGGAGTAGATGCGATTTTGGAAAGCAAAGGATTGAACTAATTTTCTAAAAGTTATCATAAAGTAGCAAAGCAGCCCGAATTGGGCTGCTTTTTTTGTTCATTTTTTTTGAATTCAAACTATCTTTGCAGCCGTTTCAATGAAATTATTTAAAATCTACGCAGATTCCTTTAGAGGGCTTTCTTCCGAAAGTTGGATGCTTGCAGTCGTGATGCTCATCAACCGTTCAGGTTCGATGGTTTTACCGTTTTTAGGCGTGTACATGACCGATCATTTGGGTTTTTCGTTGGAATCCGCTGGTTTGATTTTAAGTTTTTTTGGGATCGGTTCCGTTTTGGGCTCTTGGTTGGGCGGTTGGGTGACCGATAAAATTGGGGAATTCAAAGTGCAATCCTTGAGTTTGTTGTTGAGCGTTCCGCTATTTTGTTTGATTCCAATTTTCAAAACCGAATTGGGCTTGGCGATGATCATTTTGTTGCAAAGTACGGTGAGCGAATTCTTTCGGCCGGCCAACTCGGTTGCTGTGGCACGTTATGCCAAAAAGGGAAACATCACGCGTTCGTTTTCTTTGAACCGTATGGCGGTCAATTTGGGTTTTTCGATTGGCCCAGCGATGGGCGGAATTCTCTCGATGATTTCGTATGATTTCCTGTTTTATTCCAATGCGGCGGGCGCTTTTGTCGCTGCCTTGGTGTATATTTGGTTTTTTAGAAATAGAACCCACAGAAACGAGAAAGTGGAAGAAGAAGTCGATGAAGTGTCGATTTCGCCTTATCGAGATTACAAATATTTGTTGTTTGCCTTTTTGTGCATGTTGTTTTCGGTTTGTTTTTTCCAATTATTGAACACCTTGACCATTTTTTATAAAACGGAAGCCAAATTATCAGCGCGCAGCATTGGATTTATTTTGGGTTACAGTGGTTTCATCATCGTCTTGATGGAAATGTTGTTGGTGCAAATTGCGGATAAGCGCTTTCGATTGAAATTCACCTTGTTTTTGGGCACGATTTTGTGTGGGATTTCTTTTGCCATTTTGGGGTTGAGCAGTTCTTTGTTTGTAATAATTCTTGGGATTACGATTTTGTCTGTGGGTGAAATTTGGACCTTGCCTTTTATGTCCACGATCACTGCGCTTCGTTCAGGGGCCAACAACAAAGGCGCATACATGGGCTTGTTGGGCATTGGATTTTCCTTGTCTTTTGTGATCACGCCTTATGTTGGAACGTATATTGCGCAAGAAAGAGGATTTACGACACTTTGGTTTGGGACGGGCGTCTTGATGGCTTTGACGGCGATTGGATTTTATTTGGTCATTCCTTGGATGTTAGGCGACAAACAAAACGAAGAAGAAATTTGAAGCGAAGATTTTAAATCTTGGGTTAAAATTGCATTCAACTTTGTAGATTTGTGAAATTGATGAGTCTTTTTTAATTAAATAATAAACGGATTGGAGTTAGCAAAAACCTTTTTTTTGGACGCCGAACAGTACGGCAAATTCTCGAAACTCATACAGGATTATTTGGCGCAAAAAGAACAAGTTCGTTCTTTTTATGGAGCGTTTCCTTCTGAGCAGCATTTGTTGGCGCAAGCAGAAAAAAAGTTGAATGCGTACCAAAACAGAGCGGTCACTGCAGAAGTTTTGGAAGAGCAAATGAATCGTTTTTCTTTGTCCGATGCGCAAAAAATCAATTTAGACCAATTCAAACAATCCAATACGGTTTGCATTACCACAGGCCATCAATTGAATTTGTTCACTGGTCCGTTGTATTTTTTTTACAAAATCCTTCAAACGATCAAATGTTGTGCATGGATGAGTGAAAAACATCCTCAGTACAACTTTGTACCCGTTTTTTGGATGGCAACTGAAGACCATGACTTTGAGGAAATCAATCATTTTTATTTTCAAAACGAAAAAATAAGTTGGGACAGGCCTTCTGCCGGTGCAGTGGGACGACTGGACTTGTTGGGAATTGAAGAAGCTTTTCATCCGTTTTTTGAAAAATTAAATTCTTCTCAATTCAGTCAAACATTGAAAGATTGGGTGCATCAAAGTTATTTGTCGGCTGAGAATTTGACCGAAGCCACCCAAAAATTGGTGCAGGCTTTGTTTGGCGATTGGGGCTTGTTGTTTTTGGATGCGGATGACCGACGGTTGAAACAATTGATGCTGCCGTATTTTCAAGAAGATTTGTTGCAACATACTGCTCATCAAATCGTCGGAAAAACCAATGAGAGTTTATTGGAAAAAGGCTATACTTTGCAAGTGCATCCCAGAGAAATCAATTTGTTTTATTTGGGCAATGGCGCTAACAGAGAGCGAATCGTAGCATTGAATGGGAAATTTCATGTGTTGCATTCGAATAGTCAATGGACCCAAGAAGAATTGTTGGAAGAATTAAAACAATTTCCAGAAAAATTCAGCCCCAACGTGATTTTGCGGCCTTTGTACCAAGAATGCATTTTGCCCAACATCGCTTACATTGGCGGAAGTGGTGAAATGGCGTATTGGTTGCAGTTGAAAGATTTTTTTGAATCTCAAAAAGTGTTATTTCCTGTATTGATCGTTCGAAATTCATTGTTGATTTTGACCGAAAAACAACGAAAGAAATTAGAGAAGTTGGGTGTTTCTTATTCCGATTTGTTGTTGTCGAAAGATGCTTTGCTCAGAAAAAACACAGTTGAAAATAGAGGTTTTGAAGTCGATTTTCAACGTTACGAAAAACAAATTCAACAAATGTTTGATGAACTTCAAGTCAAAGCGCAGCTGACAGATATGAGTTTTTCTAAAATGGTGGATGCCCAACAAAAGAAACAATTGAAAGGATTGGACAAGTTGAAAAAGCGGCTGATTCATGCAGAAATGAAACAACAATCCGATCGTGTAACAAGACTTGCTGAAGTGTATGAAGCTGTTCATCCACAAGGAAATTTGCAAGAAAGAACCATGAATTTTTCTGAATTGTATTTGGAATTTGGAGAGGAATGGTTGAGGGAATGTTATGCGGTGATTCAGCCGATTGACTTTCAATTTACAATAAAAAGTCTTGGGTAAGTGAAAAGAATTGTATTTTTGTTTTTAAATAAAATTTAAAAGGATGAGAAAAATCATCGGTTTGTTGCTGTTTTTGATGTTGTCCAATGTGGTTTGGGCGCAACAAAAAACGCATACAGTTGCTGCACAAGAAACAGTTTATGGCATCGCTAGGCAATATGGTATTTCTCAAGAAGATTTGAAGAAAGCCAATGCGTTTTTGAGTGAAAGAGGCTTGCAAATTGGCGATGTTTTGACCATTCCTTCTGAGGGAATTCCTTTGAAAAACAACAATGGTGATGGGAATATCAAAGCGGTGGTCACTACGACCGAAAAGCCGGCAGTTTTCATTCCAGAAGAGGACGAGAATTATTTTTACATAGAAATTCCTGCGAAACAAACGATTTATACTTTGACGAAAACCTACAACATCAGTGAAAAAGCTTTGGTAAGTTTGAATCCACAGTTGTCACAAGGTTTGAAGGCAGGCGATATTATTCGAATTCCTAAAAAGAAAAACGAACAAGAAATTGCGCCAGAAGGCATGTACAAAGTTGTTGCGGGCGATACGGTTTATACATTGTCTCAGCAGTTTGGCGTTGGACAAGATGAATTTTACATTGCCAATCCTGAGGTGCAAAAAAATGGTTTGAATGTGGATGCTTATGTTCACATTCCCAAAAAAGGAAAAACTTCTGCCGTGGTACAAGATGGCGTCATTTTGCACAAAGTGAAATCAGGAGAAACGATTTATTCGATTTTGAAAATGTATAAAATCTCTTTTGCTCAACTGTTGCAAGACAACCCAGCGTTGAGTGAAGGTTTACAAGCCGGCATGGTATTGAAAATTATTTTGTCAGATGATGTTCGCATTGTGAATTTCGACCAAATCAGAAGAGTGAAAGACAACGAAATCAACTTAGGATTGCTTTTGCCATTCCATTTGGAGGATTTGAACAAAACGGCCAAGGAAAGAGAGATTTCAACCGACATTTTGATTGGTGCGAAAGTCGCTTTGGATTCTTTGGCGAGAAAAGGGAAAAAAGTGAATTTGACCGTGATGGACTCGGGCAATGAAACAGATAAAATAGAAAAAGCATTGGCGCAAGAGAATTTTTCAAAATTTGATGCCGTTATCGGACCTTTGTTTGCTTCGAATTTCAAGCACTTGGCGGGTATATTGAGCAATTCAGGCATTCCTTTGGTAGCACCGTTGAGCAATGCTGCAGATTTGGTGGAATACAACAATGTGTTGATTGCAACGCCAGCGGACGAAGCCATTGCTTTGGCGGTAATCGAGAAAATGGTGGCTGAATACAAAGGGCAACCCATTCAGGTTTTGACCGATGAACGCCACGATGCATTGGCGCAATTTGTGGTGGATCAATTGAAAGTGCAATTGCCCAAAGCGGAAATTTCACTGACCAAAGATGTTAGAAAGTTGGTTCAGAAAACGGAAAGTGGATTGGAGAAATTGAGCGATGGAACCCAAGTGGAAAAAGTCTATGTGCATCCGAATGTGACTGTTTTGGTGTCGGATAACAATGCTTTGGGACAAGCCTATGTCGATCAGTTGAAAGCGATGGATGCGGAGAATCTACAAGCTTATGGTGTAAAATATGTTTCGGCTTATGACAACTACAATGACAAAAACAAAGCGAACATTGCGGTGTTGAAAAACATAGGATTTACTTATGGAACGGTTCGTCTGGTCAATGTATTTGGCGAAAAAGAAAGGGCTACTTTGGAAAACTTCATGGATGTGTATTGTGTGATGCCGAACGAATACCAACAAGTCGGATTTGACATTGTGTATGACTTGGTCGATCGAATGAATGCAGGGGGTGATGTGCTGAATGCTTTGTCGCAAGAACAAACGCGTTTGTCCACAAAATTCAAATATGAAAAAGTAGGAAAAGCCTTTGTCAACAAAGCCGTTCGAACGATTCGTTTGTTTGTTCCGCACGATGAATCTCCTGACGAAGTCGAAGAAACCAATCATTAAAAAAATAAGACAAGAAAGGCAGTTGAGAAACTGCCTTTTTTTGATGTTTCAATTTAACTTGGTTATTTTTGATAAAAAGCAGATCAAAATGAAAACTACCTTATACATCTTGTTGTCGTCAATGTTGTCGATGGCTTGTTTGAGTAATCGATCCAATCAACAAGACAATTCAGATTTAAGCCAAAAAAAAATAAAAATAGAATTGCTTGAATCATGTCAAAAAAAAGAACAACTTTTGAAGGAAATAGGAGAGTTTAAAGTGAAGTTGAGGAAAGATTGTAAGCTTCCCCTCAAACCGAACTGTTTAAAAGTATAATTTTTTATTAACTTTAAGCAGTAATTATGAGAAAGAGTAAATTTTCACCGCAACAGATTGCAAAGATTTTAAAAGAGTTCGACCAAGGCAAAACGGTCGAAG
>DATJBZ010000030.1:0-32238 GCA_035515075.1 Moheibacter sp. | reverse complement strand
TAGGGCGTTTGGATCGAGAGAAAAATGTAATCGCATTATTGGAGATAATTAAAGAATCTGATTTAAATTCAATTTGGAAATTTCAAATAATAGGGGATGGACCAGAACGGAAAAACTTAGAAGATTATGTTCATCAAAATGACTTAGAAGAGAGAACTGTTTTTTTTGGCAATCAGCCGATTGATGAAGTGGTTAAATTACTTCAAAAATCAAAAATATTTGTTTTTACATCTTTGAAAGAAGCATTGCCTACGGTTTTAATTGAAGCAATGATGACAGGAAATGCTATAATCGCGTATGATTGTAATTATGGCCCTTCAGATATTATCAATGAAAACAATGGATTTTTAATTCCTTTGCATGATAAAAAAATGTTCATTGAAAAACTTGAATACTTGACGCATAATCCAGAAGTTTTAAATGATTTAATGAAATCTTCTTTTGAAGAATCAAAGAAATGGAAAAAAGAAAAGCCTATTGAACAATGGAAAAGTTTATTGAATTCTAATTAATTTTTCAAAAATATATTTTAAACCTTGAAAAAGAAAATCCTCATTCGAATCGGTTCATTGCGCCACGGTGGTGCTGAAAAAGTCTTGGTCACCTTTTTGAAGAATTTGCCGAAGGATAAATACGAAATTGATTTGCTGTTGAATTTGTATTCAGGAAAATATTTGTCTGAAGTGCCCGATTGGATCCATGTGCTGTATTTGAACAAAGGCGAAATGATTACGACCAACCGAATTCAAGATATTCCCCAAAAGGCTTTTCGTGTCATTTATCAAAAAGTTTTAAAATTATTCCCCAAATTATTGTATCAAATCATTTTAAAAAACAAACAATACGATATTGAATTCGCAGCCATACAAGGCATGGCGAAAGAAATATTAAACTCACCATTAAAGCATTCTAAAAAGATCGTTTGGATCCACAGCGATTTGCGAAAAGCCACTTACCAAACCTATTCAGACGATGATTTACGGCGTTTTTTTGGATTTGATAAAATCATGGTCAATGCAGATGAGGTTTTGATGGATTTTGAAAGTTTATCAAGTAACGAAGGGGAAAGTGATCGTTTGGTGAGAATATACAATCCATTGGATACCCAAGAAGTACTTAGACTGTCTAATGAAACTGTTGAAGAGTGTCATTTTTCGAAAGAAACTCCCACTTTTATTGCCATTGGTACGGTTTATCCAGCCAAGGGGTATGATCGTTTGTTGAAAGTACACAAAAGATTGATTGACGAAGGATTTCATCATCGATTGTTGATTTTGGGTGATGGCTATGATTTTAAAAAGATCCGAAAATTGAAAGAAAGTTTAGTCTTAAATGATACGGTCAAGCTATTAGGGTATGTGAAAAACCCTTATCCTTATTTGAAAGCAGCAGATTATTTTGTGTTAAGTTCGCGTTATGAGAGTTTTCCAACCGTATTGTTTGAAGCTACTATTTTGCGAAAAAAAATAATCTCTACTATCGTTCCTGGTGCCGAAGAGTTGTTAAAGAATGGAAGTTTAGGTTTGTTGGTTGAAAATTCAACTGATGGGATTTATCAGGGAATGAAAAAGGCCTTGGAAAATCCTTTGTCTTTTGATCAATATGTAGAAGCTTTTTCATGTTATGACTCTCCTTTCATTTTAGAGAATTCAGTTCAAAAAATTCAACAGATTTTAGATGAATTGTAAATTGAACCCATCAAAATGATGGTGGAGTTCCTCTAATTCAGTGAGGAATCGAAGAGAAACTTAACAAAAATGATTAGTTTTGCCTTGAATTTTAATATTCAGACCAACCATGCCAACTTTTATCCAACAAGATTATTTCCGAAAACACAGAAAATATAAAAAAGTCTTTCTTTGGGACGTTTTTTTTGACCCAGGATTGAAGTTTTTGTATTGGTTCAGGAAAGCACAGAATTCTTCTTCCAAAAGTATTTCAGGCATTTTCTATCGTTTGATGTTGCGGAAATTTCAGATCAAATATGGTTTTCAGATTTCAGCCAAAACTCAAATCGACGGCGGATTGTATTTGGGCCATTGGGGCGCGATCGTGATCAATCCCAAAGCGAAAATTGGCAAAAATTGCAACCTTGCCCAAGGTGTTACCATTGGACAAACGAATCGAGGCAAAAGCGCGGGTGTTCCTGAAATCGGCGATGAAGTTTGGATTGGTGCCAATGCGGTGATTGTGGGTGCAATCAAAATTGGTGACCATGTGCTGATTGCGCCGAATGCGTATGTCAATCAAAATGTGCCCAGCCATTCGATAGTGATTGGCAATCCGATGGAAATTAAACCCAGTGAAACTGCAGTGGAAGGATATATCAACAACAGGATATGAAGAAGATTTACTTTTTTTTACCTAATTTAAATCAAGGTGGTGCAGAAAAAGTAATCACTATTTTGGCCAATGGATTAAGTAGAACACAATTCAAAGTTACGTTGGTGTTATTTGAGAAAAAAGGACATTTCTTAGAGGAAATGAAAGCGGATGTTGAAATCATCGAATTGAAAACAGATCGCATCCGTACTTCTATTTTTAAAATAATTTCACTGCTTCGAAAGGAGCAACCAGACATTGCATTCATGGGGTGGGGTGAAATTGCTGCATTCATTTCTCCTTGGATTTTATTTTTCAAAAAGACGAAATTTATTGCCCGTGAAACCAATGTGGTGAGCGAGCATGTTCAAAGAAAAGAAATTCGGTTTTTCTATCGTTTTTACAATCATTTTCATCGAATTATTGCTCAATCGGATGATATGAAGAAGGATTTGGTAGAAAATTGGAAAATTCAATCCAATAAAATTACCAAAATCAACAATCCAGTGGATGTGAAATTCATTCAATCTCAAATGATGGTAAAAGAAACGTTGTTTGAAGAAGGATGGAAGCATGTGGTAGCGATTGGTAATTTGAGCGCAAGAAAAGGATTTGATTTGTTGTTGAATGTTTTTTCTCATTTGAAAGAGGAGAAAATCCAATTGCATATTTTGGGCGATGGTGTAGATAAAGAAAGTTTATCGGCTCAAAAAGCAGCATTGAATTTGGATCATGTACATTTTTTAGGCATTCAGCACAATCCTTATCCCTATTTGGCGCAAGCGGATTTGTTTGTTTTGTCTTCACGTTATGAAGGTTTCCCGAATGTGTTGTTAGAAGCAGGAGTTTGTGGAACGTATGCCTTGGCGAATCATTGTCCTGGAGGAATTGATGAAATCATAGAGCATGGCGTGAATGGAGAGATGGCTTCAATCGAAAATGCAGAAGAATTTGCCATAAAAATCAAGGAATTGGTGCATTCAGGTTTTGATCAGAAACAGATTCAAAACAGCATTCAAAGTCGTTTTTCAAAGGAAATCATCATTAAACAATACGAGAGTATATTGAATGAATTGTAATATGGTCAAAGTTTCTGTCATCGTTCCAGTGTACAATACCGAAAAATATTTGGGAAAATGTTTGGATTCTTTGGTGAATCAAACTTTGGATGAAATTGAAATCATTGTGGTCAACGATGGTTCGCCGGATAATTCTCAGAAAATTATTGATGAATATCGTCAGAAATTCTCTCAGATTACATCCTTTCAAAAACCCAACGGGGGTTTAAGTGATGCACGGAATTTCGGTATTGAAAAAGCGAATGGAGAATACATTGGCTTTGTGGACAGTGATGATTATGTGGATCGAGAAATGTTTGAAGTGCTTTATGAAAAAGCCATTGCGCATGATGCGGAAATTGCTTTGTGTGATTTGGAAAAGGTGAATGAAAAAGGAGAAGTGTTTCGTCCCTTGCCACAATCGCCACAATTGCCAGAAAAAATTGAATTGAAAAAAGATTTGACGATTTTTGGAGAAATGAGTTGTTTTGCTTGCAATAAATTATTCAAAAAAGAATTGTTTGACAAGCAGTTGTTTAAAAAAGGAATTCACTTTGAGGACATTGAATTGATTCCACAATTGGTGTTGAAATCAACGATTTTAGCAAAAGTCAATCAGCCTTTTTATAAATATTTTGAACGACAAGATTCGATTTCAAGAACGCATACTGAGCGAGGTTTGGACATGTTTGTAGCGATTGAAAACGTGAAGAAAACTTTTGAGAAAAGTGTGTATCATTCTGCGAAAAATGAATGGAAACGCTTTTTTATCCTTCAAGCTTATTATTCCTATTTAGGCTATGTGGCTTATGTGAAAAACAAGGCATTGAAGCAAGAAATGATTGCCGTTTTGAAAGAACAACTCAAAGAAAATGAAGTTTCAAAGCTTGATATTTTGAAATACCAACGTTTTGATGAAAATTATTTGTTTTCTTTGCCCATGAAAAAGCAGATTTTTTATGGTCTGAGTCTAATTCACTTAAAATTAATCCAATTGACCTGAGCTGAATGAGTTTTATCTATAACTTAATGATGTTTTTGATATTGATTTCATCCTTTTATGAATTCAATACCAATACGGTACCCAATAAGAATTTGTACAAGTTTATTGTTGTGCTCATGGTATTTACAGCAGGATTGGCTTATGGGTTGAGCCCTGATTGGATTCCATATTGGAGTGCTTTTGAGGACACTGCCGCCACTTCATTATTTAGTTTGAAAGAGCTTTCAGAATATTGGGACATGGAGGTCGGTTATATTTATTTGAATAAATTGGTCAGTCTTTTTGGATTGGGATATGGTGCTTTTACTTTGTTGATTGCAGCGATTGCATTGAGTTTGAAAACGATGACGATTTATCGGTATGGTGGCTATGTTTTTCTGGCATTGTTGATGTATTTTGTCCCGACTTATTTTTTTGAAGAACATGTGCACGTTCGGCAAGGATTAGCGAATGCGATTGCTATTTTCTCAGTTCGTTACATTATCGAACGAAAATTATGGAAATTTTTGTTGTGTTTCGTCATTGCTTTTCTTTTTCATAAAGCTGTGGTGGTGTTCTTGTTTGCTTATTGGATTGTAAAAATTCGGTTCAACAATACATTGATTATCCTAGCAGTGGGTGGTGCTGTATTGGCGAGTATTTTAGGATTGAGTACGGCCATTGATGGTTTGATGCGGATTTTGCCATTTGGCGTTGGGGATACTTATAGCGATTATGCCAATGAGTTTTCTGAAAAAAGTTTGTTGGGTGATATAGTAAAGGTGTTGACAGTGATTGCCATTTTGTTGTTCAATAAAACAGTTGAGCGGAAAGATGCTTTGTTTGCTTATTTCAGAAACATTTATTTGTTTGGGGTGGTGTTGTTTTTCTTTTTTGGAGAAGGAATTTTCGCTGCAAGATTGCCTGGGTTCTTTACAGTGTATATCATATTTGTTGTTCCAAGGATGATCAAAGCTTTGAGTGATACGCCGTTTTATAAGAGTTTTGTTTATTCTATGTTTGCCATTTATACCGTGGCTTTGTACATTAATTTTTATGTGGTTTGGGGAGATAAATCTGGTTTCGGACATTATCGGACTTATTTCAATGAACGTGCAGTTTATGGATTTTTTCAAAAATAAAATACATTGAGCAACTTAATATCGATCATCACGCCTTGTTATAATTCGGAGAATTACATTGAAGCGACTCTTCAATCGGTTTTGAATCAAACGTATCAAAATTGGGAATGGTGGATTGTGGACGATGGATCTTCTGATCGTTCGGTTGAGTTGATTCAAAAATACAAGGATCCACGGATTCATTTGATTGTTTCAGAAAAAAACCTAGGCGCTGCTGAAGCCAGAAACATCGGTTTGAGAAAAGCCACGGGGCGATTCATTACTTTTATAGACAGTGATGATGTTTGGTTGGAAAGTTTTTTGGAGAAAAGCATACAGTTTTTAATTGAACAAAAAGAAGAATTGGTCTATGCGAGTTACAAACGTTATGATGAAAATATGCAACCATTGTTGGAGGATTTTATCGCAGAAGACGAAGTGGATTACCGACGGATTTTGTACAATTGTCCCATTCCAATGTTGACGGCGATGTATGATAGTCAGCGGATCGGTAAAGTGGAGATTCCTGAAGTGGACATGCGGGAAGACTATGCGATGTGGTTGGAGATTTTAAAGAAAATACCTCAGGCAAGAAGCATTGTTGAACCTTTGGCGATTTACCGCATTCGAGAAAGTTCTTATTCACGCAATAAGTTCTTGATTCTTAGGAAACAATTTGCGGTTTATTATAGATATTTAAACTTATCTTTGATTCAATCAACTTATTACACTTTTTATTGGGTGTTAAACGGTATGAAAAAGTATGAAAAACTTAAACTTAGAGCTTCTCGCTAATTTTTTTGGATATTCTTCGCTGTATTTGAAGGTGATTTTATCCTTTGTATTGTCGTTTGCATTGACGTTCATGGCGATTCCAAAAATTATACGGGTGGCTTACCGCAAACAATTGATGGACATTCCTGGGAAAAGAAGTTCACATACGCAAAAAGTACCAAGTTTAGGCGGTATCGCGATTTACTTTGCTGTGGCCGTTGTCATGAGTATTTTTAGCGCAGACATGTTGTTCAGCATTCCATTTTTTTCAGTGGCTTTGATTTTGTTGTTTTTTATTGGACTGATGGATGATTTGTTGGTGGTTGCTCCCAAGAAGAAATTGGTCACGCAGTTGATCAGTGCTTTGTTAATTGTAGTAGGTGCGGACATTCGAATCGAAAGCTTTTTTGGGTTGTTGGGCGTGTACGAATTGGCGTATTGGGTCAGCGTTTTACTCTCTGTTTTTATCATTGTTCTACTGATCAATTCTTACAATTTAATTGATGGCATTGATGGGTTGGCAGGCAGTGTGGGTATTTTGATTGCGTTGAGTTTTGTCTTCATCTTTTTCAGGGTGTATGATTATGCGATGGGCTTCTTGGCGATTGGTTTGTTGGGCTCATTGTTGGCTTTTCTGTATTTTAATTTCTCCAACCAATACAAAATTTTCATGGGTGATACCGGTTCGATGGTCGTTGGTTTTTTGATTGCATTTATGGCCATTAAATTCATCAATTTGTCTTCATTGGATTGGGTGAACATTCAGAATGCTCCTGTGATTGCTATTGCGATATTGATTGTTCCCTTAATTGATACTTTGAGTGTGATCATTATTCGCCTGATGAAAAGACAATCTCCATTTACTGCTGACCAAAACCACATCCACCATCGTTTGTTGCGTTTAGGATTGACCCACATGCAATCGACCGCATTGATTTGTTTGGCCAATGTGTTGATCATCCTTTTGGCTTATACATTGCGGCATTTGGACATTGGTTTGATGTTGGTGATGGTGGTTGGTGCGGCTTTGCTGCTGTCTTATTTGCCATTGGTTTTGACTGAATTTGTTCGAAAATATAAAATCATCCAGAATGAAAAAATGCATCATTAAAAAACATTATATTTGCCCAACTAAAATCACAAACTTGAAACCTACATTACTGAAATTACTGCTGATTACAGGTGTTTTAATGCTGACATCTTGTATCCCTCTAAAGGACATCAAATACATTCAACCTGATGAGCGCTTGAAATTGACTGAGGAAGGAATGATTGAATTCAATCGTCCTGAATACCATTTACAGATCAATGATATGTTGAATATCAAGATCGCCATGCGCAAAGGTTTGGAATTGGAAGAGTTGAAGGATTTTACAACTTCAGGTAATCAACAATTAGGAGGAGCAAGTTCTCCGATGGGAAAAGGCGTGCGCATCCAAGAGGATGGCAACATTGAATTGCCACGGATTGGTAAAATTTATTTGTTAGGTCAGACTTTGGCAGAGGCAAGAAAAACCATTGAGACACATTTCTATCAAATTATCAATGAAGATGCTGCTTATATCGAAGTCAATTTGCCAGGCATCAATTTTACGATTTTAGGAGAGGCAGGTTCAGGGAACTACCAAGTGCCAAAATATGAATTTAGCTTGTTGGAAGCCTTTGCCATGGCCGGTGATTTGACGCCTGTTGCTGATCGAAACCACATCCAGATATTAAGAACCACACCAGAAGGAACGCAACGTGCCATTGTGGACATCACCCAAGAATCCGTCATGAATTCTGAGTATTTTTGGTTGCAACCCAATGACATCATCATTGTCAATCCAAGAAGACAAAAACAATGGGGGATTGGTATCAATCCGGTACAAACAGTGACCACTATTTTTGGTGCCATCGCTTCGATGATTGGCATCTACTTCTTCTTTAAGAATCTGTAATTTTTGAGATAAAATTTATGCAAAATAACCACCCACCTCAAACTGATAACAAAACACCCAAAAGCAATTCCGCTCTTTTTTTCGATATTGAACGATTTATTTCAAGAATATTAAGGAATTGGGTATTGTATGCACTCGCCTTAATTTTTGCGGTTTTTGCTGCAATTTATGTCAACAATTGGCATTTGGACAAAGTCTATCAATCCGAATCGACTTTCCATGTTTCTTCTCGTTCTTCAGGAAATACAGATTTTGGCAGCAATTCCATCAATTTTATTTGGGGAGGGAGCGGTGGAAAAATTGACATTTTGACCAAAGTATTGCAATCACGCTCTCATTCTTTGTTGGTGGCCAAAAGAATAGATGCTTATGTGGATTACTGGGAAGAAGGTTCGATCAAGAAATCCCACTCTCATCATTCCATTTCGCCTTTTGTTGTACAAGTTGATACTTTACACAATCAGTTGATCAATGTTGAATTCGCTATCAAGAAAATTGACGGCCAACATTTTGAAATCAAAGCTTTGACACCGATACAAAACAATCAATTGTACAATTATTCGAAAGACAGTGTTTTTGCCAGAAACGTGGCCGCAGAATTGCCAGAGAAAGTCAAGTTTGGTGAATGGATCAATACAGAACACCTTCGATTTAAAATAGACAAAGGACCAAGAGATTTTAATCCAAAGGATATTTACTCTTTTCGATTGACGGATTTAAACACAGCTGCCAAACGGGTGTCAAGTGGAATTTCGGTAGGTCCCTTGTCAAAAACGAGTTCTATCCTTCGTTTGACAAAAACATCCTATTCGCAACAAGAAGCGGTTGAAATCGTCAATGTTTCTTTGGACATTTTGCAAGAAAATGAATTGGCAGAGAAAAACTTGGTGGCCAAAAGAACTTTGGCTTACATCGCAAAACAAATGGATTTGGTGAAAGACAAAGTAGATAGCGCTTCATTGGAATACCAGAAATTGCAAAAACGAGAACAGATTTATGATTTTGCAGGGGAGAAAGGAGAAATTCTTGGCAATGTGAAATCTTTGGAAAAAGAAAGAATTCTATTCGAAGAACAGATCAATACGTTGAATGCCGTCAGCCACAATGTGTACCAAGTAGGTTCCAAAGGAATGTTGGATTTGCAAATTTTTGGTTTAAATGAAGGTCATTTCGCTTCGGAAGTAGGAAATTTAAGGACTTTGGAGCTAGAAAGAGAAAACTCATTGAGGCTCTACCGTCCAGACTCCAGAGAAATCAAAGAATTGGACAGTAAAATTGCAGAAAGTAAAACGATGATCACGCAATTGATCGGTACCAGTCGCAATAAAATCAACCGAGAGCTGAGTGATATCAACCGAAAATTAAGCGAGTACAATAGCAGAGCTTACAACTTGCCTGAAAAAGAAAAAGAATTCATTGAAACGGCCAGAGGCTATGAAATCAATGATATGTTGTACAATACGTTGATGTCAAGGTACAGCCAAGCAGAGTTGAGCATCGCTTCCAATATTTCGGATGTGAGTGTCATTGATCAAGCGATTTTTACCAACCAAGCACCGATTTCACCCAATAAAAATGAAAATTTGATCATGGGCATCGCTTTGGCATTGATCTTACCGACTTTGTATTTGTTTTTGAGAGAAATTTTGGACACCAAAATCAAAGGCGTTCCAGATATCGTAAAAATATCTCATGTCCCATTTTTGGGAACGATTGGTAATAATGCCGACAATAGCGCTTTGATTGTTTTGGATCGTCCCAAATCATCGATTTCAGAAGGTTTCCGATCGATACGAAGTAATTTGAGCTTTTTATTCAAAAAGGAAACGCCTTCTCAATCTCAAGTGTTGATGGTGACTTCTTCCATTGGTGGAGAAGGGAAAACATTCATTTCGATGAACATGGCTACGGCTTTGGCCATCAGTGGTAAAAAAACCATTTTGCTGGGGATGGACCTGAGAAAACCAAGAATTTTTGATGATTTTGAAATCAACAACAAAAAAGGATTGTCCAATTATTTGTCAGGCAATTCTACTTTTGAGGAAGTCTTGCAGAAAACAAAAATCGAAACTTTGGACATCATCACAGGAGGTCCCATTCCGCCCAACCCATCCGAATTGTTGTTATCAGACAAATTGCGCCAATTGATGGATGAATTGAAAACCCAATATGATTTTATCGTGATGGATACACCACCTGTTGTGTTGGTTGCCGATGCATTTGACTTGATGAAATATGCCGATGCCACTTTGTATGTAGCGAGGTTTAACTACACTTACAGAGGATTGTTGAAATTGATTTCTGACAAGTACGATGAAGGAGAAGTGAAAAATATAGGAATTATTCTGAACGATTTCCAAGCCAAAGGAAGTTATGGTTACGGCTACGGATATGGTTACGGCTATGGATACGGTTATGGCTATTTCGACGAAGATGCCAATTTCGATCCAAGTATCGTTGGGAAAATCAAAAATATTTTCAATTTGAAAAGGTATCTAAAAAGATAAAAGATGTGGCTCAAAACCGTTTTTGATTATGTTTTTGCGCTTTTTCTATTGCCATTTTTATTGCCTGTAATTTTCATTTTGGTCGTGATTTCTACTTTGGATACCGCACAGTTGGGGTGGTTTGGACACGATAGAATTGGCAAAAATGGACGGCATTTTTCCATCTATAAAATTCGAACGATGAAAGGCCATTCGGACAATCCAATCAGTACAGCGAAAACCCACCAAATCACGCGTATTGGCCGATTCTTAAGACAAACGAAATTGGATGAATTGCCTCAAATCTTCAACATTCTTTTTGGACAAATGAGTTTTGTAGGGCCGCGTCCCGACGTCGCTGGTTACGCAGACCTGTTGTCAGGTGAAGATCGTTTGATATTATCAGTCAAACCAGGAATCACTGGTCCAGCACAGTTGGCATTTAAAAATGAAGATGAATTATTGAGTGAACAATTGGATCCTGTTCAGTACAATGATGAAGTCATTTGGCCCCAAAAAGTTGCTATCAATAGAGCATACGTTCAAAATTGGTCTTTTCTGAAGGATATCGGTTATATTTTAAAAACCATTTGAATAATTAAGGATATCTTTGTCTTAAATAAAAATAATCGGCATAATTTTGTGCTTTAAATCAATCGCATGTTTTCAAAATCGTGTAAATACGGACTCAAAGCCATCATTTATATCGCCAGTCATTCGTTGGAAGGCAAAAAAGTAGTCAAAATCAAAGAGATCGCTGAAGTGAACAAATTGCCCATGGCGTTTACAGCGAAATTGATGGGGATTTTGACGCGTTTCAATTTGGTGGAATCTCAAACTGGACCCAATGGTGGTTTCTTTATGGATCCCAACAAAATGAAAGACATCAAATTGAGCCAAATTGTCAATGCCTTGGATGGTGATTTTGTGTACAAAGGTTGCGGTTTGGGATTGGATTATTGCGACAGCGAGAACCCATGTCCATTGCACCAGGATTTTGAGAAAATTAGAAATGATTTGAAAAGTATGTTGGAAACAACGACGATTGATGATTTAGCGCGAAAAGTAAAAGCGGGAGAATCCGTTTTGGTGCGCCTTTAATTGAACAAAATGAAAGAATTACAAGATATTTCCGATTTAGAGGATGTAAAAAAAATGGTGGACACGTTTTATGGCAAAATTCGTGAAGACGATTTGTTGAAAGATATTTTCAATGCAATCATTCAAGACCGTTGGCCTGAACACATGGAAAAGATGTACAGTTTTTGGCAAACCGTTTTGCTCAACGAGCGCACTTACAACGGCCGACCATTCATTCCGCACATGCGTTTACCAGTAGATAAAGTGCATTTTGAGCGTTGGGTAGCATTGTTTACCGAAACAGTGGACGGTTTATTTTCAGGAAAAGTAGCCGAAACGGCCAAATGGCAGGGCAACCGCATGGCACAAATGTTTTTGACCAAAATCAATTATTTCAGAGAAAATAGCCAACAAACGCCTTTGGCATAATCTTCATTTTAAAAGTCAGTGCATCTTAATTTTTGAATCAATATTTTCAAAAATAGGATTTAAGCTACTTAAATTCCGCTAAAAAAGGGAGGGACTACTTATCTTTTTAAAAATTTGGGTTAAGTTTGTGTGCTCATTTTTATTGGCAATAGCCGAGGGAAATTGATTCAATACAAATTAAAATTCAAATTAAAAGTAGAAAATGAAGAAACTATTCGTACTTATTGCGGGTTTCACGTTGCTTACAGCGCCTATTCAGCAAGTAAAGGCAGATGAAGGAATGTGGTTCTTGATGTTCATCGGTAAAAATATCGATGACATGCAAAAAAAAGGATTAAAGTTGACTGCAGAAGAAATTTACAGCATCAACAACAGCAGTCTAAAAGACGCCATCGTTCAATTTGGTGGAGGTTGTACTGCTGAAATTATTTCAGAAACAGGTTTGGTTTTGACCAACCACCACTGTGGTTATGGTGCGATTGCACAATTGTCCACACCAGAAGATGACCATTTGACCAATGGATTTTGGGCAGCCAATCAACAAGAAGAATTGAAACCGAATCAATTGTCGGTTCGTTTCTTTGTGCGCATGGACGATGTTTCCAAAAGAATTCTAGGACAAGTCAATGACCAAATGAGCGAAGATGATAGGATGGCAGCCATCAACAAAGAAATTGCAAAAATTGAACAAGAAAACAACGAAGGCGGAAAATACACCGTTTCAGTTCGTTCGTTTTTTGAAGGCAATGAATACTATTATTTCGTGTACCAAGATTTTCAAGATGTTCGTTTGGTAGGAACGCCTCCTAATTCTATCGGGAAATTTGGTGGAGATACCGACAACTGGGAATGGCCACGCCATACGGGTGATTTTGCAATTTTTAGAGTGTATGCTGATGCGCAAGGAAATCCAGCAGACTATGCCAAAAGCAATGTGCCTTTGAAACCAAAACACCATTTGCCAATTAGCTTGAAAGGTTATGAAGCTGGTGACTTTTCAATGATTTTGGGGTATCCAGGAAGAACCAACCGTTGGATGCCAGCAGGTGGCGTTGAGCAAAATATAAAATATGCTTATCCTGCTTGGGTTGAAGGATCAAAATTGGGGATGGATGTATTGAAAAAATACATGGACACCAACCAAAAAGTGAAATTGGATTATGCTTCAAAATATGCTGGATTGGCCAATTACTGGAAAAACCGTGCAGGAATGATCGAAGCTTTGGAACAACACAAAACAGTGGATGCCAAAAGAAAAACCGAAAAAGAATTTACCAAATGGGCACAGAAAAAAGACAGAAAAGCCAAATACGGTGATGTTGTAGAAATCATTGACAATTATTATGCGAAAACCAATGAAGCTGCACGTCACAACAACTATTTGATGACGATTTTGCGTTCAAGTACTTTTGCTGGAATGCCTGCCAGTTTAGGAAAAGCTTTGGTACAATATGCCAATGAGAATGAAGCGAAAAGAGCAGAAATGCGTCCTAGAATGGAGGAAAGCATTGCTTCAATTTTTGAAACGGCTTACATGCCTTTGGAAGAAGAGATTTTGGCTGCACAATTGAATTTGTACTACACCAAAGCATCGAAAGCAGGATTGGCACCGTATGTCAAAGAAATTGGAGACAAAAACAAGGGGAATTTTCAAGCTCATTTGAAAAATACATTTGCCAAAACACCCTTTGCTTCAAAAGAAACTTTGATGGCGTATTTGGATGCACCGAACGCAAGCTTGATCGAGCAAGACGAATTGTTCAAAATTTCTTCTGACTTGATGGACCGTTACCGTTTGGAAACACCAGAAATGAAAAGTTTGAAGGACAGTTATTCGAAAGCATTCCGTTCTTTGGTAGATGGTTTGCGCATTTCAAAATTGAGCCCAATCGAATATCCAGATGCCAACAGTACGTTGCGTTTGACCTACGGAAGTGTGCGCGATTTGCCATTGACTGCAGGAAAAGTAAATGATGCGAAATACAACTATTACACGACTTTGAAAGGCACCATCGCCAAGCACATTCCTGGTGATGATGAATTTGAAAATCCACAGAAGTTGATCGATTTGTACAACAAGAAAGATTACGGTCAGTATGCTGACAAAAGCGGTGAATTGTGGGTGAACTTTTTGACCGATCATGACATCACAGGCGGAAACTCTGGTTCACCAGTCTTGAATGGAAACGGAGAGTTGATTGGTATTGCATTTGACGGAAATATTGAAGCAATGGCAGGTGACGTAATCTTTGATCCAGCTTTGCAAAGAACGATTTCAGTGGACATTCGTTATGTATTGTTTATCGTGGATAAATTTGCAGGTGCAACGAACATCATTGATGAGTTGACTTTGGTCAAATAATCATTGAATAAATTAGATGAAAAAACCGCTTCGAAAGAAGCGGTTTTTTGTTTCCAATACCCAAATAAATCAATTGGCAGATTGAATGTTTACACGAATGCCTTCGCTCTGCGCGCTCAATTCTGGCGCATACATATTTTGAAGCGAAGTAATGCCGTTGGAAAAATTCCCTTCATTGTTCGCCCGCACATCGTATTCAAACACATAAGTTCCTTTCGGCATAAAATCCACAAAGAAATTCGTCGCTGCATCGCGCGTACTTTCGTAATAGCCCAAACGGCCTTGTCTTTTATAAGTCGAAAGCACGTTGGTGGGTTCAAAACCACTGGCACGCATGTCTTTGATGTGAACAAATTCCATGTCTCGATCGGTTTGAATCTCCAAGCGGACCGTTACCAAATCGCCTACTTGAATGGGCGTGCTTTCAGTAATTTTGGTTAAAATTGGTCCTTGGTCCGAATTCTTTTTGAGAAATAATTCCTTGTTGAATTTCACGCCAGTTGCTGCCGAAGTGATTTTATCCAAATCTTCGAAATATTGCCAATACATCGCGCCCCAAGCCACGCCTGGAGAAGTTTTATGAACTTCAACGGTAGCCATTTCAGGTTTGATTTCTGAGGGTGTCCAAGAAGTTTTTACATAACCACTGCCACTTTGTGGTGCTTTGTCCAATGCTTTCAAATCCAATTTGTTTCCGCCAATCTTTACCGAAATTCCCTCTTCCGAATTGGTCCAGTCTTTTCCTGTACTCATCAAGGCAAACACCGCTTCGGTCGTCGCTTTGGTCGAGTTCCATTGGTTGGTTTGTCGGTTTTTCAACAACCAAATCTTCATGCTTTCTACACTTTCTATATCATTCAACACTTCATCAAAGGCCTCGATCAACAAAGCTTGGGTTTCGATCGGTGCTTGATTCCAACGCCATCCAGCGACATTGGATTTCCAATACATGCCCATTTCATCGCTTTCTACTGCATGGTCTTTGATGGATTTTAACAATTTTTCTGCTTTTTTTATTTCACTAAAACGATTGAAAATCATCGCCAACATCGCTTGGCTGGACAAAGTTTCTTCAAATTGATTTTGTTCAAATTCTTTCAAGAAATGATCACGGATTTGTTGTCCTTTTTTGTCCAAAGGAAATTTGTCCAAGAAATAACTTCGCGCATACAAGTACTGAACGCCGTTGTAATTTGAAGGTTTCATTTTTTTATTGTTGAGATAAAGGTCGAATTCTTGTTGCATTTTTTGGTCCATGAATTGGATGGCGCCTTTCAGTATAGGATGCAAATCGACAGTCAATTTCGATTCGATGTCGACGCCCATTGCCTTCAAATGACCGAATCCAGCAACAATGTGCGCTGTGATGTAGCGGCTTTCTTCACCGCCTTCGAACCAAGCAAAACCACCGTTGCGCGATTGTTTGTTGGATAATTGTTGGAAAGCATTGGTCAATTCGTTTTGCATTTTATTCAAATCAAACAACAAGGCGATGCGCTTCATTTGTTCTTCTTCGCTTTCAGCTTGGCGGATCCAAGGCGTTTCTTCCAGTAAAAGCGCTTTCAATTCTTGGTTTTGTTCCAATTTGGATGTTAATGCACCTTTTTGATTCCAATCGTCAAAAATCGCTTTGATTTTTGGGTTGGAATGCATCAAATGTTGCGAAATCAAATTTCCATACAAACGCGCAAAAACTTGTTCTGAACATTCGTAAGGATACTCGCGCAAATAAGGCAAAGAAAAAATCGCGTACCAAATCGGATTGGAGGTCATTTCAAACGTCAATTTGAAATGATCCAAACTTTCGGATGAGTTGTTTTTTAATTTGTCCAATGTGAAAGTTTTGTCTTGGCCTTCCCGCACATGAATCGGCAATGTTTCGGTCACCATCATGCGGTTGCTCAAAATCGGTAAAGCAGATTCTTCGCCATCTGAAAAATCACCAGCCGAAGCAACGATTCGGTAAACAATGGCTTGGTACGTCGTTGGAATGGTTAAATTCCAAGAAACCGTGGCAGAATTGCCTTGGGGGATTTCAATGTTTTTTGTGGCATTTGAATTGGCAAATTCGACATCGACAGCCTGCATCGTAAAGGCATCAAACAACATCAGTTTGGCTTGTCCATTCAAAGTTTTGTCTGACAAATTGGTCACTTTGGACGAAAAAGTGATTTGGTCGCCTTCCCGTAAAAAGCGTGGCGGATTGGGCACCACCATCAATTCTTTTTGGGTGCGCACTGTGGTTTCAAAATAGCCCGTTCGCAAATCAGGCGTGTGTGCCGTTGCCATGAATTTCCAAGCGGTCAAACTTTCAGGCACCGTAAATTGGATTTTGATGTTGCCCTTTTCATCCGTTTTTAAATGAGGATAAAAGAAGGCGGTTTCTTGAAGATTTCTTCGAGATAGAACTTGGTTTAATTTTTCTTCACCCTTTTTAGTTGTAATGATTACAACACCATTCGCACCTCTTGCACCATACAAATCAGTAGCTTCTTCAACTTTTAAAATGGTTAAATTGATAATGTCATCAGGATTGATTTGATCAGCTGAAATCGGAACACCATCAACAATATATAAAGCGTTAGGATTGTCTTGTAATGAAGATATACCTCTAATTTGGATGTTTCCTTTATATGAATTAGTTTCCTCAACGCTTTCCAAATTAACGCCAGCTGCTTCACCTTGTAGCATATCAGTTATAGTTGCACTGTCTTGTGCAGGAGCGTTCATCGACTTCATCCTGTACAATCTGTGATCATAGCGATTCCAGCTAAACCCAAACCAATTCAATTGGTCAAACGCCAAATGACTTTTTGGATAATAACGGTTGCTGTTGATCAGACTTTGAAAGGGCGTGGTGGTAAAGGCCATGTAAGTATTCCAATTCTGTTTGATTGAGGCATTCCAATTCACGTTCATTGGAAATGGGTTGGAATGAGGTTGGAACTGATCGAGTGAAGCATCGTACATGGTTGCCAACATTTCTGCCAAGAATTTGTCTTTTCCTTCGCCGCTGACCGTCAATTCCCAGGTTTCTTTTTGTCCGGGTTGGAGTTTATCGCGCAAAGTTCTTGCGGTAATTTTCAAAGATTTGTCTTCCAAAGGTACATTGACAGTCAAAGTGCCTTGTTTTACTGTGTTGAATTTCCCAAAATAATAATGCACAAATACATTTCCACGGTAAGTTTCTTTGATTGGAAAACTAAAATCTTTTACAGAATTATTTAATTTTATAATTTCAGTTTGGATGATTTTTCCATCGTGTTCCAATTCGACCAAAACGGTTGCGTTTTCTGCAGCAGAGGCCAGTTGGACTTTGGCTTGATCACCTGGCTGATAAGCATTCTTGTCTAAATTAATTGAAAACAATTCATTTTCGATGGGTTGCTTCTTGTTTTGATGGTACAAATAAATTAATTTCTCGGTTGTGATGGTGTCTTTTCCATCTTGGATGCTTCCTTTTAAAACATAATAGCCTGCTTGCCATTTTTTAGGTTGCAATTTCAAAAACTTGGACTTTTCAGTATCAAATTCCACTGAAATCACTGGGTTTTCTTTGGTCCAATTGGCTTTGTCGTTTTCATCAGCATAGGCTTCATGTGGAAAGTAATCGATGAATTCCTCTTTGCTATACAATTCATAATCGCCTTTTTGGATCGGAGAATCTCGCAAAATACGATTCGGCGGATTGATTTTGGTCAAAGTGATTTGTCCTTTGGCTGCTGCGAATTGGCCATTCAGATTTTGGGTCGAAATTTCAATGGAATCCAAATGGTTCATTTCGATTTGATCCGCCACTTTGAAATTGAACAGATAACGCAAATCGCCCACAGTGATGGATTGTTCAGACGAACGCGTTTCACCATTGGCATCGGTGACATCCGCAACAATGTTGTACGTATAAGTACGCGCTTGTTGGTCTTTCTTTTGGGCTGCAGCTCGGGCTTTGAATGGAATTTCAAATTTACCTGATGCATCGGTGGTTGTTTCACCAAAAGTAATTTCTTCGGCAGCTGCATGTGGGAAATAACCGCGTTTCCACCATGGCCAATATGGGAAAATCTCTTGTCTGTATACGCGGTAAACGACTTTTGCGTGGTCAATGTTGGCGCCCGAATAGGCCGTTGCTTTTCCTTTGGCGATAATTTCCTCTTCGAGTTGATAGGTTTCTTTTACATCGTCAAATTCCACTTCAAAACGCGGACGTTTGTATTCTTCTACGCTGAAATAATGTGAATCACCACTGTCGTCTTCTTCCAAATGAAATTGACCAGTGATTCCAGCGGTCGGCAAGATGAATTCGCCAGAAGCCGAACCAAATTCATTGGTTTTTAGTTCCATGGTGGTCACTTCATCGTAATTGGCATTGTACAAACTGATGTTCAAAGTTTTATTGGCGATGATTTTTTTCTTTCCTTCAGGGTTTTCTTCGAACGCAATGGCTTTGAAATAAACGGTTTGACCTGGGCGATAGATCGAACGATCGGTAAAGAGTTGGGTGAAATTCAGGGTAGTTTCGTTGTTGTCTCGGTTGGAATTGTAAACATAATTGTTGTACGTGACCGCTTCGCCCTTTATTTTTAAGATAAAATTGTTGTAATACTTGGTGGCATGAATCTTTGCCATGCCTTTTGCATCGGTGGTGAGTGTTTGCAACAATTCCAAAGCTTGGTTGTTTTGTTGGTACACTTCAACTTGCTGATTGGCCACTATTTTTCCAGAAGCTCTTTCTGTTACCAAGATTTCATTGTCTCGAGAAACGATGGAATAAGGAGTGACATTTAAGATTTGGGATTGTAAAATGAAGAGGTCATTGACTTTGAAATTGGCATCATTTGAAGCCAAAACAATGTATTTTCCAGTTTTCAAGCCTTCGAATTGCGCCACAGTGGCATGCGTTTGGTAATCATCGAAAGCTTTCAGATTCAATTCAAAAGCTTTGACCAAAGGAAGTTTTGACAACAATTGATCGATGGCTTTTTGTTTGTTGTTTTGATCGGCGTTTTGAAGGCTTTGGATCAATTTGTCTTCGGTATCATAGGCCAAAACTTTGACATAAATCGTTGCCAAGTTTTGATGCGTAACCGCCATCGGGTGGCTGATGTCGGGCGAAACGTATTTTTCAATCGTCAATGCAAAGGAAGGTTGCAACAATTGTTTTTCTTTGCCCTCGATTGCGTCAATGAGTGGAGAATTTGGATATTGGGCGCGAATTTGAGCAAAAACTGCCATGGCTTTTTCGGTCCAACTTTTCTTGGCAGCAAAGGCTTTTTCTTGTTCATTTTGAATTTGTTTCAAATAAAAATCAGCGATTTCATTCAAGATATACGCAGTGTAATTGGCTTGCGGAAACTTTTTGGATAATTGTGTCAATTGATCCAAATACACTTCAGACAATTCGTCTTTGTTTTCCAATTTCAATCGCTCCAATTCATTGTACAAATAAGCTTCTTGGTTGTGCTTCTTTTGGTGAAATGCGCTTAAGTTTTTTAGAATTGCAATGGATCGCACTTGGTTTTCTTGTGTCAACTTTGGCGCGACATTTCTTCTGAAATAAAAATCAGGTTCCGCTTTGAAATAAGCGATGGCGCGATGGGCCAACAAATCATATAAAGTCGGACGGAGCGCTTCGGTTTCTGTCACCCGTATTAAGTTATAACTCCATTTGGCAATCGGCTCATTTTGAAGCGTTCTTTCGTTTTTGATCGATTGTAAATACAATTCCGCTGTTTTTTCTTGAAAGCTATTTTCAGTCCAAAAACGAAAGTCTGTTCCCGTACTTTGTTCAGTTTTTGTGCGTTCGTTGATTTCCCATCGATTTTGCTGGTAATACGTAAAATACAGTTCCGCCAACATCGACTGTAAAATCGCTTGGTCTGCACCTTGGGTTGCGCTGATTTCTTTTTCAAATTGATCAATAATTTGAAGATCAATCTGTTTTTCATCCGAAGTCAGCAGTAAAACTTTGGATTGGTACAACAAAGATTTGATGATTTGTGGCGTGTTGTGCTCTTTTTTGGCTTGTGCATAAATTTGTTGAATGGGCAATAAATTGCTTTTGAGCAAGCCGTTTGCCTCTTGTTTTTCGATGAGTTTCCATTGGGAATCGTAATCAAATTTTTTCTGTGCCATGGTGAATATGCAGCTAAAAATGAATAGAAGGGAAAAGATGTTTTTCATGGAGTGTTGTTTTACAATTTGAATGCCAACTTATTGAAGCGCTTTTGGCGGTGCTTCCATGGAGATAAATGTACCAATAAATTCGAATTGAAAGCGAATGTATTATCAATTTTTGACGGTCAAATGTCCGCTGATGGTTTTCTCTTCGTTCAATCGGATGATGTACCAATACGTACCAGAAGGAACTGTTCGTCCCAAATAGGTGCCGTCCCAAACGAAACCGTTGGCTTGTGCTTTTCGGTTGAAAAACAGTTTGCCGTTTCGGTCATAAATTTGAATTTGATGGTCAGGAAATTCGTTGATGCCATGGATGAACCATTGGTCATTTTTTCCATCGCCATTGGGAGAAATGAAATTGGGAACAGACAAAAAGGAAAAAGGATAAATGGGCGTGTAACAGCCTTCTGCACTTCTTACTTGGATGTTGTACTCGGTCGCAATCAATTGGTGAAAAGTGGGGGAGTGTTGCCAGAAAATGCCATCGAGTGAATATTCGTAATTGCCTTGTGGGCTGACATTGACAGTAATCGATTGGTCTGGGTTTTGGATGACGGCTGTGATTTCCGGGCCGCCACCGATGGTGGTTTCAAATTGCATCAGAAAAGTACAACCATTGGGATGTTGGACTTCCAATTGATAAATTCCGGGTTGTGAAACGAAAATCTCTGGACCGTTGAGATTTTGGTCGGCATCTTCAGGCGAAATTCCCAACCATTGATAAGTTAAATATTGATCTGGAACGCTCAAAAAAGCTTGGCTTCCCCAACAAAATTCCACTTGGTCCACGTAATTGACCTCATTGGTTGGTACTACTAAATCAATTGTTGCAATGCCATAGCAACGGTCGTTTTGGTCAAATACTTTGGCATAAATTGTCTTCGAATTGGCAATCGAAATTTGGGTAGGCAGCGGATTGACATGGGCGTGCAAATCTTCTAAATTGTCAAAATAATTGAAATTCAAACTTGCATCTGTATTGATGTTGCTTTGCACATTTTCTAAATTAAAATTGGCCCAACCAGAAATTAGATCACGACATTCGATCAATTCAGTAGAATTTGCGCTCGGTGCAACGCTGATGACAATGTGGACAGGAATGATGTAAGTGGTTCCTGAAATTGCTTCATGCACTCGGATGTACACAAAAGCATCTTGAAAAGCAATGGGATTGGTGTAAGGATCACTCAAGGGAGCTTGGTCATTGATGGCTTCATTCAAATCACCGTGGTAGCTGATTTTCATGTCCAAGGCTTCGTGGTAACCAGCTGCGCCCCACCAATCCAAGGCCGAAGTGCTGTTGTTGTTTTGAACAATGTCTGTGGTGGACAAGTTGGGCAAATCAATTTCATACAAACCATTGGGTGTATTTCCATATAATCGGCCGTATTCTGCCGCCAAACCAAAAGTCCCCGTTTTAATTTTTCCTAAGTCTTGGTGGCTGACGTATTGGTTGTTGGCATCTAGGGTGACTTTCAACAAATGGTCTTTGCCATCGCGCATCGTCCAAGCGATGTAGAGATGCTCACCAATTTGCACAAAATCTCCACTGGCGTTGCCATCACCGAAATCATGCCACAGGTAAAATTGGGTCAAATCTTGGGCATCGGCTCGGAAAATTTGGGAAGTCCAACCTCCTTCATACAAATTGTCTTGGTGGTCAAACGACAAGGCCAAAACGCTTTGTCCATTGGGATGAATTTGTCCAATGGTTTGGTATTGGCAAGTGATTGGATTCATTTTTTGGAGCAGACCATTTCTTCTGGAAACATAGATTTCCTTTTGGCTGTTGATGGCAATGTCATAATATCCGCCATTTCCATCGGTATCACCACAAACTGGGACAATTTGTGGATTGTCGTACAAATGGGTGATTTTTTCCACACCACGGTGGGCTTTGGTCACATAAATTTCAGGCGATTGGTCAAAGGCTTCCAATACATCCAACACATAGGATTGCAAATCACTGAAAGGAACACTGACGAAACCATCTCCATCAAAGTCGCAGAGTGGATAAGTTTGGGTGTCCGCAATGATTTGGCTCAATCCGAATTGATAGCCCAAAAAAAGTAGGAAAGCAAGGAGCTTTTTCAAATGAAGTTAGTTTTGTATTGAATGGTTTTGATTGTGTTAAAGATCATCCACAACCATTTTATACCGTCATGATTTCTTTTTCTTTGATCACAAACAATTCATCTGTTTTTTTTACGAATTGATCGGTCAAAACTTGAATTCTACTTTCGTAATCTTTGATGATGTCTTCAGAAATGTCTTCCACTTTTTTAATGGCATTGTTGGCATCTTTTCTTGCATTTCGAATGCTGACTTTGGCATTTTCAGTTTCAGCTTTGGCAATTTTGGCCAATTCTTTTCTTCTTTCTTCGGTCAATGGCGGAATGCTGATGATGATCAAATCACCATTGTTGGAAGGAGCAAAACCCAAATTAGAATTGATGATGGCTTTTTCCATTTCAGGAATTAAGTTTTTTTCCCAAGGTTGAATGGTCAAAGTTCTAGCATCTGGCGTGCTGATGTTGGCGCCTTGTGACAATGGAGTAGATGCACCATAATAATCGAAACGCACTGAAGAAAGCATGGCAGGTGACGCTTTCCCAGCTCTAATTTTCAAGAATTCTTTTTCCAAATGTTCCATTGCTTTTTGCATTTGGTCTTTTGAGTCTTCTAAAATAAATTCTAAATCTTCCATTTTATTATTGTTTTTAATTCAGGGTTCTACGAATCAATTGTTATTTTTTTACCAAAGTGCCCATCGGTTCTCCTTGCAGCAATTTGAGTAAATTGCCTCGGGTATTCATGTCAAAAACGATGATCGGCAAGTTGTTTTCATCACTCAAAGTAAAGGCGGTCATGTCCATGACATTCAATCCTTTTTTGTACACTTCGTCAAAAGTTAAATTTTCAAATTTTGTGGCGTTTTTGTCTTTTTCTGGATCTGCCGAATAAATTCCATCCACTCGGGTGCCTTTTAAAATCACATCGGCATCGATTTCAATGGCGCGAAGCGTCGCTGCTGTATCCGTCGTGAAATAAGGATTTCCCGTTCCAGCACCAAAGATCACCACACGCCCTTTTTCCAAATGACGGGTTGCACGGCGTTTGATGAATGGTTCGGCTACTTGTTCCATGCGGATGGCGGTTTGCAATCGGGTATAAACCCCTGCATCTTCCAACGCCCCTTGCAAGGCCATGGAATTGATGACTGTGGCCAACATGCCCATGTAATCTCCTTGCACACGGTCCATGCCCGCTGCTGCACCAGCTACACCACGAAAGATGTTGCCTCCACCAATGACTATGGCTACTTCCACACCCAAATCAACAGCCGCTTTGATTTCTAACGCATACTCCTTCAAACGATTGGAGTCAATGCCGTATTGTTGTTCGCCCATCAAGGCTTCGCCGCTTAATTTGAGAAGTATTCTTTTGTATTTCATGCTATAGGTATCTTGTGGATTGTCCAGTAATTTCGCCCGCAAATATAGCAAATCAAAGCCGTGCTTGTGCCAAAGAATGGAGAGATTTTTATCAGAAAGTTGATTTCAGCTTTGGATGCAGTTGTTTAGAAGTTCAAGTAGCTTTGAATTCAATGGAAATGACAGGTCTAACCCAACCAATGCAAAGTCGTGTTGAGCTTGTATTTTAAATATTTGATTATATTCGTTGATTCGAAAATGTGGCCAAGCTTTTGTAGCGCATGGCGCATTGGAAAAAGTGAATGACTGATACAATTTTAAATGAAAAAGATGATCAAAAGAATTTTTGCATGGGTGTTTTTGGCGGGAAGTTTTTTGCATGCGCAAGAAAACCAATTGTTCAAAACCCAAATTGAAAAACACTGTGGGAAAAGTTATGAAGGAACGATTACTGAAGGTGCCAAAGAAGGTGATGGTTTTACAGGAGAACGTTTGGTAATGCAAGTTTTGTCTTGTGAAAAAGACCAAATCAAAATCCCATTTTATGTAGGCGAGGACCAATCGAGAACTTGGGTGTTGACTTTCGAAAATGACCGTGTCGAATTGAAACACGACCACCGCAATGCTGATGGCTCGGACGAGGAGGTGACCATGTATGGCGGCACTTCAACCAATGTAGGGCATGCAGATTTGCAAATGTTTCCTGCGGACCAAGCCACTTGTTCGATGATTGATTACGCTTGTCACAACGTTTGGTGGATGACCATTGACGGGAAATCTTTCAGCTATAATTTAAGACGTATTGGTTCCGACCGACAATTTACAGTGGTGTTCGATTTGACGCAACCGATTGAATTCAACAAGAAACCTTGGGGCTGGAAAGCAAATTAATCAAGAATTATTTTCGAGCAAAACCGGTTTTTTGGCTTCTTTTTGGGCAATATTTTGTTTGATTTTGTCCAATTTGTTCTGCAAATTTACCAAGGCGGCATCTTGGGTATTTTTTTCGCTCAATTGGTACGGATAATCCCCAAATAAACTCACCAACTTCATGCTGGCATAAACGGAAGAATTCAAGCGATTGCCCAAAGCAATGATGGTGGCCTCATTCTCAAAATCACGCACATAAACGGTGTTGTTGCCATGCCATTTTCCATTGTGGTACAAAATTTTGCTGTCATCTTCCCATTCCATCATGCGAAAGCCCAAACCATAATTTTTCACGCCCTTTCTTTCATAGCTGTAACCTTTCCAAGCCATTTCTTTGATTTTTTTAGGAAGAAACTTGTCCGAATACATCGCGATGTCCATCATCAACAAGTCTCGGGGCGTGGAATAAATGTTTTTGTCACCATAAGTAGCGTCCAAATGGTCATATCCCCATTCTCTGCCATTGTTGTAATACGATTTTGACACGCGGTCCGCATCCTTGTCAAATTCCATCACAAAGGTGTTTTTCATGCCCAAAGGATCAAAAACCATTTGTTTCATCGCTTGAGGATAGGTTAAGCCTGTGATTTTTTCAATGACCAATGCCAAGATGACATAATTGGTGTTGTTGTAAAAGAAGTTTTTTGCCGGAGCGCCCAAAGCTGGAGGCTGTTTGTCAATCAAAAGGGTCAAAAGCGCTTGGTTGTCCATCATTTGGGTGTTGTCCCAATAGTTTTTATCATCTGAAAGCGATAGATAGTTGGGCAAACCACTGCGGTGGTTCATCAAATCTTCGATTTTTACCTCTTCGTAAGGAAAGCCGATTAAATATTGTGCAACGGCATCATTCAAATTGATTTTGTTGTTTTCCGCCAATTTCAAAATGGCCAAGGCAGTCAATACTTTGGAAATGGACGCAATGTGAATCGGTGTGTTGCTGTCCAAAATTTCTTGGTTTTCGATGTCAGAATAACCGTTGTAACCTTCAAAAATGATTTCACCATGTTGGGCAACCAACAAACCGCCACTCACGTTTTTATCCAGCCACAAACTCTTGTAGAATTGTTGCAGAAATTGTTGTTTGGCCAGTTGGCTGTTCCTATTGGCTTTTTTGAATGGAAATTCTTTTGACCAATTCAAAGAATCAAATTTAGCAATTGAATCGTACTGACTTTTTGCATTGTTTCCCAAATCACTACTTGCGTTTTGACAAGAAACTACCCAAAAAAAACAACAAAAAATACTGAACCAAGAAGCTTTCACGCGATTGAATTAAAATTAAAATTCAAATTACCAGAAAACTCCGTTGCAAAACAAATTTTTAACGTTTTGCTAAGATTTGAACAGTGCCGAAGCGCGTTCGCCCAAAATCATGCTGGTGGCCATGGCGACATTCAGGCTTTCCGTTGCTTGTAAATTCCCCAACCTTGGAATGGTGATTTTTTGGGTAACCATTTGACACAAATTGTCCGAAATGCCATTGGCCTCATTGCCCATTAACAACACGCCTTGCGTGGGAAATTGGGTTTGGTACACATTCTCTCCTTCCATAAAAGTGCCCAAAATAGGATGTTCATAGCTGGAAAAAAACGAGCCCAAATCAACGTAATTTACCTGAACACGAAGAAAAGACGACATGCTGGCTTGTATGACTTTCGGATTGTAAAGGTCCACAGTTTGTTCAGAACAAATGATTTGATCGATGCCAAACCAATCTGCCATGCGGATAATGGTTCCTAAATTTCCAGGATCGCGCACATCGTCCAATGCCAAAATAAACCCTTCTTTTTGAATGGGTTGAGGTGCGGGGATTTCACAAACTGCCAAAGCGACATTGGGCGAAACCAGTTGACTGATTTTCTTTAAATCTTTGGCATGAATCGTTTTGCATTGGAAATTTTTTGGTGCGAAAATCTCTTCTGTGGTGTAGATTGTATCGATTTGAATCGAACTATTTATTACTTCTTTGATGTTTTTTACACCTTCTACCACAAACTTGTTATATTTTTGTCTAAATTTTTTTTTGACAAGTGAATGAATCAGTTTGCTGTCATTGTTAGTTAGCATCGTATGAAAAATATAGGGACAAAGATACTATTATTCATCATTTTCACGCTGGTAATTTTGGGTTGTCAAGCGACCAAGAAAGTGCCACAAGGTGAATATTTGCTCACCAAAAGCAAATTTGAATTTGAGGGCAAGGAAAAACCATTCCAATCGGTATTGCCTGATTATGTCAAACAAAAGCCGAATGGTTCTATTTTAGGGGTTTTGCCGATCAAATTGCTTTTTTACAATTCAGTCGGTGCAAAGTTTGACACGACTTTTATTCAATACTACGATTTGACCAGAAAAAGAAGAACGCAGCATGCGTTGGACAGTTTGTTGGTTTTAAATGGACTGGAAGAATACCAAGGCAGAAGTCTTTGGCTGAAACGGTTTTTCTTTGCGCAAGGAGAAGCGCCAGTGTTGATAGACTCTTCGATGTCCAATTTTTCTGAAGGCAACCTTGAAAATTTTTATTTCGATCGAGGGTATTTTGATGCAGAAATTGAGTCCGTACATGATTTGGATTCGACTGCCAGAAAAGGGAAAGTCACTTACCAAGTCCGGCCTGGTGAAAAATCATTGATAGAATCTTATGAATACACCATTCCAGATTCTGCCGTTCGCCGTCATTATGAAACCTTGACAAGAAGAGGAAGCAAAATCAAAGTAGGTGACCGCTACGACATGGACAATTTTGTAGAAGAAAGAGACCGTGTGGTGAATTTTTTGAAAAACAGAGGCTATTGGAAATTCAATGATACTGGACAAGATGTGGAATTTACTGCAGATACAACATATACAGACAAATCTTTGGGTGTCAAAATTTTGATTCCAGCAGAAAAACACGATTCATTGGTGGTGAAAGAAAAATTTGCCCGTTACCGTTATGGACAAATCACCATTTACCCCGATTCGGATCGAGTTGCTGGTGACCAATTTCCACCGACTTATTATGATACGGTGTACGAAGGATATCTTTTGCGCTATACAGATCCGAAGATGAAATACCGACCAAAATTCTTTACCGATGCTTTGGTGATCAGAGATAGTGCTTTATATCGTTTGAATTCAGAAGTGCAAACCAGAAGGAATTTAGGCAAAAGAGAAGGCGTTACTTTGACTTCTTATAATGAAAGATGGAACGAGAGCAAGACCATCCAAAACGACAGCGTTTTGAATGTGGAAATGTATTTTCGCCCCAAAAAAAAATATGATTTATTTTATGGAGCGGAATTGTCTTGGTCAGAATTCATGAACTTCGGAGTTTCTCCAAGGGTTTCATTGTTGACCAGAAATTTATTTGGTGGAGGTGAAAATTTTGAAACTACCGTTCGAGGAACTTTAGGGAATGTCAACCGAAAGTTTGCGACAGAAAATAGTTTTTTCAATGCATTTGAAATGGCTTGGCAAAGTAAAATCAGTTTTCCATATATTTTATTTCCGTTCAAAACGGATGCACTTTTGCCCAAGCGATTTTTCAAACAAACCGATTTGCGTTTGGGGGCGTCGGTGCAGAAAAATATTGGTTTGGGAAGAATTACTTATTCGACTGGTTTGGATTACAACATTTCTTTTCGCGATACCCAATCACATATGTTCAGTATTTTCAATACGGAATTTGTAAACAATTTGCAGAAAGACAATTACTTCAATGTATTTGAAGGCGACAATACGATCAAAAACAATTTTTTCAATCAATATTATTTCATGCACAACCCGAATGCGGCCATTGCCTATGATCATGGAGATTTGAATGATGTGGACGTGATTGACATGATTTATGGAGATGAACCTTTTCTGTATTCTTTGGACAAAGATGGTTTGGAATCTTTGTCAATTTTTGAAAACATGAATTTCCGCCGTCAAACCATTACCCAAGATGTATTGATCTTGTCGTTTATTTACCAATATACCTTGAGTCAAACCGAAAGAAGCAACCGCAGAAATCCTTGGTTTTTCAAAGGAAGGGTGGAATTTGCAGGAAATATGTTGAATTTGCTTGACCGTTCTTTTGGTTTCAATCAAACAGAAACGAGCCATGGTAAAACTTCAGGAACGGTGTTGAATGTGCCGTATTCTCAATTTGTACGTTTGGATTTGGATGTGAGAAAATATTTTAAATTGGGATCAGAATCGACCTTGGCAACGCGTGCGTATTTGGGCTTGATCCAACCCTATGGCAATACAGAATTCATTCCGTTCAACCGAAGTTTTACGGCAGGAGGTGCGAATGACAACCGTGCTTGGGCTGCAGCAACTTTGGGGCCTGGTGATTTGCCAAGATATGTGGGTGGAGACGATGTTTTTTCCATTGAACGCATGAAATTGTTGTTCAGTGCAGAATACCGATTCAACTTGATCGATCGTTTGAACAGCGCTTTGTTCATCGATGCGGGCAATATTTGGGGAACCGACAAAAACGATCCGATGACTTTGTTTCAGTTCAAAGATTTTTACAAGGAACTCGGAGTAGGTGGAGGATTTGGCTTTCGATTGGATTTGACTTATTTCTTGTTGCGATTTGATTTGGCTTACAAACTCCATGATCCAAGTTATCCAGTAGGTGAGCGCTGGCAATTTGACTCGATCAACCTATTGAAGCCACGGGTGGCATTTGGAATAAATTATCCGTTTTAAGGATAAGTTCTCTATATTTGTATGAATTTTTAACAGCTTATAAAATTATAAAAATGAGTAGAAAGTTTCCTGCCGGTGTAGCTTCCGGATCATTGGTCAAAGAAATCATCCAAGATGCCAAAGAAAATAAATACGCACTGCCTGCATGCAATGTGATCGGTTCCAATTCGATCAATGCAACTTTGGAGGCGGCTGTAGAAATGAATGCTCCTGTGATCATTCAATTTTCAAATGGTGGAGCGGCTTTCAATGCTGGAAAAGGATTGAAAGGAGACAATCAATTTGCTGCGATCCAAGGATCCATTGCAGGTGCTTTACACATTCATACTTTGGCAGAAGCTTATGGCGCAACGGTGATTTTGCATACCGACCACTGTGCCAAGAAGTTATTGCCATGGATTGATGGGGTGATGGATGCCAATGAGGCTTATTTCAAAAAAAATGGAAAAGCGTTGTTCAGTTCACACATGTTGGATTTGTCCGAAGAAAGCATCGAAGAAAACATGGAGATTTCCAAACGCTATTTGGAAAGAATGGCCCAAGTCGGCATCACTTTAGAAATCGAAATTGGGATCACAGGTGGTGAGGAAGACGGCGTGGACAACACTGGTGTGGACAATTCATTGCTGTATTCACAACCACATGAAGTCGCTTATGTCTATGAGCAATTGGGCAGTGTGAATGATAATTTCTGGGTAGCGGCAGCTTTTGGAAACGTACACGGAGTGTACAAACCAGGCAATGTGGTTCTGACACCGAAAATTTTGGCGGATTCTCAACAATACATCCAAGAGAAATTCAATACGGAAAAGAATCCAGTGGATTTTGTTTTCCATGGCGGTTCAGGTTCTTCTTTGGAGGAAATCAGAGAAGCGATTGATTATGGTGTGATCAAAATGAACATTGACACCGATTTGCAATTTGCATACATGGAAGGTGTGCGTCAATATTTTGATGAAAAGAAAGATTACTTACAAGGTCAAATCGGCAATCCAGATGGCGCCGATCAGCCGAACAAAAAATACTACGACCCAAGAGTTTGGTTGAGAAATGGAGAAGTTTCATTCAAAGAAAGAATGAAGCAAGCTTTCCAAGATTTGAACAACGTGAACACACTGGGATAATATTAACGAAGAATAGATAAAAATGGCTTGGTTTAGAAGAACGAAGAAAAACATTACGACTGAACATAAAAAGGATGTACCTGTAGGATTGTGGTACAAATCTCCAAGTGGAAAAATCATAGAAACCGATGAGCTCAAAGCCAATATGTATGTGAGCCCTGAGGATGATTTTCATGTTCAGATTGGCAGTCAAGAGTATTTTGAAATTTTATTTGATGAAGGGAAATTCAAAGAACTCGATGCCAAAGTAGAAAGCAAAGACCCTTTGAATTGGGAAGATACCAAAAAGTACAAGGACCGTTTGAAGGAAATGAAGGCCAAAACAGGCTTGACAGACGCCATTCGAAACGCAACAGGTAAATTGAACGACATCGAGGTTGTGATCAGTTGTATGGACTTTAAATTCATTGGAGGCTCTTTGGGGTCGGCGATGGGAGAGAAGATTTCCAGAGCGATTGCTTATGCTGTGAAAAACAACTTGCCATACATCTTGATTTCTCAATCGGGTGGTGCAAGAATGATGGAAGCGGCGATTTCATTGATGCAAATGGCCAAAGTAGAAGCGCGATTGACCCAGTTATCGGATGCGCAGTTGCCTTATATTTCTATTTTGACCAATCCAACCTATGGTGGTGTAACCGCTTCTTTTGCGTCGGTGGGTGACTTGGTCATTGCTGAACCGGGCGCTTTGATTGGCTTCGCTGGACCAAGGGTCATCAAGGAAACCATCGGTCGCGACTTGCCAGAAGGCTTCCAAACTTCCGAGTTTTTGTTGGAAAAAGGATTTGTTGACTTGATTGTTCATAGAAAGTTATTGAAAAACCAACTTTCTGCTTCAATTAATATGTTGATGCCCAAAACAGTAGGAAAATAAGCAATAAAAAGTCTATTTTTATTTGTTTATAACGAAAGGGATTCTTTATATTTGCATCCCAATCGCGAGAATAGCTCAGCTGGTAGAGCACGACCTTGCCAAGGTCGGGGTCGCGGGTTCGAATCCCGTTTCTCGCTCAATTTAATTTACCATACCCTGGTGGTGGAATTGGTAGACACGCAGGACTTAAAATCCTGTGGCCAGATACGGCCGTACGGGTTCAAGTCCCGTCCGGGGTACTTTAAAGCTTGTGAATCAAAAGATTTCAAGCTTTTTTGTTTTCGGATCATTTTTTATCATCTTCCAATAATTAAAAATGGATCATGCGCAAATGTTGGGGATTAAGCATAAATTCTAGTTAGTCGATACAAAAAAAACGCTTTATTCTTGACTCCTCTAAATTGTGCCCTGAATGCTTTTATTTTAGCGTTGAACGATTCTGCTGAAGCATTGGTACTT
>DATJBZ010000029.1:0-146179 GCA_035515075.1 Moheibacter sp. | reverse complement strand
TATACAATGTATATTTTTCTGGAAATCGAAAAGCCAAATAAACTGAAATCGTCCTTTCGTCTTGTTGAGCGTTAATGTTGTTTCGGTTTAATGATTGTCTGACTTTTGGAAGTATATTTTCTGATTCGGTTTGAAAAGTTTCAATTCTCTGTGAAATATCTACAGATTCATCATATAGATTACGGAACATTTCGCGAACCTCATCTGGAAAAGTTTTGGCAGCTTTATCGATAAAACCCCAAGAGTTTTGATAAAGTAAATTGGCTACTTTGCTAAAAGAAGTTCTAAACATCTGATAAAAATCGTCCGCATCTAAATTCCAATTTTGTTGAAACGTATTTATCGCTAAATATTTATAAGCCTCGTCAGGCTCTCCTTTTTCTTCTAAAATGTAAATGTATTGATCAATCAAATGAGAGATTTTGTTCATAAGGTTTTCAGCCATTTGTCTTGGTTTGAATTGAATGGATGTCAAATATATACTTTATCATAACGAAATACCTACTTCATTGTAAATATTAGTGATATTTGAGGACTGATTCTCATTGAGAAGATGTGATCGTTCTTTCAAAATGCTATATAAAAATATGCATTAGAGGGATACGGTATTGTTTAAATTCCTAAATTCTATAGAAAAACAATTCAATTGTTTGTTTTTGATGTAATTAATTGTACTTTTGCAGTCCCCAAAAAAATGGGGATAAACATATTTTTAATAGTATGCCAACAATACAACAATTAGTAAGATTAGGAAGAACAAAACTAGCCAAGAAGAGTAAATCGGCTGCTTTGGAATCATGTCCTCAACGTCGTGGCGTTTGTACACGTGTGTACACGACTACACCTAAGAAACCTAACTCAGCGATGCGTAAAGTAGCGCGTGTTAGATTATCAAACGGTAAAGAAGTCAACGCATATATCGGTGGAGAAGGACACAATTTGCAAGAGCACTCGATAGTATTGGTTAGAGGAGGACGGGTAAAAGATTTACCTGGAGTACGTTACCACATCGTTCGTGGTGCGTTGGATACGGCAGGAGTTAACGGAAGAACTCAGCGTAGAAGTAAGTATGGTGCAAAACGCCCAAAAGAAGCTAAAAAATAAAAAACTTTGAGAAATGAGAAAAATTAAAGCTAGAAAAAGACAGTTGCTCCCAGATCCAAAGTTCAATGATCAATTGGTGACCCGTTTTGTAAACAACATGATGTACGATGGTAAAAAAAGTGTTGCTTTCAGTATTTTTTATGAAGCAATGGACATCGTAGACCAAAGAAAAGAAGATGCAGAAAAGACTTCAATCGATATTTGGAAAGAAGCTTTGACCAATGTAATGCCGCACGTTGAGGTTCGTTCTCGTCGTGTTGGTGGTTCAACTTTTCAAATTCCTATGGAAATCAGACCAGACAGAAAGATTGCTACGGCAATGAAATGGTTGATTCTTTATGCAAGAAGACGTAACGAAAAATCAATGGCGCAGAAATTGGCTGGAGAGATTATCGCTGCGGCAAAAGAAGAAGGTGCTGCCGTTAAAAAACGTCAAGACACCCATAAAATGGCAGAAGCTAACAAAGCATTCGCACACTTTAGAGTTTAATTAAGATGGCAAAAGATTTAAAATACACAAGAAATATTGGTATCGCTGCACACATCGATGCTGGTAAGACTACAACTACAGAGCGTATTTTGTTCTATACAGGTAGAAATCACAAAATGGGAGAAACCCACGAAGGATCTTCTACAATGGACTGGATGGATCAGGAAGCTGAAAGAGGGATTACGATCCAATCTGCAGCGACAACTTGTACTTGGAAATTCCCTTTGGACCAAGGCAAACCAATTGCTGAAACAAAAGACTATCACTTTAACATCATTGACACCCCAGGTCACGTGGATTTTACCGTTGAGGTAAACCGTTCTTTGCGTGTGTTGGATGGTTTGGTATTCTTGTTTTCAGCTGTAGACGGTGTTGAGCCACAATCTGAAACCAACTGGCGTTTGGCGGACAATTACAAAGTTCCGCGCATTGGCTTCATCAACAAAATGGACCGTCAAGGTTCTAACTTCTTAGGCGTTTGTCAACAAGTAAAAGACATGTTGGGCTCAAATGCTGTACCTATCGTATTGCCTATTGGTGACGAAGCAGACTTCAAAGGAGTGGTAGATTTGGTGACCAATAAAGCGATCATTTGGCATGACGAAAACTACGGAACGACTTTCGATACGGTAGAAATTCCGGAAGAAATGAAAGAAGAAGTGAAGAAATTCCGTGATCACTTGATCGAGGAAGTTGCGGCCTATGACGAGAACTTGCTTGAAAAATACATGGAAGACGAAAATTCATTGACGGAAGATGAAATTCATGCTGCGTTGCGTGCTGCAACTTTGGACATGAGCATCATCCCAATGACTTGTGGATCTTCATTTAAGAACAAAGGAGTTCAATTCTTGATTGACGGCGTTTGTCGTTATTTACCATCACCAATGGACAAAGAAGCTATTGATGGGACAGATCCAGATACAGAAGAACCAATTTCTAGAATTCCTTCAGTAAATGAGCCTTTCGCAGCTTTAGCATTTAAAATTGCAACAGACCCATTCGTTGGTCGTTTGGCTTTCTTCAGAACTTATTCAGGAAGATTGGATGCAGGTTCTTATGTTTTGAACACGCGTTCAGGAAACAAAGAGCGTATTTCTCGTATCTTCCAAATGCACTCCAACAAACAAGAACCTGTTGATTACATCGAAGCAGGAGACATTGGAGCAGCGGTAGGGTTCAAGGATATCAAAACAGGAGATACTCTTTGTGATGAAAAACATCCAATCGTTTTGGAATCAATGAAATTCCCAGATCCGGTGATCGGGATTGCCGTTGAGCCAAAAACGAAAGCAGACATGGACAAATTAGGAACAGCTTTGTCAAAATTGGCTGAAGAAGATCCTACTTTCCAAGTTAAAACAGACGAGAGTTCAGGACAAACAATTATCTCAGGAATGGGAGAGTTGCACTTGGACATCATCGTTGACCGTTTGAGAAGAGAATTTAAAGTAGAAGTAAACCAAGGTCAACCACAAGTTGAGTACAAAGAAGCGTTTACTGTTACTGCGAATCACCGTGAAGTGTATAAGAAACAAACGGGTGGACGTGGTAAATTTGCGGACATTCTATTTACAATTGGGCCTGCGGATGAAGGTAAAACTGGATTAGAATTTGTATCTGAAATCAAAGGTGGAAACGTTCCAAGAGAATATGTTCCATCAATTGAGAAAGGTTTCAAAGCGGCGATGAAAAATGGTCCTTTGGCTGGATATGAAATGGATTCAATGAAAGTTACTTTGACGGATGGTTCTTTCCACCCGGTGGATTCTGACCAATTGTCATTTGAGTTGGCTGCAAAATTAGGTTACCGTGAAGCAGCTCGTGCTGCAAAAGCTGTGATCCTTGAGCCAATCATGAAATTGGAAGTGTTGACTCCAGAGGAGAACATGGGAGATGTTGTTGGTGACTTGAACCGTCGTAGAGGTACCGTTAGCGGTATGGATGACAGAGCAGGTGCTAAAGTCGTAAAAGCTTTCGTTCCATTGGCTGAAATGTTTGGCTATGTAACAGCTTTGAGAACTTTGACCTCTGGTCGTGCAACCTCAACCATGGAATTTGATCACTACGAAGCAGCTCCACAGAGCATCGCAGATGAAGTAATCGCTAAAGCAAAAGGTACAACTGTTTAAAGACCAAAAAAATGAGTCAAAAAATTAGAATTAAATTAAAATCATACGACCACAATTTGGTAGATAAATCTGCTGAGAAGATTGTGAAAACTGTAAAATCTACAGGAGCAGTTGTCAATGGCCCTATTCCATTACCAACGCACAAAAGAATCTTTACCGTTTTGAGATCACCACACGTGAACAAAAAAGCACGTGAGCAATTTCAATTGAGCGCACACAAAAGATTGTTGGACATCTATAGTTCATCATCCAAAACTGTGGATGCTTTGATGAAGTTGGAACTTCCAAGTGGAGTTGAAGTAGAAATTAAAGTGTAATAAATTACATTTTATAGCATAGTAATAGCTGTTTCAGAAATGAAGCAGCTATTTTTTTTATGGATGAATTCACAATAAATATCAATGATATTGATTAATTTTATTTAATGGAATTACAAGCCTTCATCGATTACCTTGAAAAAAAACTGCATTTGAGCTTTGTAGAAGAAAATAAAGGTGGTAATTTATGTTTTAGAAACAACACGGCTGAACTTCGAGACGAATTCAAAGAGGTCATTGATGCGAAAGATGTTCAAGCCTATTGTAATGCTTTTTCTTCAAATAAAGAGATGCCTTGGCCAGCAACTGCTGCTGATTTTTGGAAAGCTGTTCGTTTGGGAAAATGAATTGAACTAAAATTCCATCAATTTTTGATTGAGCAATTCTGAGATTTTTCGGCCTTTGTTCATGACCATCACATGGGTGCCCCCTTCAACGATGACTGCTTCATGAATTTTACTGGAAGGAAAAACCAGGTCTTTGTTGCCATGAAGGTGCATGAAATTCGACAGGGTATTTTCATTGTGCCAATTGACAATCCGGTCCATCGACCATTTCAAATAGTAAGGATCTCTGAAAACGAAAATCTCTTGCATGTCGGGCATTCTCGCGCTGTACAACTTTCTAAAAACCGAATAGGATAGGAGACTGTCAGAAGTCAAAAAGCTGGACGGAATGAGTTTGTGAAGGTGGGTTGCCGCAGACAGTTTCATCAAAGCTGGCAATTCTTCTCTAGATTTGACGGTGGAAATCAAGAAATTGAATTTTGGATGGAGAAACTCATTGATCTCCTTGGTGATGATGCCCCCAAAAGACAAGCCCATCAATAAGAAAGGTTCATTTACATTGATTTTCTCCGCCATTCTCTCGGCATAATGTGGCAAGGTTTCGTTCAATTCTGGTTGCAACCAAGGCAAAGCAATGCATTCAAAATCAGGAAGCAACTTCAAATTTTTAAATGCATTATGATTGGCACCCAAACCACTGATTTGATAAATTTTCATCTAAAAATTTCGGATTTGAATGTTGGGATTGATGACCAAACAGGTTTTTACAAAATTTTCTTTGTCTGTTGGACTGATGTAGATCGTATCCAATTGATTGTAATGAATGATGATGCCATTCAAAGCCGTGGCTGGTTTCAAAGTTCCGATCCAAAGTGTTTTGTTGACTTGCATTTCACGGATGCTAAGGATGTCAATTTTCCCGCTGATCGGTCCAGCATGGTAACTTAGTAAGGTATCTGAAATGCGGTAATAAGTTTCGCTATAAATCCAATATAAAAAACCGGAAATGGCCAACAACAGTATGGTCAACCAAAGATTGAACGAAGTCGTTCCTGAATTGTTGAGCCAAGCCAATGCAATGACCAACAATAAAAAAATGACCGTACCGCCAATGAGGATTTGGTGCAATCGATCGGTTTTACTTTTGAAAATCATTTAAATTTGATTTTGAAGGTCCATGCATCTTTCTACTTCGACCATGGCTGCTGAATTGATAGAAAGCAAATTCACCTTTTCGGTCAAATTGATCAAACTTTCATCATAATCCGTTTCTACTTTGACATAGTTTTCGGTAAATCCATGTATTTTCCCATGTTTTTGGTCTGCTTCCCAAAGTACAGTTTGTGTGGTGTTGAGCTGAGATTCGTAAAAAGCCATTCGTTTTTTTTCTGAAAGAATGCGCAACATTTTGTTTCGTTTTTTTCGAATATTTAGTGGTACCACTTCTCCAAATTCGACCGCTTCGGTATTGGGTCTTTCTGAATAAGTGAAAACATGCAAATAGCTGATAGGCAATTCGTTCAAATAGTTATAAGTTTCCAAGAACAACTCATCGGTTTCACCAGGAAAACCAACGATGACATCCACACCGATGCAGGCATGAGGCATGGTGGTTTTGATGCGTTGAATGCGCTCTGTGTACAATGCGGTTAAATAACGGCGTTTCATTTTTTTCAACAATTCATCGCTACCAGATTGCAGAGGGATGTGAAAATGTGGTACAAAACGTTGGCTAGAAGCGACAAAATCGATGATTTCATTTCTCAAAAGATTGGGTTCAATCGATGAAATCCGCAACCTTTCCAAGTTGTCTACTTGGTCCAATGCTTGGACCAATTCCAGAAAAGTATGTTCGTGTTTTTTGTTGCCAAATTCTCCTTTGCCGTAGTCACCGACATTGACACCCGTCAAAACTATTTCTTTGATGCCTTGGTCCGCAATTTCTCTGGCATTTTTCAAAACATTTTCCAAAGTATCCGAGCGAGAAATCCCTCTGGCCAATGGAATGGTGCAGTAGGTACATTTGTAATCACATCCATCTTGCACTTTGAGAAAAGCACGGGTGCGGTCACCAATCGAATAAGATCCGACATAAAAGTCGGCGGCATCGATTTCACATGAGTGAACCAAAGCTTCAGCTTGTTTGTCTAAATTGTCGAGATAATCAATGATGTTGAACTTTTCCGTCGTGCCCAACACCAAATCAACGCCTTCCATTTCGGCAATTTCTTGTGGTTTCAGTTGCGCATAACAACCGATGATCACCACAAAACCCTCTGGATTTTCTTTCAAAGCACTTTTGACAATGCTGCGGCATTCTTTGTCTGCATTGGCAGTCACAGAACATGTGTTGATGACATACACATCGGCTGCTTGGTTAAATTCCACTCGTTCGTAGCCATTGTTCGTTAAGTTTCTGGCAATGGTCGAGGTTTCTGCGAAATTCAGTTTGCAACCTAAAGTGTGAAAGGCGACGGTTTTATTGTTTGACATCATGGCGCAAAATTAATGATTTTGCATTGGGAAATCAAACAATTGGAATAGAAAGCTGTTGCGCATCAAAAAGTTGAAATGAAAGGGAGTTTCATCAACAATTATTGGTCTATTTTTTTCAATTCTTTCAAGTTTTTGCCCAATCTTCTTAAGAAAACACCATAAATCAATCCGTAATAGACAGCACTGAAAAAGACCATGACACAAATTGAAAACGCACTGGTAATGTAACCCACTTTTTTGGCCAAAATTAATTTTTCCTCCATGCTGAGGTGGTCATCTTGGGTTTGGTTCATGTAAGCATTGGCGCCAATTTCAATGAACATGGGCGTGAAAATCGCGCAAACAAATACCAGCCAAAGGATGATGAAATAAACCACAGCTCTTCTGAATCGAACAATGTTTTGAATCAATTCTTGAACGGCCAATGCGGCAGAAATCTTTTTGTAATAGTGGTAAGAAATTCCCACCAAGACCAACGAAGCCAATAAACCAAGGTGTGATAAGTTTTCCATTTGCGCATAACCTTTTTCGCCCAAAACTTGCATTTCCTCGTTGGAAATAAAGTGTGCACCAGACAAAATAATCCACAAGGAAATGGCCACGCCTATGGCCAATTCAATCAAGGTAATGATGAACAACCATTGGATGGAATTGATCGATTTTTTATGGATCATCTGAAAAATCTGATGACTGTCATAGACTTTGTCTGCTTTTTGGTTTTGCCAAAGCGACTTTAAATTGTCTAAATTGGAGGGTTGCTCTGTATCGTGTGTTGTCATGCTTCTAAATTCATCAATTCTTTTAATTTGATTTTGATCCGACTCATTTTCACTCTTGCATTGACTTCAGAAATTCCCAAAGTCGTCGAAATTTCTTTGTAAGGCAAATCTTCTAAATAAAGCAAAACCAAAGCTCTTTCTACATCATTCAATTTTTTAATGGCAGCATACAAGGTTTTCAACTGTTCATTTTTTTCAACATCACTTTCATCAGCTTTGACATCAAAATAAGTTTGGCTGTCCATGGAAGAAGTGGCAATGCTTCGTTTTTTTTTCCGAATCAATGTAATGGCTGTATTCAAGCCTACTCGGTACATCCAAGTACTGAATTTGGCTTCGCCCTTGAATGATTCAAAAGACTTCCAAAGTTGGAGAACGATTTCTTGAAACAAGTCTTCATGCTCCTCAGGCGTATCGGTATAAATCCGACAAACCTTGTGCACTATGCCTTGGTTGGCTTCAATTAATTTTGTAAAATTTTTCTCTTTCGTGTTCAAAATAGGTCAATTAGTAGTCATTCAATGGAAAGTGTTACAAAGAAATGAAAAAAATAGGTAGGAAATAAAAGAAAGAATCCCTCACTCATTCGAGCAAGGGAATTCTCTCTAACCAACTTAAACCTAATGAAAATAGTAATCAATCTATTTCCACCACAAAAGTAAGAATTATAAAATTGAATTTTATTAAAATTAAATAAAAAAATGTTAAAGTAAAAGCCCTCACTTAGAGCTGATTGACCTTCATTGCTTGATTCGGGGTAATTTTGGCAATCAAATAAGATGGGATGATCAATACCACAGCCGAAATCAGGATGGCACAGACATTTAACAAGAGAATTTGTCCCAAATCCAAATGAACCGGTGCAACGGATAAATAATAATTTTCTGCAGGCAATCGAATGACTTTGAAGTATTTTTGAATCAGCAACAAGCCCAGTCCAATTAAATTTCCGAAAACCAAACCTGGAATCATGATGAACACGGCATAATAGACGAAAATCGTTCGTACGCGCCAATTGGTCGCGCCCAAAGTCTTCAACAATCCAATGGAATGGGTTCTTTCCAAAATCAAAATCAACAAAACCATCACCATGTTGATGACCACAACGACCATCATGATAAACAAGACCACAAAAATATTGGTGTCAAAAATTTCAATCCAATCATTTATTTGACTGAACGAATGGGTAGCCGATTGTGCATACAGTTGAAAATCAATTAAATCATTGACTTTTTGAGCGACTTCATCCAGTTTTTCGATGTCTTTGGTAAACAGTTCAAATCCACCGACTGTTTGTGCATCCCATTTGTTCAAACGCTGAATTTGTTTGATGTCACCCATCACAAAAACATCATCAAAATCTTTGATGTCTGTGGTGAAAATCCCAGCAACTTTGAAACGTCTGTAAATGGGTTTGCGCTCGTCTTGAATGAAGTAGGTGACAAAAGTACTGTCCACATCCAAATGCAATTCACTGGCAATTTTCTGAGGCAAAAGGACTTCATTGGACAAGGTTTCATCATGGATTGCAGGAAAATTTCCTTTGATCATATAGGGTTGAAAGCGTTCTTTGTCAAAATCTGTTCCTACACCTTTCAATACGATGCCACTGAAATTGTCAGCCGTGCGTATGATGCCACTTTTGGTCGCATAAGCTTGTACATGAACGATTTCTGGGATTTCTTTGAAAGTAGGATAAAAATCTTGGTTCAAATCAACTGAATCAGAATTGAAAGACAAATTGCTGTTGTAGGGTTTGATGGTGATGTGGCCGTTGAAATCTGCTAATTTCTGTTTGATGCCTTTTCTGGCGCCAATTCCAGTAGAGATCGTGATCAATGCCACCATGATTCCGATCGCAACGGCTATTTGACCAATGCGGATAATGGTCGTCGAAAGGTTATTTTTACTACTTTTACCAATCGCAATTTTTTTTGCAAACCACCAGGTGAAATTCAAATCGTACTAATTTTTAATTTATGTTTCAAAAACTTTTCAAATATACGCTAATTGCTTTATTTCTTTCAAATTTCTCGCATGCACAACATCTTTCTGAAAATGAAATCATTACAGGCGCGCAACAAGCGGAAATGTATTTGCCTTTGTTGAAAAACAGTAGAGTGGGTGTGGTGACCAATCAAACGGGAGTCGTGGCGTTCCAACCAACCAATGAAACAAGGACGAATACAACTTACAAAAGCATTGTAGATTTTTTGCTTGAAAATAAAATCGAGGTCAAAAAAATATTTTCTCCAGAGCATGGTTTCCGTGGTGATGCCGATGCGGGCGCAACAGTGAAATCTGGAAAAGACACCAAAACTGGTTTGCCCATTGTTTCTTTGTATGGAAAGAATAAAAAACCGAGCCAAGAACAGTATGCTGATTTGGATGTAATTTTATTTGACATTCAGGATGTTGGCGCTCGATTTTACACCTACATTTCTACTTTGCACTATGTGATGGAAGCGGCTGCAGAAAACGGAAAAAAAGTGATTGTATTGGACCGTCCGAATCCCAATGGACATTATATTGATGGTCCTGTTTTGGATCCGAAATTCAAATCCTTTGTTGGGATGCATCCCGTTCCGGTGGTTTACGGCATGACGATTGGCGAATATGCACAAATGATCAATGGTGAAAAATGGTTGGCCAACCAAGTACAATGTGATTTGACTGTGATCTCGTTGAAGAATTATGACCATTCCATGCGGTATTCTTTGCCGATTTTGCCTTCACCAAATTTGCCCAATGATCAGTCAATCAACTTGTATCCAAGTACTTGCTTTTTTGAAGCATTCAATGGGAGCGAAGGAAGAGGAACAGACAAACCTTTCCAAATCTATGGTTCACCTTATTTGAAGAATATGCCATATCAATTCACACCTCAATCGAATGCAGCTGCAAGCAACCCGAGATTCAAAGGAGAAGTTTGTTACGGTGAAGATTTGAGTAAGGAAGCTTTTTTGTCTGAAATCAATTTGAATTGGTTGATCAACGCACATCAAAACTATACTGGAAAAGATCCGTTTTGGATCAAGCAATCTGGGAAATATTGGATCGACATTTTGGCAGGAACGGATGAATTGCGCAAACAAATCGACCAAGGAATGACTCAAGAAAACATCAAAGGAACTTGGCAAAATGATTTGGCGCAATTCAAGAAAATCAGAGCGAAGTATTTATTGTACCATTAATAGTCTAAAAGTTAATCATCTATAGTTAATCGAATATGTTTCATACAATCAAATATATATAAAAGTCCTATAATATATATTATGTTAAATAGAGTTTTGAGAACTACTCTTTTATTTCAAATTTGTGATAGATTTTGACTTTTCTTAAAAATTGAGTCAATTCCAATTAGAATACCTACCAATTGGGTTGAGATTTAATCTCAATTTTAATCGACATCCCAATAGCCACTAAAGAATGCGTTGTAACTGATGCTGGCTTTTTCAGAAAAGTTTTTCGAGGAAACGATGTAATATCTTTCGTCCCTTTGGTCGTATTCTAAAAGCAACACTGTCACATAATAGGTTCCATCGGCGGGTTTTCTCAACCATTCTCTGGTTAACTCAACACCTCCCCGATAATAGCCCGCTTCAACTTCATAGGTTGGTGCTTCAAAAACTTTGATGCCATCAATGGTTCCTGTGCCACTGTAAGGTTGTTTTGAGAAATAAACGGCCAATTTCAATGAACCACTTACGCCATACTCGTCTCCATTGACGATTCTTTCAACGCCCAAAGTTAAACTTTCATGACTGAAATTGAAATGAACTTTTCCTTCCATTCGCATGGCTGAAGTCTGCCCTATAGCACATTTGACTAGCGAAAGAAATATAAATATGACCAAAAAACGCACTTTTTTCATTGGAGAAAATCTAAGATGTTTTTATAGTAATCCGAATTTGTTAGAAATTTCTTCCCATTGACTCATCACCAATTCGCTTTCTATCGAAGGGTCTTTTACAAATTTATCATAGTACACAATATATTGATAAATGTATGCTTCAATATCATCTTGATAAGTCGCAATTTCAGAGGCCGTCCAATGGTCAAAATGATTACTCATGCCCAAAATAAAAGGACTGTGGTTTTTGTTCATTACCAAAAAACTCAATTCAAAATCCAACAATATCTTGGCCAATTCCCATTTCAACTGGCTGTGGTTTCTGTAAGCTTCCTCCCCCATTAATTCTTCCATGAAGACTTTATAATTGTATAAGATATACAATGCAACGCCCGAATCCACTGATTTGTTCACCATCAAATTGACGAGTTCATCTGTGATTTTCATGGTTTTTTGAATGGTAGCAACTGCTATTTCTGTCTTGGTGTAAAGCAAAGGCGCTTCTTCTGAAAAGCGCACGACCAAAGGAAATGTTTCGTCCCAGTTGGATTGGATTTCCTGTTTGAAATAAACTGCCCATTTGGGTTTGATTGTCAAAAAATCCAATGCTTTGTAGTCATTGTTGGCCATTTCATTCAGAAAGCCGATGAAATAATCATAAGCCATTTCTTTGTTGTCAAACATTTTGACAAAATCTTCTATACGCAATTGGGCTTGCTCATCAAGGAAAAACCGAAACAGAAAATCAAATCTTTTCATCGATTGGTAATCCGAAGCTGTTTCATTTTTCATGCTCTCGACCAATTCATTCAGCACTTTGCCCAATTCAGGTTGATAACGAACAGAATATTGATCAAAACCTCTTCTCAATAAAGATTGGTTGTAGAGTTCAGCTAACAAATAAAAAGTGGCTTCAGGGAATTGAGTCAGGTAGTTTTTGATGATTTTCAATGAGATTTCTTTGTACAGCGCTTTTTCTTTTTCGGCTTCTTTGGACAACGGAATGCCATAATTATTTTCATAATGCAAGCCATCTACCAAATAATGAATCAATTTATTGGTATCTACATCCATTGTGATGTAGCTATTGTACAAGGCAAAAATCAATTCCTCGGACAAATGTTCGTCTTTGAAATCCAAACTGTACAATTCGCTCGAAGCCCAAGCCAGCGGGATAACACTTCTTTCATCTCCTTTCTCTGCAAGGCGCAAAAGACTGTGAAAGGATTGGTTCAAAAGATTCTTTTTTTCTTCCGGTTCTTCATACGTCAACTGTGCTGCTCGATTGTACACCAAAGCCGCTGCAAATGTTTTGAAATCAGATTCTGGAAGTTCATCCATGCTTTGTAAAATTTCAGCGATTTCCTCATGGTATTGAAAAGTATAATCAAGCATAGGTCCTTTGGGATGACTCAAGTCAAAGACAAAAAGATGGATTTTGTCTGCCATGCTGTTTCCTTTTAAAATCGCATCATAAGCTTGGTTCAGTTCTTCATAATCTACGAACTCATCATTCAAAAGTGCTTGAATTTTTATGATTTTAGGATTGGCCATATCAGGATAATCCATTGAATTGTTTTGCGCATGAATGGACAAAATGCTGAAAGACAAAAAGATAATGTTGAAAAAAGTTTTCATGGTAGAAAGTTTTAGAGAGATTGTTGATGTAAAAGAGTAGAGTAACGCCATTCTTCTTCCAAAGAATAAGCAATCAACCAATTGAAGTTGTTCGAAAAAATGACAGCGTCACCTTGCCAAGTATTGAAAATTTCGTCATTGGCTCGTTCGACCAATTCGGTTAAATTTGTTTTGATAACAAAAGGCGTGTTCAAATAGCATAAAAAGACTTCAGTATCATTCAAACGCATCTTTTGAATCAATTGTTTTAGCGCAAAATCATCATTCGACGGATCGATATCAAATACGGGTAAATCAGGTTGATAACGCAAAGAAAGTACACTGGGAAATTGCTCCATCAATGAATCAATCTTCGGATCTGCTGAATTGAAAGGTAAGTTGGCCACATGCACCGATAGTGGTTCTTTTTGAAGTGGTTCAGCTAAATGTTCATGAAATTCTAGGGGAATGCACCTGCTTTCAACCACTTCAAAATTGATTTTTAATTGGATCAATTCCTCCAAAATTGCGGCAAAAGGTAAAATGTATGCATTGATAAACTCGCCCAGCCGAATGCGCAATTGCAGCTCGTCTCTTTTGTTGTGTAATCTTTTGTCTTTTTCTGGGGGCATGACAATCATTTAAATTTTTGTAAATGTACTGTTGCCCAAGAACTAGTGCAATACCTACTTTTAGGTATTTTTAAGCTATTGAAAATGATTATTCGTCGTCTTCATAGATTTCCAAGAAATAAGAGAATTCAAAACCGTCCAAATCCTCTGAAAGTTCTTCCAGCAAGGCCAGTAAATCTTCAAAATAATCCAGTTGCATCAACCGCATGTTGACAAACTCCAATTGCAAAGGCAAGGCCACTGCCCCACTCAAACTATCATTCAACGCATCCAAATTGTCTCCAAAATAGGAAGGTAAAGTCATTTTTTCTTTCAATTGTGCATAAAAGTCATCGTAATTGTCAATGACACTAAAGTCGATGAACACTGTATTTTCCATGGTCTATCTATTGTTTTTGAAAGGTTTTATAATGGTCTTTGGTCAAATAAATCAAACCATCGTTGCTATAAACAATTCGGTCGGTATTTCTGCGGCCACAATTGTAATTGACGTCTGCTTCAAAATATTTTCGTCCGCCTTTTTTGGGCAATTTACCTTCTCTGTTGTTAAAATAATCTCCACCAATCGCATGCCCAGGCAATACTTCACACAAATTTCCTTGGTTGGCTTGCCATCCTTTTTGGCGAGCTTTGGATTTGGTCAAATAAAAATCGGGTAACTTTTGGTGTTCTTTCAAATAAGCAATCACCCACTTTTCATCGGTCCAATCGGAAATGTCTTTTGTTGAATGGGTTGAATTCTCAGCAGGAGAAAATGTTGCACTGTTTTCCCAACCCTCAAGCACTTTTTCTGTCACAAGAATTTCTTGTTGTATTTCTTCCGAATCTGTGGTTGAATTGCGTTGTTCTTGAAAGAACTTCATCAATGCCATGCCTGCGACAAAAGCAATCAGAAAAACTGTAAATGACCGCATGTTTTTGATTTTCATAACATTATTTATTTTTCAAATGAAGGAAATACTGCGCTTTTTGGATTTCGAATCTTATGACAAGTTTAAGAAAAAATATTGAAACAAAACCTCGAAATGAACAAAACCGATCGTTCTTTCAAGTGGATCAAATCTTCTATTATACTTGAAATGAAAAGTTGAAATGACATGACGCAATATGTTGATTTTGTTTGCTTTGATGAGGTTGGTTGAAGTTGTTTTTAATAAAAAAATCCCCAACACCATGGTTGAGGATTTTGAATTTATAAATCAATGGGACATCAATAAGCGGTGTAGTCCAAATCAACTTTTTCTGCCAATGCTTTGTAATAGCCTGAATCTAATTTTTCTCTCACTGCTGAAAAAGCTTCCAATGTGAAATCAATTTCTTTGTCGGTATGAACAGCTGTTGGGATGATTCTAAAGATGATGGTCCCTTTTGGAATCACAGGATAAACCACCACCGAAACAAAAACTCCGTGGGTCTCTCTCAAATCCTTGGCCATAACGGTGGCTTCAATCGGACTTCCTTGAAGAATCACTGGCGTTACTGGTGTGTTGGAATTACCCAAATTGAACTTTCTTTCTTTCAAACCAGCTTGGATTTTGTGCACATTTTCCCACAATTTATCTTTCAATTCTGGATGGTTGCGCATCAGTTCCAAACGTTTCAAAGCACCGATCACCATGGGCATTGGCAATGATTTGGCAAAAATTTGCGAACGCATATTGTATTTCAAATAACGGATGACTTCTTCGTCTCCAGCGAAAAATCCGCCGATTCCTGCCATGGATTTGGCGAAAGTGCCAAAGTACACATCGATTTGATCTTGTACACCTTGCTCCTCTCCTGCTCCTGCACCAGTTTTTCCTAATGTTCCTAAACCATGCGCATCATCGACCAACAAACGGAAATTGAATTCGCTTTTCATTGCGCAAATTTCTTTCAATTTTCCTTGCTCTGCCATCATCCCAAAAACCCCTTCGGTGATCACCAAAATCCCTCCTCCGGTTTCTTTCGTGATGCGTGTCGCACGTTCCAAGTTTTTGCGAAGACTGTCCATGTCATTGTGTTGGTAGGTAAATCTTTTGCCTAAATGCAAACGAACACCATCCACGATACAAGCATGACTTTCAATGTCATAAACAATGACGTCGTTTTTGGAAACCAAAGCATCAATGGCGGAAACCATCCCCATATAACCATAATTCACCAAATAAGCGGCTTCTTTGCCAGCCAATTCAGCCAATTCATTTTCCAATTGTGCGTGGTATTTGGTTTGTCCCGTCATTGCGCGAGCGCCCATTGGATAAGCCATACCATATTTTGCTGCAGCATCTGCATCTGCTTTTCTTACTTCAGGATGGTTGGCCAATCCCAAATAATTGTTCAAACTCCATACAACCACTTCTTTTCCTTTGAATTTCATGCGTGGTCCTAATTCTCCTTCTAATTCGGGGAAAATAAAATACCCTTCACCATAACTGGCAAATTGTCCCAAAGGACCTGGGTTTTGTTTGATTCTTTCAAATATATCCATGATAATATTATATACGGTTTAAAGTACGCAAAATGCTCCACAATTAAAAATCGGGAGCATTTTGCTATAAGTTTAAATTTATACGATTAAATTTTTCATATCATTTTTTCCACATAATGCACTGTTGCATTGGATTCCAAACCATTCAAACGGCTGTTGGTAAACCCTTCTTCTGCCATCCATTCATCACTAAATACTTTGGTGATGTATCTCGATCCATGGTCAGGGAATATCAAAACAACGCAATCGTCTGCAGTGAATTCATCTTTCAATTGTTGGTAAGCTTGCACAGCAGCACCGCTGGTATAACCGCCCATGATGCCTTCTTTGAGTGCAATTTCACGGGTGCGGTAAGCGCTTTCTTCGTCGCTTACTTTTACAAATTGATCGATGATGTTAAAGTCTGTGGCTTCTGGTACGAGATTTTTCCCCAATCCTTCAATTCGGTAAGGGTAAATTTCGTTTTTATCGATTTCGCCTGTTTCGTGGTATTTTTTCAAAATTGACCCATAGGCATCTACACCGATGATTTTGATGTTCGGATTTTGCTCTTTTAGATAGCGTGCCGAACCTGAAAGTGTGCCTCCAGTGCCACAACAAGCAATCAAATGGGTGATTCTTCCTTGGGTTTGTTTCCAAATTTCAGGACCAGTAGTCAGATAATGCGCTTCAGTATTTTTTAAATTAAAATATTGATTGATATAGATCGAATTGGGTGTTTCTGCAGCAATTCTTTTGGCTACTTCATAATAAGATCTTGGATCGTCAGCTGGTACATTCGCAGGGCAGATAAAAACTTTGGCGCCCAATGCTTTCAAATAAGCAATTTTCTCACCTTTGGTCTTATCCGATACCGCTAAAATACACTTGTAACCTTTGACTATACTCACCATGGCCACACTGAATCCTGTGTTTCCAGAAGTGGTTTCTACAATTGTAGCTCCTGGTTTTAGGATGCCTTGCTTCTCAGCTTCTTCGATGATGTGCAAAGCAATTCGGTCTTTGGTTGAATGTCCCGGGTTGTAACTTTCTAACTTAGCGTAAACCTCACCTGGAATTTCTTGGCCTAATTTGTTTAATCGAACCAAAGGAGTATCTCCTATCAGTTCCAAAACGTTGTTATAAGTTCCAGTCATTATACATTTAGTTCTTTACTTACAAACGGCAAATTTAAGAATATTTATCAATTAACCCATTTTTCAATCAAGGTTTATTAACATTCATTCTGCTCTTTTTTTTATAAAAACAAACTTGCCTCATCGTAATTGGTTAATAATCCGACTCTTTGGAATAGATGTGAGATAAAATCTCCTGATCATATTCGGTTAATATCTTTTTTCTTCTTTCCTTCATTTTATTGGCGGCTTCAAAACTTTTGTCCAAATCAAACTTGGGTGCAGCTTCACTTCCACCCCAACTGAACGAAGGTATGAATTTTGGCGGAAATCCAACCGCAAATACATTGGCGGAAATTCCGACTACTGTTCCTGTATTGAATTGACTGTTGATGGCTGATTTGGAATAATCACCCATGACCAAGCCAAAAAACTGCAAGCCTGTATCCACATAGTTTTTGCGCGAATAATCCCAAATCCGAATGTTCGAATAATTGTTTTTCAAATTGGAATTGTTGGTATCCGCGCCCAAATTGCACCATTCGCCGATCACTGAATTCCCCAAAAAGCCATCGTGTCCCTTGTTGGAATAGCCCATCAAAATCGAGTTGTTGATTTCTCCGCCGACTTTGCAATGTGGTCCGATCGTCGTTCCTGCATAAATCTTGGTGCCCATATTGACGGTTGCATTTTCGCACAATGCGAAACTCCCACGGATCATGCTGCCTTCCATGACTTCTGCATTTTTTCCAATATAAATCGGGCCGTTTTTAGCATTCAAAGTTGAATATTCAACCACAGCGCCTTCTTCTATAAAAATATTATCAGCATGCATCACGCCATTGGTAGAAGAAATTGCTTGTGAAATTCTATTCTTAGTCAAACCATCAAAATCAAATTGAATGGCTGCCGCATTCCAATGAAATAAATCCCACAAATGCTGAATGTGCAAAACTCCTTGCGCGAAGATCTTTTTGTTTGATTGCTGTTCAACTTCTTGAAACGCCTCAAAACTCATTTTTGCCGCCATCAAATGGCCTTCCTTCCAAATGCTTTCGCCCGTTTTCAAGCGCTGAATCTCTTCTATATATAAAGGTGTAGGAAAAAAACTGGGATTGATGAACAAATTCTCCTCATCGATTTGAAGTGGGTATTTTTTGGACAAATAGTCTTGTGTCAAATAACTGTACTTTCCTGGCAAGTGTTTTTCCCACCTTTCTCTGAAAGTTAAAATCCCCATTCTCAATTCGGCAATAGGCTTGGTCAAAGTCAATGGGCGCAACTGTGCCCATTCCATGCCATCAAAAAGTACAATGTTCATGCAAGCTATTTTCAAACAAAATTAAACTTTATTTGAAGAGTTCATCGATTATATTGTTTTAAATTGCCCGTTCAATTCAATCCAATGATGCAAACACCCATTTATTTCAAAGAGATCTATTTGAAGTTGAACGAAATTATTGAAGAAAACGAATACGAATTTGTTTTTGTACTCACCGATTCCCATACCCAACAATTTTGTTTGCCCATTTTATTGGATGAATTAAAAGGTGATTTTGAAGTCTTTTCATTTTCCATCCCAGCAGGAGAAGATAATAAAGACCTGACGAGTGCGGCATCTATTTGGTCCAAATTGGCTGAAACGCGACAAGCTCGGAAAATGTTGTTGCTCAATTTGGGCGGTGGCATGGTCACTGATTTGGGAGGCTTTGTGGGGGCAAGCTTTATGCGTGGTATTGATTTTATCAATATTCCCACTTCTCTATTGGCGATGGTCGATGCATCTGTTGGCGGAAAAACAGGAGTGAATTTGGAGCAAACCAAAAACCTTGTCGGCGCTTTTTCTTGGCCGAAAGCTACTTTGATTGATTCTCAATTTCTTGAAACTTTGCCCAAAAGAGAATTCAAATCGGGCTTGGCAGAGATGTTCAAACATGGTTTGATCCAAGACAAAACGCATTGGAAGCATCTGATTGCTGAAAAAGAATTGTCATCAAAAAATATTCAACCATTGATTCAAGCTTCGGTTCAAATCAAATTGAATATCACAGAAGCAGATCCCAAAGAAATGGGCTTAAGAAAGATTTTAAATTTCGGGCATACGATGGGTCACGCCATTGAAAGCGAATGCTTGAGTCATGAGAAACAATTATTACACGGCGAAGCGATCGCAATGGGAATGCTCATCGAAGGGATTTTGAGTCATCAAAAAAATGATCTGAGTCAAGAAGATTTAGAGGAAATCTATTCGAATCTTTTGCGCTATTTCGAACCGATGCAATTCGATGAAAATGAAGTCAAAGCACTTGTTCACCGCATGAGATTTGACAAGAAAAACAAATTCAACCAAATCAATTTCAGTTTATTGAACAGCATTGGTCAATGTGATTTCGACGTTTTTGTGGCTGAAAAGGACATTCTTAAAGCAATCGATACTTACCACCAAAAGCTGTTTTGAAACACAATCAAACGGCATATTTTTTGCACTTTGAACCAAAAGAATTCATGACACAATCAATCATTTCTTTGTTTATATTATACAGCTTGGTTGCTTGTTTACCACAAACTTTAAAAGAAAATCCAATGGGAAATTTAGAGAAAACAACTTTCAATGTTCAAAAATCAGCGGAAGAATGGCAAGAAATTTTAACGCCCGCACAATACCATATTTTGCGCGAGGCTGGAACTGAGCACCCTCATTCGGGAGAATTTAACATGCACTTTGAAAAAGGTGTGTATACTTGTGCAGGATGCGGTGAAAAGCTATTTGATTCAACGGCTAAATTTGATGCACATTGCGGTTGGCCAAGCTTTGACCAAAGTGTCGAAGAGGGAAAAATCATTGAAAAAGTGGATCGTTCTCATGGCATGGTTCGAACTGAAATACTTTGTGGCAATTGTGGCGGACATTTGGGCCATGTTTTTGATGATGGTCCCACTGAAACTGGATTGCGTTATTGCGTCAATTCCCTTTCGCTCGATTTCGAAGAAGAATCAGAAAAATAATTTGCTTTATATGCTTACATTTGCGAAATGAACAATCAACAAAAAATCATCAGGCAAGGCTTAATTTTATTTGTAGTGACCATGGCTTTGTTTTTTCTTTTGTTTTATTATTTCTCAACAAAAGGGAGCGTTTCAGAATCGGATTATTTCAACTATTCTGCCATGATCAGCTGTTTTGTCCTACCAGCACTGTATGCGGGAATGGCTTTTTACACTGTTTTTTCGACAGCAAGAAAACAAGTTTTAGAATTTGGGCAGGCTTGGCGAATGAGTTTTTTGACAATGTTCATCGGTGGGTTTTTGAGTTTGGGTTCCATCTTTATTTTCTTCAACACCATTGGAAGTTGGGCAGAAGACAGTCTTCAAAGAGGTTGGTACGATTTGATGACCGCCAACCCCAACCCTGAATTTATGGAGAAAAATGAAGCCATCGTGCAGCAAATGTTTGACAGCAGCATCAATATGTTTACGCTAAAAGTGTTTTTCATTTCGTTTGCCGTTGTACTTTTTTACTATTTGATGATTTCGTTTATTTTTGCCACATTCTTTAAAAATAGACGGGTCTAATGGATGTATCTATCGTAATTCCTTTGCTGAATGAACAAGATTCGATTGAAGAATTATTTCATCGGATCAAAACAGTTTGTCAAAATCAGGGCTATCAATTTGAAGTAATCTTTGTAGACGATGGCAGCACCGATCATTCTTGGCAAATCATTGAGTTTTTATCTGAAGCCCATCCTGAAATCAAAGGCATTCGTTTTAGAAAAAATTATGGCAAATCACAAGCTTTCATGGCGGCTTTCAAAGAAGCCAAAGGAAAACACTTGATCACCATGGATGCGGATTTACAGGATTTTCCGGAAGAAATCCCTGGTTTAATTGACGTTTTGCAGACCAAAAACGCCGACATCGTTTCGGGTTGGAAACAGAACCGACAAGACCCTAAATTCACCAAAAACTTTCCTTCAAAATTATTCAATGCAGTTGCCAGAAAGGTTTCAGGATTGGAATTGCATGATTTCAATTGTGGATTGAAGGCGTACAGAACTGAAGTCGCACAAGAAATTCAATTGCATGGTGACATGCACCGTTACATTCCTGTTTTGGCTAAAAATTTAGGATTTGAACGGATTGTAGAGAAAAAAGTAAAACACCAAGCCCGAAAGCATGGACATTCAAAATTTGGCAACAGCCGATTTGTCAATGGTTTTTTGGATTTGATCACGCTTTCCTTCATTTCAAAATTCGGCAACAAACCCATGCACCTATTTGGCGCCTTGGGCACCATCATGTTTGTCATCGGATTTCTATCGGCGTTGTATTTGGGATTGGACAAATTATTCAAGGTGTATATCGCAGAAAAGAACGCCCGATTGATTACCGATAATCCATTTTTTTATATCGCATTGACGACCATGATGTTGGGAACGCAAATGTTTTTGGCTGGCTTTTTAGGCGAAATTTTGGTGCGTTCTAAAAAGAATAAAAACGAATTTGAAATCCGAGATACTTTGAATTTTAACCAAAAAATAAACTCATGAAAAAAATCGCATTATCATTGATTGTCAGCGCATCCCTTCTTTCATGTCAATCAAAAATTGAAGGAGAAGGAATGGCAAATATCGAACAGACCTTTGCTGTGGATGTATTTGAGCAGCTGTCCATTGATTGCCATTGTGAAGTCACCTTGATTCCATCAGAAGATGCGAAAATCGTGGTAGAGTCCCACCAAAACATCATTGATAATTTGGTGTTCAATACCAAAAAAGCGGCCTTGAATATCAACGAAAATGCGCAAGTGAAAAAGTCGAGTTTGTACAATGTCCATGTGTATTATTCTCCGATTTTACATAAAATCTCCTTGAATGGAAAAACCCAGTTGAAAACGGCGGGTACTTTGAAGGCAGAAGAGATGACCATACAATTGCGCGATGCGAGTCATTTGACCCAAACCTTTTCAGAAATTAAAAATTTAAACATCGAATTGGCCGACCAAAGCAATGTTCAAATGAGTGGGACTGTAATTCATTTGAAAGTGAATGCAAATGATGAGTCTAATGCGAATTTGTCTCAATTGCAAGCGGTAGATGTGGAATTCAAAACCAAAAAAAGCAGTCAATTGTCGGTGTATGCGATGAAAACTTTGGAAGGAAAAGCGACGGACAATGCCCGAGTTTTTTACAGTGGAAATCCCAAAAAGAATACGACTGAGAAAGACCAAGCGGTCATTCAACAAAAATAAGTAACAAATGAACAAGACGATCAACGATAGAGCACAATTGTGGCTCCAAGCCCCTTACGACGAAAAAACGAAAAATGAAGTGCAACTTTTGATGGAGAAAAATCCAGCCCTTTTAGAAGATGCATTTTACAAAGATTTGGAATTTGGCACCGGTGGCATGCGCGGCATTATGGGCGTGGGCACCAACCGAATCAATCGCTATACTTTGGGTGCAGCGACCCAAGGTTTGTCCAATTATTTGAATGAACAATTCCCTGAAAAGGACAAATCAGTCGCCATCGCTTATGATGTGCGCAACAATTCGGATGTTTTTGCCAGAATTGTTGCCGAAATTTTGACTGCCAACAACATCAAAGTGTATTTGTTTGAAAGTTTTCGTCCGACGCCAGAATTGTCTTTTGCTGTGCGTCATTTACAATGTGATGCAGGCATCGTTTTGACGGCTTCGCACAATCCACCCGAATACAATGGTTTCAAATTGTATTGGAAAGATGGTGGACAAATTGTTCCTCCGCAGGATGCGGAAATCATTGCGGAAGTGCATAAAATTCAAGCCAAAGACATTTTATTCCAAGGAAAGCCTGATTTGTTGGAATTCATCGGCAAAGCAATGGATCAAGCTTTTATTGAAGCGTCCATGAATGCCGTTGGTTTTTCAGATGAAGGAAAAAAAGACGTGAAAATCGTATTTACACCGATCCATGGAACGGCGATAGCGATCACACCAGAAGCTTTGAAAAAGGCGGGGTTTACACAAGTTCACGTGGTTGAAGCACAGGCAAATCCGAGTGGAGAATTCCCAACGGTGGATTCGCCCAATCCAGAAGAACCAGCCGCTTTGAAAATGGCGTTGGATTTGGCAGAGGAAATTCAAGCGGACATTGTGATTGGAACCGATCCTGATGCCGATCGTTTGGGCATTGCTGTTCGTGATTTGAATGGAAAAATGATTCTACTCAACGGCAATCAAACCAATGCGGTTTTTGTTGATTATTTATTGAAACAACAACAAAAGAATGGCATGAACGGCAATGAATTCATCGGTTCGACCATTGTGAGTTCTGATGTTTTCTTTGAAATTGCTGATTTGTACCAAGTCGAATGCAAAGTTGGTTTGACAGGATTCAAATGGATTGCTGACATGATCAAAAACGCAGAAGGAAAGCAACAATTCATCGGTGGTGGTGAAGAAAGCTTTGGGTTCATGGTCGGAGATTTCATTCGTGACAAAGATTCGGTGACCTCTACCCTTTTGGCTTGTGAAATTGCGGCTCAAGCAAAAGCCAACAACAGCAGTTTTTTTGAAGAATTGTTGAACATTTATTTGAAAACCTCTTTTTATTTGGAAGATTTGGTTTCTGTCGTTCGAACTGGAAAAGAAGGTGCGGAAGAAATTCGGCAAATGATGGCCAATTACAGAGAGAATCCACCTTTGAATTTTGGCGGCTCAAAAGTCATTCGTTTGGATGATTTCCAAACATCCATTTCAACGGATTTATTGACTGGAGCTAAAACTGAAATCGACATTCCAAAGTCGAATGTTTTGATTTTCTACACAGAAGATGGCAGTAAAATCGCTGCACGTCCTTCTGGAACTGAACCTAAGATCAAATTTTATTTTTCAGTCAAATCATCTTTGGAAAAAATAGAAGATTTTGAAACCGTTAAAAAAGCATTAGAAAATAAGATTGAAAACCTAAAAAAAGAATTCAATTAATCACCGAATTAGTTTTTTACAATGAAAATATTGTCCTACTTATTGAGCACATTGTGTTATTTTTTCTTTGGATTAACTTTATTGGTCATGCATGTTTTCCAATGGTTAAGCCATCATTTGTTGGGGTACAAAAGCCATCAAAAGTCAGTAAAAATCATGAATTGGATGTTGATCCAATGCACCAAGCTTTTGGGCACAACTTATCAATACAACGGAAAAGAGAAATTACAAAAAGGGCAAACCTATATTTTTGTAAGCAATCACCAAAGTTTGTTTGACATCTCTCCTATCGAATGGTATTTGGCGGATTTTCATCCCAAGTTTATCAGCAAAAAGGAATTGGGCAAAGGGATTCCAAGTGTTTCATTCAATTTGAAAAAAGGAGGATCAGCGTTAATTGACCGAAAAGATCCACGGCAAGCTTTGCCTGAAATCAAAAAATTGGGACAATACATAGAACAGCACCAAAGATCAGCAGTAATTTTCCCAGAAGGCACCCGAAGCAGGGATGGACAATTGAAATCCTTTCATGATACGGGATTGAAAATTTTGATTAAAAATGCGCCCTCCGCGCTCATTGTACCGATTACGATTAATAATTCATGGAAACTCGTGAAAGATGGCACTTTTCCCTTAACTTTGGGTACAGCATTTTCATTAGAAATCCATGACCCAATTTCCCCAAAAGATTTTGATTTTGAAGTTTTAATGGATAAAGTTAAAACAAGCATTCAATCAAAATTAAATACAGATTAAAATGACAAAACAAGAAAATATACGTTTAGAAGTAATGAATTTCATCGACAAAGATGTGGATGACTACATGGACAAATTTCTGATCAGTCCAGAGAAAATTTGGCAACCGACGGATTTTTTACCCGATTCTCATTCAGATAAATTTTTCGATCAAATTACAGAACTAAGAGAATTGTCCAAAGAATTGCCTTATGATTTTTGGATTACACTGATTGGTGATACCATTACTGAAGAGGCTTTGCCGTCTTATGAATCTTGGATCATGGAAATTGAAGGCGTGGACAATGAAAACCGAAATGGCTGGTCCAAATGGTTTCGTGCTTGGACTGCAGAAGAAAATCGACACGGTGATGTGTTGAACAAATTTCTTTATTTGTCTGGTCGTGTCAACATGCGCGAAGTGGAAATTTCGACCCATTATTTGATTTCAGATGGATTTGACATTGGTACGAGCAAGGATCCTTACAAAAACTTTGTTTATACGAGTTTTCAAGAATTGGCGACTTACATTTCGCACCATCGTGTGGCAAAATTGGCCAAAGATTATGGCGTGAAAAGTTTGGCGGATATGTGTAGAATTATTGCTGGAGACGAGATGCGTCACCACATTGCTTATGCGGAATTTGTTAAAAGAATTTTTGAAATCGATCCAAGTGAAATGATGTTGGCGTTTCAATACATGTTGAAATTAAAAATCGTGATGCCTGCGCATTTTGTGCGAGAATCAGGTGAACCAATAGGGCGTGCTTTTGAGATTTTTTCAGATTCGGCGCAGCGTTTAGGCATTTACACTTCGGCGGATTATGTGGACATCATTCGAAAATTGATCAAAATGTGGGACATTGATAAAATCACCAGTTTGACTGCTGAAGCGGAAAGAGCAAGAGATTTCATCATGAAACTCCCCGATCGTTTGGATAGAATTGCAGAACGAATTGTCGTGCCAGAAACTTCGCCACGTTTAAAATGGGTTTATTAATACAATAAAAAATATTTCAAATGGATTTCAATCAATACCTAAAGGATGGTTTTAATTTCACTGATTATTTGAGAAAAGTGAACGATCAATTGCATGATTTGGAGCAATTGGACAAAGAAAATGAGTTCATTCCTTATTACAATTTGAATATCAAAAGAATGGAAAGGCTCAATAAAACTTTTCAATTAACGGACGAACAAAAAAGTCAGTTAAAATCCATTCAAAATAACTTTAAGATTTTGACCATCAGTGAAGGATGGTGCGGTGATGCAGCGCAAATTTTACCTGTTGTCAATGCCATGGCAGAAGGTTTGGGCGTTGAGCATAAAATTGTATTGCGAGACGATAATTTGGAATTGATCGATCAGTTTTTGACCAATGGGTCACGCTCGATTCCCATCATCATTGGTTTGGATGAAAACAACAAAGTGATGTTCACCTATGGCCCCAGACCAAAATATGGAATGGAATTGACCCGAAAATTCCAAGAAGATCCTGTGGCTTATCCCAAAGATGAGTTTCATAAAGATGTACAACTTTGGTACAATGAGGACAAAGGACAATCGATTTTTAATGAATTATTTGAATTGATGCAATGAAATTAAATACAGGATACATCATCAGTGGCGTAGCTTTTGTTTTTTTGGCTTTGATTTTTTTCACACCGCTCAGCGATTTTTTTGTATCAAAAATTAATGATGCTACTTTAACAGGTCCAAGTGTGGAATTGCCTGACCGTCAATTCAGTTTGAATGATGATGATTTGGGCATTGATTTAAAAGGTTACAATGGCACGATGGACGCCAATTTGGCAGATTTCAAAGGGCAAGTTGTTTTTTTGAATTTTTGGGGAAGTTGGTGCCCGCCTTGTGTGGCTGAAATGCCCAGCATTCAACAACTGTATGAAAGCAAAGGAAAAGAAGTGGCTTTCGTGTTGATGACAATGCAAGACAAACCAGAGAAATTTGTGCCTTATTTACAGGAAAATCAATATACGATGCCTGTGTATGAAGCGGAATCTTTGTTGCCTAAAAAAATCATCCCCAATGTTTTTCCCACGACTTACATCATCAATAAAAGAGGTGAAGTAGTCTTCAGAGAAACGAAAACCAAGGATTGGAACCAGGCTGAAGTACACCAGATTTTGGAACGGTTAATAAAGGAATAGTAAAACCACATGAAACAATCTACATTTGGTTTTCCAAAAGTGGAATGTTTTTTGACTTTCTAAGGAGAATTCAAATCTAGAAACAATGAACAAATTCAAATTATTTAAAATAGCTGGTTTGGTCGGAAACCAAACACAAACAGATAGTTTGTCTACTCTTGACTTTTTGAAAGCTTACTTTAGATTGTTCAAAAATTGGTTTCAAGGCAATTATTCGCCTAAAAAACGCAACTTATTGATTGGTTTTTTGGTATTGGTTTATGTCATTTCACCGATTGATTTGTTACCTGCTATTATTTTAGATGATGCTGTTGTCGTCTTTTTCGCTTTGAAATATTTCAAAAAAGAATTGAATCGTTTTTTGGTTTGGGAAAAATCACGCAATTATCCACTACAATTTTCTGAAGCAGAAATCATTCATGACTAAACCCCACCAACTGATTAGCATCATTGGTCCGACTGGTATTGGCAAAACTTCGGTGGCCATCCATTTGGCCAAAGCATTTCAAACGGACATCATTTCGTGTGATTCGCGTCAATTTTATCATGAAATGAAAATTGGTACTGCCTTTCCTTCTGAAGATGAATTGAATGCAGCAAAGCATCATTTCATTGGGCATTTGAGTATTTTTGATGCTTATTCTGTCGGTGACTTTGAGCGAGATGCCTTGCAAAAGTGTGCTGAATTGTTTCCAACAAAAAATCCACTGATTTTGGTCGGTGGTTCTGGCTTGTATGAAAAAGCTTTGACTGAGGGATTGGATGAATTTCCTACCATCGATCCCGAAATCCGTACGGCATTGAACCGAGAGTTCAAAGATTTTGGCATACAAAAATTACAACAAGAATTGAAAGCAGTGGATCCTGATTATTTCCAAACGGTGGACAGTCAAAATCCTGTGCGGCTCATTCGGGCATTGGAAATTTACAGAGGAAGCGGACAAACCTATTCCAGTTTTCGCCAACAAAAAAGCCATCCAAGAAGTTTTACTACGCTTCGTATTGGACTGGAATTGCCCAGAGAAGAAATTTACAACCGCATCAATCAACGCGTGGATGCAATGGTCAAAAATGGATTAATCGATGAAGCCCAATCGCTTTATGAATACAGGCATCTCAATAGTTTGCAAACGGTGGGTTACCGCGAATTGTTTGATCATTTTGATGGGAAATTCAGTTGGGATTTTGCCATTGACGAAATCAAAAAGAACAGCCGCCGCTACGCCAAACGTCAAATGACTTGGTACCGAAGAGACGAAAGTGTGCGATGGTTTTCGCCATTTGATACAGCAGGGATTTTGGCTTACGCAAAATCTGAATTGGGCGATCAAATTTGATTAAGCTTCTAATTAATTTTCTCCCAAATTGTAAATCTCCATGATTTCTTCCAATTCTTTGGGTAAATCGATTTCCAAATCAATCAATTTGCCTGAATGAATGTCAAAAACCCAACCATAGACTTGAAGGTTGCGTTTGTTGTAGGCCTTTTGAACAGAAGCAATTTTAATCAAGTTGATGCATTGTTCTTGGACATTTAATTCCACCAAACGATTGTATCGTTCATTGTCGCATTGGATCAAATTCAATTCATCTTTATGAATGCGGTAAACATCGCGAATGTTTCGCAACCAAGGATTCAGTATGCCCATGTCTTCAGCTTGCATGGCGGCTTTAACGCCACCACAAAAATAATGGCCACAAATCACAATGTGTTTTACTTTCAAATAATTGACCGCATAATCCACAACGGAATTCATGTTCAAATCAATGCTAATCACCATGTTGGATATGTTTCTATGAACAAACACTTCCCCTGGATGAAGCCCCATCAATTCCTCTGCGGTCACACGACTGTCTGAACAACCGATGAACAATACTTCAGGGTTTTGACCTGTGGAAAGGTTGGCGAAATAATTGGGATCGATGCTCAGATTCTTTTCGATCCACTGCTGGTTGTTGCTGAAGATTTTTTTGATATCCATACAGCGAATGTACATCAAAAAGCACAAATTTCCATCAATGAAATTCATTTTAGTTCAAAAAAATATCCATAAAAAAACCGTGAACCTTCGATGAAAGTCCACGGTTGTACTGATCAAAATTTGATCTAAATATGTTTATTCTTTCGAAACGATTTTTGCCCCCAAGTATTCACGGTTCATGCGTGCAATGCTTTCCAATGAAATGCCTTTTGGACATTCGACTTCACAAGCACCGGTGTTGGTACAGTTTCCAAATCCTTCATCGTCCATTTGTGCCACCATGTTTTGGACTCTTCGTGAAGCTTCCACTTTTCCTTGCGGCAAAAGCGCAAACTGAGATACTTTGGCACTCACAAACAACATGGCTGATCCGTTTTTACAAGCGGCAACACAAGCTCCACAACCGATACAAGTCGCTACGTCAAACGCATCATCTGCATCTTGTTTGTTGACTGGAATGCTGTTCGCATCCACTGTATTTCCAGAAGTACCTACAGAAACATAACCACCCGCTTGTTGGACGCGCTCAAATGATTCGCGGTCCACGACCAAGTCTTTGATAACTGGGAAAGCAACCGAGCGCCATGGTTCGATGTGAATGGTGTCACCATCGTTGAACATGCGCATGTGCAATTGACAAGTAGTAATTCCTGTGTCAGGTCCGTGCGGACGTCCGTTGATGTATAAGGAACACATGCCGCAGATTCCTTCACGACAATCGTGGTCAAAAGCAACGGGCTCTTTGCGTTCTTCGATTAATTTTTCGTTCAATTGGTCCAACATTTCCAAAAATGAACTGTCGGTTGAAACTTGATCCAGTGGATAAGTTTCCATTTGTCCCTTGGCTTTGGAGTTTTTTTGTCTCCAAATTTTTAAAGTAACATTGATATATTTTGTGGCCATAATTTTAAAATTTTGAAATGAGAAGTTGGCTTCTATTTATTTATAACTACGGGTTTTCAATTCGATGTTTTCAAATTTCAAATCCTCTTTGTGCATCACTTCTTGGTTGATATCTTCTCCTTTGTACTCCCAAACGGCAACAAAAGCAAAGTTCTCATCATCACGAAGTGCTTCTCCTTCTTCTGTTTGATGTTCTTCACGGAAATGTCCACCACAAGATTCTTCTCTTTGTAGTGCATCCATCGCCATCAGTTGTCCTAATTCCATGAAATCCGCCACACGAATGGCTTTTTCTAATTCTGGATTGAATTCATCATTCGTTCCTGGGACGTACACATCTTTGTGAAATTCTTTGCGCAAAGCAGCAATTTCTTCGATGGCTTCGCGTAAATGCTTGGCATTTCTTGCCATTCCGACTTTGTTCCACATGATGTGACCCAAAGCTTTGTGGAAGCTATCAACCGATCGTTTTCCATCGTTGTTGATCAAAGCATTGATACTGTCTTTGACTGCTTTTTCTGCTTCATCAAACTCTTTAGAATTGGTCGGGATTTCTCCAGTACGGATGTCATTGGCCAAATAATCAGCAATGGTATAGGGCAAAATGAAATAACCATCAGCCAATCCCTGCATCAAAGCTGAAGCGCCCAAACGGTTGGCGCCATGGTCAGAGAAGTTGGCTTCTCCCAACACATAACAACCAGGGATGGTACTCATCAAATTGTAATCTACCCAAACGCCACCCATCGTATAGTGCACGGCTGGATAAATTTTCATTGGGGTTTCATATGGATTTTCATCGGTAATCTTTTGGTACATCTGAAACAAGTTCCCGTATTTGTCTTCGATCCAAGCTTTTCCTAATTTTTCAATTTCAGCATCGGTTGGATGGTGATTTCCTTGGGCAAATGCCACTTCTCTTCCTTTTTTCTTTATTTCAGTGGAAAAATCCAAGAAAACACCTTCTTTGGTATCATTGTTTTCAATCCCAAATCCAGCATCACAACGCTCTTTTGCGCCTCTTGAAGCCACGTCTCTTGGTACCAAGTTTCCAAAAGCTGGATACCTTCTTTCCAAGTAGTAATCGCGGTCTTCCTCTTTGATATCGGTAGGTTTCAACCTTCCTTCACGGATGGCAACTGCATCTTCTTTTTTCTTCGGTACCCAAATTCTTCCTGAGTTTCTCAAGGATTCTGACATCAAAGTCAATTTGGATTGATTGGTGCCGTGAACTGGAATACACGTTGGGTGGATCTGCACATAACAAGGATTCGCAAAATACGCACCTTTTTTGTGAATTTTCCAAGCAGCGGTAGCGTTGGATCCCATGGCGTTGGTTGACAAGAAATAAACATTTCCATAGCCACCAGATGCGATCACAACAGCATGTGCTGAGTGTCTTTCAATTTCACCAGTGATCAAGTTTCTTGCGATGATTCCTCTTGCTTTGCCATCCACAATGACCAATTCCAACATTTCATGTCGGTTGTACATCTGGATTCTACCCAAACCGATTTGACGGTTCATGGCAGAATAAGCACCCAACAATAGTTGTTGTCCTGTTTGTCCTTTGGCATAAAATGTACGACTAACCTGTACTCCACCAAAAGAACGGTTGTCCAACAATCCGCCATAATCTCTTGCAAACGGTACGCCTTGCGCCACACATTGGTCGATGATATTGGCCGATTCTTCCGCCAAACGGTGAACGTTGGCTTCTCTTGAACGGTAATCTCCTCCTTTTACGGTATCATAAAACAAACGGAAAACAGAATCATTGTCCCCTTTGTAATTTTTTGCTGCGTTGATCCCTCCTTGTGCTGCAATCGAGTGCGCTCTTCTTGGAGAATCTTGGTAACAAAACGCTTTAACATTGTAACCTTGTTCGGCTAAAGTTGCCGCGGCAGAACCTCCTGCTAAACCAGTTCCTACAACGATAACGTCAATTCGATCTCTGTTATTAGGTGCAACCAAATTCAAATTGGCTTTGTGGTTTGCCCACTTTTCTGAGATTTTTCCTGCTGGTATTTTTGAATCTAATTTACTCATAATTACATGATGCTATTTAGGTAATGAAAAACGGCGATAAACATAAAGCCTACTGGAATGATGATGGCAAAAGCCTTTCCAAATGAACGAATGAACGGTGTGTACTTTTTATGGTTGGCACCAATGGACTGAAAAGCCGATTGAAAACCGTGCAACAAGTGCATCATCAATAAAAAGAAAGCCACAACATAAGCCACCACACGAATTGGATTCGAGAAGTTGACTTGTAGTTCATGGTAAAAACGGGTAGGATCTGCTGGATCTACCGCTTCAATGAATTTGTAATTCATTTCTGGAAACCAAAAGTCAATGAAGTGCAAAATTAAAAAAGCCAATATCGCCAAACCGCTCCAAATCATGTTTCTTGACATCCAAGTTGAATTGGCAGAAGCTTGATTGTAGGCATATTTGACAGGACGTGCTTTTCTATTTTGGATTTCCAAAATGAAACCCATCACAAAGTGATAAATCACCGCAATGGTCAAAATGGGTTGCATTAAATACTGTACAAAGGGATTGTATCCCATGAATTGTGAAATCTCGTTGAATGCAGATTCACTGAAAACTGAAGTCAAGTTTGCGACAAAGTGCATCAATAAAAACACCAATAAAAATAGCGCTGATAATGCCATTGCAAACTTTCGTCCGATAGACGATTGAAATAAAGATTCTTTTGCCATAGAGCTGAATATTGTTTTGAAGGAAACAAATTTAGAAAAGTTAAAAAGCTTTAACAATGAATTATGTCAAGGAATGGCAGAATGCCCATTAGTTTAGAACGATTCTCAATAAAGACATGCTCTCTGTTTTCGGTTAATCAATTGTCAATCCAACCAATAGCCGCATGGTTGATAGAATTTCAATGATTTAACAAAAGAAGGCATTCAGACTTTATACAATTGTTTTGATTTAATTGTACATTGCATTCCCTAAAAATAGCAGAAATATGGCTTCAGGGATCTTTACCGTTTTGGACGATATTGCAGCATTGATGGACGACGTTTCCGTTGCGAGCAAAATTGCTACACAGAAAACAGCAGGCATCTTGGGCGATGATTTGGCGGTCAATGCTGAAAAAGCGAGTGGCTTTTTGTCTTCGAGAGAAATTCCAGTTTTGATGGCCATTACCAAAGGTTCCTTCATCAACAAATTGATCATCATTCCTATCGCCTTGTTGTTGAATGCTTTTTTACCGGTTTTGATCACCCTTATTTTGGTCATGGGCGGTTTCTATTTGGCGTATGAAGGCGTTGAAAAAATCATAGCTTATTTGTTTCATCCTAAAAAAATAGAACATTCTGTTCTTCAGCAAGAAACAGAAGAAGATGCACTTTTGGCCGAAAAAGCAAAAATAAAAAGTGCAGTTTTCACGGATTTTATTTTGTCCATTGAAATTGTCATCATTGCCTTGAGCACGGTTTTGGACCAATCATTGACCATTCAAATTTTGACGCTTTCTGTCGTTGGAATTGTCGCAACTTTAGGTGTTTACGGTATTGTGGCATTGATTGTTCGGATGGATGATTTGGGTTTTAAATTGATAAAAAAATCAAAAGATCACGGAGTTTTATCGACAATTGGACATTTTTTGGTGAAGGCTTTACCTGTTGTGATCAAGCTTTTGGCTTTCGTAGGAACGGTCGCTTTGATTTTGGTAGCTGGTGGAATTTTTACCCATCAAATTACTTATTTTCACGGCTTGCTCAACGGGATTCCCTCGATTTTAAAAGATGCTTTGATCGGTTTTTTGGCAGGTTTGCTTTGTTTTCCTTTGGTATGGCTCGGGCAAAAGTTGTTGGCGAAATTTCGTTCGAAAGAAGAAATCTCTTGATTTCAATCCTTAAATGAAAAATAGAAACAGCAGACAAGTGTTTCGATGTCAGATGTTTGTATGAGTAGGGATTATCCGCCTTACGAATTGCTTCAACTTAAACCATTGAAATTGCGCTCAAAAGAAGTAAAATAAAATATTTGGACGATAAAACTTCTATGGTTTATTCTATTTCAGCAAGAAGGAAAGACATCTGATGATTCTCGCTATGGAAAATATTCGCTAAGAGTCTAAATGTGAATACATTGTCATTTTTTTTCATAGTTGTTGAAATTAAACCTAAATTTATCTCACTAATTTAAAACACAACGCAATGAAAAAGATTTATTTTATCAAACGAAGCACGCTTCCTATTTTATGGCTGATGGGAAGTGTTGTTTTTGGCCAAGTTCAATTCAAAAAGTTGACCGAATTTGGTACACCTATATTGGATATCAATAACCATGGTCAGGGCATTCATGGCAATGGTTATTATGATTTTGAAACCAACACCTCTTCGTTTACTGAAGACAATGTCATTGAAACTAATGCGATCAATAATGCAGGGCAAGTGATTGGATTCATCGATGATGGTGCTGGCAGCTATCTTCCAGCATTGAAAACTGGAGGTGTTTGGACAGCATTGATCAATATTGACCACAGCATAAGTTATACTTTTTATGGTCTTTCAGAAAATGGGAAATATGCCATTGGACAAACTGCCGATGACCAAACTTTTGAATATTGGCCGTTCATTTACAACATTGAAACCCAAACGATGACGGTTATTTCCAGTGATTTGTATGAATACGGTGCGGGCTATGCCATCAACAATGAAGGAGTTGGTGTGGGATGGTTGGATGATCTTCCAATTGGGACGGTGAGAATGCCAGCATATTTCACAGAAGATGGAAACATTACTTTGATCCAAACTGATTATGGCGAAGCGCATTATATCAATGACAACCATCAAATTGTAGGAAATTATGGTGAGCATGCATTCATTTTTAACAAAGAAACCAATGATTTTCAAAGTTTTTCGCCCATTGGTGATTATGATAACGCTGCTTTTACTGGAATTTCTGACAATGGCATTGCGGTAGGTTATTCTGAAATTTTTGTTGAAGGAGAAGGATTCATGCGGTTTCCGATCATTTATCACAACGAATTGGGCAATGAAATTCAAATGTTGGCAGATGTATTGGCTGGATTTGATATTGATGTAACTGATTTAGATGGACAAGGTGGTCGAATTTCTTCGGATGGAAATTACATCGGTGGTTGGACCAGTGGTCCTGCATTTTTTGCCATGGGTTGGGCAGTGAATTTTGACAACCAATTATTGGGCACAAAGGATTTGTTTGCTCATTCGTTTTCTTATTATCCCAATCCTGTGAACGATGTGTTGAACATTTCGACACAAAAAACGATTCAGAACGTGGCTATTTTTAACTTAGCAGGACAACAGTTGGTTGATCAATCGAAATTATCAAATGGACAAATCGACGTCAGCAGTTTGTCTTCTGGAGTTTATGCCTTCAAAGTGACTTTGGAAGGAGGTGAAGTAAAATCTTTTAAAATCGTTAAGAAGTAATTTTACAAGCTATTTCATGAAAAAAAGCCGTTTTAAACCAAATTAAAACGTTTTTTTTTGTAGTAATTTACAAGAGAATTATTTCAATTTGATGTTTGGGTTCTGACCTGGAAGTGGTACAAAGTCTGTTTCACCCGGAACTTTTGGAAAGGTTTGAGCAATCCAATCCTTTTTGGCTTGTTCAATGGTTGCTTTGGAACTGGAAACAAAATTCCAATGAATGTACCGTTCTTCAGGAAAAGCTTCTCCACCAAAAATATAGACAGTGGTATTGGCTTCCATTTCAAATTCACACAAAGTTGCATCTTTGGCAATCAAAATTTGTTTGGCGCCATAACTTTTGTCACCTTCTTTGATGCTTCCTTCCAAAATGTACAAAGCGCTTTCCCCAAACAGATCCGAACCAATGTTCACCTTCCCTCCTGTTTTGGACTTAATTTCCAAAAAATACAAAGGACTGTGAACAGGAACTGCTGATTCTTTTCCGAAAGCTGCTCCAGCAATTAATTTGAACTGCATACCGTCTTTTTCCCAAGTGGGCAAATCATTGGATTCGATGTGGTGAAAACTCGGCTCCATGTCTTCCAATGCCTTTGGAAGAGCAACCCAAATTTGCAATCCGTGCATTTTTTTAGATTTTTTACGCAAATGATCGGGAGTTCTTTCCGAGTGCACCACGCCTTTTCCAGCCGTCATCCAATTCACTGCACCGGGTGTGATTTCAATCTTAGAACCTATGCTGTCGCGGTGCATGATCGCTCCTTCAAATAAAAAAGTTAAGGTGGACAATCCGATATGTGGATGAGGCGCTACATCTAAATTTTCGTCTGCAGACAACTCCACAGGCCCCATGTGATCAATGAATACAAAGGGACCGACGGCGCGTTTTTGTTTAAAAGGCAACAAGCGGCCCACCAAGAAATTTCCAATATCCGCAGCGCGTTCTTCGATGACTAAATCTACATTTGACATTTTTTTATCTTTTTTGAATTCATTCAAAGATAGAAAAAGAATCAGGCAGTTGTGTTGATGTAGGTCAATAAATCTCTTTGAAATGAAGTAATGATCACTCGGTCTTAAATTTCTTGTGAACCAATTCTTTGCGCACGCGACTCAACGATTCTGGTGTAATGCCCAAATAAGAAGCAATCATCCATTGTGGCACGCGCGACAGTAAATTGGGGTACAATGCAATGAAGTCCAAATAACGCACTTCGGCTGAAGCGCTGATCAGACGGTTGATCCTCTTATTCAAATGACGGATTCTGTTGTTCAAAGCCAACATATTGAACCGTTGAAAACTCGGGCTTATTTTGGTAACTTCTTCGAAAAATGCATTGTCGATGAGAATGATTTCAGCATCTTCAATGGCGTCGATGTTTTGGTCTGACAACTCATCAAATAGTACGCTGGAACGATCAGAAATTAACCAATTTTCAGGTGCAAATTGCAACAAGTGCATTTTGCCGTTTTCATCCATGGTATAGGCGCGCAACAATCCTTTGGCGACAAAGAAGGTATGCTGACAGCGCTCGCCTTCTTTCAAAAGGATTTCATTTTTCTTGACACTTCTTCTTTCCAATCTTTGGTCGATCAATTGACGGATTTCAGGCGTGATTTCAACCGATTTTTCTTCGAAATATTGTATCAGTTCATCAAACATAGTTCTTTGTTTTGGCAGCATTCATTGATTGTAATGGTGGCTATGAATTTCCTAAGATACAAAAAAAGCCTTTTCACCAATGAAGCAAAAAGGCTTTTCTATATTTGATCTTGATCCTAGATTTAATCTCTCAAAATCGAACGAGAAATCACAATTTTTTGGATTTCAGAAGTTCCTTCATAAATCTGGGTGATTTTTGCGTCACGCATCAAACGCTCGACATGGTAATCCTTTACATAACCGTAGCCACCGTGGATTTGAACTGCTTCAACCGTAGCGTCCATGGCTACTTTTGAAGCAAACAATTTGGCCATTGCACCTTCTTTGTCGAAGTTTTTTCCTTGGTCTTTCAACCAAGCGGCGTTCAAACATAAAAATCTTGCCGCTTCAATTTCAGTCGCCATGTCTGCCAATTTGAAAGCAATCGCTTGGTGTTCTGAAATCGCTTTGCCAAAAGCTTTTCTTTCTTTTGAATATTTTAAAGCCAATTCTAAGGCGCCACTGGCAATTCCCAAAGCTTGAGAAGCAATACCAATTCTTCCACCTGACAAGGTTTGCATCGCGAATTTGAATCCAAAACCATTTTCTCCAATGCGGTTTTCTTTCGGAACTTTCACATCAGTGAACATCAATGAATGCGTATCAGATCCGCGGATACCCAATTTGTTTTCTTTTGGACCCACTTGGAAACCTTCCATCCCTTTTTCCACAATCAAGCAGTTGATGCCTTTGTGTCCTAATTCTGGATCGGTTTGCGCAATCACCAAATAAACAGAAGCGGTACTTCCGTTGGTGATCCAGTTTTTGGTACCATTCAACAAATAGTAATCGCCTTTGTCTTCTGCTGTTGTTCTTTGAGAAGTGGCGTCCGATCCTGCTTCAGGTTCAGACAGACAAAAAGCACCGATGACTTCACCCGTGGCCAATTTGGTCAAATATTTTTGTTTTTGCTCTTCCGTACCAAAGTTTTCCAATCCCCAACATACCAGAGAGTTGTTTACTGACATCACTACTGAGGCAGAAGCATCTACTTTTGAGATTTCTTCCATCGCCAAAACATAAGAAAGTGTGTCCAAACCGCCACCGCCATATTTCGGATCGACCATCATACCCAAAAAGCCCAACTCTCCCATTTTTTTGATTTGTTCGGCTGGGAAAATTTGTTGGTCATCTCTCTCGATTACACCTGGTAGCAATTCATTCTGCGCAAAATCTCTTGCGGCTTGTTGTATCATTAAATGTTCTTCTGATAATTGAAAATCCATCTTTTATTAATTTTTTTATTAAAATTCAAATATAGTATTAATTGTTAAATTCAAACCATCGATATTTTAAGAAAATTAGCGAGGGCTTGGGTATGTGGGATGTATTGGCTTTGATCTATGCTTTCTTGCTCGACCAACCAAGGCAAATAAGGTTCAAAATAATAAACGAAAGCAGTGACCAACAATAAATTGATCAAACCTCCAAACAATGCGCCACCCAAACGATTGAGTAACCCTAAACCAACGGTGTGGACCACAGAATGAAGGATTTTGGCAACGATTTTAAGACTCAAATACACCAAAAAAATCATGACCAACAAAGAAACAATCGACACCAAACTGTCTGGTATCGCATCGTATTGTGCCACATAAGTGTCCAATAAATTTGAAAAATTGATGCCCGCCCAAATGGCCAATCCCATGCCGATGAATCCAGAAAAAGAACGAATGAATCCTTTTCTAAATCCCAACAAGAAACCCAAAACTAAAAAACCAACCAATGTGGCGTCCAACCAATTCATGATCAGTTGTTTTGGTGCTTGTCGTTGATTTTTTTCAAAATTCCAACCAAAACATCAATTTCTTCTTTCGTATTGTAACAACTAAATGAAATCCGCAAAGGCGTTGTTTGTTCAATTTCCTCCAATGGCATCAAAGATTGAATAACATCCGAAACCTTGGAAGCGCCAGAACTGCAAGCACTTCCTTGAGAAACTGCGATGCCTTTCAATTCCAATTCAAAACCAATCAAAGGATCTTTGAACGGCAAACGAAGGTTCAACACCGTATAAAGGCTTTTGTCTAAATCAGCAGAATTTCCATTGAATTGTATGTTGGGAATGGCAGATTGCAATTGTTCAATCGTGTATTTCTTCAATGTTTCGATGTGCTTTTTGTGTTCGTCCAAATCGCGCAATGCGATGTCCAAAGATTTGGCCAAGCCAATCACACCGTGAACATTTTCAGTGCCTGAGCGCAAACCTCTTTCTTGTCCTCCACCAGTAATTTGTGGGTGAAATCCGGTTGATTTTCTGATAAAAGCAAAACCTATTCCTTTGGGACCGTGAAATTTATGAGCGCTACATGAAGCGAAATCTATTTTCATTTCTCCCAAATCGATGGGATAGTGCGCCAAGGTTTGGACCGTATCGGTATGAAAAAGCGCTCCCACCTCTTCGCACATTTCTTGGACTTTTTTGACGTCCAATAAATTGCCGATTTCATTGTTGGCATGCATCAAAGTCACCAAGGTTTTTTGAGGAGAAGCTTTTAATTTTTGTTCCAAATCTTGGTAATCAATTTCTCCCAGTGCATTGGTTGTGACTTTGAGCAGTTCGACTTCCTTTCTTTCGCCCATTTCCCGTGTCGTTTCTTTGACGCATTTGTGTTCCAATTCAGAAGTGATGATGCGCTTGACGCCCAAATATTCAACGGCAGAACGGATGATCAAATTGTTGGCTTCCGTCCCACAGGAAGTGAAAATGATTTCTGATGGCATGACGTTCAAAGCTTCCGCAATTTTTTTTCGTGACAATTCTATCTTGGCTTTAGCTTCTCGGCCAAATACGTGCGTCGAAGAAGGATTGCCATAAATCTCTCGCATGGACACCATCATTTCATCGATCACTTCTTGATGCATAGGCGTGGTGGCCGCATGATCCAAATATATTCTCTTCATGTTTGTTTGTGTGTGTTTCTATTGTTGAAGAATGAACTCAATGGTCGGCTTGTCTTGTTTATTCACCTTGACCATCAAAACTGGACTGGTGATTGCGTCAGTGCCGATTGCGCCAGGTCCTTGTACTGAATAGTAAACTTGAATGTGTCCTTTTTTTTCTTTGATTTTATTGACGGTATAAGTCGCTCCGCCAGATCGACCACTTGTGAAATGTTTGATGATGACCATCTCTTCTTGGTCATTAAAAGCTTGAATTTCTTCTTTCGGTTGCCCCGTAATTTCTTCCCAAAGTTCCGTGAATGCTTCTTTTTGGGTGATCAACTGGATTTCATCCGTTCCTGAACCACCGTATTCAGATTGAAACAAAATTTGAGTATGCTTCTCTGAAAGGTCTTTGGAAGCAATTTTTGATGAATTGCAAGCGAGAATTCCCAGTGAGAAAGTAAAACAAAGGATTATTTTTTTCATTTTTAAATTCAATAATTCACAAAATTACTGAATTTATCTTTTGAATGAAAAAGATTAGTTGCCTAAAAATTTGAAACGCATCAAATCGGATGTCATGAAACGCCATTCTGGTGTCAACAACTCCCCTTCTTTGAGCGCATACCAAGGACTCAAATCATCTTGGTTGGGATTGGTCAATATGTGAATTTCTTGGGCGGGATGAAAACCTTGTGCCAATAAGACCAATTTATCGCCCTTTCGGTTTTCTACCATATCAACCACGATGACTGCATGGCCATTGGGCAGAGTATTTTGCACAAAAATATCGCCGATTTTTATTTCGTGTAAATGAATGGCTCTGAGGTCAGAACAAAAACTTGGCGTAGAAACTTTTTCCATTACAAAATCTATGTATTGATGAAATTTCGCCGATGAATAATCCTGATGCGCATAGTCCGTAAAACGCAACGGCACTTTATCAGCATGAAACACAATGCGGTCATAATCTTCTTTTGCATACAAGTATTCGGAAATCAAACGCATCACTGCATCTGCTGACATTTGAATGTTTCTATCAGAAATCGGTAAATCCACCACAGAAGCATAGATATTGTTGTTGGGTTTGGTTTGTCCGTTGTAATAAGTAACCAAACTGCCGTCGGGCTTCAAAGGCAAACTTCTCAAATAAGCACCGAAATCATCTGGGTTTACACGCACTCGATTGTATCCCAAAGGAGCGTCAAATCGCTCCAAAATCGTTTTTCCATAACGGTTGATCATCGAAGTTGACTCTTCAAAATTGATGGAATTGGAAGATAAAACACTCTCGCTATTGAGTGTGTTACAAGAGAATAATGATAGTAAGGCAATCAGAGATAGCGCGTGTTTCATTTGATTACATAACTTAATGTTAACAAACTCGTTACTTAAACAAAAACCATTCCAAAGCCTCATAACTCTATTGCTCAAAGGGATATGTAGCCTCATTATTATTTGTAAGGCATTTTTAATCAATCTTTTCCAACACTCCATTACAAAATTTGACCTCAACGGAGGCCAAATTTTTATACAATTAATATTTAGAATGATGTTGTTGCTATGACAAAAAGTTCATCCCTTATCCATTGAGGTAGAGATGTCTATGCTTAGCCTTCGCAACTGATGCAAGAAACCAAACTAGTCACCATCTCTTTGGAAACGCTTTGACTTCTTTGGTAATACAAGGTTTTTACGCCCAATTTCCAAGCCTCAATCATCAATTTGTTGACTTCTTTGATTGGCAAGCCAGATGGAATGTTCAAGTTCAAACTTTGGGCTTGATCGATGTATTTCTGGCGAATAGACGCTTGTTGGATGATTTCCAATTGGCTGATTTCTCTAAAAGTTTTGAATACTGCTTTTTCTTCATCGGTCAAACCATCCAATTGCTGTACGCTTCCTGCGCTCAACATGATGCTTCGCCAAGTTTCCTCGTTGTCCAATCCTTTTTCTTCCAGCAATTTTGCCAAATATTTATTTTTACGGATGAAATTTCCTTTGGACAAGCCTGCTTTGTAATAATTCGATGAGAAAGGTTCAATCCCTGGAGAGGTTTGTCCCAAGATTGCTGAAGAAGAAGTCGTTGGAGCAATGGCCAAAGTCGTTGTGTTTCTTCTTCCGTAGTCTTTCAATAATTCTGGTTCACCATAAATTCTTGCCAAATCCTGGGTTGCCTTGTCGGCTTTGTCCTGGATGTTTTTAAAGATTTCGTTGGTCAACATCTTGGCTTCCAATCCTTCAAATGGAATCATGTTTTTCTGCAAATAAGAATGCCAACCCAAAACGCCCAACCCCAAAGCACGGTGGCGTTTCGCAAATCGATTGGCTGAAGCCAAGTAGTGGTTTCCTTCTGTTTTTTCGATGAACTCTTGCAAAACGGCATCCAAAAAGAAAATTGCCAATTTCACTGCTTCTGTATCTTTCCATTCGTCGTACAATTCCAAGTTCATGGAAGACAAACAACAAATGAAAGATTCGTCCATGCTCGAAGGCAACATGATTTCTGAACACAAATTGCTTGCATAAATGCGCATGTTCAGGTCCTTGTACACTTGTGGTTTGTTTCGGTTGACATTGTCCGAAAAGAAAATGTACGGCAAGCCTTTTTGTTGACGAGATTCCAAAACTTTCGCCCAAATTTGGCGCTTTTCAGCATCGCCATCGATCATTTCTTGCATCCAATAATCAGGTACACAAACTGCGGTAAATAGATTTTGAATCGGATTTCCGATGTCTTTGATTTTCAAAAATTCTTCGATGTCCGCATGGTCAATGTCCAAATACGCCGCAAATGCCCCACGGCGCACACCGCCTTGAGAAATGGTGTCCATCGCTGTATCAAACAATTTCATGAAACTCACCGCACCACTGCTCTTCCCATTATCTGTTACCGCACTTCCTCTTTCTCTCAAAGAACCAAAATAACCCGAAGTTCCTCCCCCAATTTTGGTTTGCATGATGACTTCGCCCAATTTGTGGGTAATTCCTTCGATGCTGTCCGGTACAAATACGTTGAAACAAGAGATCGGTAAACCTCTTTGTGTCCCCATATTGGCCCAAACGGGTGAACTCAAACTCATCCAACCTCGCTCGATCATCTCTTTGAATGGTTCGATCAATTCTGGTTTGTACAAACGTTTTGCTGCTGCAGTAGCCACGCGCTCTATCGCGCCTTCTACGGTTTCTCCTTTCAATAAATAACCGCGATTCAGGATCTGTTCGCTTTCTTCATTTTTCCACCAAAGTTTCGGTAAAGTTTCTGGCTGTAAGGATGTTTGCATCGGCAATCCACTGTTTGTTTCCATAATTGTATAGTGCTTTTGGGGTTGTGTTTTGTTGTTTAATTAAAATAAATCATCTGCGGTGATGGATTTATCGTGTTTGGTATAGTCCACCGGACGTTTGGCAAAGAAATCATCCAAGCTGTTGGCAAAAACTTCTTCTTCAAACCAAACCATCGGTTTATAATCTTCGTATGAAATGTTGTAAATCGGTTCCAAATTGATTTTCTTCAAACTATCGTCCACTCTGAATTTCATGAAGTTCAATAAATTCTTTTTGTTCACTGTTTCAATTTCGCCTTCGATAAAAATCCAATCCAAAATTTTGGCTTCAACTTCGATCGAATTTTTTACAGTCTCTTGAATGAAATCGATGGTTTCTTGGTCAAAGAAATCTGGGAATTCTTTGCGGATTTGGTTCACGATATAAATTCCAGCATTGGCATGCACCTGTTCGTCCACAGAAGTCCAAGCGATGATGTTGCTCACGTTTTTCATGTAACCTTTGAAACGCGTAAAGGAAAGAATGATCGCAAATTGACTGAACAATGAAACATTTTCAATCAAAATTGAAAACAAGATCAATGAAACCACATAGCTTTTTCGGTCGGTTGATTTCGCGTCTTTCAAAGCAGCGGATAAATAATCAATGCGTTCGCGGATAACATCGACTTCGATCAGTTTTTCAAATTCATCGTTGTAGCCCAAAACTTCCAACAATCTTGAATAAGCTTCAGAGTGCCTGAATTCGCATTCTGCAAAAGTACTGCCCAATCCATTGAATTCTGGTTTTGGAAAATGATCGTATAGATTTCCCCAAAAAGACTTCACCGCCACTTCTACTTGAGCAATCGCCAATAAACTATGTTTGATCGCTGTTTTCTCGGCAAGTGTCAAATGCGAATGAAAATCTTGGGTATCTGCCGTAAAATCGATTTCATTGTGTACCCAAAAAGACTTGTTGATCGCATCTGTGAATTGTAAAATTCCTGGGTATTCAAATGGTTTATAATTGATTCTTTTATCGAAAATAGACATAGTACCTTGAAATATAAAATTAGACTTTAGTGGATGAAATTTCGTTGGGAAGGTGTATTAAAATCTAAGGAAGGCGAGAACTGAAAAATCAAATCAACTCGCTGTCAAAACTTTAAATATATTTCCCAAAGAATTTCACGAATTTCAAAAATAGCGCAATAATTAGGACATTGAAGACTGAAATGACAAAAGAAATCAAAAGGTTATCAACAACTTTCAATGCGTTGATTTTTAGTCGATTATTGAATGGCGTTAAAATAGGTTAAGCGATAGTTCATTTGGGCTCAATCATTTTGTAATGAATAATTATAGCTTATATTTGTACCAACATCAAGAGTCATTGAATTGACAGCAACCGAGCAAATGCCGCGGTGCTAAAATGGATGAGCCGAAAGGAAAAATTGCCATCACGCACTTCCCTGATTTTTTGATGTAAAATTTTGTTTCACTTTTAAATTTTTACATGATGTCAAAAAACAATTACACTTATTTAAAGACCTTGAACGATTTTGAATTGGTCAACATTTTCAACCAAGAGACCTCCTACAACGGTTGGGTCGGTGAAAGAGGACGCTTTCTTGTTGCTTTGAAAAAAGCCATGGAACACAAGGGTATTTCTTTTGAAAATATAGCTGAAAAAGAAAAATACGGCCTCGAATCCTTCTCACTTCGCTATCCTGTGTTTTTGCACGAAATTGATGACAAGAAAATCCTCGTCCCGATTGTTCCTAGAAATGAGGAGTTTATCTGAAATTAAAGCCAATTGAAAAATAGTTTGTGGGAGATGTAGAGAACTGTTTTCCCGATTTGGGACTTTATTGTTGGCGTAGTCAATAGACGCATTGGTATTTGGAAATGAAATTTTGGACGGGTGAACCTCAAGACTTCTTTGTTTGTATGCCAAATTGGTGTTGACAAGGCCGATGTTGAAGTGCTGCACCATAGTCTTGGCGTGTTGTGCAGCTCAAATGTTGATTTTTAGTTCAATTATAATGAGCTGCATTGTTCAAAATTGTTAGAAGGCTCTATTACTTCATTTTCAAATTAAGAACTATCTTTACCAAAACTTTTCAGCGATGGACAAGGAAGAAGTACAGCAAAGAAATTATGAGATTGTAAAGCAGGTTTTTACGAATTTTTTGGAGGAACAAAACCACCGAAAAACACCGGAGCGTTATGCGATTTTGGAAGAGATCTATTCGACCGATGAGCATTTCGACATCGATCGTCTGTACATCATGATGAAAGACAAGAAGTACCGTGTCAGTCGTGCAACCTTGTATAATACCATTGAGCTGTTGATGGAAGCCAAATTGGTGCGCCGTCATCAGTTTGGGGAACAACAAGCGCATTATGAAAAGTCGTATTTTGACAAACAACATGACCACATCATTTTGTCCGATACGGGAGAAGTCATCGAGTTTTGCGACCCAAGAATTCAATCGATCAAAGCGACGATCGAAGAGATCTTTGATATCCAAGTTGATAGCCATTCACTCTATTTTTATGGCAGAAAGAACAAATAATATTTTCCGTTTTTTAAGCTTACTGCTGTTGTTGTTCAGTAGTTTTTTTGCTTTGGGACAAACCCAACCCAAAAAAGATCCGCCGATCAAGAAATTCAGACAATTGCATTCGGATGTGACCCGTGTAGACCCTGCGCGTTTTGGTGGAAATCCCTTTGCGTATGGCCAAGTGGTCTTTGAACATGAAGGCACGAAGTTGTACAGCGATACGGCGGTTTATTATCAACAAGAAAATATTTTTCGGGCTTGGTCCAATGTAAGAATGGTCAACGATACCGTGACCTTTCGTTCGGACAGTTTAGAATACGATGGCAATACTCGACTGGTCAAAGGTTTTGACAATGTGCACATCAAAGATGCCAAGTCTGAGCTTTTTGCAGATTATGTCGAATACGATCGGGTGACGGACATAGCGGTCGCCTCGGGCAATGTAGTGATGATCGACCCGAGCCAGCGGATTGAAACGCCTTATATGGAATACAATCGGGCGACGGGCGTGGCCTACACCGACAAAGGCGCAATCATTCGAGGAAAAGACGGCAGCGTGACCCATACCCAGGTTTTGCAATACAATGCCAACAGCAAAGAAATTACGTTTGATCGAAATACGATGATTGAAACCGAAGAGTACCGTATCGTTTCTGACAAAATGATCATGAACCAAATGACGGATGTGACGGATTTCATCGGCCGAAGTACCATTACCGATCGGAAAAATCCAAGAAATTATGTATTGATGCCCGAGGGCGGTGGGAAATTCAACAAACGAACGGGAGAAGCTTTTCTCAATAAGCGTTCGACCATTTACCGAGACGGCAAAGAACTGCATGGCAACAACATGTACTTCAATGACCAAACGGGCTATGGTTGGGCAAAAGGCGATGTGCTGATCAATGACCCTGAAGAGCGAAGATTCATTCGTGGCGAATACGGCGAAGTACATCGCAATGTCGATTCGGCCTTTGTAACCCAAAATGCCTATGCGGTCAAAGCCTTTGAATTAGATTCATTGTACTTTCATGCCGATACCATCATGGCGGTACAAAGAGCGGATTCTACCCGCGTATTGAAGGCTTATTTCAATGCACGTTATTATAAAACCAATATGCAAGGCAAGTCGGATTCGATTTTTTACAATGAAACCATTGGTTTGATGAAATTTTTCCGAGATCCGATCATGTGGGTCGATGACCAGCAAATTACAGGCGATACAATTTATACATACAACAATCCAGTCAAAGAAGTGATGGATTCGGTGCGGATTTTCAACCATGCTTTTGCGATTGCCAAAGTCGATTCTTTGAATGAAAAAGAATTCAACCAAGTCAAAGGGAAATACATGACCGGTTATTTTTTAGACAACAAATTGAAAATGGTCGAAGTCCATGAAAATGCACAGTCGGTTACTTATGTTGATGATGAAGACGAGAAAACTTTGGTCAAAGAAAGATTGGGCATCAATTTGTCAGATTGTGGCATCATTGAGGCGGAAATCGATGGCAGCAATGTCGATGTTTTGGCGTGTTTGATTCAAGCGAACTCCCGTTTGTTTCCTGAGTCCAAATTCCCCAAAGACCGACAATTTCTGAAAGATTTCCGATGGCGAGGTGATGAACGAATGCGGCGTTGGCAAGATATCTTTGGGGAAAAGAATCCATGGGAAGCCACCGATGTGCAAGAAAACACAGAAAACGAATCAGTTGAGGAAACCATGATGGATTTGGATGCAATTTTCTCCAAAGAAGAAAAACCTGAAAATCCTGCTTAATTCCCAAGAGATGATTAATTTTACCCCTAATAAAATTTAGAAATGAAAATCAACATGAAATATTCAAAATACTTTGGTTTGTGCTTATTGGTTTTATTGAGCAGTTGTTATGTTTACAAACCTTATTCAGAAGTAGAAGTTGAGGAAATTACGCCAGGTCGTAGAGGCCCAGGTTCTATGCGTTCCAGCTCACTGACAGATCGGGGCATGGCACCTACTGCGATGACAAGAGATCTTCCACAAGCCAATACAGAAATGGCGGAGGATATGGAGAGAAAAGGACAAGCGTTAAAAGACATGGAGGAAAAGGCCAAAGAAGAAGAAAAAGTGAAGTTGAGCCAAACTTCAGGCATGAGTTTTAGTCGATCCAAAGAAGCTTCTGAAGCAAATGAAAAAAGTGCCCAATCAAAAAGCGAAGCAAGCCTTACTGCTGAAGAAAAGTCATTGAAAGAAAAAATCAAACCCAACAAATATTATAAAATTACGGTTGCTGATAAGCAATACAAAATTGAAGTCAACAAATGGGAAGGCGATACCTTGATGGCCAATGTTCTGAGACAACCCAAAAAGGAATTGAAATTCCACGAAAATCAAATCGACGCGGAAAACTTGTTGGAAAGACGTTTTTCAAAATCCTATTCTGATTTGTTTACGATCGGTGCTTATGTTGTGGGTGGCGCGGCTGTTTTACTATTGTTTTTATAATGAAAACTTCAAAATTACAACAAGAATTCTTTCAGTACCAAGCCAAAACGACTCAGTTTGCTTCAGGTTTTGAAGTAGATTATGCGCAAGGAAGTTACATTTATGGCAAAGATAAAAAAGCCTATTTGGACTTTGCAGCGGGTGTTTCCGCCAATACTTTGGGGCATTCTTTTCCAAGAATTATTGAGGCGATCAAAACCCAAGCCGACCAATATTTGCACGTCATGGTCTATGGCGAATACGCCCAAGAAAAACCAGTCACCCTATGTAGAAAATTAGCGGAAGCCCTCCCCGATCCTTTGGACACAACGTATTTAGTCAATTCAGGTACCGAAGCGATTGAAGCTTCCATGAAATTGGCCAAAAGATATACCGGACGTTCTGAAATCATCGCTTGCAAAGATGCCTACCATGGCAATACCCACGGCTCATTGAGTTTGGCAGGAAGAGAAGAAAAGAAAAGAGCTTTTCGTCCTCTGTTGCCTATGGTGAATTTCATTTCATTCAATTCAGAGGAAGATTTAGAAAAAATCACCAACCAGACCGCCGGCGTTGTCGTAGAAACCATTCAAGGCGCTTCAGGTTTTCGGTTGCCACTCAACAATTATCTCAAAAAACTGAAAGCACGATGCGAAGCCGTCGGTGCTTTGTTAATTTTGGATGAAATTCAACCAGGATTTGGACGAACTGGTAAATTGTTTGCCTTTGAACACTATGATTTTGTGCCTGATATTTTGGTCATGGGCAAAGGTATGGCGGGTGGCATGCCGATTGGAGCATTCACGGCCAGTGCCGAAATCATGGAGTGTTTGTCACACAATCCGAGTTTAGGACACATCACTACTTTTGGTGGAAATCCTTTGGTTGCAGCTGCAGCTTTGGCCACTTTGGAAGAATTATTGGAAGGCAATTGGATGGCTGAAATCGATGAGAAAGAACAGTTGTTCCGAAAATTATTGGTTCATCCTAAGATCAAATCCATCCCTGGAAGAGGATTGATGTTGGCGCCCGAATTGTCCTCTGCTGAATATGCGTTAGACGTTGCCCAACAATGCATGGAAGAAGGTTTGATTCTATTTTGGTTGATGTACAGTATTCAAAACCTAAGGATTACACCACCGATCACCATTTCCAAGGACGAAATCACCGAAGGTTGTGAGATTTTACTGAAAGTCTTGGATCGAGATTGAGTGCAATTCAAAAGTTTACACAAAATATTTTTAATCCAAGATTGAAATTTCTAATTTAGATAAAAAATTTCAGTCCATGGATTATTACAACATCGAGAATTTAGAAGATTACATCAAGATATACAACCATTCGGTCAAGAATCCCGAAGAATTTTGGGGCACTTTGGCCGATGAAAATTTCATTTGGTACCAGAAGTGGGACAAGGTTTTGCACAATGACATGCTAAACGGTGAAGTACGTTGGTTTGAAAATGGAAAGTTGAACATCACCAAAAATTGCATCGATCGACATTTGAACAAAAGAGGCGACAAAACCGCAATTTTATTTGAGCCCAACGATCCGAACGAAGCAGCGGAACACATCACGTACAATGATTTGTATGAGCGCGTTTGCAAAATGGCGAATGTGCTGAAGGATCAAGGCATCAAAAAAGGCGATCGTGTCTGTATTTATTTGCCGATGATTCCAGAATTGCCAGTAGCTCTGTTGGCTTGTGCACGAATTGGTGCAATCCATTCCGTGGTTTTTGCGGGTTTTTCGGCAAAGTCTTTGGCGACGAGAATCAATGATTCGGATTGTAAATTAGTCATTACTTCGGACGGCGGATTTAGAGGCAATAAAACCATTGATTTGAAAGGAATTGTCGATGAAGCTTTGATGGAATGTCCTTCTGTCGAAAAAGTTTTGGTCGCTGAAAGAACCCAAACTCAAGTACAAATGAAAGAAAATCGTGATTATTGGTTGAAAGATTTATTGGCTACTGCCAAGAAAGACCATGTTGCCGAAATCATGGATGCCGAAGATCCTTTGTTTATTTTGTACACTTCAGGTTCCACGGGATCGCCCAAAGGAATGGTGCACACCACGGCGGGATACATGGTTTATACGGCTTATACATTCAAAAATGTATTCAATTACAAAGAAGAAGATGTGTTTTGGTGTACGGCAGACATCGGTTGGATCACTGGACATTCCTACATCGTTTACGGTCCTTTGTTGAATGGCGCTACCACGGTTTTATTTGAAGGAATTCCTTCCTATCCAGACCATGGTCGTTTTTGGGACGTGATTGACAAACACAAAGTCACACAATTGTACACCGCACCTACGGCGATTCGTGCTTTGGCCAAAGAAAATTTAAGTTATGTTGAAAACCATGATTTGTCGTCGTTGAGAGTGTTGGGTTCGGTGGGCGAACCGATCAATGAAGAAGCTTGGCATTGGTACAACAATAATGTGGGCAAACGAAAATGTCCGATTGTCGATACGTGGTGGCAAACTGAAAATGGTGGCATTTTAATTTCTCCTTTGCCGTTCATCATTCCAACGAAACCCACCTATGCCACGATGCCATTGCCGGGCATTCAGCCCGTTTTGATGGACCACCGGCGCAATGAAATCGAAGACCATCATACAGAAGGAAGTTTGTGTATTCAGTTTCCTTGGCCGGGCATGGCACGAACGATTTGGGGAAATCCACAACGCAATTTAGAAACCTATTATACTGCTTTTCGTGGAAAATATTTTTCGGGCGATGCGGCTTTGCGCGATGAAGTCGGTTATTACCGAATTGTCGGACGCATCGACGATGTGGTGATTGTTTCTGGACACAATTTGGGTACAGCACCGATTGAAAATGCGATCAATGAACATCCTGCTGTGGCTGAATCCGCCATTGTTGGTTTTCCGCATGACGTCAAAGGAAATGCTTTGTATGGTTATATCACCTTGAAAGAAACGGGTGAAACGCGTGACCGAGACAATGTCAGAAAAGAAATCAATGACCACATTGCCAGTCACATTGGGCCGATTGCGAAATTGGATAAAATTCAATTTGTCAGTGGTTTGCCCAAAACACGTTCAGGAAAAATCATGCGACGAATTCTTCGAAAAATCGCTTCGGGTGACTTCTCCAACTTTGGTGACATTTCTACTTTATTGAATCCAGAAATCGTGGAAGAAATCAAAAACAACCGTGTGGAATAGTTTGTTCAAATTGCAACAGAACATATTAAAAAAAGGATTTGTTTTATTTACAAATCCTTTTTTTTATCTCAATCAACTGGGTCATTCCATCGGAACATCCATTAATAAGACTTCGGCAGCTTCAGTGGCTTCGAGTACAAATCCATCGGTTGCCCAGATGCCGAAACCATCTCTGGAATTCAAAATTTGCGTGCCAATTTTTACCGTTCCATCGATTACAAAAACATAAACACCATTGCCTTCTTTTTTGATGGTGTATTCTCTTGAGATGCCTTGATCAAAATCTGCCCAACTGAACCAAGCGTCTTGGTTGATCCATAAACTGTTTTCCGATGGATGAGGCGAAATAATTTGTTGAAAATCATTTTTGATCGCATGCTCTTTGATGCGCATTTGCTCACCTCTAGGTTCCACGCCCAAAGTTCTTGGCATCACCCAAATCTGCAAAAATTTCACAGCTTTGTCTGGATTGTGGTTGTATTCGCTGTGCATCACACCCGTACCAGCTGACATGACTTGGATTTCCCCTTTTCGGATGACACCCGTTGTTCCCGTTGAATCTTTGTGTTCCAAATCTCCTTCCAAAGGAATCGAAATGATTTCCATATCGCGATGTGGGTGCGCACCAAACCCCATTCCGCCCTGAACGGTATCATCGTTCAAGACCCGAAGTACTCCAAAGTTCATTCGGTCAAAATTTTGGTAATTGGCAAAACTAAATGTATGGTAAGAAGTTAACCAACCATGGTTGGCATGGCCTCTTGATTCGGAACTGTGAAAAACGGTTTTCATTGTATTCTATTTTGATTTGAAATGCAAAAATGCATCAATTCTAATGGACCACCATTGACCTAAGGTAATAAATGGTTGGATGATTGAACGATTTGGGGAATTAGCTGTAAATTCGGGATAGAAAAGTCGGCAACAAACAATTTTATTTGTTCAGTATGTTTAAAGTTAAAACCCACCAAAACATTGAATATGTACACTTTGAAAATCAAACGAATTTATGAGGAAGCTACTGAGGAAGATGGTTATCGCATTTTGGTCGATCGACTTTGGCCCAGAGGAATTTCCAAAGAAAAAGCCCAATTGGACGAATGGCTCAAAGACATTGCGCCTTCTACTGAATTGAGAAAATGGTTTGGCCATGAAGCAGCGCGTGCCAAGGAATTTGCAAGGCGTTATCAATTGGAATTGAAAGAGAAAACGGCGGAATTGTCACACATTCTTTCGGTTTTAGAAAAGCAAAATGTCACTTTGCTGTTTGCAGCCAAAACAGCTGAACTGAGCCAAGCGATCATCCTTCAAGAGATGTTGAACCATGCAATCGCTAAAAAATAAAATTTAAACTAAGTTTCAATTCAAATTGATCATCAAAAAAAGAAGGCGCTATTTTGCTTGATGCGAGCAACAAAAAGATGCAAAGTAAGCGTTTTGTGTTTGTGGAACTGAACAAAACCAAGCGCCTCCTCTCTTCAAAAACATGGACAATTATCCGACATTATCGTGTGAGCCATCCTCCATTTCTAACAGTGGTAATCGCAAATGGGAAAATCCAACACAAGGCAAATAGGTAAAATAAGCTGTAAGGGTACGCCCAGAGCGCTTCGGACAGATTGTATCTTTTGGAGAAAAACAATACTTGGATGCTTGAAAACACAAAAGCACCGACCAAAACAGTACACAAATACAACAAAGGGTTGTTCAAGAAAAAGACGAACATCATCAAAAACATGGGAACGGCCAACAACAATTTCATCCATTGATTGATGAAAATGAATCGCGCGCCCATTTTGTTGCCTTTTCTGAAGTTTTTAAACATGAATTGACTCATCATCAAAGTTTCTCTGACATTGCTTCTGCCCCATCTGGTAAACATTTTGTGCAAGTTTCTGAATGAAATGGGTGTGTTGGTCAAAACATTGGCATTTCTTTGGAATTTTACATCATAACCTTGTTTCAAAATCATGTTGGTCATCGCACGGTCCTCACCAATGGTCGCTTCTTGTCCCAAGAATTTTTGGTGGATCCAATCGTTCAAACAATGAAACACGGCTTCTCTTCGGTAAGCAGACAAAGCACCTGGCGTACACAACACAAATCCTAAAGCACTTTGCGCCGAGCGAATGAATTCAAAACTAAAAGTAAAACTCACATGCAACATCCTTGGAATCATGCCTTGGTCTTTGTTCAGTACTTTGACATTTCCAGCCACTGCGCCACATTTTTCATCGACAACAAATGGACTGACCATGTTGCGAATGGTGTTTTTTTCGATGATGGAATCGCTGTCAATGGTCAAGAAAACTTCTCCATTTCCATGCGTAAAACCGTGGTACAATCCCCATCTTTTTCCCTTGTTTTGCGGTTGTTTGTGGACTTTTATTTGTCCTCCCAATTCTGAATTGGCTTTGTTGATCCAAAACCAAGTATCATCGGAACTGCCATCGTCGATGGCAATGATTTCTAATTTGTCCATTGGAAAATCACTTTTGGCAATGCTCAACAAGGTTTGGAAAACCAATTTCCCTTCGTTGTATGCCGGAATGATAACGGTGGTTTTGGGCAATAAATCATCGCTGACACTGGCGATGGATTTGTATTTGAAATACAGGTAAGTGGTGAATGCAAAGAACAACAATTGAAAACCCAACAGCCCCAAAAGGGTGTAGATGACAATTCGCCCTCCCAAGGTTTGCATTCTTTCCAAATGAAGTGCTTCAAAATAAGGATGAAATATCCCCATCAACCAAATGGAGGCAATCATCAAGACCTGTGCGCCGATGACGACCAACCATTCTTTTTTGCTCAAATTGGACAATTTAGACTGAAAAGAGAATTCTTCTACCCCGACCATTTCCATACTTTTTACCTCACTACCTTTCATACATTTCATTTTTTAAATCGATGTTTAAAAAGCAAAACTCAATCCTGAATGGTTTTTTCTGTGTCGAACTATGTCCAAACTGTTGTAGACATTTATCGACAAAAGCGAAAAGTTAAGGGCTGAACGTAGGAATGTTTAAGAATTAATAATCGTGGTATTTCTTCATGAGGTCGATCAGATCGATCAATTTATCAATGCCCAATTTGTCATAAATTCTTTTTTTATACGTGCTCACCGTGTTTTGTTTGATGGACAATTCATTGGCAATTTCTAAATTTTCGAAGCCTTTGGCATACAACTTTGCGATTTCCAGTTCTCTTTCTGACAATTGATTGAGTGGATTGAGCGCATTGGGTTGGTGTTGTTGGATTTTCAAAAGTGCTTGGGTCAATGGAGAATGGTATTGCCCATTTTTGAACAATTGTACCAAGGCAGTTTTGATTTCTTCTTCACTGCTCAATTTGCTCAAAAAACCATCCGCACCCGCTTCGATGAATCGCAAAGCATAAATTTCTTCATCAAAACTACTGAAAACCATGATCTTTACTTCTGGAAATTGTTGGCTGATTTCGGTCAAAATGTCCAAACAGTTTCCATCGGGCAATTGGGCATCCAAAATCGCAAAATCCAATGCTTGTGTTTGAAACTGTTCTTTGATGTCTTGAATGGATGCTGCATGGATGATTTCGAATTCACCCAAGATGTCTTCGATCATGAATTCCAGTCCTTGCCGAACTATGTGGTGGTCATCTGCCAATAAAATTCGAACCATCATTCAATAGATTTTGTTTGTTTAGAAAAATTTCAAATTCAACAGTTGTGCCAACGCCCAATTCGCTTTCCACTTTCAATTCGCCATCGAACAAAGCAACCAGCTCTTTGCACAAATTCAAGCCCAAACCTACACCTAAATTTTGTACTTTTTCGGACAATGCACCTTGGTAATACGGTTCGAAAATGTATTGCAAATCTTGCTCGGAAATGCCCATACCTGTATCTGAAATTTTCACTTTCAACCCAATTCTTTTGTCACCAATCATGCGAGCGAATGCATGCAATTGGATCTTGCCGTTTTCTGTGAATTTATTGGCATTGCCCAAAATGTTGGCGAAAATCTGATGGATTTTGGGCGAATCCGACACAATTATCAAGGCTGCGTCGATTTCGACATTTGTTTCAAAATGATTGCCCTTGGCTTCGATGAAAACCTGGAAAGAATCGGTGATTTCTTGGATAAAATGACGCAAGTTGAATTCAATTTCTTCCAAAGTCAATTTTTTCTGTTCGTTCTTGGTGTATTCTAAAATCTGGTTGGCTTGCAACAACAAAGAATCGTTGGTGAATTTCATCGATTTCAAATACCCATTGACTTTGGGTTGCTGTACTTGCCGATCAATTTTTCCGATGAAAATATTCATGATTTTCAAAGGAGAGCGAATTTCATGGCTCAGCATGCCCAGAATTCTATTTTTGAACTGCAAATGTCCTTTCACTTGGTCATTGGCTGATTTAAGCGCTTTTTCCAATTTGAAAGATTCTCGCGTATAAAAAATCAATGCCAACAACATCAAAAAAGTCATCGTTAACAAACCGATAATGGTCGCTCTTCTTATTTTTAAACTGACTGAATTTCGGTGGTAAAACTGGTCTTCCAAATCCGATTGCAAGCCATCAATCAAGCCATCATACGCGAGCATCAAACCATTGCCCGAATCGATCAGGTTTTCATAAATCCGTGAAATTTGGGTGTTTTTTCCACTGATCTGCGACAGGTGATTTTCATACTTCCTCATTTCATTTCGGTAATGAGATTCGATGGCTTGGACCGTGCTGTCCATTTGTTTTTGGATCTCTTCTGCATTGACTGATTGTCCATACACTGTGGTAATGAACACGGTATCGACTTTAACGTCCACCTTTCCTTTAACTGCATCTTTCAATCTTGGGAAAAATTTCTTTTTGGGCAAACTGTCTTCAGAATGAATGACTTCGACCTTGAATTCTTGAAAGTCATTTTTAACTTCAATTTCTTTGAGGTCAAATTTTTTGTCTTCGATGGTTAAATTTTCAGTCAAATGATACACCGAATCGATCAATTGATGGAACGACTCCAAATCCAACGCTTCTTTTTCTGAAGTTTCCATTTTTTTCCACTGAATTCTTTGCTCAAATTCTTTCAAAGTATTGAGGTTGTTCTTGGCGGATTGTATGGATTTGAAATAAGCCAATAAATCCTTTTTGGATTTGTTTTGTGTATAAGAAAACAACAAAGTTTGGGCATGGGTCAAATCATTTCTCGAAGATTGGATCAAACGCTTCAACTCCCGGGTTTCTTGCATTTGGGTTTGGATCGCGTTCAATTCTTTTTCATTGAAATATTCATTGTACAGAAAAAACGCTACGATCAATTGAATTAACAATGCGCAAGCAATCAATGAGTAATGGGTGATTTGTCTGTATTTGGAAGTGAAAATAATCAATTTTTAAAGATACACTTGAAAAACTATACCAATCTCTATCGGTTTCATGATTTTGTGTTGAACACAAATACGCTCAAAGATAAAGCCTAATGTTTTTTAAAATCAAATTTTATGCATTTTTATTTTTGATGGGCAAATATTTAATGCAAAAAGTAATTGAAGTTTTTGGGTGATGATTTTTTCGATTTTCTCATAAACTATCTTCGTGTCATTCAACTACTGTACAAAATTTCACCATTTGATTTAACTTGAAAAGATAGATGCACATTGATTGATTGTGTAAGAAATAAATATCTTTACAAAAAAATGGACAAACAGGTTTTAGAATTTCTGAAAAAATTAGCACAAAACAACAACCGTGATTGGTTCAACGAACACAAAGCAATGTTTGAACAAGCCAAAGAAAGTGCTTTGGTGGATTTTCAATCCATTCATGATGCATTGCAGTTGACTGATTTTTTAGAACCGATGAAAATGTACCGAATCTATCGGGATTTGCGTTTTACCCAAGACAAAACACCTTATAAAAATCATTTTTCGATGTTTATGGGCAGACAAAAACCCAATTATCGTGGCGGTTATTATCTTCATATAGAACCTGGGAATTCGTTTGCTGGCTTGGGCTTCTGGGGGCCAAATAAAGAGGATTTACTGCGCATCAGAAAAGAAATTGAAGAAGATGATGAATTGGAGAAAATTTTAAATTCTAAAGCCATTCAAAATACATTTGGCAGTTTATATGGTGATGAATTGAAAACAGCACCCAAAGGTTTTGAAAAAAATCATGAACGCATTGAATTGCTCAGAAAGAAACAGTTTTTGCTCACGCATTCTTTTACTGATGAAGAGGTTTCACATGCAGATTTCCTAAAAAAAGTAGTCACTATTTTTCAACAAGGAAGACCTTTTCTGGATTATATGACCGATGTTTTGTTGACTGATTTGAATGGTGAAAGATTGGTCTAATGAATTCATTTCAAACAATTAATCTTCAAAAAATAAATTCAACACTTCATAAAACTACTCAGGCTGTTCTATCCAAGGGAAATGACCGCATATTTCAATAAATAGCTTTTTCATATTGAAACATTTATTGAGTCAGTTGAAAATCAGGATGTCCAATTTGCCACAAGGCAAACGAAAATATATCTGCAAGTTGTGAATGATAAGCTGCAATGTCATTGGGTCCGTGGCTACCTTTGTAATTGACCGAAAGCAAAATGGGTTTGCCCGAGGTAGAATGCTTTTGCAAAGCCGCTGTAAATTTTGCGGGCATCCAAGGAGCAACACGGGAATCATTGATGCCAGTAATCGTCAAAGTTGCGGGATAGTTCACGCCTGACCGGATCTTTGATTGCACATCCATTTCGATCAACGCCGGAACATCCGCTTTAATTTTCACAGAACCCATTTCGGGGATATGGTTGTCGCCATTGGCAGTCGCTTCATTTCTTAACACTTGGGTCATCCCTACATTATTGATGGCCACTGCAAACAAATCGGGTCTTTCCGTCATTGCGCGCCCAATCAAAATTCCACCCGCGCTCGTTCCTTCACCGATGAGTTTTTGCGGCGAAGTGTATTTTTCACGAATCAAATATTCTGCACTTGAGATGAAATCCTTCCAGGTATTGGGTTTGGTTTCTCGTCTGCCCGCTTGGTACCAATCCTCCCCTTTCTCTCCGCCCCCTCTAACGTGTGCAATGGCGATCATGCCGCCTTGTTGCAAAAATGCGATTTCTTCCGCCAAAAAAGAGGGGTAAAATGAAATTCCATAACCACCGTATCCAGTGATGTAACAAGGCGTTGTGCCATCCATTTTGATATTTTTGGGATAAATGATGGAAAGCGGAATCATCACGCCATCGTGTCCTGGTATTTCCAATTCTTGGATGTCAAATTGTTGCGTAAAATCAGGGAAGTTTCGTTCAGTATTCAACCACTTGCTCTCTACCGCTGTTGATGATTGGGACAAGTCCACTTCCAAAAAATAAATTGGACTGAGCCAATTGGTGTTCCTCACCACCACCCCATCCGATTCATTCTTGTTCAAAGCAGTGCCTAAATTTATACCTCCAGGAGTGATCAATTGGGTTATTTGATGATTTTTAGGATCCAATCGATACAAAGTCGAAGTGACGCCATTGCTTTTTTCAAAAAACAAATAATTTTTAGTTGATTCAAGGAAAGTAATTGTTTCTTCTCCGCTGGGTACGATGGTTTTTGCGTGGTCAAAATTAGGCTGATCCAATTGAGTTACCCCTATTTTGAAATGAGGCGCATTTTTAAAAGTGACAAAGAAAATTTGATTGTCTATCAGATTGAAACTGGCGATTTGATCAGTCGCTTTGATCAATGGTTTCCATTGTATTTTAGGTTCATTCAGTTGCTTAACTTCAGTATAGAAAACGCTTTCATAATAATTGGTCGCAGCGGCCATGCCTATAAAAATGGTTTGATTATCCGCAGAAAATGTTACAAATGGAAGTTTTTCTGGCAAAACTTTGAGTTCAGGATGAGTTGTTGCTGAGAACAAGATTTTGTCTTTTTCGGAGTTAGTTCCCAAAACATGCAACTTGACTTTCATGTTTTTCAACAATTCCTTGCTGTTCGGATCTGAAGTAACCAATTGGGTATAAACCATCGCTTTACCATCGGGTAAAAAGTTAATTGGAAATTCACCCCAAATAGGATACAATTTGTCCTTTAAAATTGTTTGTTCGGGCAATTTCATAAAAATAACTTCGCAAATCTCTCGGCCTTCTTCTTGAATTTTTAACGCCATTACATTCCCTTGATCGTTGACCACAAAATCATTGATTTTGCTTCCTTTTTTATAGGCTTGCCCATCAAAAAACAATGTTTCTTTGCCTGATTTTGTGTCTCGTTGATAGAGACTGTAAAAGTTGTCGCCTTTAAGTGCTTTGAGATAGTAATAATGATTTTGGCTTTTGTAAGGTTTACCGATAATGTCTCCCCGCATTTGGGTCAATGCTTGAATGTTTTTCAGTAGCTTTTCTCTACCATTAATTTTGTGCAAATAATTTTTGGTAAAATCTGCTTGCAATTGAAACCAATCCTTCACTTCTGGAGCCTTTAAATCCTCCAGCCAACGGTAAGGATCTTGAATTGTCGTTCCAAAATAATTGTCCTCCACTTGAACTGTTTGAGTCGGTGGATAGCGAAACATTTGTGCATTGAGGCAATAAGCGAATAACACAAATAATGTAAATAATCTCAGCTTTTTCATCGTTCGGTAGTTTTTAATTTCCGAACTAAATTAATCTGATTTTAAATCAATTGCTTGTAAAAAACGGACATTTTACTTAAACCCAATGTTGATTCAAAGATTTTTCTTTGTCACTTAATCCATACAAAACACTGCCCAAAAAGCGAATGAAATCTTTGTTGAGATGTGACAGGTCATAATAGCCAAATTGAAAAGCGAGTACATCTAAATTGGAAACAGGTCGTTGCATCAATTGTTCCATTAGCTTTGAAAAACGGATCATGTCACTGAAGGTTTTGGGGTTGACACCTATGGATTCGTTGAATTGTCTCAGAAGGTTTCGGTTGCAGGTATAGGTGTTTTTCGCCAAATCATTGATGCTCAAAACACCATTGGCATTGTAAATATGGTGCAATGCCAGTGAAACGCTAGGTTTAATTTTCGGCGACTTCAGTTGCTGAGCAATCCGTTTTTCTAAAAAGCGTATACTTTCTACAAGGCTCTTGGGTTGTTCCCACAATTGCTCTGCCAGCCACCGCCAATGATAATGCGTGTCGGTCACACAGTAAATCTGGTTGACAAAAGCTTTCGCAGCATCCCCAAAAAACATTTCAGCAACTTGAGGTTGCAACATCAGCACCCACATTTTTGCTTGGGCATTGAATTTCATTTGGGAAGGATGAAAACCCAATCCAGCAAAATAAACATGGTTTTCTTTAAGTTGAAAATAATTTTGGCCAATGTGAATGTCTAAACTCCCACTCTCTGGAGAAACAAAAAATATGGCTGGATGATTTCGTGGAATGCTTTGAAAACCAAAAACCTCTTCTTCGTTTTCTAAATAAACGATTTTAGAAAGAAATGCGTGCATTTCCAATGATGGAAAAAAAACGAAGGCTTTCATTGGGTGTCACATTTTAGCGTTGAAATTGGCTTGAAAAACTCAGCCTAAATTTAATCAACATTTCTCAATAAAACAACTCAACCATCCCGAAACCAGTCAACTAAAAAGTGAGTTTAATGATTAATACATTTGAATCAATGTGTCTTTTTTGATCTGGAAAATTCCTTGATCGTTGTACAAAAATATTTTCACTCACTCCTTTAAACGCACTTCGTACAAATCTTTTCTGCGATCGTTCATCGTTTGGACCGAACCATTGTAATGCAAATCTTTCAACAAAATCAAATCGACATCGGCGATGATGGTCATTTCGGTATTGGGCGTAGCTTCGGCTTTGATGGCATTTTCGGGAAATGAAAAATCTGAAGGCGTGAAAACCGCTGCTTGCCCAAACTGTATGTCCATATTGCTTACACCAGGCAAATTTCCGACACAACCTGTGATCGCCACATAACATTCATTTTCAATTGCACGCGCTTGTGCACAAGCCCTTACGCGGTTGTATGCGTTTCGCGTATCGGTCAAATAAGGCACAAATAAAATCTTCATGCCTTGGTCGGCTAAAATTCTGGACAATTCTGGAAATTCAACATCATAACAAATCAAAACACCAATTTTCCCACAATCGGTATCGATGACTTTTACTTCATTGCCGCCCGTAAATCCATAGTATTTTTTTTCGTTGGGTGTGATATGGATTTTTCGGTATTCGTTGATTTTTCCATTTCTATGCAAAACATACGACACATTGTAGATCGCGCCATCTTCCACATAAGGCATGCTGCCAGAAATGATGTTGACATTGTAGGCAATCGCAAACTCAGAGATTTTCTTTTTGATTTCATCGGTCAATTCCGCCAAAGCGCGCATGGCTTCATGTTCGGGCAAATGATTGAAAGGCGCCAACAAAGGCGTATTGAAAAACTCAGGAAAAACCACAAAATCCGATTTGTAATCCGCCAATACATCCACAAAAAACTCGACTTGCTCAAAGAAAGCATCCAGATCCTTGAAATGCCGCATTTGCCATTGCACCATCCCCAAACGAATGATGCTGTCGGTCATGGCGTTTCGTTTTTTGGAATAATAAATATTGTTCCATTGCAACAAAACCCCATATTCTTCAGATTGCGCATCACCGATCAAATAATTTTTTAATACTCGGATCACATGAAAGTTATTGGCCAATTGAAAATTCAACACAGGATCATGAATTTCTTTGGAACGCACCATTGAAATGTAATCTCGCGGTGACATTTCATGGCTGTATTTGTGGTAATTGGGAATTCGACCGCCGATGACAATGCCTTTGAGATTTAATTTTTCACACAAATCCTTTCTTTCATTGTACAATCGTCTCCCCAAACGCAATCCCCGAAATTCTGGATTGACAAATATTTCAATGCCATACAAAATATCACCATCGTTGTTGTGTGTATCAAAAGTGAAATTCCCTGTGATTTCTTTGTAATTGTGGTCATTGCCATACAATTCATACAAAACAACAATCGACAAAGCGCAAGCCGCAACTTTTCCATCGACCTCGACACAAATTTGACCTTCAGGAAAAATCTCAATAAGTTTATTGATCGATTTCTTTTGCCAATATTCGTCATTGTCTTTGTAGGCTTCGATCATCGAAGCTTTCAAACTTTCATAATCGGCTAATTTTAGTTGTCTGACGGATACTTTCATGACTTAAATGGATTTATTTTATTCAAATGTAAACTTAATTCAACAAAGAATTCAACAATTTTACCAATCCATTTCTTTCAATAACTTTAAGTTTTTATGGCTTAAACTCAACAACCATTTCAATAATTCAAACACCAAATGGGCTTCTTCAATTTTTAAATTCATTTCTATCTCATCATCCATCACGTCCAATTCTACGATTTCTTTCAATTGATGACCATAAGTAGATTGAAGAATTTCGTGTGAAGTTGGTACAGAGAATTTGGTGATTCGTTCTGTTAAAATCAATTCTGCCCAAGCCAAATTTTCATCAATATGCGTCATAACTTGATGAAAATTATCAGAAGCTGGCGTCGTCGGATGATTGATTGCATAAGTTCCCAACGAAGCCGAAGCGACCAAAAAAGTGTGGTTCAACATCGCAATTTCATAGACTTTATCCATTTCATTTTGCTGAGATTTAGGCTCTTGCGCCATTCTTTGAAAGGAAGCATTTAATTCGGACATCGCCAAAAAAGCTTGTTTCCTCGACAATCGATATTCTTGCCTGGGTTCGCCTACATTTTGATAATAAGTACTGACTTCTTTTAAATATTTACGATTCGCTTTCAAAACATCCAATAAAGTAGTGTCAAAGTTTTTGATTTCCCAAGCAGGCCACAACCACAAATTGGCCACAATCGCCAAACCTGTTCCAATCAACGTATCCACTACCCTGAATTGAATCACATCAAAAACATTGGGTTCCATTAACGCATAACTAAAAACCACGCTGAGTGTAATAAATGCCGCCGAAGATTTGTAATTGTTTTGTAACATCGCAAATGAAATCACAAAACTAATGAAGGCCAACAAGGCAAAAACAAATGTATTGTGCACCAAGAAAACAACAGCTACCGCCACCAAAGCACCGATTAAAGTTCCTATCGTTCTTTGCTTGGAGCGCGTTTTGGTCAATCCATAAGTCGGACGCATGATCATTACAATCGTCAACAAAATCCAATATGGATTTTGTAATTCAAACAAAACACCTAAGCTATAACCCACCAAAGTCACTACTGAAATTCGAAGGGAATGCAAAAAAATAGACGACTTAAAATTGAAGTTCTCCAACAACAAATTCAAATTATAATCAGGTTGAGTGAGAAATTTAGTTAAATCATTTTTTCTTAATTTATTGAGTTCTTTTTGTCCTTTATTTTGCAAATACCATTCAATGTTTCGAATTTTCTCTACCTGGTCTTTTTGGTATTTATAAAAGTTCTTCAACATCAAAGCGCTTTCATCAAATTGATCTTCGATCTCGGTTTCATAAGCTTGAATGCTTTTTTCTAAATGCGCCAATAGAACTTCTAATTCTTCATTTTCCTTTAAATTTTTAGGATGAGATAGTTGATTAGAAATTTCTCTTAATCGCTCTGCCATAGCAAATAGCAATTCTCGAAAATCAATTTTTTGTTGTGGATTTTTCTCAAATATCAAATCGGTTTTGTCATAATTCACAGGATTGGCAATGGCTAATTCCAAAATATCGATCAATTCAATGAAAATCAATAAATTTTTGATTTGATAATTTGATTTACCACTTCCTTTCCTACTACTGATGAGCAATTCTCTCAAAGTTTCATGAACTTCTGTCAAAGCCGATTGCAATTGAAATATATCTTTGAATAGCTCTACTCTATCGTCTTTTTTATCAATTAATTTCCCGCGTGTTTCAATGTAATCTGCGGTTAAATTCAAAGCAATCAATAAGTTCTTTTGAATGGGTGTTTTCTTAAAAATTGAACCATAAACATAGGCTGCCAACAAATACCAAAATCCGCCTAAACCTACAAAAATTGCTTGAAAATAAGCTGGATATTCATTCTCACTTAAATTGGAAAAACTCAAAACCAATGCGAACAATCCTGAAAAACTGATCAACGAAGCTCGAAATCCAAAAATTGACAAATACGAAATCGAAAACATCAAAATCCCTAAAGTAGGCAATAAAGCCCACCAACTTTGGTACAAATAACCGCCGATGAGCGTCACCAACATCACCAGTAAATTCGACAATAAAATCCCTGTAATTTTCAACCGAAAACTGCCATCCACATCACTTGGAGAAGCCAACAAAGCGCCTACCGCCATCGCGGTTCCTATCGTTAAAAAGTTGAATTGATAACCGACCAAAATAGGAATCAACAAGACCACTCCAACCATGATGGCATGCGAAAAATCGGTACTTTTTAAGAAATCAATCAAAGTATCTGATAATTCATTGCTGCGGTTTTGAAGAAACTGTTTGGTATTGGGCATTGATTTTTTTTAATTTTAATTTTTATACATTCATTGGGCTGATTTATTTTTCTCTTCAATCCATAAACTCATATATTTCAATGCGTTCATTGAATTTTGATGTAAGATTTGTCCTAAATAATTTTGTTGTCGATGTTGTTTTAAATTCTTTTGAAGGAAATTCAAATGTTGATCCAGCAAAGGAATCCATTGATTTTTATCAAAATGAACTTTTAAAATCTCTTGACCAACCTGCTGTGCATTTTCCCAAAGCTCTTGGTTTTCATACAATTCAACGGTTTTTTGAACAAAAAAATCGGTCGAATCTTCCACCACACCAGGGATTGAATGGGTGAACATCGCTTCAGCACCAAGTGAATTAGTAGCAATAGGCGTACCCATTTGCATCGCATCAATGAATTTTCCTTTTTGACCTGCTCCAAAAGGAAGTGGTGCCAACAAAACTCGGGCCTTCTCAATGACTTCATGCGCGCTTTCCGCTTTTCCATGTACCCAAAAACCTGCTTTGGGTTGATGCAAATCGGTTACTTTTTGGCTGGCATACGCACCATAAATATGCAAATTTGCAGTAGGAAGTTTTTTCTTGATTTTGGGCCATATTGTTTTCTTCAATTCCAAAACACATTGCCAATTTGGTTCGTGCAAGAAATTACCTATGAACACAAAATCTCGTCTTTCTTCAAAGGACTTTAAATTTTTATTATTTTCAATTTCTTCTAAAAAGGGCAAATAAAACAACAATTCTTTTGAAATCTTGAATTCATTCATCAACAATTTCATTTCTACTTCAGAAATCATGATGCTCAAATCACAACGCAATATTGAAGTAATTTCTCTTAATTTCATTGGGTTTTCAAAGTGCAACTCCGTTTGTTTTTTAAACGCAATTTCTCTTGCATTTCTTAGAAAATGCAAATCTTCGGTATCTAAAATTTGAATGGCATTGGGGCAATTTTCTCGAATTCTCCAACCGAACTGTTCTTCAGAAACAAAACGGTCAAATACAACGATATCAGGCTTCAATTCCTTTACGAAAATATCAAAAGAAACATTGTTCAAAGCAATAGCCACTTCCTTCACCGCCGTCCAATTCGAAAAATCAAAACTCGATTCGGATTTTGAAGCACTCGAACAGAAAATAACCTCATCGCCTCGTTTTACAAAAAAATCGACCAATTGCAATATCCTTTTTCCAGCAGCGGAAGAATTGGGTTCTGGCCAAACCAAACCAATAAATAGTACTTTGTTTTGAATCATCGTCCAAATATCCGATTTTTGTAAAAAACTTTATAATAATATGTTGGGATTAAAATTATTGACCGATCCAAGATGGGCCAATATTGCCGAAAAAAATCTGGAAGAAATTTTGACCGATCATGCTTGGTGTGAACAAAAAGCAGCTTCTAATGCCATGTTTTTGATTGTAAACAATTCTGAAAAAGAAGATTTGGTCACTTCAATGATTGAAATTGCCTTGGAAGAAGTCGAACATTTTCAAATGGTGCACAACATCATCAAAGAACGAGGTTATACTTTGGGCAGAGAACAGCCCGATGATTATGTCGGTCAATTATTGAAATTTTGCGTGAAAGGTGGCAGTAGAAATCAATCTTTTATTGATCGTTTGTTGTTTGCAGCCATGATTGAAGCCAGAAGTTGTGAACGATTCAGAGTGTTATCACAAAACATCAAAGATGAAGAATTGGCAAAGTTCTACCATGAATTGATGGTTTCAGAAGCCATGCATTATACCACTTTTCTAAAGTTTGCCAAAAAATACGCAGTCGATGTCGATGTGGACAAACGTTGGGAAGAATGGTTGAAATTTGAAGGAGAATTGATCCAAAACTATGGAACCAAAGAAGAAATTCATGGTTAATTATAAATTGAATTGAAAAAATAAAATACGATGAAACTTGAAAATGTAGTCAAAGAAAGAAGTGGCAATGTTTGTGAAATCACAGGAGAAGCGGGCCCATTGAATTTTTATGAAGTTGCCCCTACTTCTGGTAATCAGCCTGAACGTACGATATTGATATGCGACAAAGCCTTGGCACAAATTGAGAAAAAAGAAGAACCAGACAGTGCGTTTTGGGAAAAACACTTGTCCTCTGCCATGTGGAGTGAAGTTCCTGGCGTGCAAGTCATTTCTTGGCGCATGCTCAACCGTTTTCGCAATGAAACTTGGGCGGCAGATGCCTTGGACATGATGTATTTGGATGAAGACAATTTAGAATGGGCAAAGGCTTCTGGAGATCACATCGGTGATGCAACCGTTGAATTGCACAAAGATTCCAATGGAAATATCTTACAAAATGGTGACACGGTCAGCTTGATCAAAGACTTGGATGTCAAAGGCAGTTCTTTGGTGGCCAAAATTGGTACAGCCGTTCGAAACATTCGTTTGGTACCCAATGAACCGGGGCAAATTGAAGGAAAAGTAGAAGGGCAATCGATTGTCATTTTGACCAAATTTGTCAAAAAATAAGTTGAAATTCAAACCAACAAAAGACAGCAGAAGAAATTTTTGCTGTCTTTTTTCTTGGCTAAAATTCCCTAACAAGTGAGTTTAGCTGAGCCTTTCATCTTTTGTGTATTTTATTGCAAAATTTAATACAGGAAAGCCGTTGACTTCCAAATAAGCGGTTATTTTTGTGCAAAATTAAAGACCAATGACCAAGTTCTATTTTTTTATTGGCTTGATCGCTTTGAGCCTGACTGCCAGCGCACAAATTATCAAGTTTGATAGCCTCAAAGAAGAAAAACAATTTGCCGCACTTCCTTATTATAGTTATGGAAAAGGATTGGGATTGACTTCACCAGACAGTATTTTTCAATTGAACATTCGTTTTCGCATGCAAAACCGCATGACGTATTGGAACAATGACGATGACGAATCGATCGATGCACAAGTACGAAGACTGCGTTTGCGTTTTGATGGCTATGTCGGTGACCCAAAATTCATGTATTCGATCCAATTGTCATTTGCTTCAGAAGATGTGGGTGAAGTAGAAGATGGCAAAAATATCAACATCATCCGAGATGCGGTCATCGTTTACAAACCGAACGAACATTGGGACATCAGCTTTGGTCAAACCAAATTGCCGGGCAACCGCCAACGGTTGAATTCTTCTGGCGCCTTACAGTTGACCGATCGAAGCATCAACAACTCAAAGTTCAACATCGACCGAGATTTTGGTTTGCAAATTCACAACACCAACGAATACGAAGACAAATTCTCTTACAACTTCAGAGGGGCTTTGAGCTCGGGTGAAGGCCGAAATTGGACAGATAACGATGACATGGGCATTGCATTGACGGGAAAGGCGGAAATTTATCCTTTGGGTGCTTTTACCAAAACAGGTGCTTTTTTTGAAGGAGATTTGATGCGGGAAGAAAAACCCAAATTGATGCTTTCTGGTGCTTACCATCAAAATAACCAAGCCAAAAGAGAAAGAGGACAAACGGGGAAAGAATTGTATTCGCCAAGGACTTTGCGTTCATTTTTTGGAGATTTAATTTTCAAATACGATGGCTGGGCATTGATGTCTGCTTACATGAATCGTTCAACAAAAGATCCCATCACGGTGAACCCTTCGGATGCCAATGACATTCGCTATGCCTTTGTGGGAGAAGGAGTTGATGTACAGGGAAGCTATTTGTTTCGAAACAACTATGAAATCATTGGTCGGTATTCTAACCAATGGGTGGATGACAAAATTCGTCCCTACGAGCCCAATACCCAACAATTTTCTTTGGGGCTGACCAAATACATTTGGGAACATGCATTTAAATTGCAGGCAGAAGCAACTTATGAGAAACAAGATTTTTACCAAGCGGCCAACAAAAACAATTGGTACATCCGCTTTCAGATAGAAATAGGGATTTAAACTTTTCGAGACACCACAAGCATTTCATGGGTTGTCAGTTCGACAAACCTGACAATATGTCATTTATTTCTGTCAATATAATTCAAAATAGGCGTTGGCATAATCCTTGACTTATGTTCAGCAAATCAAACTTTAATTTAATAAAACAAAATAAGAAATGAGCAAAATAATAGGAATTGACTTAGGTACAACAAACTCTTGTGTTGCTGTAATGGAAGGAAACGACCCAACTGTTATTCCCAACGCAGAAGGAAAAAGAACAACCCCATCCATCGTCGCTTTTGTAGAAGGTGGTGAAAGAAAAGTGGGTGATTCGGCCAAAAGACAAGCGGTAACGAATCCTCAGAAAACAATTAGTTCTATCAAGCGTTTTATGGGAACTAAATATTCTGAAGACGCAAATGAAATCGATCATATTACTTATAAATTGGTCAAAGGTGAAAACGATACGCCAAGAGTAGAAATCGATGGAAGAAACTATACACCACAAGAAATCTCAGCCATGATTCTTCAAAAAATGAAAAAAACGGCTGAAGACTATTTGGGTACAGAAGTGTCGCGTGCAGTGATTACTGTTCCAGCTTACTTTAATGATGCACAGCGTCAAGCAACCAAAGAAGCAGGAGAAATCGCAGGATTGAAAGTAGAAAGAATCATCAACGAACCAACGGCTGCAGCTTTGGCGTATGGTTTGGACAAAGGCGCAGGCGACAAAAAAATCGCGGTTTATGACTTAGGAGGTGGAACTTTCGATATTTCAATTTTGGAATTGGGTGACGGTGTTTTTGAAGTATTGTCTACCAACGGAGATACCCACTTGGGAGGAGATGACTTTGACAACGTGATCATTTCATGGATGGCCGATGAATTTCAAAGCGAAGAAAATGTGGACTTGAGAAAAGATCCCATGGCATTGCAACGTTTGAAAGAAGCGGCGGAGAAAGCGAAAATCGAATTGTCAGCTTCTTCACAAACTGAAATCAACTTGCCGTACATTACTGCTAACGAAACAGGGCCAAAACACTTGGTAAAAACCTTGACACGTGCAAAATTTGAACAATTAAGCGATGATTTGACCAGACGTTCGATGGAACCTTGTAAAAAAGCTTTGAGCGATGCAGGACTTTCTGCTTCTGATATTGATGAGGTAATTTTGGTAGGTGGATCGACACGTATCCCAAAAATTCAAGAAGAAGTAGAAAAATTCTTTGGAAGAGTTCCTTCAAAGGGAGTAAATCCTGACGAGGTAGTTGCGATTGGTGCAGCGATCCAAGGAGGTGTTTTGACTGGAGATGTAAAGGATGTATTGTTGTTAGACGTTACCCCGCTTTCTTTAGGAATAGAAACTTTGGGCGGTGTCTTCACGAAATTAATCGAATCCAACACCACCATTCCAACCAAAAAATCGGAAATCTTCTCAACTGCTGCGGACAACCAGCCAGCGGTAACTTTGAGAGTCGGTCAAGGTGAGCGTTCGATGTTCAACGACAACAAAGAAATTGGTCGTTTTGACTTGGCGGACATCCCACCCGCACCAAGAGGTGTTCCTCAAATTGAAGTTACTTTCGACATCGACGCCAACGGTATTTTGAGCGTTTCTGCCAAAGACAAAGGCACCGGGAAAGAGCAAACAATCAAGATCGAAGCTTCTTCAGGATTGAGCGATGCAGACATTGAAAGAATGAAAAAAGAAGCCCAAGAAAATGCTTCTCAAGATGCGGAAGCCAAAGAGAAAATTGAAAAAATCAATGCAGCGGATGCTTTGATTTTCCAAACGGAAAAACAATTGAAAGAGTATGGCGATAAAATTCCTGCCGATAAAAAATCAGCGATTGAATCTGCTTTGGTGAATTTAAAAGCCGCACATGCTACACAAGAAGTTGCGCAAATCGATCCAGCTACAGAAAAGCTGAATGAAGTTTGGGCAGCTGCTTCTCAGGAGTTGTATGCCGCGATGAACGAACAAGAAGGTGCAGCAACTGATGCGACACCAACGGAAAACGCAGCAGACGACAGTCAAGTAGAAGACGTTGATTTTGAAGAAGTAAAATAATTGGTGGCCAAAATCACCGATTGACAACAATAGACCGCTGTGAACGCAATGTTTACAGCGGTTTTTTATTGGCATTATTTTTTGTTGAATGCTTAACAATTAATCAATATATCAGGCCTTGTCTTCATTGTATCAATCCGCATTTACGACAGCCAAAAGCCTTTGTCTTATTACGGCATTGCTGCTGGTGCGATGAGAATTTGAGGTTTTTAGGAAGGACATCTTCAAATGCCATCCATCGGCCCGATGGTTCCATAGATTTCAAAATAGATACGGACATGGTGACAAATGGCTATGTGTTAAAAGCCAATTATCATGAGTTGCCTGAAGGTGTTGTGGACTAGGATTGGATGTTGGTCGATTTGAAAACTGCAAATTACTACAAAGACAGATATTTTATTATTAGTTTGTTGTTTGTCATTGAAAAAAGAAAGTTCAAACAGAAAATGCTTCAAATGCCTTTTTGATAGAAGGCGCTAAAAAAAAACATTGACTAGTTTTAATTTTAGACTTCGTGCTGAAAATAGTGCAAATAAAAAAAGCTCCACTGTTCAGTGAAGCTTTCGTGACCTGGCTGGGGTTCGAACCCAGGACCCCAACATTAAAAGTGTTGTGCTCTACCAACTGAGCTACCAGGTCTGTTTATCGGGGTGCAAATATATAGCTATTGATTTTAATTAACAAAGCAATTCGGCGACTTTTTTCAAATAAATTTCTTCTTAGGTTTCATTGAAAAACTAACTCTTTCATTTCGTGCAACTTTAGTTGTTTTGGCTGTCGCTGTATGGAATTCGATTTTGTATCGACCGCACCAAAGTCGCTTCATCTGCATATTCCAACTCATCGCCTACCCCAATCCCACGAGCAATGGTCGAAAAACGAACGGTATGATTTTTCAATACTTTGAACAAATAGAAAGCGGTGGTATCGCCTTCCATGGTTGAACTCAAAGCGAAAATCAATTCTTCGATTCCTTCTTTCTCCAGGCGCTGAGACAATGAGTCAATTTTCAATTGATCTGGGCCTACGCCATCCATAGGAGAAATTCTTCCACCCAAAACATGAAAAACACCTTGGTATTGTCCTGTGTTTTCAATCGCCATCACATCTCTTACGTCTTCTACCACGCAGACGATGTTTTGATTTCTCATCGGATTGGAACAAATGGAGCAAAGCTGGCTATCTGAAATCGTGTGGCAATTTTGACAATATTGGATGTCATTGACCAAATGATGCAAGGCATGCGCCAAATTTTCTGTTTGTTGGTTGGGACGCGCTAACATGTGCAGTACCAAACGCAAAGCAGTTCTTTTTCCAATGCCTGGTAAACTCGACATTTCTTCGACTGCTCTTTCTAAAACTTTACTAGGGTAATTCATTCGCCCAAAAATACTACTTTTGGATGAAATTTAATCACGTATGAACACAAACATCATCTTATTCTTTGTCGTCATCTATTTCATTGGGCTTTTGTACATCGCGCACAGAACGAGTAGAAACTCTGATAATCAATCGTTTTTCATCGGCAATCGAAAGAGCAAATGGTGGTTGGTGGCCTTTGGTATGATCGGCACCAGTTTGAGTGGCGTTACTTTTATTTCTGTGCCAGGAACCGTCGGCAAATTGACAGGGACCGAATACATCTATGGTGGCTTTGAATACTACATGATGGTCGTTGGTTTTTTCTTGGGGTATTTTATCGTTGCCTTCGTCTTGCTTCCACTTTATTATAGAATGAATTTGACGTCGATTTATACGTATCTCGGTCGGCGATTCAATGTTGAAGCCCACAAAACAGGTTCGATTTTTTTCATCATTTCCAGAGGAATTGGCGCCACGGCTCGGCTGTTTTTGGTGATCAATGTGTTGCAGATTTTTCTTTTGGATCAAATCGGGATTCCTTTTTGGTTGACCACGGTGATTATTTTGATCATGATTGTGCTTTATACGTATGAAGGCGGTGTAAAGACGATTGTGGTGACCGATACTTTGCAAACGACTTTTATGGTGTTGAGTCTCATTGTTTGCATCATTTATGTTTTGTCGCAATTGGACATGTCATTTACAGAAGGATACCGTGAAATTGCAGCGTACAATTATACCCATTTGATGAATTTTGATTCCAATTCAGCTACTTATTTTCTAAAAACAGTATTGGGTGGTATGTTCATCACCATTGCCATGACCGGTTTGGACCAAGAAATGATGCAAAAAAACATCAGTGTGGACAATTTGTACAATTCAAAGAAAAACATGCTGACCTTTGCCTCTACCCTTTTATTGGTCAATTTTGCCTTTTTATTTTTGGGAGGATTGCTGTATTTGTATGCGATGCAAAATGGCGCAGTCTATGGTGACGGTGTTTTTGGTTTTATGAATGCTGCGGGTGAAATTCAAAACATCATGGGCGATGACCTATTTCCAGCCTTGTCTTTGGAAGGTTACTTCCCGCTTTTCATTGCGGTCATTTTTATCATAGGATTAATTTCTGCCTTATTTCCTTCGGCAGATGGCGCTTTGACTTCCTTGACCAGCTCTTTTTGCGTGGATTTGTTGAAAATGAATGACAACGATCAATTGACTGAAGCCCAGAAAAAGAAAACGAGAATTCGTGTCCACTTTGCCTTTACTTTGGTATTTTTCGTGCTCATTTTATTGTTCAAATGGATCAATGACAAATCCATTGTTTACTTGATCATGAGCATTGCGGGATATACGTATGGTCCTTTGTTGGGGTTGTTTGCTTTTGGTATTTTAACAAAACGCACGATTTCATTGAAATTCTCCATATTGAGCATTGCATTGATTGCTCCAGTATTGACCTACTTAGTCAATGCGTATTTCGTACACTATACAACCTATCGAATTGGCGTTGAGCTCATTGTTCTCAATGGTTTGTTGACATTTATTGGATTGTGGTTGGTGAGCAAAAAATCATAATTAGAATAAATCCAATCCTACTATGAAATATTTGTTATATTTGTTTTTAAATCTAACTAATTTAAAACTGAATCGTAATGTCCAACAACTGTTTAGAATGTGGAGATAAATTAATTGGTAGAGCCGATAAAAAGTTCTGTAATGATGGCTGTAGAAATGCTTTCAACAACAGAAACAATCGAGATGCCAACAACAACATGCGCAACATCAATCGCAGACTCCGCATCAACTACAAGATTCTCAATGATTTGAGCTTCAAGGAAGGTAAAGCAAAAGTCACCAAAGATCGATTGATGAAAGCGGGTTTCTTTTTTGAATATTTTACCCAAATGAAAACCTATAAAAACGGCGCCACTTATCATTATATCTATGATGTGGGTTACAAAGTTTTGGAAGACGATTGGTTTCTTGTGGTAAAAAATGAGGGCGAATACATTTGATTGCTTTTTATATTTTATCCTTTCAATCATCAAATTAATTTAGCGTTTTTGTTCAATTGATAATTATTTGAATCCTGAGGGCTTTGTACTGTTCTACTTTTGCATTTATTTGAATAGATTTTCATACAAATAACGTTGTAGGATTCCTTGTTGTACGATATAATGCTTAGCTTTGGGGCATGAAACCAGTGATCAAATCAGACGGAAGAATTGAAAAGCCAAAATGGTTGAGAGTCAAATTGCCAACAGGAAGTAACTACAAAAAACTTCGTGGTTTGGTCGATCAATACCAATTGAATACCATTTGTCAAAGTGGAAGTTGTCCCAATATGGGAGAATGTTGGAGTGCTGGAACGGCAACTTTTATGATTTTAGGAAACATTTGTACCCGTTCTTGTGGGTTTTGTGGTGTGAAAACGGGGCGACCTGACCAAGTGGATTGGGAAGAGCCTGAAAAAGTAGCACGCTCCATCAAGAAAATGCAAATCAAACATGCGGTTTTGACTTCAGTCGATCGTGATGATTTGAAAGACATGGGATCCATCATTTGGGCCGAAACCATTGGTGCGGTGCGAAGGATTTGCCCTGGTGTGACCATGGAAACTTTGATCCCAGATTTTCAAGGAGAAACAAAAATGTTGGACCGAATACTTGAGGCAGCTCCTGAAGTGATTTCCCACAATATGGAAACCGTCAAAAGATTGACAAGAGAAGTGCGGATTCAAGCCAAATATGAAAAAAGTTTAGGGGTATTGCGTTATTTGAAAGAACAAGGCCAACCTAGAACAAAAACAGGCATCATGTTGGGCTTGGGTGAGAATAAAGAAGAGGTTTTTGAAACCATTGAAGACATTGCACAAGCTAAAGTAGACATCATCACCATTGGGCAATACCTTCAACCTACACGCCAACACTTGCCTGTTAAAGAATTTATCACACCGGAACTTTTCAAAGAATACGAGGATTTTGCCCGAAGTTTTGGGTTTCGTCATATTGAAAGTGGTCCATTGGTGCGTTCTTCTTATCATGCCGAAAAGCATATTTTATAAAATAAATTTTAACAGATGAAAGCCCGAATTGTCAGCATTGGAGATGAAATTCTATTGGGACAAATCACCGATACCAATTCGACTTTTATCGCTCGGCAATTGAGTGAAATCGGCATTGAAGTCCATGAGATTCGTTCGATTCGAGACGATCGCTATGCGATTATAGGATTGCTCAATGATTGGACAAAAAACTCTGACATCATCATTAGCACTGGAGGATTGGGCCCCACCAAAGATGATGTGACCAAAAAATCACTGGCAGATTTTTTACAAACTGAACTGGTTTTAGATGTTAAAGTGCTGCAACAAGTTGAGAAGCGTTTACAACAAATGCAGTTGAAAATGAATCCTTTGAACCGTGACCAAGCTTTGGTTCCCAAAGGTTCGATGGTTATTCCCAATCGATTGGGGACGGCACCAGGCATTTGGACGGAGCAGTTCAATTGTTTGATTATTAATTTAGCAGGCGTTCCTTTTGAAATGAAAGCTTTAATGAAGGAGGAGATCATTCCTCGCTTGAAAAAGAAATTTTCTTTGCCATGTATCGCCCATCGTTTTTTGTCGGTTTCCAATTGTCCAGAAAGTGAATTGGCACTTATTTTAGAAGATTGGGAAAATCATTTGCCTGAAAATATGCATTTGGCATATTTACCAGAAAGTGGTAGAATCAAGCTGAGAATTACCGCTTATGGAGAAGATCAAAAGGTTTTGGATCGATGCATACAGCATGAAATTGACAAAATCATTCCATTGTTGGACATGCATTTGGATTCGCAAGACACAGCTGAAGTTGGAGCGGTTTTAGGCCGTTTGTTGGTTCAAGAAAAACTGACTTTGGGTACAGCGGAAAGCTGCACGGGCGGTTATATCGCACATTTGTTGACATCTGTTTCTGGTAGTTCAGCTTATTTCAAAGGTGGAGTTGTTGCCTATGCAACTTCTATCAAATCTACTATTTTGAAAGTTTCACCAACAAGCATTGACCAATTTACCGTTGTGAGCGAAAAAGTTGCCATGGAAATGGCTGAAGGCGTTCGACATGAATTGAAAACCGACATAGGCCTTTCTACTACAGGCGTTGCTGGTCCAAAAAAGGGTGAAGATGGACGTGCAGTTGGTACTTTGTGGGTGGGGATTTCAACCCAAGAAAGAACTTGGGCCCGATCTTATGACCTGTCTTATTTGGATCGAGAAGATTTCATTGTCCAAGCTTCAAAATTGGCTTTACAACTGACCTTCCAAATCCTTTCTAAAAAATAAATGCCCAGATTTACTGAGCATTTATTCATTTATTATATGGTTAATTCAATCAATCAAAATCTTGGTTGACACCCACTTTTGCACTTTGTACGTTGATTACAGGTCTTGTTTTTATTGAACTTCCGTTCCCCAAAACAAAAGCCACCAATTTCAAATTGTTTGCATTGGTCACATTGGCTGGTAATTCTACATTGAATTCTTTTTCCCAAACTTGGCCATTTCCAATTTGATTTTGTGGAATGATGTCTCCATAAATGTCGGTATAAGCTTTTAATAAAACGTGCTCTTGCGGAAAGTCCATAATAGGGTTAGGCATTGAGGTATAGTTAAATTCTGAGTCACAAGTAACATTTTGACCAGAATAAAAATTCACTTGTTTGTATTTGAGTCCATCTTCAATTAAATAGACCACCAAACGAGCATCTGGCAATTGATCCACTGCAAAGCCAACTTTTACGTCAATTTTCAAACTGTTACCGCTCAGGGTAGAATTGATTCCCAATCCTAAACTGGCTGTTTGGCTCAAAAACTCATCAGCTTGTGGATAATAAACACTGGCATCATTGGGACAAGGATGAGGCCCTTGAAATTGATTCAAATCATAAATCCTGTTGTACTTGCCTTTAGGCAGTAATCCAGCATTGTAATGCTCTGGCTTTGCCATCTCTTTGGCATATTCATATGTCCAAGGGTCTGTAGGCATTCCTGGTGAATGAATGGCCACAGGAATGATGCGTTCGTCATATTCTTTTAGATAATGTGTAATGGTCGCCATTCTCGGACAATAACCACACCAAGTTCCAGTGTAATCTTCCATCAATACCTTTTGGGTATAAGCCGATGGAATTACTGCTGTAGATCGAAAGGTTTTTACACTTGATACTACCCCATTGTACTCAGCAAAAACCTCATTGGATTCATTTGCTTCTGTAGGAATAAAAGAGTTTCCTTCGATAGATTCACCATTGACAACAAACACAGTTTGAGCCGTTATATCACCGATTAAGTTCGAAGTGAACTCAAAAGTAATGGAACTTCCTACTGCAACAGATGTGCTGCTTAAAACAAGGTCAAACGTCTCGTCGCCAAGGTCTTCTTCAGTTCCACAACTGATCAAAAGTGTGGAAAAAAAGGTAAGTAAAATAAAAATGTGTGTTAATTTTAACTTTTTCATAAAGAAAATTTAAATTTTCGCTAATTTAGCCCAAATTAACACATAAATAAAAACAATTATGATTAAAAAAGTATTCACAGCTTTTACTTTATTATTTGCTTTATCGTTTGCTTGTGCACAGGACACTCAATTTCCAGAGGTTAGCATTTTAGATTTGGATGGAAATAAAGTGGATTTAAAAGCTTTGTCTTCAGAGGGAAAACCAGTTGCTTTGGCTTTTTGGGCAACTTGGTGCGGACCATGCATGTTGGAGTTGAATGCCATCAATGAACAAATTGAAGATTGGGTGGAAGAAACTGGAGTGAAATTTTTTGCAGTATCCATTGATGATGCAAAAACCGTCAACCGCGTACGGCCCATGGTCAATGGAAAAGGATGGGATTTTGATATTTTATTGGACACCAACAATGAGTTGAAAAGACAATTGAATTTCTCCACACCACCTTATACAGTGATCATCAAAGATGGTGTCATTGTTTACCAACATTTGGGATACCAGCCTGGATCCGAACAAAATTTGTACGAAAAAATCAAAGAATATTCGAATTAATTTGAGGGGTTATCTATATAAGGATAGCATCATTCAATTAAAAATTAACACACATGAAAAAGATTTATGGTCTTATGGTGTTGGCTATTGCTGCAGCACCTTTAACATTTGGACAAGTTGACGTTGGTGGAGGAACTTTCTCAGGAGGGATTGAATCTACTTCTCAATGGTACAGAGCAGACAAGGATTTGGGCTTTGAAGAGCCAAACGATCCTTTTCGATCCAATAATTATTTAAGATTGGATTATACTTACGGCAAATTTTCTGCTGGATTGCAATACGAAGCTTATTTACCCAATGCATTGTTGGGCTATTCGGACCGTTTCAACGACAACAAAATAGCGACTTATTATGTCAACTACAAAGGTGAGGATTTAGAAATTACAGCAGGTAATTTCTACGAGCAATTTGGTAGTGGGATGATTTTGAGAAGTTGGGAAGACCGACAAATCGGCATCAATAACTCGATCCGAGGATTGAGAGTGGCTTATACGCCGAACGATTTTACGACCATCAAAGGTTTGATTGGAAAACCCAGGTTGGGCTTTGAAACAACAGAAGGAACTGTTGGTGGTTTGGATGTTGAAACCAACATTTCAAAATTAATCAATCCAGAAAGCAATTCGAATGCATTGTCTGCTGGATTCAGCTATGTGGGTTTGAGTGAGAAATATACCGGTGCCATTGATGATTTTCCAGAAACCACGAGCAACTATTCCATGCGTTTGGGGTATACTGGACAATCCGGTTTGTATGCCAATGCGGAATATGTTTACAAAGGTGAGCAAGCAGTTTACAACAGTGGCGTGCCTTCTGATAAGTACTATGATGGAAATGGTTTCTTGTTTAATTTAGGTTATTCGACCAAAGGATTTGGGATCAACACCACTTTCCGCCGTTTGGAAAACATGGGCTTGTATGCACAAAGAAGTTTGAGTGAAGCAGCAGACAACCCTTTTAATGAAGGAAACGTCAATTTTTTACCAGCGATGACGCGTCAACATGATTATTTATTGACCAACATTTATGTCTATCAAGCACAGCCTTATTTGAACTTTACACAACAAGAAGCTGGTGAAATTGGTGGCCAAGTGGACATCTTTTACAATTTTGCCAAAGGAACTTTATTGGGAGGGAAATATGGAACCAAATTGGCGGTGAATGCTTCTTATTGGAATGGTTTGAATGCTCAATTCAACGATGCAGGAGATGATTACACCACGAACTTTTTTGATTTTGGAAAGAAATTCGCACACGATGTGAATTTTGAAATCAATAAAAAATGGTCTCCGAAGTTTTCTTCTATTTTTACCTATATGCATCAATATTATAACAAAGCCATTGTTGAAGGTGGAAATTACAGCCACATCATTGCCAATGTTGTCGTAGGAGATTTCTTGTACAAGTTTAATCCAAAAAATTCCATCCGATTTGAAATGCAGCACTTGCAAACCAAAAGAGAAAAGAAAAACTGGGCGGCTGCTTTGGTAGAATACAACTTAAATTACAAATGGAATGTTTACGTAGGAGATCAGTACAACTATGGAAATGACGACAAAGACCAACGCCTTCATTATTATATGGTGGGTGGAAGTTATACCCAAGAGTCTACAAGAGTTCAATTGAATTACGGAAGACAAAGAGGAGGTTTGATTTGCGTAGGCGGAGTTTGTCGCTATGTGCCTGAAAATACTGGCTTTACGCTTTCATTTGTCAAGACTTTTTAATAAATTTGAAAGTAGAACAATTTAACAATATTTTTAATGCACACAAAATCTTTTAATTATGAAACAATTGATTACTAAATTAATGCTGTTGGGCATCGCGCCATTGGCGACCTTTGGTTATGCCCAAACCATCGTCAGCACTACACCAGAAAATAGAAAAGCCATCTTGGAAGAGTTTACTGGAATTCACTGCCAATATTGTCCTAACGGACATAAAATTGCTGAACAAATTTTAGTGCAAAATCCAGGGAAAGCATTTGCTATTAACATCCACCAAGGTGGTTTTGCAGGAAATAACCCAGATTTTAAAACCCAGTGGGGCAATGCGATTGCAGGTCAAACAGGCTTGACAGGTTATCCTTCAGGAACGGTCAATCGCCATGTTTTTGTTGGAGGTAAAACAATCCTAGATTATGGGCAATGGGCAACTAGAGCCAATCAAATCATGAGTATGCCTTCTTATGTGAATTTGGGCGTTGAGGCTACTTTGGATATTGATACGGGAGAATTGATTGTTCATGTAGAAGCTTACTATACGGGAGACAGCCCAAAGTCGACCAATCGGCTAAATGTAGCATTGTTGCAAAACAATACTTTAGGGCCACAAACTGGCGGCGGGATGGGTAACAATTACAACCACATGCGTAGATTGGTTGATTTATTAACAGGACAATGGGGTGAGGAAATCACCACAACTACCCAAGGTTCTTTTGTTAGCAAGACCTATACTTACAATATCCCAGCGGATTACAGAGGCGTACCTACTGTGTTGAGCAATATGGAAATTGTCGTGTTCATGACGGAAACTACCCAAGAAATCATCAGCGGAAATGGTACTTATCCTTCTTTGTTAGGAATGGAATTTGACAATGAAGCAGAAATTGTTGGAGTTGATGACATTCCTCAAGTTTGTGATGGTGTAGTCTCACCTGAAATTGTAGTCAAAAACAATGGTGGACACGTCATTAAAACCTTAGATATTGAATACAGCGTAAATTCAGGTGCCGTAAAAACTTATACATGGAACGGAAATATAGGTCCATTGAATACAACAAAAATTATTTTGCCGAACATTGATTACATTCGCGCAGAAGGAAATGTAAATGCCTTGAATGTAACGATCGCTACCCCTGATGAAGTGCAAGACAACAATTCAATCGATGTAACTTTCAAAGGTGCTCAAGAAGCTAAAACCACCGCTTTGACCTTGACTTTAACGACAGATCACAGAGGTGTACAAAGCAGATGGGTGATTAGAAACTCTAACAATACCACCATCAAACAAGGAAGTGGTTATGGAAATAATCAGACCTACACTATTGAAATTGATTTACCTGCTGGTGATGATTGTTATTCATTTAGAACCATTGATACCGGTGGTGACGGTGGGGCAACTTATTTGTTGAAAGATGCCCAAGGAAATATTTTGTCTGAATCTGATGGTAACCATGGGGATGGATATACTGATCAATTTTACTTTGGTCAATTGTCTTTAGCAGATGTGACTAATGTAAATGCAATCAATGTTTATCCGAATCCATCGAACGGAACATTCAATGTGAGCAGTGATCAAAAGATCGACAACATCCAAGTCTATGACATCACAGGGAAATTGATGCGTACATTCAAAGATTTGAATACCAACAAAACGCAAGTTGAATTGAGCAATTTCAACAAAGGCACTTATATTTTGAAAATCCAAACAGGACAAAGTGTAACCACGAAAAAAGTAATCATTAAATAATAATTTTGACAGACATGATTAAAAATCATGTCTGTCATTTTTAACAATAAAAAAACAGACAAATGAAAAAGAAATTAATCACAGGATTCGTAGCCCTTCTAGCATGGTCAGGTTTGCAAGCACAAAACCCTGCGTATGTAGTGTCTAATACAGATGGAGTACCCTACGAAAACAATTCATTGCATGTATTCAATGTGTATGGTACAGACGATGATATTGAAACCGCTAAGCTTTATTTAATTATAGACAATTACGATTTTGACAATGATATTTATGTCAGAGCTGAAGTGGTTGAAATCATTAATACTGATGGTCAAAATGCTCAATTCTGCATTGCAGGAGTTTGTCTTTTCGCATTTGAAGAAGGGCAAATTCTTCCAAACGAAGAGGGAGAGGTTGTTTATGGAGGTAATGGTTGGGGGCCGAGTAGTTATATATTGAACACAGACCCAACTAATTTATCAGAGTACAAAATCAGATTCGTACAAACCGATGGGGCTGGTAATGAAATTCCTAATACCAATTTCTTTATCTCTTACCGTTACGACAAAAACATGGGATTGAGCGAAGTGAAATCCTTGTCAATTGCTGAAGTTTATCCAACTGTAGCCAAAAATTTCACCAATGTCAATTTGAAAGAAAATGCAGAAGTACAAATTTTCAATGCAGAAGGAAAAGCAGTTCGTTCCACCAAAATGAATAGCGGTTCATCTCAATTGGATTTGTCAGGTTTGAGCAAAGGTGTTTACTGGGTTGCTTTCAAAGGGCAGTCAGGTTCTACTACCAATGTGAAAATTGTTGTCAAATAAGGCAATTGATCCAAAGTAAAAACCGCCGTTTCACTCGAATCGGCGGTTTTTTTATTATTGTATTTTTGACCAATCTTTGATTTTATTCTCTCAAAATCGTGGTCGTTCCACCTTGTGCTGTAGGTAAAATCGTGAGGTCTGCCAATTGTACATGTTCTGGTTGCATGACTGCAAAACAAATGCTTTCAGCAATGTCTTCTGGCGATAAAGGCGTAAAACCAGCATAAGTACTGTCAGATTTCTGTTGGTCACCTTTGAAACGAACCAGTGAAAATTCCGTTTCTACCATGCCCGGTGCGATGTTGGTCACTTTGATACCCAAGGGCAACAAATCCAATCGCATGCCTTTGCTCAAAGCTTCAACGGCCCATTTAGAAGCGCAATACGTCGTGCCATTGGCATACACATCTTTTCCTGCTGTCGAAGATATATTGACAATGTGTCCTTTGTTTTGTGGAATCATCCAAGGCAAAACTGCTTTGGTAACATAAATCAAGCCTTTGGCGTTGCCATCCATCATTTGTTCCAAATCTTCCAATTCAGCATCTTGAAATGACGCCAAACCGTGTGCATTGCCTGCATTATTGATCAATACATCGATTTTTCTGAAAGATTCAGGCAATGAATTGATTTGCTCGAAAACAGTATTTTTGTCCCGAACATCAAAAATCAAAGTGTGAATTGCGGTTATCTTTGACAACTCCTCTTTGAGTTCAGCCAATTTATGCGCTCTTCTTCCACAAAGAACCAATTTGAAATCTTTGGCCAATCTTCTTGCCGTTGCTTTTCCAATTCCAGAAGTCGCGCCTGTAATCAATGCTGTTTTCATTTTTTTGAAATTTTGTCAGACGAATGTACTCATTTTTTTGTTGTTGAGTGCTTGCTTTTCATTGTTTGAAATTCCAATCAAGTGTTACAAAAAGTTTGGTATGATTCATCAAAACCATCGGGCGCAAAAAATGTTTCCGCCATTTCTTTTTTGTAGGTATAGGGATATTTTACATGGTCCAACAATTGATTCAACAAAGTCAAATCACCCTGATCCGCTTCTGAAATCGCTTTTTCGACAAAATGATTTTTCAAAACATAGACGGGATTGACTTTTTCCATCAACGACAAAGCATTGCCTCTGCCCTCGCCCATTGTCAAACGCGCATTCCAACGCTGTTTCCATTCATCAAAATTTTCGCCCAATTCAAAATCAGTATTTTTGTACAAATCAGGCAAACGCAAATAGGTGAAACTATGGTTGAAATCTTTTTTATTTTCTTGCATTAATGCTAAAAATTCATCGACTAACTTTCTGTCTTCTAAAGTAAAATCGATGATGCCTAACTTTAAACCCAACATTTCATACCACATTTCGTCCATTTCCTTGGCATAATCTGTCAGCAGTTCTTGCGCCAGTTCAATGGCTTTGTTTTCATTGGGATGAATCAATGTCAACAAACTTTCTGCCAAGCGTGCCATATTCCATTGGATGATGTTTTTTTGTTCAGCATAAGCATAGCGACCTTTGTGATCAATTGAACTAAATACGGTGTAAGGTTCATAATTTCCCATAAAAGCACATGGGCCATAATCAAAAGTTTCGCCGATGATCGACGTATTGTCGGTATTCATCACGCCATGAATGAAACCTACACGTAACCAATTTAACACCAAATCCATTTGCAAATTCATGACTTTTTTCAGAAAGGACAAAGCAGGATTTTCAGCGTTTTTTAATGTTTTGAAATGACGATCGATGGTATAATTGAATAATTCTTCCAAATGTTCGGGCGAAACTGCGCGCGCAAATTCAAAAGTTCCTACCCGTAAATGACTGCGCATGATTCGTGTCAAAATTCCGCCTTGCTCCGCATTGCCTCGATCAACCACCTCTGAAGTGCGGATTGCTGCCAAACTTCTTGATGTAGGAATACCCAAATGATGCAAAGCTTCACTGAATAAATATTCTCTCAAAACAGCCGAAAAAGTAGATTTACCATCGCCACGTCTCGAGAAAGGTGTGGTGCCACTTCCTTTCAATTGCACATCAAAACGCTCGTTGTTCTGCGTCAAATGTTCGCCCAACAATGCTGTTCGTCCATCACCCAACATCGTGAAATGTCCGAATTGATGACCAGCATAAGCTTGTGCAATCGGTTCAGAATTGACATCCATGATTTGTCCACTCAAAACTTGTGTCAAATGCTGGCAATCCTTGATGTCCAAATTCAATTCAGTTGCCAAATCATGGTTCCACAACATCATTTCCGCTCTTTCTTTGAAATTCAACTGCAGTGGGCGATAAAAAAAAGTTGACAAAGTTTTGTACGTATCGTGAAAATTAAAAATAGGATTTGCCATCAGTGAGGTTTTAAATGAAGGACAAAGTTAAGTCAAGCATTTCAAATCCATCGGACAAAACCAATTTGAGCCCAAGATTTTTTGCATCTTTGCCGAAATTTCAACACCATGATCATTGCATTATTAGGTTATATGGGTTCGGGAAAAACCACGATTGGAAAGGACTTGGCAGAAAGTTTAGGCTATTCTTTTGTAGATTTGGATGAAAGCATCGCTGCAAAAGAAGGAAAGTCCATTGTTGAAATTTTCAAACAGCAGGGAGAAATTCGGTTTAGAAAAATAGAAAGAACGATTTTATTGGAATTGTTGGACACCCATCAAAACACGGTCATAGCTTTGGGCGGTGGCACGCCTGCTTACTATGACAACATGGATTGCATACAAAAATTAGCCACTTCGGTTTATTTGCGGCTTTCTCCAAAAGAATTGTTTGAAAGATTGGCGCCAGAAAAAACGCAAAGACCTTTGATTGCGCATTTGGCCAATGAAGATTTGACCGAATTCATCGCCAAACATTTGTTTGAGCGCAGGGCATTTTACGAAAAAGCGAATTTCACGGTTGCAGTTCAGCAAAAAAATGTGGAAGAAATAGTGCAGGAAATCAATCTTTTTCTTCGTTCGACATAAAATCATCCAAATCCCTTCGGTCTTTTTTGGTCGGTCTCCCCTCGCCTTTTGCTCGGTAATAATCTTGGCTAATCGATCGCAAAGATTTTTTCTCCAATTCTTCTTTTGAAGTTCGATCCACGATGTACAAAGTCACCAATTTCGCCCCCAAACGACTCGGAGGCAGTTGTAAAACTTCAAATTCATAATCGATTTGGTCTTTTCTGACAGTCAACACATCACTGGGCATGACTTCTTTGGAGGATTTCGAAATGACTCCATTGACCTTGATTCTGTTTTTCTTGATAGCTTCTGCTGCCAAATTTCGTGTTTTGTAATACCGAACACACCAAAGAAATTTATCTAAACGCATTGTTAAATTGTCTATAAGGAACTTTATTTTTGTAAATTCGCAATTTAAATATAATTTTTATGATGAAAAAATGGGGAATGATGCTAATTGCTTTGGCGATTTTTAGCACAGCTTGTAAAAGTGATGACGATGGTTACAGAGACCTTCCACGAGACGAGCAGGACCAATTAGATGACCAAGCTATCATTCAATACCTTGAAGATCATTATTTTGAACCAGAAAAAGGTTTGATTGAAAAATATGACGAAGACGATGAAGACCAATATCCTTCTTTGAAATCTTTGGCAGTGAAGTTGCCTTCAGGGGTTTGGATTGCCAAAAGACCCGAAGTAGTTGCTGAAGGACCGAAAATTACGAGCAATACACAAGACAGTATTTTGATTTCCTACAATTCTGTGCGTTTTAGAGCGACCAATGAAGATTTGGCTGAAAATCAACGACTGTACTCAAAAAACTTCGCTAGTTTTTACAATACGATTTATTCTACAGGAACGGCCAATTGGGATCCTCCATTTTATTATAAAAAAATCACCCAAGATTTGATCGATAAGAAAGTGGATTTGACTTATTTTGCCATGGAAGGTTTCATCGAAGGATTGAAAGAATTTGCTTCGGTACAAAACAGTGGTGCTGATTTGTACAATTTTCAAGGCGCCATTTTGGTTCCATCGAGAATGGCTTACGAACGTGATTTCGTTTTCTTAGGTGGTTCTTTGGATGCCAATACTTACCGTGACAACAGCTTTGTGTTCAATTTTGAACTGCACAAAGTCGTACCAAGAAACAATTAAAATACGCCACAGAAAGCGTGTGAATGATTCACACGCTTTTTTTGTGGTGAAATGATAGACTACAGCCACAATGCTTCAAACTTTTCAAAACCATTGGCAAACTTTACAATTGCCCAATAATGCGCAACTGCTCGTTGCTGTCAGTGGCGGTATCGACAGCATGGTTTTGTGTGATTTGTTGTTGCAGTCTCAGTTGAAATTCTCCATTGCACACGCCAACTTTCAATTGAGAGGAAAAGATTCAGATGAAGATGCGCTTTTTGTGGAGCATTTTGCCAAAAAACATCATTTGCCTTTTTTTTCCAAACAATTGGCCGTTGAAGAATTTCAAGAAAAAAACAATGCGTCCATCCAAATGGCAGCAAGAACTTTGCGTTACGCATGGTTTGAAAGTTTGGTCAGACAGCATCATTTTGATTATGTCTTGACTGCGCATCATTTGAACGATTCTTTGGAGACTTTTTTCATCAATCTTTCTCGTGGAACGGGATTGAAAGGTTTGACAGGCATTCCCACATTGCATGAAATTTACCTCCGTCCTCTATTGAATTTCCCAAAAGAATGGATCTTGACTTATGCAGAAGAAAATAAAATTGCATGGCGAGAAGATGTCAGCAACGCTTCTGATGATTATGTACGCAACCAAATTCGACATCACATCACCCCTGTTTTGGAAGAAATTCATCCTAATTTTATGGGGAATTTCGCCCAAAGTTTGCATTATTTGAAGGAGGAACAGCAATTGTTGCAAAACCATCTTGACTTCATTCGAAATCAATTGTTTCAAAATAAAGAAGACCACTTGACGATTTCCATTGATGCGTTGAATCAACTGAGTCCACTGAATACTTATCTGTTTTATCTTTTCAAAGATTATGGATTTCAATTTCCATTGGAACTTAAAAAGTTGATGGAAGCAGAAAACAACCGCGAAATTCAAAGCGAGAATTATCGATTGATCAAAAATAGAACGCATTTGATTTTAACGCAAAAAAGATCGGAAGAAGTTCGCTCTGAAATTGAGATATATCAAGGTCAGCTTATCGAAAAACCCTTATATTTGAAAGTTTCAATCTCGAATTGTCAAGATGAATTGGCGACAGAATCTTTGGATGCGGCGCAAATTCGTTTTCCACTTCGTTTGAGAAAACCAAAACACGCTGATTCATTTTTTCCTATGGGAATGAATGGTTCAAAAAAGTTGAACAAGTTTTTGAGAGATGAGAAACTGTCCAACTTGGAAAAAGAACAGATTTGGCTCCTAACGGATGCTAAAGATGATATTTTGTATGTTTTGAACAGAAGAATAGATGAACGATTTAAAATTACTGAACACACAAACAATTTCTTAAATATTTACTTATGTTAAAAAAAACACTGTTATTCCTGTTTTTTCTCCCATTTTTCCTGGGAGCACAAATACTAACCCCCGTCAAATGGACGACAGAAACCAAAGATTTAGGCAACAATGAATACGAAGTTTTGCTTCATGCAAAAATAGATGCGGGTTGGCACATGTATTCTCAACAACATCCTGATGATGGAATTGGCGTGCCAGCAACGGTAGAATTTGAAAGCAATCCCAATGTTCAGTTGGTTGGGAAAACTTTGGAAATCGGAAAATTGATGGATGCGTACAGTGAATTGTTCATGCAGCAAGAAAAGTTTTATGAAAATAAAGTTACTTTCAAACAAAAAATAAAACTCAAAGATGCGAAAGAAACTTCGATCAAATTTAGTGCAGAAACACAAGTTTGTGATGCAGAGAAGTGTCTTCCACCCGATTGGCAAGACTTTTCAGTCAAAATCACTCCCAAAGTAGCTGCGACAGAAGAAACAACAGCGGAAGAAGTTACGCCAGAAGAAGAAGCTACCACTGAAATAAGTGCAGTGGAAGAAAGCGCGGATTCTTTGGCGATTGAGAATCTATCGACAGAACAAACAACTGATGCTGCCGTTGTTGCAACAGTAGAAGATGAAAATACTGAACAAGAAAATAAAAGTCTTTGGGCCATTTTCTTATTGGGTGTTTCAGGCGGATTGTTGGCCTTGGTGATGCCGTGTATTTTTCCGATGATTCCTTTGACCGTTAGTTTGTTTACCAAACAGAGCAAGGACCGCGGACAAGGCATTACAAAAGCCATGGTGTATGGTTTGTCCATCATTTTGATTTTTGTGGGCATTGCGGCTTTGGCTACTTGGATATTTGGTGCATCAGCATTGAATGAGTTTGCAACCAATCCCTGGGTGAACATTGCTTTCTTTGTGATTTTCATCATTTTTGCGATTTCATTTTTTGGTGCATTTGAATTGACTTTGCCATCGAGCTGGGCGAATTTCACCGATAAAAAAGCCGACAAAGGCGGTTACATCGGTATTTTCTTCATGGCCTTTACTTTGGTGATCATTTCCTTCTCTTGTACCCTACCGATCATTGGTGGATTGGCTGCGCAAGCAGCCCAAACGGGAGAATATTATAGTTTGCTGGTAGGATCATTGGGATTCTCAGTGACTTTGGCGATTCCTTTTGTTTTGTTTGCGATTTTTCCAAGTTGGATCAATTCCATGCCCAAATCGGGTGGTTGGATGAATACGGTAAAAGTATGTATTGGATTTTTGGAATTGGCTTTTGCTTTTAAATTCTTGTCCAACGCAGATTTGGTATGGCAAGCCCACTGGTTAGAAAGAGAAATGTTCTTAGCAATCTGGATTGCCGTATTTGGATTGATGGGCTTCTATTTGTTAGGCAAATTCAGAATGCAATTGGATGCGCCAGAAGGAAGTATCAGCGTTCCTCGTTTATTTTTCGCGATTTTGACCTTTACTTTTGTGATTTATATGATTCCAGGTTTATGGGGTGCACCTGTGAAATTGTTGAGTGGCTTGACGCCTCCAATTCAATACGCAGAATCACCCAATGGTGTTGGGAAAGCTTCGACGGCTGTTTCTTCCAATAACGCTGGTGGTTTGCTAAAAGGACAAAAATACGGACCACATCAAATTCCAGCCTTTTTGGATTTGGCAGATGCAATCGAATATTCAAAAGAAGTCAACAAGCCGATCATGATTGATTTCACAGGTCATGCTTGTGCGAATTGTCGCCGTGTTGAAGAAAACGTATGGTCGGATCCACGTGTGAAAGAATCGATTTTGAATGATGTGATTTTGGTTTCTTTGTATGTGGACGAAAGAACTTTGTTGCCAAAAGACGAGCAAGTTTATTCCAAAACCTTGGGACGAAATTTAAAAACGGTGGGCAACAAATGGACGGTTTTCCAAATTGAAAAATACAACAACAATGCACAACCGTACTACATCATTGTCGATGCAGATCTGAACAATTACAACGAACCGATCGGTGCGGTATTGGACATTGACAAATATTTGGATTGGATGAAGTCAGGCATTGACGCTTACCATAAAAAATAAAGCCATCAATGGGCATGTCCCATTTCAATGGTTAAATAAGCAATCACAAAGCCCAAAAGGACAGTCATGACCTTTTGGGCTTTGAATTTATGGCTGTCTGTACTTTCAAATAAAATCACTGTAGCAATGTGGATGAAAATTCCCGCGACAAAAGCCGAAACTTGGTGGTGGTAATTGAACATCATTACATCGCCAAAGATCACGCCCAAAGGACCTGCCATGGCGAAAGCCAAGATAAAAAGCAATTGATACATTTTGCTGATTTTCAATTGTGAAATGGCACCATACAATACCATGGTAATCGGAATGTTGTGGATGAAAATCGCCCAAAGTAAATTTTGAGAAGCTTGGTGTAAAATCGGCATGCCTTCGAAAAAAGAGTGCAAAAACAAACCGATGAAAATCGATACAGGAAAGGATTTTCTTTCGCTAAAATGTACATGTCCATGCTCTGCGCCTTTGCTCAAGGACTCGACCAACATCTGAAAAAATAAGCCTGCCAAAACGTACAAGCCGATCGTGTGGTCATGGACTTCATAAACACTTGGGAAAATTTCCAATACAGCAACCGCCAAAAAGAAAGCACCGCTAAAAGTCAATAGAAACTTCGCCAAATTCTTTTTCCCTACAAATAATTGCCCCAATACGACGCCGATGGCCACTGAGGAAATCAATACCAAGACTTCAAACATTTTGCAAAAGTAATTAAGAATCTTAAAAGTGTAACTAATTATGCATTTAAATCCATTATTCTTTCTTTCATTTCTATTCTTTCTGAATCAATAAGATCGCGTCCAAACGGATCCGGGCTTTCTGTATCAAGGCGGTCAGTTTTTCTTGTTCATCCACAGCCGTTTGAATTTCGCTGTCTCGGATGTTGGGATTTTGTTTTTGGAGATGCTTCAGACGTGCAATTTCATGGTTCAGTTGGGCATTCATGCGTTGCAAAGCTTGGTCAATTTCTTTGTCGGACACCTCCTCTGCCATGTGCATGGCTTCTTCAATCATTTTCGGTAACAATATTTCCACAAAAACCTCATTATCAATAAAGTTACTCACTTGACCTAAAGTTAATTTTTTATTAAAAAAATCAGCTGAAAAATCTTCTGTCACTTCATTTCCTGTGTGATCTACAACGATCCGAATCGGCGTATTGGGTAAAAAACGATCAATTGCGGTGCGCTCCTCGCCTGCTGTTTCCAACACAAAAAGTAATTCCAACAACAATCCAGCATCTTCGCTTCCTCTCAAGATTCCAAAACTTGCGCTGCCAAAATCAGTGCCCAAAATTTTGTCCAACGCTTCAACAGCCATGGGATGTTCCCAGCTTAAAAAATGCACATCGTCTCGGCGGATCGCTCTTTTTCGGTCAAAAGTGATTGGAATGCCTTCGCGCGGAATCGAAGGAAAAGCTTCCGAAATCATGGCGGAGGGATGAAGCAAATAGGTTCGGGCCGCGAGGTCTTCCATTTCCACATCAAAATACTGAAAAACTTGGGTCAAATAACTTTCCAAGGCAGTGTTTTTGTCTTCGGCTTGAATCTGTTGGATCAATTTTTCGGCTATTTCTGGACGAAATGAATTCATTTCCAACATTCGGTCCCTTCCTTCTGCCAAATTTTTATTCAACTTTTGTTGGAACTGTTGGGTTTCGGCAATCAATTCTTTTAAAGCAGTCTGTTTTTCATTGGTTGAAAATTCACGACAAATTTCCATCAAAGGCTGATTGAATTCTTGGTAAAGGACATTGCCACCTTCTAAATTGGTTTCAAAAGCATCCAATCCTTCATGAAGCCAGTTGATCAAAGCGTTTTGAGGACTTCCAACAAAATAAGGTACATGGATGTGGATATCATTTTTTTGGCCAATTCGGTCCAAACGTCCAATGCGCTGTTCCAACAATTCGGGATGAAAAGGCACATCAAATAATACGAGGTGGTGAACAAATTGAAAGTTTCGTCCTTCGCTGCCTATTTCTGAACAGAGTAGAATTTGGGCTTCTTCATGATCGGCAAACCAAGCGGCGTTTCGATCGCGTTGCACCAAAGTCAGTTCTTCATGAAAAACACCTGCATTGATTCTGATGCGTTCACTGATTGCTGACTCTAAGGCCAAAACCTTTTCTTTGGAACGGCAAATCAACAAGATCTTTTCAGGATAGATGGTTTCCATTTTGTTGAGCAACCAATCCAAACGCGGATCTTCCCCAAAGTTGAGTGCTTGACTTGCTGGTGTAGCGCCATCTTGGTTGGCATCAATGAGAAATTCATTGTTTGAACGGCCGATCCAAAACTCTTGGTTCTCTTTGGGTTGAATGGGCACGAGGTGTGCGATTCTTTTGGGAAAACCCTTCATTGCCAAACGTGTATTTCGAAATAAATTTCTTCCCGGTCCGTATTGGTCCAATACATCTTCAATCAATTGATGCTTTAGCAAAGAATGGCCTTGTGGCAATTGAGCGATTCGCTCTTTCGAAAATAGCTTTTCCAAGCATTCGATTTCATGTGCATCCAATGTTTGATCGGTTGACAATTTCTCCATCAAAAGCGCCATTTCTTTGTTTCCTTTGGATTCGTGGACAAAATCATGGTAGTTGTTGTAGCGAACGGGATCGAGCAATCGGAGGCGTGCAAAGTGACTTTCTGCGCCCAATTGTTCAGGCGTAGCCGTCAAAAGTAACAATCCTTTGGTACTTTGGCTGAGTAATTCTATGATTTGATAGGCTGGACTCACTTCGTTTTCAGACCAGGCCAAATGATGGGCTTCATCGACAACCAACATGTCCCAATGGGCAGCGATCGCTTGGGCGCTTCGCTTTTGGGAATTGGCCAAAAATTCAATGCTACAAATGATCAGTTGATCATCCAAAAAAGGGTTGCCATCGGGCGCGCTTTCTTCCAAGGAGGCGCTTCGCGCTTCGTCAAATATATGGAACCACAAATTGAATTTTCGGTACATTTCTACAAACCATTGGTGCACCAAAGATTCTGGCACAACAATCATCGCTCTGGAAATGCGTCCACTTACCAACATCCGATGCAAGATCAAACAGGCTTCAATGGTTTTGCCTAATCCTACTTGATCCGACAACAAGACACGTGGCGCAAATCGCTCACTGACTTCGTGTGCAATGTACAATTGGTGTGGAATCAAATCAATTTTTCCGCCGACAAAGCCAAAAACCGATGCCTTCTTTCTGTTGTAATCATGGTACAAACTCTCTCTGCGCAAAGCAAACATTTCAAGCGAATCTACCTCGCCAGCAAACAGGCGATCTTGCACGTTGCGGGCTACTGTCCCTGCGCCTAAGGAGGCTTCGTGCATTTTTATGCCTTGTCCGAAATACACATACAATCCGTCTTGTAAGGTCACATCCTCTACGACCAAACTTTGACCTTCTTGGTCGGTGATGGTGTCGCCTATTTTGAAAATTGTTCGGATGAGTGGTGCGCTTTCGGTGGCGTAAAGCCGTTCTTCGTTGGCCAAAGGAAAAAATATTTGCACCTTTCCTTTGCTTACTTCTGTCACTGTACCCACGCCCAATTCCGGTTCGCCTAAACTCGAATATCTTTGGTTGGGAATAAATTCTTCCATGATTTTTTGTTTCAAATTGTGCATTCAATTGTTCATCGGCGAAGCTATCTCTTTTTGCCTATATGAAGCAATTCAATTTTTTATTGGTGAACGGGTTGTTGGTTAAATTGTCGTTGGAACAATGTCAATCCTGCTTGCGGTCGTTTGTTTTATAAATGCAAACATCTCCCCTCAATCCCCTCTTCGAAGAGGGCTCCTTTTTGTTTTGTCTATTTTCTAAAAAAAATATGATTGTTTTTCGGAATTAAAGACTTAGTTTGGTCTTTCACTAAAATTTAATCAATATGAAAAAAATGGCATTAATAACAGGTATTGCATTGGGCGTGCTTTCTTGTGGTTCTTCGGACAAAAAATCTTCAGAAAATGTTGTTGAATCTTCTAAGAAAACAATCCAATCTTATGATTGTTTGTATGACTTTGAATCGAACTACAATTTGTTGTTGACCAAAGAGGAAATGAATGCAGTCTATCCAATTGATTTTGACCAAGCAAAAGAGGATTTAAGATCTGGTAGTTATGGAATGTATACTTATACGTGGGAAAGTGATCGTCCTTCTTTTCCAATGGAAATTTCTGGGATGACGATGGAAATTCCTGACCAAAATACAATGGGTATCAAAATGCTTTCTTTCATGTCGAAAGAGATTGATTTGGAAAGTACTGTTGATGTTTTTGACATGGGTTACAAGCAGTTGTCTGATGAGGAATTGAAACAAATTGATGCGAATTTGGAAAAACAAGCAGAGGAAGTAAAAGCAACTGGGAAAGATTTGATGGCGGTTCGTGCGAAAAGCAGTTGGGAGGCTGTGCCGAATTTGGGATCAAGCGCTTGGTACAAATGGAATGAGCAATATGGTGGAGAATTGGTGGTTTTGGCTGGAAGGGCTTCATTTACGATCATTATCAAAATCAGTCAAGATGCGGAAGAAAACAAACAATTGGCCGTGAAATTGGCAGAAAAGGCTTTGGCAAAATGTAATTGATTTCATTGAATTGTCAAAATTCATCGATTTTTATTGGAATTTTATTTTTTAAAGGAACAACCTCATTTGTTATAAAGTGCGGTTGTTTTTTTATTGAACATTATTGCAAGTCTTTTTTATTTTGAATTAAACGCTTATTCTATAGTCTTTTACAAGGAAAATAAAAGTTGGGTATAAAAAGAGTTTGAGTTTTGGTGTAACATTCTCCAACATTCACTCGTCTTTAGTTTAGTTAGCACATTTATTTTGAGAATTATTCCATCACTTCATGAAAAACAGCTGATCAAACAATGTCGTTTGGGCAATGCGCAGGCACAAATGAAAGTGTACAAAAAGTATGCTCGTGCGATGTATCAGATCAGTCGAAACATCATCAAAGATGATTTGCGTGCAGAAGAAGCCATGCAGGATGCTTTTTTGATGGCTTTTGAAAAGTTGGATGAATTCAAGGGAGAAGCCACTTTTGGTGCTTGGCTCAAAAGAATTGTGGTCCATCGCGCTTTGGATTATTTGAAAGTTGATACGATGTATGCACAAACGGAGTCGATTGAACATTTGGAAATGGAAGACAGTTTCCCAGAAATTGATTTGACAGAAAAAATCAATTTGGTCAAAAAAGCCATGGAGGATTTGCCGGAAAATTACCGCATCATTTTGTCGCTTTTTTATTTGGAAGGTTATGACCATCAGGAGATTTCTGAAATACTCAATTTGAGTCATGCCCATTCGCGAACCATGCTCAATCGTGCGAAAAATAAATTGATTGGCCTATTAAATTAAACAATATGGAAGACCACTGGAAAAAGATTTTGAAAGCAAACAAACAACACATTCAACCAGAATTTGAATTGCCTGAAGGACATGAAAATCGGTTTTTGGCTCGTTTGAATGCCAATAAACAAGCTAAACCTCCGGTCAATTATTGGAGAATTGCTGCGGTATTTATCCCATTATTTTTATTGAGCATTTACTATTGGTTGGAAATTCGTCCAGAAAAAACGCCCAACCATGCGGTCGAATTGGCAGATTATTCGTTGGAATTGAACGAGGCCAGTGATCATTTGAGTTTCATCGTTGAACAAAAATCAGAGCGATTGATGGATTTGATGGAAAACAACAACCAAGGCATGATCGATGATTCTTTCAAAAAACTGACTGCGTTACAAACAGAACACCAAGAGATCTTGAAAGATTTACAAGAAAGTGGCGGCAATCCACAAGTCATCCAATCCATCTTATTGAACTTGCAATTGCAAATTGAAATTTTACAACAAACATTAGATAACATTTCCCATCATGAAGAAATTAATTCCCATCCAAATGAAAGTTTATAAAGCACTTTCTTTTTTGCTATTTTTCGGATTTCAACTGGTTTTTGCAGCGTCGATTGTTTCGGCTGAGACCAAGGTGATCGACAAAACTTTTCAAGTCGATTCTCAGGTGGAATTGCAAATTGACAACCGATATGGCAATTTGAATTTGAGCACTTGGAACAAAAATACCATTGAATTTCACATCGAAATCAAAGTGGATGGCACGGATCCACAAGCAGTCAAAGAAAGGATCAATGCGATCACGGTTGATTTTTCGAACAGTGCCAATTTGGTCGCTGCCATCACGAAAATCGGTTCGGTTTCCAATCGCAACCGAAGCAACATGCGCATTCAGTATTTTGTAAAATTGCCCAAATCTGCCAAAATTAACATCAAAAACATGTATGGAAATTTTGCAGTAGATCAACTGAATGGCAGCGCGTTGATTGATCTAAAATATGGGAACATGACTGTTGGGAATTTGAACCATAGCAACAACCAAATCAAGTTGCAGTATGTGACTTCTGCGGACATCTCTTCCATCAAATCCGCGAAAATTCAGGCAGATTACAGCAATTTCACTTTGGCAAAATCTGAAGCCATCGAATTGAAAGCCAACTACAGCAATTGTGATTTCGAATCCGCAAAAACTGTGGTGGCTGAGTTGAAATACGGCAATTTGAAAGCGGATAAAATCCAACATTTGACGGCAGAAAGCAAATACACCAATTTCAAAATCAATCAATTGACGCAACAACTGAAAATTCATGCGGGCTACGGAAACATCATGGTCAATGAAGTCGGCGCAGCTTTTCGATCGGTTGACATTGAGGCGAGTTATGCTGACGTTTCTTTGGGGATGGCAAAGAATACGGGTTATCAATTGAAGGGCGATTTCTCCTACGGTGATTTGAAGTATCCGGAAAGTCTGTCGATGCAGAAAGCCATCAAAAGCACTTCTAAGAAAAGTTATGAAGGAACAACTGGCCATGGTACTGGGAAAATCACTTTGGGCATGCGCTATGGAAATGCGCGAATAAAATAATTGAAACAATTCAAAAACAATAGTATATGAAAATCTATCTGATCAGTTTTATCTTTTGCTTGTCCATCATGACGATGGCGCAAAAAATCGTAGGTAACGGTAAAGTAGTTACCAAAGAGCGAAGTATTCCTACTCATTTTGATGGTTTGAAGGCGACAGGCTCCATTGATGTGACCATTTTGGACGGAAAGAAAAATGGTAAAATCATTTTGGAGGGAGAATCGAATGTACTCGACTATGTTGAAACCAAAGTTGAGGATGGGATTTTGATCATTCAATTGAAACCCAACCAAAGTTATACCATGAAAAAAGGAATCCGCGTGAGTTTTCCCGCCCATGAATTGAACTCTATTGAAACGACTGGTTCGGGAGACATCACTTCCAAAGGAAAGTTGAAATCTACCACACTTTCTTTGTTGAGCAAGGGTTCTGGTGATTTGTCGCTTCAAGTAGATGCGGACAAAATCGATTTGCAAACCATGGGGTCTGGCGATACTCAACTCAAAGGAAAAACCAAGGTTTTTGAGATCAACAGCAGAGGATCAGGTGATTTGTCAGCCTTTGATTTGATGGCACAAGACATCCAATTGACGAAATCAGGTTCGGGCGATTGTAAGGTTCAACTTTCGGGCAAATTGAATGTGCAATCTTCTGGTTCGGGCAATGTGTATTACAAAGGAAAAACCGACCAAGTCCATGCCAATTCAAGAGGTTCGGGCAAGGTGATTCAAAGCAATTAACACCTCCATTTTTAATTTTTATTTACATTAAAAAAAGCAGTTGACTCACTTAGAATCAACTGCTTTTTCTAATTTTAACAGAAATAAAAAAGATTCATTTGTATGAAATGTTTCTTTTTTCGAGAAAAAAACCAACTAAAATTGTAAAACTACTTTTCAAAAATTTGACTCTCTTTTTTTACAACAGTACTAATATAGGAAGATTCCTGTATTAAACAAGGAAAAACCCTATTTAATTTCGGATTATCCTTTGAAAATAGGGCGTTTATAAAAAAACAGCTGTAAAAATGACCTTTACAACTGTTTTCTCTTGTAAATAAACGTGATAAAAAATTAACTGATCAGCGCAATCGCCCAATCAATGATCTGTGTTAGCATGGTCAATAGAATCTGTATCATCTGAAATTTCGATTTTGTTTTCGTTGATAATTACCTTGCCAGTGCCACCTTCAATGTGAATTCCATCTTTGGAAATTTTCACTTTGGCTTCCTTGTTTTTTTTGTCCTTTTTGCCCTCATTGTCCTCCCAACAATTTTGGCATTCAAATTCGTCATTCTCCCATTGGTACAATCTATTTTTCACAGATTCATAAGAAGAATAGCTGCTGTTTTTGTCCATGAATTTGGCCTTTTGGATGTCTTTGAAATAAATGCTTTTATTTTCTGGAACATACAAACGAACGGAAACAGATTGGTCTCTGATTTTAGCGTCTTTGCCCAAAAGAATGTATTCGTCCAATAGCAATTCTCCATTGGCATTCATTTGGTATTTGAAATCGATTAATTCTGCATTTTCGCGGGCTTGGTCATAACTTCCACCTTTAGAAAAGTACACCACCTCCACCCATAATTGGTCGTCATTGGATTTCAAAACTTCGACTTTTTTGTTGTTTTTTCGGTGCAATTGTCCATCAAATTCCATGTATCCGTCCAACTCATTCAGCATTTTTAACTTTTTGTTGCCTACTTCATAATAGTCTTTGATGGAAATGGTCAAAGTATCATTGAGTAAAGTATAGGCGTTTTTTTCAGAAAACTCCACTTCATTCATGTAATTTTTCGCCAAACTCAAAGCCAAAATACTGCCGCCGATCAAAGTCGCAATCCAAACCGCAACAGCACTAATTATCAATGTCTTTCGAATTTTAACACGCGTGGATATCAATCGTGCGCCGACCAATGAAAACAACAAAGCTGGAATGGTCAATAAGATGAAAATCATCGCTTTGGCCGACCAAGATTGCCATGAATAATCAATTACATAGCCAAAGAAACGCAATGGAATCATGTTGTAAGTGAAAAGAATGGAAATCGCACCAATCAATAAGCTCAAACCAATACATAGAAAGACAAATCCAAATATTGCCAATAGAATACGCGCAAAAATTCGCAAGATTTCCCCTAAGGTAGAAGAAACATTGGATGTCGCACCTTTTAATTCGCTGGTCGCATTACTGACGTTTTTTTTGATGTTTTCAAAATTTGCTGCCCGTCCATGCATTTCATATTTCTGTGCGGTGGTTTGTGCTTTGGGCAAAATGATCCAAAGAATCAAATAAGAAACCACTGTAAATGAAGTACCCGTCAAAGGAATGTCTGCAAAAACCAATACGATAAATACCACCCTTGTGATCCAAGTTTCTATACCCAAATAATGCGCTAAACCAGAAAGTACACCACCCAACACTTTTTCATCGACATCTCTGAACAGTTTTTTCTTGGTTTTTTCAGTTGTGAAAACAGATGATTCATTAGAACTATCGTTTTCCTCATCCATGTATTGCTCTGGTCTTCCCATCACCAACATCACCGCATCGATGTCCGACTCGTTGACCACTTCCCGATTGGACAATCTTTCTTTGAAAAGTTCAGCAATTCGAATTTCGACATCTGACATGATTTCGTCCGAACCTTCCATGTTGTTCAATGATTGTCGAATTTCATCTAGGTATGTTTTTAATTTTCTGTAGGCGATTTCATCGATCGTGAATGAAAATCCGCCTAAACTGATTGCAATTGTCTTATCCATTTTGAGTGTTTTCTTGTGTTATACGATTGACTGCTTGTTTCAATTGAAGCCAAGTCTTTGATAATTCATTTAAAAAAATAGCGCCTTTGTCTGTAAGTGTAAAATACTTTCGTGGCGGTCCAGAAGTGGATTCCTCCCATCGATAAGCCAACAGCTCTTCATTTTTTAAACGCGTGAGCAAAGGGTAAATCGTTCCCTCCACTACGATCATTTCCGATTTTTTGAGTTCATCCAACAAATCAGAGGCGTATGCATCTCCGTTTTTTTGGATGATACTCAGGATACAATATTCGAGTATCCCCTTTCTCATCTGGGTTTTGGTTTTCTCTATGTCCATGGTTTATCATGTTATGCTATGCAAATATACAAACAATGAATAGTAGTATGCAACACAAAGTACTAAATAATTTCAAAAAAATAACTGACAATTTTGCATTTACATAATTATCAGTTATTTGTAGATTTTATTAGTATTGAAATTATTTCATCCTCAAGCTATAAAACTTTAAATTTTGGACAATTCTCCTCTCAAATCAGTTTCATATTGGCGTTTGAATTCCTGTTTTGACAAATTTTGACCCAACAGATGAATGGTTTTTGCGACCGAAGCTTCGGTGGTCAAATCAAAACCATTGACGGCATCGATTTCTTTGAAAATATCACTGGTTTCATAACGACCAATTTCTACCATCCCCCCTGCACATTGGGTATTGATGATGAAAATCAAACCTTTTTCTGCTTTTTTGCGCAACAAGTCTTTGAACCAATCGTAAGAGAATATATTCCCAGAACCAAAAGCTTCAATGATGATTGCTTTCATTTCTTTGGCGCTGAATAAACTTTCAATAAAATTTCGGTTCATGCCTGGAAAAATCTTCATCAAGCCCAATTGGGTATCGAGTTGGGTGTTGATTGAAAAAGGAATCGAAGAATCTTCAGAACGCAAAACGCCTTGGCGTACATCCAGACGAATCCCCGACTCTGCCAAATCCGGATAATCGGGTGAAGCAAAAGCGTCGAAGTTTTCTGCGTTGATCTTAGTGGTTCGATTCGCTCTCAATAACTTATATTCAAAATAAATGCAAACTTCCCGAACAGCTGGTCCATTTTCTTGTTGCAAAGAAGCAAAATGAATCGACGTGATCAAATTTTCTTTGGCATCGGTGCGCAAATCACCCACAGGCAATTGTGAACCAGTGAAAATGACAGGTTTCTGCAGACCATTCAACATGAAACTCAAAGCGGAAGCTGAATATGCCATGGTATCGGTTCCGTGTAAAATCACAAAACCATCGTATTTTTGATAATTATTTTGAATGATTTCAGCCAGTTGTATCCAATGTTCTGTGTTCATGTCTGACGAATCAATCGGTGTCTCAAAACCTGTATAACTGATTTCACTGTCGATTAATTTCAATTCAGGAATGTGTTTCAATAAGTTATCGAAATCAAAAGGCACCAAAGAATTGTTCTCATAATCCTTGACCATGCCGATGGTTCCTCCTGTATAAATTAATAATATTTTCGTTTTCATTTGCATACTAAATTCTCGCCAAGTTAAATCATTCCCGCTTTTCCAACAAATCAATTGCTGCTTTCTTTGAGTATTTGGGCGAATTTCAGAAAAAGTAAGAAGTATGGAACGTTAATTGATACGTTTTACTTAGTTTTGTTTTAGAATTGCGGTATAGCATCTAAAACAATAGACTAAATCATTCAAAATTACGTTGTAATACAAGTTTAAATAAATAATTTTATGAGATTATCCATTTTATCATTAGTAGCAGTTGCCGCTTTGCTGGTAACGAGTTGTGTTCCAAAAAAGCAATACGACGAACTACAGTCTAAATTCAACAGTGTTTATTCTGAAAATCAAGGATGTCAAACAGAATTGGCTTCAGCAAAATCAAGGGTACAAAGCTTGGAAGACATGATTCAATCTGAAAGAAACAACATGTCTGCTTTACAAACTGCTTTGAGCGAATGTTTGGCTGGAAGCAAGCAAGGCGGTGCGAACATCACCAAATTGATTGATGAAATCAATGCTTCGAACAAGTACATCAAGCATTTGACTGAAATCAATCGTAAAAATGACTCATTGAACATGGTATTGACCAACAATTTGACTCGTTCATTGAGCAGAGAAGAAATGAAAGATGTGGATGTTCAAGTATTGAAAGGAGTGGTTTACATTTCATTGGCTGACAACATGTTGTACAAATCAGGAAGCTATGAGATCAGTTCTGCTGCCAACGAAACTTTGTCAAAAATCGCGAAAATCATCAAAGATTACAGAGATTATGATGTATTGATCGAAGGAAACACCGACAATGTGCCGATCAGCAAACCGAACATCAGAAACAACTGGGATTTGAGTACTTTGCGTGCTTCTTCCGTTGTACAAGCGCTTCAAAACCAACATGGCGTAGATCCAAAACGTCTGACTGCAGGTGGTCGTGGAGAGTACAATCCGATTGCGAGCAATGCAACAGATCAAGGACGTGCAAGAAACAGACGTACCCAAATCATCATCACGCCTCAATTGGATGAGTTCATGGAGTTGATTGGTCAAGCACCTGAAACGAACTAAGAAATTTTAGAAAGATTCTAACAAGAAAATGGCGGGCTTTTTATGAAAGTCCGTCTTTTTTTGTGCCCAATTTTTAATGGATTGCGTCAAAATGAATTCATCATCCATCGTTAAATTCACCGCCAAACATAAGGAAGTAGAAGCTTGGCAATGCTTTACCAAATCTGCCAGCAACTGGTTGTTGCGGTAAGGTGTTTCCATGAAAATTTGGGTGCAGTTTTCCTTTCGACTATCGGTTTCCAATTTTTGAATGGCTTTTTTTCGCTCGAAAGGATCAATGGGCAAATAACCATGGAACATGAATTTTTGGCCATTCATTCCAGAAGCCATCAAAGCCAATAAAATCGAAGAAGGACCAATCAAAGGAACGACCTGAATGTTTTTTTGGTGGGCAATCTTGACCAAAAGTGCACCGGGATCAGCGACAGCAGGCAATCCTGCTTCAGAAATAATTCCAATGGAGACTTCTTGGTCCAGTAATTTGGATAAGGTTTGCAATTCGTGATGGGAAGTGTTTTTATCCAAAATGTGTATTTCCAATTCGCTTTGTACTTTTTGGGGCAAAATGGTTTTGATGAATTTCCGTGCGGATTTTTCATTTTCTACCACAAAGGCTTTCAACTCATTCACTATTGCCAAATTGTAGGCTGGCAAGGTTTTCTCGTGTTGGTCATTGCCCAATAAGTTGGGAATCAAATACAGTTTTTTTTTCATGATGACAAGGATTGTAGGAATTGATCAGTGGCTTCATCCAGCATTTGGTAAACCGCTTCAAATCCATCCTCTCCGCCATAATAAGGGTCTGGAACTTCTTGATAATTGCCCAAAATCAAACGGACTTTGCTTTTTTCTACTTCATTTTTTGCCAAAGCCAAAACATCGGCATAATTCGATTGATCCATCACAAAAATCACATCAAAATTGGAGAAATCTTCAGATTGAAATTGTCTGGCTTTTTGGTTGGAGATGTCGATGCCATGTTGTTTGGCCACAGCGATGGATCTTTTGTCTGGACTTTTTCCGACATGCCAATTTGAAGTGCCTGCAGAATCTATCTTCATGCCAGTTGGCGCTTTGGACTGTAAAATGCCCTCAGCCAATGGTGAACGACAGATGTTGCCCAAACAAACCATTAAAATATTCATGTCGTTGAAATTTATTCCAAACCAATTTTTCGGTTCAAATCATCATAATAACCTTTGAAAATCTTGTCGGTTTCCGTCAAGTTTTTCACCGTTTTACACGCATGTAGCACGGTAGCGTGGTCGCGTTTCCCGATTTGAGAACCGATGCTCGCCAAAGAAGCTTTGGTGTATTTTTTCGCAAAAAACATCGCCAATTGTCTGGCTTGTACCACATCGCGTTTTCTGGTTTTGGATTGAACATCGTCGATTGGAATTTTGAAATAATCACACACCACACGTTGGATATAATCGATAGAAATTTCTTTTCTTGTATTGGAAATGAAGCTGGACAATGTTTTCTCAGTCAATTCCAAAGTGATTTCCTTTTTGTTCAAAGTAGATTGCGCAATGATCGAATTCAAACAACCTTCCAATTCTCGGATGTTTGTTTTGATGTTGGAGGCAATGTACTCCACCACTTCATCGGTCAGTTCAATGCCATCTCTTTCCATTTTGTGTTTCAAAATGGCCAAACGCGTATCGTAATCTGGCGTTTGAAGATCTGCAGAAAGTCCCCATTTGAATCGAGAAATCAATCTTTGCTCGATGTCTTGAATGTCCACGGGTGACTTGTCTGAAGTCAAAATGATTTGGTTTCCTTTTTGGTGCAAATCATTGAATATATTAAAGAACGCTTCCTGCGTCGCTTTTTTTCCAGATAAAAATTGGATGTCATCGATGATCAAAATGTCGATCATTTGATAAAAGTGCATGAAATCGTTTCGGTTGTTTCGTTGCGCTGCGTCCGTAAATTGTTGGGTAAATCTTTCCGTTGAAACATACAAAACCGTTTTGTCTGGATTGATTTCTTTGGCTTCTAAACCGATGGCATGTGCCAAGTGGGTTTTCCCCAAACCGACACCACCATAAATAAACAAAGGATTGAAGGCAGTTCCCCCCGGTCTTTTCGCCACTGCTCTACCTGCAGAGCGCGCCAAACGGTTGGTGTCCCCTTCAATAAAATTGCTAAAACTATTGTTCACATTCAATTGAGAATCAATTTTCATTTTTTGCAAACCAGGGATGATGAATGGATTTTGCACCTTTTTGCTGTCAATCGACATTGGCGCATCCACAACTTGTGGTTTGACATTTTCTCGGTTAACACTTGGATAACTCACGGTATAAGGTTGATTGCCTACCGTTTTTTGGTCCATGACCGTGCTGTACACCAATTTTGCTTCTGCACCCAACTCTTTTTGAAGAGCAGTTTTGAGCAATTTGACATAATGTTCTTCCAACCATTCATAGAAAAACTTACTGGGTACTTGAATGGTTAAAATGTTTTGATTTAATTTGATTGGTCGAATAGGAGAAAACCAAGTTTTGAAAGCTTGTTCTTGTATGTTATCGCTAACAAATTTCAGACAATTTTCCCAAACCGTTTCTGCAGTTTTTCCCATAGTTACTTAAGTTGAAAATTTTGATTAATACTTTTTAAAGAAGACTAATATAGTCGCTTTTTGAATGTTTAGCAAAAATGCTCATAATTTTTCAGTTAAAAAAACCAAAGCTCTATTGACTTTTTAGAAATATATTTGTATCAAATTTAAAACAAAAAAATCATGCATACTACAACTGTTTCAATCCGTGTCAGATATGGCGAAACCGACCAAATGGGCATCGTATACCATGGCAATTATCCCGCCTATTTAGAGGTCGCTCGGATAGAATTTTTCAGAGAGATCGGCATGCCCTACAAAGACATTGAAGCCCAAGGCATCATGCTGCCTGTTATTGATTTAAACATCAAATACTTAAGGCCTGCAAAATACGATGAATTGTTGGTTATTCATGTAAAATTGAATGAAATTCCTTCTGGTCCGAGATTGGTTTTTGATTATGAAATCTATGGCGAAAACAACAAGTTATTAACAACGGCTTCAACCACTTTGGTATTTGTAGACAGTCAAAATCGACGCCCCATTCGTTGCCCAAAATTCATCATTGATCGATTTGAAAATGGTCCAAAATAAATGTTTTCACAATTAATTGGCCTTATTTTAAAACTCGACTTTTACTTGATACAAAGGTTCAAACGAAGCTAAAAATTCTTCTAAAATCTCTTTTCGGATGCGGACACTCAATTTGCATTTCTCAGTAAATTCAGTTTTTAGCACTTCCGCATTGAATTTGTCCACATTGCGCATTACGCTGCCTTGGTCTTCATAGGAGAATTCAAAGTGGACTTTTTGGGTCAAGTGTTTTTCCACGATTTCGACTTCATCCAGCACCATTTGTGCAGACAATTTATAAGCTTTAACCAAACCGCCCACCCCTAATTTGGTGCCCCCATAAAAACGAACCGATGCCACCAAAACGAAAGTAACGCCTTTGGATACAATTTGATTGTAGATGGGCAATCCAGCGCTTCCAGAAGGTTCTCCATCATCATTGGCACGGTATTGTTCGCCATCCAAACCCAATCGGTATGCATAACAAATATGGGTTGCATCTGGAAATTGTTCCCATAAGTTCAACAAACATTTCTTGACCTCTTCCTCGTCTTGAACGAAATAAGCATAGCTGACAAACTTGCTGCCTTTTTCTTTGAAAGAAATCCCTTCCACTGCTCGAGCAATGGTTTGATACGAATAAGTCATTGAATATAAATTGAAAGATGATCGGTGTCCAATGAAAATTGTTGGTGCAAATCTCCATTGATTTTTGGTGCAGAAACGCCGTTCCCCCAGCTTTCATTGGCTGTCAAAATTCGTGCTTCGTCCCACAGTTCCGCTTGGATGAAACTTTCTAAAAGACGTTTTCCTCCTTCAACGATCAAAGATTGAACATTCAATGCATACATTTTATGTAAAATGGATTGGATGATGTTTTCATCAAAATTGATTTTGATATATTCTAGGTTCGTTCGATTTTCTTTTTCAATCTCCGTGAAAACCAAAGTCCGTTGTGATCCATCGAACAAATGCAAATCTTCTCTCAATTTCAATTCACGGTCCAAAACCATGCGGATGGGCTGCTTCCCGTTCCACAAACGCGCATTCAACTGAGGATTGTCAAATTGAGCGGTATGGGTTCCAACCAAAATCCCCTGCTCTTCTGTTCGCCATTTGTGCACCAACTGTTTGGAATAGGCATTGGTGATCCATTTTTGTTCACCCGAAGTCGTCGCCATTTTTTCATCTTTGGTTTGTGCCCACTTCAAAATAATGTACGGCCGTTGAGATTGATGAAAAGTGATGAACCTTCTGTTCAGAAACTGCGCCTCTTTTTCGAGCACATTGATTGTTACAGCAATGCCTGCCTCTTTTAATTTTCGAATGCCTAAACCATTGACTTTTGAAAAAGGATCCGCTGTTGCGATGACCACCCGAGGAATTTGGTGTTCGATGATCAAATCGGCACAAGGCGGTGTTTTGCCATGGTGTGCGCAAGGTTCTAACGAAACATAGAGCGTAGCTTCTTTGAGCAAAGCTTTGTCTTTCACTTGATGGATGGCATGGAATTCCGCATGGCCTTCGCCAGCTTTTTGGTGCCAAGCTTCAGCGATGATTCGGTTTTGGTGCACAATCACGCAACCGACCATGGGATTGGGATAAGTCATTCCCAAACCATTTGCTGCCAATTGCAAACATCGTTGCATCAAAATTTCATCTTTTTCCATCCTTCATTCTACTTAAAAAGAACACCCCACAAAATTGTTGTGAGGTGTTGCATGTATTTGTGGTTGTATTTATTCTTGTTTAAACCTCTTCTGATGCTGTTGGTTCATCGTCTGCTTCCTCATCAAAATCAATTTGATGCAATTTTCTCAAACGAATTTCCGCTTCAGTCAACAAACCTCTTTTGTCTTCAATTTGTCTGTACACATTTTTCAATAACGGACTGTTTTTGTCTGCATTGGCAAAGAAGCTCAAATTGGTATCCAACTGGGTGATTTCTTTTTCCAAATCTTCGATCAACTTGCGTGATTTTCTGATTTCGTCATCCAACAAACGACCGTCTTGGTCTGATTTGATTTGATGGATCAATGAACTCATTTTGAAATCTTGTACTTCAGTATCAGACAAGCCCAAATCCTTGACCATCTGGCTCACGATTTTATTGAACTCCGCATTGATGCTCATTTTCGCTGCAGGCACTTTGCCTATACTGCCCCAACGGATGTTGAACGCATTGATCTTGGCCAAATCTTTTTCAATTTCTTCTGAAGCTTGAAATGCTTTGATTTCTTCCAATAAAACTTCTTTTTTTGCCAAATTCTCTACGAATGCTGGATTTTCTTTGGTGCCCCTTTCTTTGTAATTGTCAAAAAATAAATTGCAGGCATCTTTGAATTCTTTCCAAATTTTATCTGAATACTTTCTTGGAACATGGCCGATTTTTTTCCAATCGGTTTGAATTTTTTTGATCACTTGCACCGAATTGTTCCAATCGGTACTTTCGGCATGTTCTTGCGCAATTTTGAGCAATTCCATTTTCTTGTCCAAATTGACTTGTTGTTCTGATTTCAATGATTTATAAAAATCATTTTTCAAGTGATTGAAATCTCTGGTCACTTTCTTAAAATCATTCCAAAGCTTTTGGTTGAATTCTCTTGGCGCACGGCCAATGGCCAAAAACTCTTCTCGCAAGGCGTTCAATTTCTTGATGCCCGTTTGCCATTCTCCATGACTTTTGTTGGGTTTTTCCTCGATCAAGGCTTTGATTTGCGCAATGATTTCTTGTTTCTTTTTGAGGTTATTTTCTTGTTCAACTTTTAATTTTTCGTTGATTTCAGATTTGCGCTCATGGATTTTATTGGTCAAATCTTTGAATTTCTGCCAAGTCGGTTCACGCTTGTCTTCTGCCACTGGAACGGCTTCTTCTTTCCACAAACGGTGCAAATACTGCAATTCGTTCAAGGCTTTTTGAACATTGTCTTCTTCCAACAAAGTTTCTGCCCGCTTGATGATCGATTCACGCACTTGTAAGTTGTGTGCATAATCCAATTCACGCAACTCTTTGTTCAAATCCAAATATTCATAGAAATTGTCCAAGTGGTGAAAATAAGTTTTGAAAACATTTCCAGCTTGGACTTTTGAAATTGGGCCAGCATTGTGCCAACGGCTTTTCAATTCTCTGAATTTGGTAAAAACATTGGAAATCTCATCGTTGGGCTCCAAGTACAAAGCTTTCAACTCATCGATGATTTGGTTTCTTTCGATCAAATTTTCAGATTGTGCTTTTTCCATTTCTTTGTAAAAAGCATCCATTTGTTTTCTGTAGTCGTTATATACTGCATTGAATTCCCTTTTGGACGGATTGTCGTAATGAAAGTCCAAAGGCTCCCCTCCTGCTGCAACAAATGCTTCTTTCTTTTCTTTTTCGTCCGCATCAAAAATAGCTTTGGCAGCATCTCTGATTTGGTTAAAATGTTCCCGCAATTTGCGTGCTGGATGATTGCTCAATAGTTCTTTGGCTTCCCCAATCAATACTGAAACTGGCAATTCTGCATAATTTTTGAATGGAATTTCTTCCTCTTCTTCCATTGTGCTTTCTTCTTCCTGAAAATCAGCGGCTGAAGTTGTTTCATTTTCTTCTGTCGCTTTTTCGGCAACCACTTCTTCAACATTTGTCTCAGTTGGTATTGCTTCTTCTGCTGCTGTTACTTCCGTAACTGTAGCCTCAGTTTCTTCAATGGGTGTGGTGATGGGTTCTTTGTTTTCGTTTGCTCCATCTGCATCGCTGTGCAGGTTATCCAATTCAGTTGTCATAACGCGTAATTTACTTTGTGTTAGCAAATCTAACAAAACAAAGTTTATTTACAAAAGTTCATTCCAATTTTCCCAAGATTTTTCTACACGAAACTCCATTATTTTGTATTCCTTCCTTATTTTTCGGTCATTTCGCCTCTTCAATTTGACTTGTTCAATTTCTTCTGTGTTCTTTATCTTGCTGAATTGTTCAAGAAAATTAAAAAAAAGATAAAATGCCTGTGGATGAAACGAAGGCTGTGGCAACAATTCATCCGCTTCAATGTGTTTTCAGTTCAATCAATGTACTTTTGAATTCTTAAAGAAATAAATTAAAATTCATTCCAAATTTCCCAAGACTTTTCTGCTTGAAAAACCAACATAGGATATCCATTTTGGATTTTCGCACCTTTTTCTTCTCCAGATTGGAGAAAGGCGCTTTTTTCTGGATTGTAAACCAAATCAAATAAAAAATATTGTTCATTCAGAAATTCATACGGAATCGGTGGTTTTTCTTCTACGTTTGGAAAAGTACCTAAAGGGGTACAATTGATAAGCAAAGGGTATTTTAGAAGCGTTGTTTCATCTAAATTTTCATAACGAAAATCACCTTTTCTGGTCACGATTTTAAAGTGAATATTCATCTGTTCCAACACAAATGCAACGGCTTTTGCTGCACCACCATTTCCCAAAACCAATGCGTTAGGACGAAGTTCGCCCAAAAAAGATTCTAATGATTTTTGAAATCCATAGACATCGGTGTTGTAGCCTGTTTTTTTACCATCTACAATTTTCACACAATTCACTGCGCCAACCACTTGCGTCTCTTTACTTAAAGCATCTAAATAAGGGATGATTTGTTCTTTGAACGGAATGGTGACGTTGAATCCTCTCAAGTTTTCTAATGAAATTAACGCATTAATTTCATCTAAATTATCTAAATCATACGTTTGATATTGCGCATCATCGATGTTTTCACGTTGGAATTTTTCAGCAAAAAAAGTAGCAGAAAAAGAATAGGAAATCGCCTGACCAATTAGACCGAAATTTCTCATTTGGCCATTTTTTTCTTTTGGAATTTCTTTTTGACAAATCGGCTGATCAAAGGTAGATTGGCAATTAAAATGATGCCCAAAATAAAGTATTCCAAATTATTTTGCACGATTGCAAATCCACCCAAAAAGTAACCGATCAATGACAATACACCTACCCACAAAACGGCACCAATGAAACTATACAAGATAAAAATGCTGTATTTCAACTTGGTTGTTCCACAAATAAAAGGCATGATGGTCCGAACCAATGGAATGAAACGCGCAATGATGATCGCTTTTTTGCCTTTGTTGTGAAAAAATATGGCAGCCATTCGAATGTGTTTGGGTTGCAAATAGAATTTCCCAGGATGATCCAGCAGCCAATTGCCAAATTTTCGACCGACATAATAATTAACCGTGTCTCCCAACATGGCGGCCAACATCAGCAAAGGAATGATGAATTCGATGTGCAAATGATTTTGTTCATCATTGGCAGAAATCATCCCAATGGCAAATATCAAGGCATCTCCTGGTAAAAAAGGCATGATGAAAGAAGCAATGATCAATCCCGTTTCAGCAAATATGATCAAAAATAAAAACGCATACACCCAATAGCCGTACAAATCGATGAAATTCATCAAGACTTTGTCTGGGCGACTGACAAAACGGGTAAAAAAATCAAATAGCTCTTGCATCACTGTTCAGCTTTTGTTCAAACAATTTTAAGCGCGAATGATATCTGCACCGATCGCTTTCAAACGTACGTCAATGGCTTCATATCCTCGATCAATTTGTTCAATGTTGTGGATATAACTTTTTCCTTTGGCAGACAATGCTGCAATCAACAGTGAGATTCCTGCACGGATATCTGGCGAAACCATGGTCGTTCCTCTCAAAGGATTTTGATGGTTCAAACCAATCACTGTTGCGCGGTGGGGATCACACAAGATGATTTGCGCACCCATATCAATCAATTTGTCGACAAAAAACAAACGGCTTTCAAACATTTTCTGGTGCACCAACAAACTTCCTTTGGCTTGTGTGGCTACGACCAAAATGATGCTCAATAAATCGGGTGTAAATCCTGGCCAAGGCGCATCTGAAATGGTCAAAATTGAGCCATCCATGAATTTCTGAATTTCATATTGTTCCTGGGCAGGAATGTATATATCGTCGTTGCTTTTTTCCAATTGAATGCCTAATTTCCTGAAAACATCTGGAATCACACCCAAATTTTCCCAAGAAACATCCTTGATTGTCAATTCTGATTTGGTCATCGCTGCCAAACCAATCCAACTCCCGATTTCAATCATGTCTGGCAAAATGGTGTGCTCAGTTCCACTCAACTCTTCAACCCCTTCAATCGTCAATAAATTGGAGCCAATGCCTTGGATCTTTGCGCCCATTCGCACCAACATTTTACACAATTGTTGCAAATAAGGTTCACAAGCCGCATTGTAAATCGTCGTTTTTCCTTTCGCCAAAACTGCTGCCATCACAATGTTGGCCGTTCCTGTTACAGAAGCTTCTTCCAACAACATATAGGTTCCTGTCAGTCCTTTTTTCTCATCGATTTCTACCCCGTAAAAATCCTCTTCTTCTTGAAATCTGTATTTGGCGCCCAATTTAATAAAACCAATAAAATGGGTGTCCAATCTTCTTCTTCCAATTTTATCACCTCCTGGTTTAGGCATATAAGCTTTGCCATATTTGGCCAAAAGTGGGCCCATCAACATGATCGAACCACGCAATGAAGCACCATCTTTTTTGAATTCTTTGGTTTGCAAATAATCCATTCGGATGTTGTCCGCTTGAAAAGTAAAATCGCCTTTGGCATTTTTTTGAATTTTCACACCCAAATCACCCAAAATTTCAATCAATCGATTGACATCTTTGATGTCTGGAATGTTTTTGATGCGCACAGCTTCTGTGGTCAATAGAACTGCGCATAAAATCTGAAGCACTTCATTCTTTGCGCCCTGTGGAGTAATATCTCCACTCAAACGATTGCCCCCTTTTATTTGAAATACTGCCATGAAGACTTTTTATTTATGTTTTTGTTGCTTGCGATTGTTGTTGTTATTGTTGTTTCTTCCCCTTCTTTGGTTCTGGTTGTTTTGGTGATTTCGTGAATTGGAAGGCGTACTTTGTAAAATGCGTTCACTGCTGATCAGGGTTTCCTCAGAATTTCTTAAATCAATTCTTTGGTTGGACAATTCATACAAATGTTTGTAAATCGTCGCATCATCTACTGTATCACGGTTCCAAAGCAAATAACACTTTTTCATGTGGTTGGCAATCACCATGATCAAACCTTCTTGCTTGTCACCTTCCCAAGAAAGCGCCACTTCGATCATTTCACGAATGTTTTTTCCGTAGTATTTGTATTTGTATTCTCCTTTTGGATAAGGCACACGATTGGGCCGTGTATTCACGTCTTCCTTGGTAGGAATCGGATAAGGCGAATCTACTTTTAGTTTGAAATCAGAAATAATGAACAGCTGATCCCACAATTTATGTTGAAAATCAGGCACATCACGCAAATGCGGGTTCAATTCCCCCAAAACGTCAATGATGACTGCTGCAAATTGATTTCTATCCTTCTCATCTTCCAAGGTCAAACAGTAATTGACCATTTCTTGCACATGTCGTCCGTATTCTGGGATGATGATGGGTGTTCTTGTTGTATTGTATTCCATTTTTTTAATTGAATGTTCACAAAAGTACAATTTCTACGCCAAAAATCCTTTGTTCGTTTGAATTTAGTTGGAATGAATTCAATCTCAAATGGTTTCATTCTGTGTTAAATTTTCAAACTTTTTCAAGGTTTTACAGCGAAAATGTCTTTTCTAATTTATTTTTTAGTGCCGATAAAAATTGTGAAGCCAATGCCCCATCAATCACGCGGTGGTCATAAGATAAGGAAAGCATCATCATTTTGCAAATCGCCAAGGTTTCTTTACCATCTACCTCGATGACGCCTGCACCAGAACGGATTTCACCCAAAGCCAAAACCGCAACTTGAGGACGGCTGATGATCGGCGTACCCATCAAACTTCCAAAAATCCCTGTATTGCTTACCGTAAAAGTAGTGTCTTGAATGTCCGTTGATTTCAATTGATTGCTTTTTGCTTGGTTGCCAATTGAATTGACGTTTTCAATGATTTCTTTCAAAGTCATTTCATTGACTTTTTTCACGTTGGGTACAATCAAATTGCCATCAGGCAATGCGGTTGCAAAACCTAAATTGATGTCTTTTTTGACAATCAATTCATCGAAATTCATCCAAGCATTGAACGTTGGGAATTCTTGCAAACAATCGATGACCGCTTTCATGATGAAATGAGTATAAGTTACTTTCACACCATTTTCTTCCAAAAACTGGTCTTTGATTTTCTCTCGATATTCGACCAAATTTGACACATTGACTTCGATAAAAGTCGTCACATGCGGAATGCTTTGATAAGAAGTTTGCAAATGTTCGGCAGCAATTTGACGAATTCTTGGCAAATTTCTCACATCATCTTCTGGCTGAATGTTTAGATTTAATTTCTGAAAGCTTTGATTGGGTGGTTGAATTTTTTGAACAGGTTTCAAATAATTCAAAACATCGACTTTTCTGATGCGTCCATTGTCACCTGTGGCTTTGATTTTTTTCAAATCCTCAATTTCCAAACCATTTTCTGCCGCAATTTTTCTCACCACAGGCGAAAGAAAAGATTTTCCATCCAATTTTTTGTCCGCCAACAAAACAACCGCCTCCGCTTCTTCAGTTAAAGTAATTTCTTCAACGACTTTATTTACAGCTTGCACGATTGTGTTTTCATCCACTTCCAAGATTGCAATCGGATGACCAACTTTGACTTCATCGCCTTCTTCTACTAGAATTTCTTTCAAAATCCCTTCGTACTCAGAAGGCAATTCGCTATCGACTTTATCGGTCCCAATGGTGACAAAGGATTCGTCTTTTTCAATGGTTTCACCTGGTTTTTTCAACCAGTTGGTGACAATTGCTTCCATCACACTTTCTCCCATTTTTGGGAGTAAAATTTGAATTTCTTTGGTCGCCATGTTTGATTTCAATTAAACAATAAAAAATAAAAAGAATTATTCGAAAGCATTGATACCTGTAACGTCATGCCCCGTGATCAATAAGTGAATGTCGTGTGTGCCTTCATAGGTAATCACCGATTCTAAGTTGGCCGCATGGCGCATCATTGGAAATTCTCCCATGATCCCCATTCCTCCTAAAATTTGACGGGATTCTCTTGCGATGTCGATCGCCATTTTCACATTGTTTCTTTTGGCCATTGAAATTTGTGCGGGAGTCGCTTTGTCTTCGTTTTTCAAAGTTCCTAAGCGCCAAGCCAACAATTGTGCTTTGGTAATTTCAGTCACAAATTCCGCCAATTTCTTTTGTTGCAATTGAAAGCTTGCCAAAGGTTTTCCAAATTGATTTCTTTCCAATGAATATTTCAAAGCGGTTTCATAACAATCAATGGCAGCGCCGATTACGCCCCAACTGATGCCATAACGCGCTGAATTCAAACATGAAAGCGGACCACGCAAACTGGAAACGTGTGGAAAAACATTTTCTTTTGGCACTTCCACATTTTCAAAAACCAATTCTCCGGTTTTTGATGCTCTCAAAGACCATTTGTTGTGGGTTTCAGGTGTAGAAAATCCTTTCATTCCTCTTTCGACCACCATTCCACGGATTTTTCCTTCTTCATCTCTTGCCCAAACGACTGCAATGTCCGCAATGGGTGAATTGGTAATCCACATTTTTGCACCATTCAACACATAGTGCGTGCCTTTGTCAACCACGCGGGTTTCCATTCCAGCAGGATTGGATCCATGATTTGGTTCGGTCAAGCCAAAACAACCGATCATTTCTCCTGTCGCCAATTGTGGCAAATATTTTCTTTTTTGTTCTTCTGAACCAAAGGTATAAATCGGAAACATCACCAAAGACGATTGAACCGAAGCGGCAGAGCGCACAGCGCTATCTCCTGCTTCTAGTTCTTGCATGATCAATCCATAAGCGATTTGATCTAAACCAGCTCCGCCATATTCTTCTGGAATGTACGGACCCAAAGCGCCAATCGCACCCAATTTGGGCATCAAACCTGGTAAATCCGTGTGGTCATGCGCCGCTTGATCAATGACTGGTTTGATTTCTTGGTTGACAAAATCTCTTACACTTTGACGGACCAATTTGTGCTCTTCCGTCAATAAATCGTCGATATGAAAATAATCTGTTGCCATTTTTATAATTTTTAAGGAACAAAAGTAAGAAATACTCTGAATTAAAACGACTCGGACGAATAGAAACATTTTGGTTTCAAGCATCCGATGTAAAAGGAGCGGACATTTTACATGAAATTCATCTGCAAACACCTCTCACAAGAAAATTTAAACTATATATTTACGATTTAATTGAAATGATGATGGAGAAAAATAATCCAAAAATAATTCGGGCATGGAAATTTTATGATTGGGCGAATTCTGTCCATTCATTGGTAATTGCCTCGGCTATTTTTCCGATTTACTACGGCGCGGTTACTTTGTCCAATTCCGATCAGCCCATCAAATTTTTGGGATTTCATCCAGAATCGGCCTTTAATTTTTCGTTGGCGCTTTGTTTTTTCATCGTGATTTTCCTTTCCCCAATTTTGAGTTCCATTGCGGACACCATTGGCAACAAAAAGAAATTCTTGAAATTCTTCAGTTATTTGGGTGCAGGAAGTTGTGTGTTGCTATTTTTTTTTACTGAAGACCGAATTGGTTTAGGTTTATTGCTCAATGTTTTGGCGGGCATTGGTTATTGGGGAAGTTTGGTTTTTTACAACGCTTATTTGCCTGAAATCGCTTCAGAAGACAAGATGGACAAAGTTTCTGCAGGTGGCTACATCATCGGTTATTTGGGCTCAGTTTTGTTGTTGGTCATTTGTTTGGTCATGATACAAACCATTGGACAATCAAATGAAGCCTTGTTTACACGAATCAGTTTTGTATTGGTCGGCGTTTGGTGGTTTGGTTTTTCTCAAATTACTTTCAAACATCTACCGGTCAATGTTTACAATAAAAAGATTCCGAAAAAAATCATCCAGAAAAGCTTTGAGGAATTGATTTTCGTTGCCAAAGAATTGTATTCTTATGTCAGTTTGCGGATTTTCTTGGCAGCCTTTTTCTTTTTTAGTTTGGGCATGCAAACCATTTTTTTGATGGCAGCTTTGTACGGACAATCCGAAATCGGTTTGAGCACAGACAAGTTGATTCTCACGATTTTATTGATTCAATTGGAAGCCATTTTTGGCGCTTGGGTTTTCTCTTTGCTTTCTGGGAAAATTGGCAATAGAAATACGTTGATGATCGGTGTTTTTATCTGGATTTTTGTTTGTGCATTGGGGTTTATGATCGACAAAAATCATCCTTCGGTCGAAAATCAGTTTTACATCATGGCGGCTTTGGTCGGTTTGGTCATGGGTGGAATTCAACCATTGGCACGGTCCACTTATGCAAAATTATTGCCCAAAACAGAAGACCACACCACTTATTTTAGTTTTTATGATGTGTACGAAAAAGTTGCCTTGTGTTTGGGTTTGTTCATTTTCGGATTAATTATTGAAATGACCGATGGCATGAAAGCTTCGACTTTGGCGATGGGTGCTTCCTTTATGATCAGTTTTGTGATTTTGTGCTTTTTGCCCAATAAAAAACAAGTGAAATGAAACAGTTTTTCAGCTTCAAACATTGGAAAAAAATTCCAAAAATCGCTTGGGATGCTGCGATGCAATTTAGCGAAGACAAGTGTATGAAAATGAGCGCTTCTCTGGCGTATTACACCATTTTTTCAATTGGACCATTTTTGTTGATCATCATTTGGTTGATTGGTTTTTTTTATGGTGAATATTTAGAAGACCACAATGCACAACAGCGCGTTTTGATGGAATTGACCGAAATATTTGGACAGCAAGTGGCGGTACAAATTCAATCCATCATGGAAAATATGGCGATTACTTCGAATTCTTATGTAGGCATTGTGATTGGATTGGGAACTTTGATGTTTACTTCAACCACAGTTTTTGTTGAACTCCAAGATTCGATCAACACCATTTGGGGCGTGAAACCCAAACCCAAAAAAAGTTGGTTGAAATTCATTTTGAATCGATTGATTTCTTTTTCAATGATTTTGGGCATGGGCTTTTTATTGATCACTTCGCTCCTCCTCAATTCCATTTTGGTGTTGCTGATTCAATATGTGAACGACATCATTCCTGGCATTTCAAACCAAATGTTGGGAAATGTAAATACGATTTTGACTTTCGTGATCATTACAACCACTTTTGGATTTATTTTTAAAGTTTTGCCCGATGCCAAAGTAAGGAACCAACACATCATCATTGGTGCAGTGATGACCACTTTGTTGTTCATGTTGGGCCGAATGGGCATTTCATTTTATTTACAAAATAATGCGACTGCCAGCGCATTTGGCACTGCAGGTTCATTGATTATTTTGATGCTATGGGTGTATTATTCGGCTGCCATTGTTTATTATGGAGCGGAATTCACCAAAATTTATGCGCAAACTTTCGATGACGGCATTCATCCGAGTCATTTTGCCGTATTGGTCAAAAAAACAGAAGTTGAAATAGATAATGACCCACAGCCTTAAAGTCAAGTTTGTGTTTGAAACCAATAATTGTCTTGGTCGTGATCTTCTTTTTGTTTTTTCTCAGTAATTTCACCGTGTTTTTCTTCTAAAGCCAATCTTTCTTCCTCAGACAAAGTTTCTTTGTATCGTTCCCAAATCCATTGTTCTCTTTCATCTAATTCTGATCTTTCTTCCCAAGTGAATTTGGTTTTGACAGGACCGTGTTTTCGCGTGATAATGGCAAAAATTAATCCCACAACTGCACCCGCCAAATGGCTTTCCCAAGAAATGGGATTGCTGTCTTCTTTGTAGAAATTGGGCAACAATTCTTCTGGGAAAACGCCCCAAATCATGCTTCCATATAAAAAGGCAACCAACAGTGAAATCGCAATCAAATTCCTTGATTTCTTGAAAATTCCGCTAAAAAATACATACGCTGCCAATAAATACACCACGCCACTTGCGCCAATATGGCAACCAACAGCATCGCCATCCAAGAAATTGCCAAAAATCCATACCAACAATCCAGTGAACAGCCAACCGAATGCAATCACATAATAGGCGATGCGTTCATAAAACAAGACCGCAAAAAAGCTCAAAACGACCAATGGGATCGAATTGTTGATCAAATGTTTCCAACCAGAATGAAACAATGGGCTGAAAAGAATGCCTCTCAATCCAATCATATTTCTCGGCACAACCCCATAACAATTGAATTTCCCTAAGCCCAAATGTTGTAGAAAAAAAGTTCCCCAAATCATAGCGATCAGCACCAAAGGCACATACAGGGTATTTTTAGGAAAAGGGTATTTCATGGAGAATATTTGATGGATAAAATTTCACAAACTATTCCAGCCTAACAACTCCTGCCAAAATGTCTGATGTTCAATTCCTGATCAATCTACGAAAAATTGCTTGATAAAAAAGCGAAGCCCGATGGGTTTTGGGATGAAATTTCGCAATGTCAAACTGATGTTTCAAATGCCGCCCCACTTCTCGGTAAGCTTGCCACAAATTGAAGTTTTCATCATAAATGTGCGTAGGCTCTGAATTGGCGCCATTGACTTCCAACACCATGAATTTTCCTTGTTGAAACTCCTCTATTGAAACCGCTTTCACATCAAAGCGACCATAATAAAATCCATTGATTTGTTGGGCAATTGCATCTATTTTTTCAATTAATTCTGTAGTCTTCAAATCAGATGCATCGTAAAAACGGGTTCCTCGGTTGTGGTTTCCAATGGGTTCTAAAAAAAGTTGCTTCCCTTTGGGCAAAACTGTTTCCCATTGATTTTTAAATTTCTCTTTCAAATAATTTTCACGTTGTCTTGCTCTTGGATTTTCTACAACAAATTCTTTCAAAGTTTGCAGACCATTTCCTTCAAAAACCAAAAACTCCTTTCCAGTAATGGATAAAATGCTTCCCTTTTCTTCATTGGGTTTGCGCACATAAAAAACACCAAATTCCAAAGGCCAATCGATGTAATTTTGAAGAATTAGATTTTCTTTGATGGGATAATTTTTCCAATCTTGAAAAGAACGAATGATCTCAACATTTACGCCCCTTTCCCCCACATCGGGTTTCACAACAAATGGGAAATTCGGTTTTTCATGGCATTCATCTTTATGGGAAATAAAAAGTGTGTTGGGTTCGAATTCCTGAGGAACTTGCGCTAAAATCTGGTGTTTTGAATAATCCAAAAAACCGCCAAACTCTATCCCTGGATTGACTTTGCAGAAGTAAGTCGAAGATTTTGAACGCACCGCATACCACAACCACAGCGGTACCACTGGTGCATAAAACAACCAAAAAGGCCAATATTCATACGGAGGTATGTTAAGCTTGAATACTCTCACGGTAACGAAGCGTAGTATGGGCAACGCCAAATTGTTCGGACAAAATGATGTGTGGAAAATGCTGCTCAATCCCAATGCGAATGATGGCCAAATGATGGATGCAATGTTCGATGTTGTACAATAACTCCCGCTGAACGCTGGTTTCGATTTCGATTAATTGTCCATTGAAATACTGTTGCAAATGCATTTTTTTCGTCAAATTCAAAGTTTGTATTTCTTCAACCATTGAAGCCAATCTTTCACGAAAAGCTGCGATCGAGTTTTCCAATTCAACATCTCTTTTTCGGTCTTCATAATTCAATGTACCTAGGGCATTTCCTTTTAAAAGTGCTTCAAAAAGCTCCAAAATATGTCGAAAATGTTTGCCGATGCTATTTCCGTTCAAAACAGCAAGGGATTGACCGTAGGCTTGATTGGTCAATTGCTGCAACAAAAGGTTCATTTCTTCAAAAAGATGCATGCTTGTTTTTTTCATTCGCAGTACCATGGGTTAATCAATAGAATAATCTCTATTTTTGAGCAAAATAAGCAATTTTGTGTATAGTTAGTATTTTTTCTCAAAAAAACGGTGACTTTATTTTGACCCATAACCGGGATGAATCCCACTTAAGGCCAACTTCTGAAGCGGTTTCTACCCAAGAGATTTTTCACAAAAAATACACGGGCCCAAAAGATTTGGTGTCGGGTGGTACTTGGATTTATTATTCCAAAAGTTTTGTTTGTTGCATTTTAAATGGTGAATATCAAAAACATTCGCACCAACCGCCTTACCGAAAAAGCCGTGGCTTGGTATTGTTGGATGTATTGAAATATGCTTCTTTCGACGCATTTTCTCAACAAGAAAATTTCGAAGGAATCGAACCATTTACCCTAATCTTCTTACACCGCTTGACAACCGAAAAAAAGATTTTGGTTTGGGATGGAGCAAACAAACACATTGAAGACGTTTCTGAACAGGAAATCATCGTTCGCTCCTCATCGCCTTTGTACAATGCTGCTGAAAAAATGGAACATCAAATGCAATTTGAGCATTTGAAAAACAACAATGCAGAAGAAATTTACCAATTGCATGACCAACTAAAAATGTTGCCCAATGACCGATTTCCAACGGTTCAAACCACTTCAATTACCCAAATCATTCATCAGAAAAACGCCATCGACCTGCTATTTTGTCCGATTTCTTGATTTTATTAATTAATTCTTAACAGATAAACGACAATCGATAAGATTAAATAACAATGGCATTGTTTATGCGTAAAACCCAAATAAGTAATTATATTTGTTACCTATGAATGACAATTTTTCACAAAAAGTAAAAGATGTGATTGCCTTTAGCAAGGAAGAAGCTTTGCGTTTGGGGCATGACCAAATTGGCACTGAGCATCTGTTGTTGGGCATTTTAAGAGATGGCGACAGCAAGGCGGTTTCTATTTTGGAAAACTTAAATATAGATTTAAAAGAAGTCAGAGAAAAAGTGGAACTATTGGCTCCACCCAAGGAAAGCTTCTTGAGCAATAGACCCAATATTCAATTGACCAAACAAGCAGAAAGGGTTTTGAAAACCTCTTTTTTAGAAGCGAAATTGTTCAAAAACTCAAGGGTCAATACTGTGCATCTTTTGTTGTGCATTTTGCGCAATGAAAATGATCCCATCACCCGATTGTTGATGAAATTGGACATCGATTACAAAGTGGTCAAATCAGAATTCAAATTCCATGACAATATGGAAGATGATTTTGAAGAAGGACCAAGAGCGGATGCCAATTTCGGAGATGACGAAGAAAGAGGTGGCAGAAGTGAATTTGAGCGATCGACTCCACCCAGAGGCACTGCAAAATCAAAAACACCTGTTTTGGATAATTTTGGTCGGGATTTGACTTTGATTGCCATTGAAGGAAAACTGGATCCAGTGGTCGGTCGAGAAAAAGAAATCGAACGGGTTTCTCAAATTTTAAGCCGAAGAAAGAAAAACAATCCTTTGTTGATTGGTGAGCCTGGCGTAGGAAAATCCGCCATTGCAGAAGGATTGGCCTTGCGCATCATCCAAAGAAAAGTTTCCCGCGTATTGTACAACAAACGTGTGGTGACCTTGGATTTGGCAAGTTTGGTAGCGGGCACAAAATACCGTGGGCAATTTGAAGAAAGAATGAAAGCCATCATGAATGAATTGGAAAAAAATGACGACATCATTTTGTTCATTGATGAATTGCACACCATTGTGGGTGCAGGTGGCGCAACAGGCTCGTTGGATGCTTCCAATATGTTCAAACCCGCTTTGGCAAGAGGAGAACTTCAGTGCATTGGTGCAACGACTTTGGACGAATACCGCCAATACATCGAAAAAGATGGTGCTTTGGTCAGAAGGTTTCAAACCGTCATGGTAGAACCGACATCCGCTGAAGAAACCGTTCAAATTTTGCATCAAATCAAAGACAAATATGAAGCACACCACAATGTGAACTATACCGATGAAGCCATTTTGGCTTGTGTGAATTTGACTTCAAGATACATCACTGATCGTTTCTTGCCCGACAAAGCCATTGATGCTTTGGACGAAGCAGGTTCAAGAGTGCACATCAAAAATATCCGCGTTCCACAAGAAATTGTCGATTTAGAAAAACAATTGGAAGAAGTTCGCGAAGAGAAAACCAAAGTGGTCAAAAAACAAAAGTATGAGGAAGCGGCCAAATTGAAAGAAGAAGAAACTCAGGTGGAATTTCAATTGAAAAAAGCGCAAGCTGAGTGGTTGCAAGCCACCCAAGAAAACCGTGAAATCGTTTCTGAAGAAAATGTTGCGGAAGTCGTGTCCATGATGAGTGGCATTCCAGTGCACCGAGTGGCTGAAAAAGAATTGAAGAAATTGGCGCAAATGAATGCGTTGATGAAAGGGAAAGTAATTGGACAAGATCCAGCAGTTGAAAAAGTGGTCAAAGCCATTCAAAGAAACCGCGCTGGATTGAAAGATCCCAACAGACCGATTGGTTCATTCATCTTTTTAGGAACAACAGGCGTTGGAAAAACCCAATTGGCCAAAGTTTTGGCTTCTGAATTGTTTGACTCGCAAGATTCTTTGATTCGCATCGACATGAGTGAATACATGGAAAAATTCACGATTTCAAGATTGGTCGGCGCGCCTCCGGGCTATGTTGGCTATGAAGAAGGCGGGCAATTGACCGAAGCGGTTCGCAGAAAACCCTATTCAGTCATTCTTTTGGATGAAATTGAAAAAGCGCATCCCGATGTGTACAATATTTTGTTGCAAGTTTTGGACGATGGACACATCACCGACAGTTTGGGCAGAAAAGTGGATTTCAGAAATACCATCATCATTTTGACGTCCAACATTGGTACCCGTCAATTGAAAGAGTTTGGTGATGGCGTTGGATTTGGTACTTTGGCCAAAACTGGAAGTTCAGATGAAAGAGCCAAAGGCACCATCGAAAATGCATTGAAAAAAACCTTTGCACCCGAGTTTCTGAACCGAATTGATGACATTATCATTTTCAACTCTTTGACCAAAGAAGACATTGCCAACATCATCGACATCGAATTGGAAAAACTGTACAGCCGTTTGACTGATTTGGGCTATCATTTGACTTTGACCGATGAAGCCAAAGATTTCATTGCAGAAAAAGGATTTGACAAGGATTATGGCGCAAGACCTTTGAAAAGAGCTTTGCAAAAATACATTGAAGATCCAATGGCTGAAGAAATTATCAATTCTGAAATTTCCGAAGGCGACCAACTTTTATTGGAATTAAATGACACCAAAGATGGTGTGAAAATTTCAGTTCAAGGAAAGGAAACGGAACCTCAAGCGTGATTGAGTACAGATTTTATACAACTACTAAAAAGCTCCGTTTTATGCGGAGCTTTTTTTGTTTTTAATTTAAAAGTCTATTTAAACTTTAACGAAAGATTGATTTTAGAAGTATTTATTTTTCTTAATTGTATTTTTAAACAAGCGCTAACATTCTGCAATGTTGACGGCAATCGCCAAACCGCCTTCCGAAGTTTCTTTGAAACGGTCATTCATGCTTTGTGCAGTTTCCCACATGGTTTGAATCACTTCATCCAAAGTGACCCGCGCATTGGTAGGATCGCTTTCAATGGCGATGTTGGCTGCTGTGATGGCTTTGATGGCGCCCATTGAATTGCGTTCAATGCATGGAATTTGGACCAAACCAGCAATTGGATCACATGTCAAGCCCAAATGGTGTTCCATGGCAATTTCTGCTGCCATCAGAACTTGGCCAGGAGATCCGCCCATGATTTCGGTCAAACCTGCTGCTGCCATGGCGGAAGAAACGCCTGTTTCAGCTTGGCAACCACCCATGGCTGCTGAAATGGTCGCATTTTTCTTGAACAATGTACCAATTTCCCCAGCGACCAATAAAAATCGGATGATTGCGTCTTCGCTTTTGAATTCCGTAAAAGTTTGTGCATACATCAATACCGCAGGAATGATTCCGCTCGCGCCATTGGTCGGTGCAGTGATGATTCGGCCGAAACTCGCATTTTCTTCGTTGACCGCCAATGCAAAACAAGAAACCCATTTGTTGATGTTGGTAAAACTCGGTTCCGCATCGATCACCAATTGGTACCATTCCTCCAAATTTTCATAGGATTTTCCGCCCAACAAAGTTTGGTTCAGACCAAAAGCCCTGCGCACCACGCGCAAACCACCTGGAAGAATTCCTTCTTGGTTCACGCCTTTGTAAATGCACTCTTTGATGTGTTGCCAAATGCCCAAAGCATGCTGGTCAATTGCTTCTCGGCTGCGCCAACTTTCTTCGTTCAAATACACCAAATCTGAAAAAGAAATGCCCAACTGCGCACAGTATTTCAATACATCAGCACCTTTGTGACAAGGATACAAAGTTCTTGTACAAATATCCGCCACTGTAATTTCATCTTGTGTGGCCACAAAACCACCACCGATGGAATAGTAATCTTGTTCCAATTCGGTTCCATCTTGAAAGACCGCTTTGAAAATCATTCCATTGGGATGAAAGGGCAAATTCTTTTGTTTGTTCAACACCAAATGTTCGCCATACACAAAATGAATGCAGTGTTCACCGCCCAAATTCAGTTGTTGGCTGGATTTGATGGCTTCTATTTTTTCGTTAATTGTCGATGTATCGATTTGGGTAAAATCCTCTCCTGACAATCCGAGCATCCCGGCAATGTCCGTTCCATGTCCAATGCCTGTTTTTGCCAATGATCCAAAGAATTCGACGTAGACTGCATTGACATTCTTCAACGCCTGTTTTTCTCGGATCAAATTCAAAAACATTTCCGCAGCATTCCAAGGTCCCATCGTGTGCGAACTTGATGGACCGATGCCTACTTTTATAATTTCAAAAACACTGATTGACTCCATTTTATCTTTTCAATTGACAAATAATATTCTATTTTATTTAAATGATTTTAACCTCACACCTTTCCTACAACAAGCTTTTCGCACGATTTCAGACAGGTCATTTTCATGTGCCCAAACATATCAATTCTTGTCCACACGCTGATGAAAATCCCGATATTTTTTTATTGCATTTTTTGAATGAATGTTGGCCTAAAAACTTCCGACCTTTCCGCGTTTACTTCAAGTTACTTTTTTGCAATCGCGCAAGATAGGCTGGTCCCACATCCATGATTTTTTCTACTTTGAAATGATTTTGCTCTGCCAATTTCTTGAACAAATTGTAATCCAAAAACAACCAAGGAAAAGGCTTTTCTTTTGTCCCTTTATAAAAAAGATGGAATTTCACTTCTCCATAGTATCGGTCCAAAGGCAAATCCATGCTGTCCAATTCATTGTACATATAAATCACATCAGTACTATCAATCAAGATTTGACCATCATCTGACAATAGCTCGTGCAGTTTTTTCAAATAAAGAGTGATTTTTTTTAAATTCTCAAAAATCCCAGTCCCATTCATCAACAACAAAATCGTGTCAAACTTTTCGGTTGGAAAATCTAACAAAGCCTGACAACGCACGTCTACAATGCCTCTCAATCGACAAACTTCACTCGATTTTGGAGAAACTTCCAAAGCGGTGACCCTTAGTTTTCTTTCGTTTTGAAGGTACAAACTATGCGCTCCTGCTCCTGCTCCAACATCTAGCACTTTGCCGTGGGTCAATTCCATCGCCTTTTTTTCAATGAGATTCATTTTGTCAAATGCACGAAACAAATAGGCTACGGACATCACATCCATTTCAGAAATCGTCGTTTCTGTCAAAATATCTTCCGGCGAATCGTTGTGGTAAAAATCCCAAATCGCTTGCCCCATTACATCTCTCATCCAAAAATATTAGAACGACGAATTTACGCATTCTTTTTTGGACCGATAAATAATGTGCACATTGATTGCGCAGAATTTGCTCATTTTTAAAGAAATGAGGATATTCGCTATTCAATCATTTATCCATTTTCAAGTTTAAATTATGTCCTTAAAAAATAAAACATTCGTTTTTGTATTTCTATTGTCTTGGTTCGGATTTTCGCAAGAAATTTCAGAAGACAAAGTCGATCAAGTCGTTCAAGAAACTTTAGAAACATTCAATGTTCCAGGAATTTCTGTTGGAATTGTACACAACGGAGAAGTCGTTCTGGCGAAAGGATACGGTCTTGCCAACATTGTGACAGGAGAAAAAGTAAACAGCGCGACCAACTTTGGGATTGCTTCCAACTCAAAAGCTTTTACTACTACGGCAATTGCTTTGTTGATTGACCAAGGAAAAATCAATTGGGACGATCGCGTGAAAAAGTACATTCCCGAATTCAAAATGTACAATGACTTTGTAACCGAAGATTTCACCATCCGTGATTTGGTCGTGCACAGAAGCGGTTTAGGATTAGGCGCAGGCGATTTGATGGTATGGCCAGATGGACACAATTTCACCACAAAAGACATCATCCAAAACATCCAATATTTGAAACCTGTTTCTGATTTTCGCAGCAAATACGATTATGACAATTTGTTGTATATCATTGCAGGCGTTGTCATCGAAAGAGTTTCAGGATTGAGTTGGACAGATTTTATTGAGCAAAATTTCATTCAACCTTTGGAAATGAAACGCACGGCTGCCAGTTGGAATACGTTGAAAGACCGAAGCAATGTCATCGTTCCACATGTGCCGATCGATGGAAAATTAAAAGTGGTGGATCGTTATACCCATCCAATTTTTGATGCTGCCGCAGGTTTGTATTCCAATGTGGATGATTTGACGCGATGGGTTCAATTTCAATTGGACTTAGGAAAAGATAAAAATGGCAAATCACTCGTTTCTGAACAACAAATGAAATTGCTTTCTACCCCTCAAACTTTGCAACCCAACTTTACCAAACCTCCTTACAACACCTTGTTTCGCGCGTATGGATTGGGCTTTCAATTGCAAGATGTGCATGGGAAATTGGAAGTTTCTCACACCGGTGGATTGGAAGGCATTGTCACCCAAATTTTGATGTATCCACAATTGGATTTGGGCATCATCGTTTTGACAAACCAACAAGAAAGCGCTGCCTTCATGGCGGTTTCTAATACGATCAAAGACCATTATTTGGGCTTGCCAGAAAAAGATTGGGTGAAAGAATATGCAGATTTAATTGCACAAAGAAAAGGCGATGCCGACAAAATCACTTCAGAAGTTTGGGCGAAAGTCGCACAAAATGATCCACAAAAAATGCCGTATGCCAAAGCCTTGATAGGCACTTACCAAGACCCATGGTTTGGTCAAGTAAATATCTCGAAAAAACAAGGGAAAATGCGTTTTGAATCGGTGCGTTCTTCACAATTGAAAGGCGATTTGTTTCATTACAAAGACCATACTTACGCGGTGAAATGGGACAATCCTTACTTGCATGCCGATGCTTTTGTTGAACTAAAATTGGACCAAGGAAAAATCATTGGTTTGACCATGACGGCGATCTCTCCTTTGACAGATTTCAGTTATGATTTCCAAGATTTGGACTTTGAGAAGGTGAAATGATGAATGGCAAGTATCGGATAGCGTGCATTCAATAGTGGATTTTTGAATTGGGAATGAACCCATCAAACGATTCATCCTTGAATTTTGACGGTTCATCTGTTTTGTTTTTTGAATGGTTGAATTGTTGTGCAATTTTGCCTCTTCTAAATATAAAAATTATGCAAAATCTATTGATTATTATTGGAATTGTTGTCGTGAGTTGGTTTGTAGAAGGCAAAGCACAAGAATTGAATGTACCTGCAACAAGTGTTTTGACTCAAAGGTTGGAAACAGCACAATCAGCCAAAGACTTGCAAATTCTCAGTCAACAATTTGAAGAAATCGCTACAGCAAATTCCGAAAATGAATTGGCAGCTTATTATGCCTTATTGACCAAAACATTGCGCGCTTTTCATTTGAATCCAAAAACAGCCATCGCGCTTTCGACGGATTTGGACAAGGAATTGGAAAGTTGGGAATCCTCCAAGATTGCGCGAGCAGAAAGATTGGTATTGCGCGGATTGATCCGCACCATCAAATTGGCCAAATCACCAGAAGTTTACGGGATGACTTTGCCATCAGCCATTCTTGCGGACTACAACGAAGCCTTGAAATTGGCTCCAGAAAATCCAAGAGCACTGTATTTGGTCGCGCAACTCAATATGGAAGCAGCGCCTTTTTGGGGAAAGGAGCCTGTGCAATATTGTCCTGACCTAAAAAAAGCATTGCAACAATTTGAAGCTGAAAATTTGAACAAACCCAACATTCATTGGGGAGAAATCAAGGCGCAAAAAATTTGGGAGGAGAAATGTTCAGCGGTTGAATCATTCAAACCAAATTGATGAAAAGCTTATACAAACATGGCTTGTATGCTGGCATTTTGGTGATTCTCATCGCCGCTTTGAACACCGTTGGCTATTATTTCAACCAAGGAAGTTTACCGAGTTTTCAACAACTGTTGTCTTATTTCGGTTGGTCGATGTATTTCTCTTTGGGGTTGTATGCGGTCAACGCGCCCATCAGCGTGTGGTCTCAAAAAGTCTTTCCTTTTTTCACTTTCAGAAGCATGGTGGGGCGGTTGTTTTTCGCCTTTGTGGGAAGTGGGCTCGCCACGCTTTTGGTGGGTGCTTTGTTGTATTTGACCATGTTTGTTATCTTGGGCAATTCATGGAGAGAAGCGGTAGAATGGCTATTTTTATCGCGTTCGCTCCACTCTCTTCAAATGATGATTTGGATTGCTTTGACGATTGCCGTCGTCTTTCAAGTCGTTTTTCTGTTTCAAAATTTACGGGAAATGAATTTGAAGCAACAACAACAAAAAGTGTTGAGATTGTCCACGGAACAACACAGCTTGAAATCCCAAATTAGCGCCCATTTTTTGTTCAACAGTTTGAATGTGTTGAATGGATTGATCGATGAAAATCCTGGAAAAGCACAAGAATTTGTGAATGAGCTGTCACAAGTTTACCGTTATGTTTTGGAACAAAAAGACCACACTTTGGTTGCTTTGAAAGAAGAAATAGCATTCAGTCGAACCTATTTGCAATTGGTCCAAAAAAGATTTGAGGAAGGATTGTCCTTTGACATCATCGATGATTTTTCAGAAGAATTCAAAATCGTTCCCTTGTCGCTTCAAATTCTATTGGAAAATTGCATCAAGCACAACCGAATTTCCAGTGAAGAACCCTTGCACATTTCTGTTGAAATCCATGGCGATGATTTGTGGATCCGAAACAACTTTCAACCCAAAAAACAAATGAATGACAGTACTGGAAATGGTTTGAAAAGCATTGTAGAGCGCTACAAAAACTTCAGCCAAAAAACCGTTCGCATCGAACAAAATGAAAACAGTTTCATCGTGAAATTGCCTTTGCTCACTTCAAAAAACATCCAAATGAATGCCACTGAAAATTATGACCAAGCTGCCTACAAATTGGCGAAAAAAAGAGTAGAAGAAATCCAAGAGTTTTATTGGAATTTGACCAGTTACATCGTAATTAATTTGTTTCTCACCTTTCTCGATTTCAATGACAATGGCAACTATGATTGGGCATATTGGCCTTTGATCGGTTGGGGAATTGGCGTGATTTTTCATGCGATAGAAGTTTTTGGTTTGTTCAATTCCAGCACTTGGAAAGACCAAATGATCCAAAAAGAATTGGAAAAAAGAAAGTACAATCGTTTCGAAAAATAAATGAACGCATGATGAATTTCACTCCAAAAATAAGCTGCATCATCATTGAAGATGAAAAACCCGCTGCACGGTATTTGATGCGTTTGTTACAAAAAAACAATCTCGAAGCCATGGCTGTGTTGAACAGTGTAAAAGCGTCCATGGCTTGGTTGGCAGAAAATCCTGCGCCAGATTTGATTTTTCTGGACATCCAATTGGGAGACGGCATTAGTTTTGAAATTTTCGAACATTTTCAACCCAAAAGTGCCATTATTTTTACAACAGCCTTTGACGAATATGCACTGCGCGCCTTCAAGTTCAACAGCATTGATTATTTGCTCAAACCAATTCAAGAAAACGATTTGGTGGCTGCATTGAACAAATTCAAAGCCAATACGAAACCAACCCATTGGGATGTTTTTCAGTTGCAATCGATTTTGCAGCAGAATTTGGAAAACAAATACCGTGAACGTTTTTTGATCCAAATTGGCAGTCATTTGAAAACCATTGAAACTGAAAAAATCAGTTGTTTTTATGCGCACGAAAAATCGACTTATTTGTGGACAGAAAAACGTGCTTATCCCATCGAACAAAGTTTGGGGGAATTGGACAATCAGTTGACTCCCAAAGATTTTTTTAGAATCAGTAGAAACGCCATTGTCCATTTGAAATTCATTGAAAAAATCAGCCACCATTCAGGCAGTCGTTTTCAAATTCATATGATCGACCGAGACGAAACTTTCATCGTGAGCCGAGAGCGCGTACAAGATTTCAAAATATGGTTGGAGAGTTGAGTAAGAAGCTTTTTTCTTGGAAAAATTCTTAATAATACAGAGAAAAAAAATCAAATAAAAATTGGCAAGATCTATTTGATTAGCAATGTTTTAGTTAAACTCAATTGTCGTAAAGGTTTAATGTGTAGATTTTTTATTTATTTGAAACCATATTTATTGATACCAAGCGCTGTATTTCACATAATTGTTAGCAATGCGTTCGATTTTCGCTTCTATTTCAATTTGAGAAATGTTACTTATTTATTTTCAGAAAGCGACAAATCTCCTTTGTTTTGTTATATTTAAACCTTCATTTCAAAACGCAAACAATTGAACCAATAAAATGACTGAATTCCCCATAAAAAACAACGCATGAACTTGAAACACAATATTTATTTTAAAATTGCAGCCATCGCTTTGATCACGATATTGCTTTTGATTCCAACTTCGATGATCAAAGGTTTGATTCATGAAAGAGAAATGACCCAAAATCATGCGATCCATGAAGTGAGTGCTAAATGGGGGGAACAACAAACCATTTCTGGGCCATTTGTTTCTATTCCATACTACAAATATGTTAAGGAAGTTTCCAGAAAAGATTCCATCGAAAAGGTGATCAAAATCAAAGAATATTTGCACATTTTGCCTTCAGAATTGAAAATTTCAGGAGAAATCAACCCTGAAAAACGCCACAGAGGAATTTATGAAATTGTCGTTTACAATTCGCAACTCAACATTGAAGGGAATTTCAACGCATTTGATTTTTCTACTTTGGACATTGATCCCCAAAACATTCTTTTTGATAAGGCTGAATTCGTCATTGGCATCAATGATTTGAGAGGAATCGAAGAACAAGTTGCTTTGTCATGGAACAAAGACCAAATTTCATTCAATCCGGGGATTTCCTCAACTGACGTCGTAGATTCAGGCATCAATGCTTTGGTGCCTCTTGATGCAAAAGACAGTACCGCTTATCATTTTAATTTTAATTTGGATTTGAAAGGCAGTCAGCTGTTGTATTTCACGCCAGTTGGAAAAGTAACAGATATTCATGTGACTTCCGAGTGGCCCAATCCAAGTTTTAACGGGGCTTTCTTACCCGACAACAGAGAGGTGACTGACCAAGGTTTTACAGCCCATTGGAATGTGCTGCATTTGAACCGAAATTACCCACAGATTTGGATCGGCAGCCAGCATGCCATCAACCATTCTTCATTTGGCATTGATTTATTGCTTCCTGTGGACAATTACCAGAAAACATACAGATCCATTCATTACGCGATTTTGTTCATTGTTTTCACTTTCATGGTTTTCTTTTTCATCGAGGTCATCAACAAAGTATTCATTCACCCAATTCAATACATACTTGTTGGCGTTGCCTTGATTGTTTTTTACACTTTGTTGCTATCGATTTCTGAACATGTGAATTTTAACTTGGCTTTTTTGGTGTCTGCTTCGGCTACATTGCTACTGATTGTTGGCTATGTACGCGCCATTTTGAAATCTGGTAAATTGGTGCTACTCATTTCTGGAATTTTGACGGTACTTTACGCTTTCATATTTGTGATCATTCAATTGCAAGATTATGCTTTGCTGATTGGCAGCATGGGAATTTTCATAATTTTAACTTTGGTGATGTATTTCTCTCGAAAAATCGATTGGTACCATTTGAATTTAAAAGAAAAGAAAGAATAAGTTGACCAAAAATAAGATGAATTATTAAAAAAAATGGTTGCTTGTAAAGACAACTTTACTGCGAAAGCTTCCTCTGTTTTATGAACTATTTCCAATGAATTTAACTACACAACAATGAAAAAAATACTCTTCATTTTTATCGCCTGTTTGTCTGTCAATAATTTTGCGCAATCTGATCCAAAAGAATTGATTTCCACTTTTTTCACTACTTATGAAAAAAATCCTGGAAAGGCTGTAAAAGACTTGTACGCAACCAATCCATGGACAAAATCCATTGAGCAAGCCATTGAAAAAATCGTTGACAATGTCAACGATTTCACAATAGAGTTGATGGGAGAATACCATGGTTATGAACACATCAACTCAAAAAATCTTGCGGATGTCTATGTGGTGTATTCGTATCTTATAAAATATGATCGACAACCCGTTCGGTTTATTTTTCATTTTTACAAACCCAATCACAAATGGATGATTTACTCTTTTTCTGTGGATGATGATTTGGATGAGGAAATGGAAGAAACTGCCAAACTGAATCATTTGGATTTCAAATAAAAGGATTTCATTTTTAATTTTTAAAAACTATTGTTGGCACTAATTTTATTGATACCAAGCGCTGTATTTCACATAATTGTTGGCAATGCGTTCGATTTCACCTTCTTTCAAACCTTGGGAAACCATGCCGATTTTTTTGGCTGGAATGCCCGCCCACAATTCGCCTGCTTTGATGTGGGTGTTTTGAGTAACAACCGCTCCAGCAGCGACAATCGCATAGGATTCTATCAAACAATCGTCCATCACGATGGCGCCCATCCCAATCAACACATTGTCCTGAATGGTACAACCGTGCACCACCGCATTGTGCCCAATCGATACTTGGTTGCCAATCGTGGTCGGTGACTTTTGGTAAGTGCAGTGCACCATCGCATTGTCCTGCACATTGACTTTATTTCCCATCTTGATGAAATGCACATCACCACGCAAAACTGCATTGTACCAAATGCTGCAATCGTCTCCCATGACGATATCACCAACCAAAACCGCAGTTTCTGCGACAAAACAATTGTCCCCAAATACCGGTTTCTTGCCATTTAATTCACGAATTACCGCCATAAAATTTAACTATCAAAATCGGAGCAAAGATAAGAAAGAAGCCGTATTTTTGCAGCATGATGCGAGTTTATATTGATAATACGCCCAATCCTAACATTTTGAAATTTGTTTGTGATGAAACTTTTACTTCGGGCGCAATTGAGTTTGAGAAAAATGACCAGGCCTTAGAATCTCCAATGGCACAGGAATTATTGCAATTTCCCTTTGTCCAAAAAGTGTACATCACAGCGAATTTTGTCGCCGTGCAAAAAATTGATGGAATTGAATGGGAAATGGTCGCCAATGATTTGAAAGAATTGATCAACAAACATTTGAAAGCAGAAACCTTGTTGTTGAACACAAAAAAACAAGAGGAAACGCCTTACAGTTTGTATGTTGAAATGACGCCCAATCCTGAAGTGATGAAATTTGTAGCCAATAAAACCTTGTACAACGGCATCGCTGAAGCCAAATCGATTGAAGAATCTGAAGACATTCCTTTGGCTCAATCGTTGTTTTCGTATGAGTTTGTGCAAGAGGTTTTCGTGACCGATCATTACGTTTCAGTGACCAAAACTCCGAATGCAGATTGGAATGACATTGCTTTGCCAATCAGAGATCATTTGTCCAATTATTTGAAATCAGGCGCAGAAATCATCAAAGAAACCTATGTTCCTGCTCAAAAAAACAGTGCAAAAACGGACTTTGTCGCCAAAGAATATTCGGACATTGAAAAGCAAATCAAAGCAATCTTGGAAGAATACGTGCAACCAGCTGTAGCTGGTGATGGCGGAAACATTGAATTGATCGAATTTGAAGCATCCACTAAAACGGCCAAAATGCTTTTGCAAGGCGCTTGTTCGGGTTGCCCATCTTCTACCCTCACTTTGAAACAAGGCATTGAAACCATGTTGAAAGACATGTTACCAGGCCAAATTGACAGCGTGGAGGCCATCAATGGATAAATATTAAATCTTTAAGAACAACACTATTTGTTGGATGTAAAATAGATAAAGCCCTAAAATATTGGGGCTTTTTTATTGGTATGAATTGAACGAAATAATCAATTCGATGATGTTAATTTCACTGTGATGCCAATTGGCTTGGTGCAGTTATAAATTTGTTCAAAACAAAACATCCTTATAAAACTCATTCTTGAAAATGAAAGCCAATAGCCCATTTCTGACGGTTGATTACTTGTATACTGAGAAATACGATCATCTCCCGAAGCTCTCAGCTAAAAACTTTTCAATATTATTTGAAAGATTTTTTAAACAATATCAATCGCAAATTACAGAGATGGAAATTCATCCTTTCTCTGATGAAAATTCTATAGTCCAGTCATTTCTTATACGCATTGCGACCACGCTCAATCAAACCACAGTCTATTGGCATTTTGACCATTTTGAAATTGACATCATGAGTTTTGACTTTTCTGACAAAGAATTGCTAAATGAGTTGATTGCTTTTATTGTACAACAAGCCGGTGAATTAGTCGATACAACTACGAAATCGAACAAATAAATTAGATGTTTAAAATCACTTCAATAGTTGGCATAAAAAAATTCGGTAATAGATTGTAACTACCGAACTTTTTTATGTTGTTATTTATTGAATGGATGATTATACCTGAATCACGCCCAAATTGAATGGTTTTTCAATCGGTGCATGGTTGGCGGCTTCAATGCCCATCGACAACCACTTGCGCGTGTCTTTAGGGTCAATGACAGCATCGGTCCAAATTCTTGCTGCAGCATAATAAGGACTGGTTTGCTTGTCGTATTTTTGGGTGATTTCGTCTAGCAACTTGGCTTTTTCTTTCTCATCAATTTCTTTTCCTTTGCCTTTCAAAGCGGCTTCTTGAATTTGCAACAAAACTTTAGCAGCCTGCTCCCCTCCCATCACGGCCAATTTTGCCGAAGGCCAAGCAAAAATCAAACGCGGATCGTACGCCTTTCCACACATCGCATAATTTCCTGCGCCATACGAATTGCCAATGACCACAGTGAATTTGGGCACCACAGAATTGGCCACAGCATTCACCATTTTCGCGCCATCTTTGATGATGCCTCCATGTTCTGATTTTGAACCGACCATGAATCCAGTGACGTCTTGTAAAAACACCAAAGGAATTTTCTTTTGGTTGCAATTGGCAATGAAGCGCGTGGCTTTGTCGGCAGAGTCCGAATAAATCACCCCGCCGAATTGCATGCCGTCCTTTTTGGATTTAACAATTTTTCTTTGGTTCGCCACAATTCCAACTGCCCAACCATCGATTCGCGCATAACAACAAATCAAAGATCGACCGTAATCTCCTTTGTATTCGTCAAATTCAGAATCATCGACCAGTCGTCGGATGATTTCATACATATCGTATTGTTCCGCTCGTGAAGCAGGCAAAATTCCATAAATCTCATTTTCGTCCAAGGCCGGTTTTTTCGGTTCAATTCGATTGAAACCTGCTTTTTCGTAGTCACCAATTTTCCCCATGATTGATCGGATGCGGTCCAAGGCATCTTTGTCATCTTTGGCTTTGTAATCCGTCACGCCAGAGATTTCACAATGGGTCGAAGCACCGCCCAAAGTTTCGTTGTCGATGTCTTCACCAATCGCCGCTTTGACCAAATAACTTCCTGCCAAAAAAATCGATCCTGTTTTGTCCACAATCATCGCTTCATCGCTCATGATCGGCAAATAAGCGCCGCCGGCCACACAACTGCCCATCACCGCAGCGATTTGGGTAATGCCCATCGAACTCATGATGGCGTTGTTTCTAAAAATTCTTCCAAAATGCTCTTTGTCTGGGAAAATTTCATCTTGCATCGGCAAATAAACGCCTGCACTGTCCACTAAATAAATGATTGGCAAACGATTTTCCATCGCTATTTCTTGCGCTCTCAAATTCTTTTTACCAGAAATGGGAAACCAAGCACCTGCTTTTACAGTGGCATCATTGGCCACAACAATGCATTGCTTGCCAGAAATATAACCCATGACGACTACCACGCCACCGCTTGGGCAACCGCCTTCTTCTTCATACATTTCGTAGCCAGCAAAAGCGCCGATTTCGATGGATGGTTTTTTGTCATCCAACAAATAGTCGATGCGTTCTCTCGCCGTTAATTTTCCTTTGGCTTGGTGCTTTTCGATTCGACTCTTTCCGCCACCCAAGTATATTTCAGCTAATTTTCTCTTTAAATCTGAGACTTGTAATTTATTGGTATCTTCTCTTTGGTTGAATTGTAAATCCATGGTTTTTTGTTTGATGTTCAAAAATACAATTATTGTTGATACTACCATGCGAAGTTCAAACACTCTTTGACGTTGGACCTTTCAGACTTTGAAAACCTGAAAAGTGTTTATGCATCCAAAAAGTCTTTGCAAGATTGAATGAGTGCTGGAAAAAACAGATTGAATTCTTGATTCAAAGCTTCTTGAAACAGCATGATTTCATGGTCTGCTTGGCCGATGTTGTTCTTGAATTTGCTTCTTTGGCTGATGCCGTTCAACGTTTTTTGGATGCCTTGGATGCTGGTGTAATTGTGGAACCAATCATAGTTCAACAAATGGTCGATGATGTATTGAAGTTTCGGTGGAAACCCATCGAATTTCGCGCGAAACAAAGCATAGGTTTGGGTGACAAATGCTTCAAATGGAATGGCACTGTAAGTTTCCCAATTCCTGATTAAAAAATAATCGTAAGCCACATCCACAATCACTGGCGCATATTTGCCATAATTTTCATGAAATTTCTTTGAACTTTCCTTGACGATCGGATGTGCATCGGTAAAAGTGTCGATGTGTCGGTGCAACAAAATGCCTTGTTGCAAATCTTCTGGGAAATCCAAATAATCCTTGCCCCGCACAATTTCTCCATAAAGATTGCCGATTTGAAGTGGTTCGGATTGAAAAGACAAATATTGATGCGCTAAAAAATTCATGTCACTTTTTTTCAAAATTAACCATTCTATTGCGCAATCTGAACAATTGAGTGTTTTATTAATGTATTTTTAATTGTTGTTTCTTCACTTTTAACTTAAATTTATTTTTTGAGCAAAAGAATGATGGAATTCGCCCAATGACTTCTTTCACTGCGCAATCTGCCATAGTTCCGAAGGAAATGTCCTGAATCTGCAAAAAAAATGATTTGGATCACAGCAGTGTTCAAGCTCTTTTTTTACTAGCTATCGTTATTTAATTTCAATTGATTTTTGCTCCAAAGGCAATTGCTGCGCAGTCCAATCATTGATGCTGCCACTGTAATTCTGGATGTTGTCGAAACCTAATTTTTCCAATATCGAATACGCCATGGCTGCACGAACGCCGCTTTGACAATGAATCACCACTGGAATGTCTTTTCGGATTTGGTCTGCACTCTTTTCCAATGTGTTCAAGGGAATATTTTCAAAACCTTTGATGTGACCACTTTCGTATTCGGCCAACGTTCGCACGTCGATTCGTTGAACTTTTGGGTTGTTTTGATAAGCCTGGACTTCTTTTGCAGAAATGATGTGTGCTTTTTTCAATCCCTTGAAATCATCTAAATTGCTGATGTATCCGTAAACATTGTCCATTCCAATCCGCATCAATTTTCGTGTAAGGTCTTCGATTTGGTTGTCTTGTCCAACCAAAATGATCGGCGCTCTGTAATCGACCAATGAACCGACAAAAGTCGCAAAAGACTTTCCTCCTTCGATATGCAAACTTCCTGGAAGAAAACCTTGAGCAACATCTTCTTTTTTGCGCGCATCGATCACCAAAACATTTTTCTGCATCGCTTTCTCAACTTCCCAATGAGTCAATTTGGCGACTTTTGGTATTTCCACCAACAAAGGACGCATTTGCTTGTTCCATTGCTTCATCACTGCAAAGTATTGGGGTGGTTCGGGTTGTCCATCCAAAATGAAATGGGTAAATTCTTCCACATCATTCAAACGTTGGAAAGCAGGATTGGTCAAGATTTCTTGTTCCAAAGTAGATTGAGGAATGTTGCTCAAGCTTTTGCCACAAAAAGATCCTGCGCCATGTCCTGGCCAAATTTCAGTTGATTTTGGTAATTTCAAAAACTCATTCAAAGAAGCAAATAACTGTTGTGCACCGGTAAATTGAGCATTTTTTTGACCGGCTGATTTTTCCAACAAATCAGGTCGACCTACATCGCCCACAAAAATAAAATCACCAGTAATTGCTTTGATTGGTGCATGCACTTCTTTGAGATTTCTCACCAAAAAAGTCAAACTTTCTGGCGTATGCCCTGGCGTGTGCATGACTTCGATTTCCACATTGCCCAAACTGATTTTTTGTTGGTTCACCAAGGGTTGGTGCAAAAATTCATATTGCCACTCCTCCCCGCCTTCTGCGGACAACAACAAAGTGGCTTGGGTCGCAAAAGCCAATGCTTGTGCACCACTCAAAAAATCCGCGTGAATGTGCGTTTCTGTGACATATTTGATCTTTAAATCGTTTACTTTGGCAAAATCCAAATAGGTATCAATGTCTCTTTTTGGGTCAATCACAATGGCTTCTTTCTTGTCGTTGGCAATGATATAGCTCGCCTGTGCAAGGGTTTCATCATAAATTCTTTCAAACAGCATGCTTTGCGCTTGAAGCACAGGGATGGGCAATAAAATCAAGGCCAAAACTCCTACTATCAATGGTTTCATATAATTTATTTTTTATTTCAGTTTGAATGGTTTCAAAAATAGCCATTTTGCGCCGTGCTTTGTGTAACAAAAGTTACCCAACAGCCATTCATGCGCTTTTTCAAGGTGCATTTTAAATGCTTTCTTTCAGCAAACGTTCCAATTCATTGGCTGGAAAAACGCCCGATTGTCGCCAGCGAATTTCTCCTTGTTTGAAAATGATCAAAGTCGGAACACTGCGAATTTTGTATTGACTCGCCACTTGTTGGTTTTGGTCAATGTCTACTTTTAGAATAGAAATTTGATCGCCCAAGCGTTGTTTTACTTCTTCCAATATCGGTTCTTGCATTTTACAAGGGCCACACCAAGTGGCGAAAAAATCGACTAAAACTGGTTTTTCTTGTTGAATGATTTCTTGAAAAGTCATAATTTGTTATTTTATTCGTTAATATTCTTTTTTTTATGTTGATTGAAACACGCCATCTCTGGTTTCATTTTTTTTGGATCAATTTATCGCCATCCATTCTTTGAGCAAGATAAAAAAGCCCATGCCCAGAACAAAATAGCCGAAAATAGTTTTCAACCGCTGTGCCTCAATTTTCTGGTGAAGCTTTCTACCAAAATACATGCCTAGTAGAACAATCAACAACAATTTCCCCAATAGCACAAGGTCCAATTCCATCAAATTGTGCGAAACCAAAAATCCAATCAAGGATTTGACGCCGATGAGAAACAGAGAGTTGACTACCGCTTGTTTGGGATTCATTTTCCCAAAAACCATCAAAATGGGCACGATGATAAATCCTCCATCATGTAAGCTCCTGCCAACAGCATCAACATTGAAAAAACACCATCATCGCCATATTTTTCTCAATTGAAATTCCAAATAGCACAAAATACTTGGGAATTGCTGGCAATGCATAGGCTCTGATCCAATACAAGGACAAAACCGAAGGCACAGTCAAAATGCTGCCGCCACCACCTAATAAGCCGATCAACAAACCGATGAACAAAGTCAAAATGAATCCGATGATTTCCATTGTTGTGAAAAATTAGACTGCAAAATTCCACCAATGAAAAGACATCGCGCGTAACATTTGTTACATTTGAAAAACTGGGCTTATAAAATGCAAATGCTGTTGCGCTGTTGGTCCAAAAAACCTTCTTTTTCCAACACCTTTAACAGCCTTGAAACCACCACACGTGAAGTATTGAGCTCATAAGCAATTTCAGCATGGGTTTTATTGATGACACGCGATTGGTTGACGCTGGCGACTTCAATCAAATAATGGGTCAATCTTCCTTTGGAATCGTTGAACGCCAAATTGTCAATCGAACGCAGCATTTCATCCAAACGATCTTGGTAACTATTGAACACAAATGCACGCCAAGAAGGATAACGGGCCAACCATTCGTCCATTTTCTGTACTGGAATGAAAATCATTTCACCATCCGTTTCTGCGGTAGCGCGAATGTTGCTGATTTTCTTTCCCAAACAACAAGACATCGTCATGGCACAGGTGTCTCCTTTTTCCAAATAATACAAAAGCAATTCTCCATCATTTTCATCGTCCCGCATGATTTTAATGGCACCATGCAACAACAGCGGCATGTGGGTGATGCTTTGGTCCAGTTCAATCAAAATTTCATTTGCTTCAAACGATTTGATTTGTCCAATTTCAACCATTTCATCCAACAAATCCTCCTCAAATAAAGATTGAAAATGCTTCAGTAGCAATTTTTTGTCCAACATATTGTCATGTTTAGTGGGGCAATTTCTCTCTCAAAATACCGTACAACCAAGTCCCCGTTAATGCAGATAAAATTACAATTAAAATTGAATAAGTTCCTGCGCCGAGCAAAACAAAAATAGGACCTGGACAAGCACCGATCAAAGCCCATCCCAAACCAAATGCAATACCACCCAACAAATACCTTGTGATCGACTTCTCTTTGGGTGAAATGGAAATCAACTGACCATCCATGTCTTTGCTGTTTTTTCTTTTGATGATTTGAATGGCTACAACGCCAATAAGCAAAGCCGAACCGATGAATCCATACATGTGAAACGATTGAAATTGAAACATTTCTACAATTCTAAACCACGATGCCGTTTCTGCTTTGTACATGGTAATGCCAAAAATTACGCCCAATGCGATATACAATATACTTCTCATCTCATTAAAAAATTAAAGGAAACAAAACGTGAACCATCAAGAGTCCACCAATGAAAAAACCAATGACCGCAATCAATGAAGGAATTTGCAAATCACTCAAACCTGAAATCGCATGCCCCGAAGTACAACCTCCAGCGTAGCGCGTGCCAAAGCCAATCAACAGCCCTCCAACAACCAAGATACCAATGCTTTTAGGATTCCAACTATTGAACAGCTCTGTTGGGCTGTAGCTTTTCCCTACACTTTCAAAGCCCAATTCTTTGAGATACTGTGTCGTAGCAGCGGAAATTTCAGGAATTTGATTGTCAGACAATCCATGTGCTGCAATCCATCCGCCCAAAACAGCGCCCAATAGAAATAGCAAATTCCATTTTTGTGCTTTCCAATTGAAATCAAAGAAAGAACAACTTTTGCCAGCACCCATCGCGGCACACAAGGTTCGAAAATTCGAAGAAAAGCCGAAGCTCTTTCCCATATAAATTAGCGCAATCATGACCAGCGCAATGATCGGCCCACCAATGTACCAAGGCCAAGGTTCTAAAATCCAGTGCATATTTTTTGAATTTAAAAAAGCAAAAATCAGTAGAATTTTATCATTCAAAGGTAACTTTTGTTACATACTTGACAAAAGGCAAGATCCATTGTTCAATTTGAGCTAACACAGCAAAGTTGCTCCTTGATTGTTGATGCTTTTGTCCAATTGAAAACCTCGTTTCTTCAACAATTTGATCAAACGATGATTGTCCAATAAGGTAATTATTGGTAATTGAACAGCCACTGACAATTTCAATTAACCAAAAACACCGTTGATGTAATTTTTCGTCATTTCATGTTTCGGTTGTTCAAAAAGAAGTTGGGTAGGTCCACTTTCTTTGACTTCACCCAAATACAGAAAATAGGTATGGTCCGCGATGCGTTGGGCTTGTTGCATGTTGTGTGTCACGATCGCAATGGTATATTTTTTCTTCAAATGCAGGATCAACTCTTCAATTTTAATCGTACTGACCGGATCCAAAGCCGAACAAGGTTCATCCATCAAAATCACTTCAGGTCGTAGTGCAACGGCTCTGGCAATGCAAAGACGCTGCTGTTGTCCACCTGACAAACGATGTGCTGGCATCTTTAAATCATCTTTCACTTCATCCCACAAAAACGCTTCTGTCAAAGCTTTTTCGATCACGCCTTTGTTACAAGGAAGATTATTGATTTTCAAACCATAGGCAATGTTGTCATAAATGCTTTTTGGAAAAGGATTCGCTTTTTGAAACACCATGCCAATGCGTTTTCGAACCTCCGTCACTGGAATGTTTTTGGAATAAATGTCCGTGTCTTCCAATTTCAAAGAGCCTTGAATTTTGGCATAAGGCACCAAATCATGCATCCGATTGAAACTTCTCAGCAAAGTACTTTTTCCACAGCCAGAAGGGCCGATCAATGCCGTGATCTTATTTTCTTCAAAGTGAACATTGACATTTTTGAGCACTTGCTTGCTCCCAAAACTGATGTTCAATTGTTCTGCAGATAATTTAGTTTTCATTTTTTCTGAATTTAAATCGCAAATAAAATGCGCTTAGGTTGAGTAAAAACACCACAACAATCAATACCAAAGCCGTCCCATAAGCGATGGGTCTCACTTCTTCGATCGATTGGTGTTGAGTGGATAACATGTACAAATGATAAGGCAATGCCATGAATTCTTGGTTGAGATAACCATTGGTATCGCTGATGTAAAATGCAGCACCCGTAAATAAAATCGGTGCGGTCTCCCCTGCTGCTCTCGACAACGTCAAAACCACACCGGTCAAAATACCAGGTACAGCAGAAGGAATCACTACATTTTTGATGGTTTCAAATTTCGTTGCACCGACAGCCAGAGAAGCTTCTCTCGTACTGTTCGGGATTTGCATCAAAGCCTCTTCTGTCGTTGTGATGATGTAAGGCAGAGACAACAAGCCCAAAGTCAATCCGGCAGCAAGCAACGAAGTGCCCAATTGCATGGCTTGAACAAACAATGCCAAACCAAACAATCCATAAATGATGGAAGGTACACCCGATAAATTACGAATGGCTGCGCGAATGGTTTTGGTCAGCCAGTTATTTTCTGCATATTCATTCAAATAAATCGCACAAAAAATCCCAAATGGAATGCTGAATGCTGCCGTAATCAAAGTAATCAAAACCGTCCCAATGATTGGCGTCAAAATTCCACCTTTGGTCATGCCTTCTTTGGGAATGGTCGAAATGAACTCCCAAGACAAACTGCCCACTCCTTTGAGCACGATTTCTAAAATGATGACCACCAGGAAAAAACAGACAATCAACGTAGTTCCTACCAATGTTCCCCACTCTACAAGAGCTGATAGTCTAAATTTTTTATGAAGCATTGTATTTTCTTAATCTGTTGATAAAATATTCTCCGACCAAATTGGCCAACAAAGTCATGAAGAAGAGGACAGTCGCCAATGCATACAATCCATAGTAGTGAGTGGTTTGGTACGGCACTTCTCCCATTTCAATTGCGATGGTTGCCGTCATGGTTTTGACCGAATCAAAAAAACCTGTAGGAATCAAAGCAGCATTACCCGTCGCCATCAAAACGGTCATGGTTTCTCCAATCGCTCGACCAACACCCAACATGATCGCCGAGATGATACCGGGTGCTGCAGCAGGAATGACTACTTTTCGCAAAGTTTGCCATTTGTTGGCACCTACGCCATAACTCGCCTCTTTGTAAGTTTTGGGCACCGCATGGATGGCGTCTTCAGCAATGGTGATGATCGTTGGCAAAGCCATGACAGCCAACAAAATGGCACCATTCAACGCGTTCAATCCATTCGGCAATCCAGCCAAATCTGCAATGCCAGGACTCAACACCACAATGCCTAAAAATCCAATGACCACAGAAGGAACGGCGGCCAACATTTCAATGGCTGGTTTGAGAATATTTTTCAAGCGACTGCTCGCATATTCCGAAATAAAAGCTGCCGTGCCGATGCCCAATGGAATGGCAATCAACATCGCACCAAATGTCACAAGGGTCGTACTTAAAATCAATGGGATCATCCCAAATGCGGGTTGTTTGGCTGTAGGATTCCACTCCATTCCGGTGATGAAATCCAAAGGTTTCACATCCATAAAGAATGAAATAGAATTGTAAATGAGCATCGCCAAAATTCCGCCCAATAAACAAAGTACCAAAAGCCCTGTTGCTTTAAAAATATATTTGAAAGCAATGTCTAAACCAATTCTAACTTTATAATTCATCTTGTGGTTGTTCAATGATATAATATCCGTGCTCTTCAATCAGTCGTTTGCCAATTGCGCCATTTTCAAATTCAATGAAAGGTTGCACCTTTTTCCATGAATCTTCCAAAATAAATTGGTACAGTGGTCTTTGAAAAAAATACAGACTGTTATTGATCGCTGTTGCATCAATGGGCGAATAAGCAGGTTCGTTCTCCGATGCTTTGATGCTCAACACCTTTACCGTTGGATTGCTTTCGGTTTCATGAGAAATGTATCCTGCACCGACATAGCCTATGCCCGACTTATCGGTCTTGATCCCTTCTAAAATTTGCGCATTGCCTGTCATTTCTTTGGCGGCATTGGAAAACTCTATTTTTAATTTCTTTTTGATGAATGAATGCGTTCCTGAGCTGCTTTGACGACCATAGATGTTAATCGGCAAATCCACTGTAGTAAGTTCTTTCCAATTCTGAATGGTGCCGTCCATGATTTTGGCCAAGGTCGCAATGTCTATTGCATCAATGGGCAAATCTCTGTGTACGACAAAAGCAGTCGCATCTTCGGCAAAAACCACGGTGCGCAATTGAATGTTATTCTCTTCAAACTGTGCAATTTCATTGGCTGACAAAGGGCGAGAAGAATTGGCGATGTCCGCTTGACCATTCAACAAAGAAGTAATGCCAATGCCCGATCCACCGCCTGAAATAGCGATGCTAAAATTCTGATCAATTTGGGTGTATTTCTCTGCTAAGTTGACCGCCAAATTCACTTCTGTATCTGAACCTTTCATTTTGATAGAGTGGTCTTTGTCTCCACATGAAAACAGCAAAAATGAAGCGAAAATAAGGAATGCATTTCCAAAGAATATTTTCATTTTTTTCATTGATGCAAAACACTGCATTTTTCACAACATCCAGGTTATGCTATTGTTATATATGTGTTAAACCTAAGTGTATTGGTAAGTAAAAATCAATGATAAAATAAAACACAATGAATCGATAAAAACAAATAAATTCAAATCATCATTTTACCAATGCAATTGTATTTGAAAAATGGAATGTTGGCAGGCATACACGAAGCACAAACGTGTCGTAACGATGAACTGATACTACCTCGATTTCTTAGACCAGTAATAAGTTTTTCTTAATTGACATTTATGCTGCTTTTTGGTATCTGTCCTTTGGTTCTCCTTTGGGAACGTAATAAAAACTACCTTTCGAAAGGTTCAAGAGTCCCAATTGAACATTAAGAGATAGATCGGAGTCTAGGTCTATAAGCTGACGTTTCATATCGAGTGACCCAATTTGTTCAAGCTTTTTTTTAAAAAATCACGCTCCATCTCCAGACGTCCAATTTTACTGTAAAGCTTCTCCAAATCAACTTCAGACTGGCTATCTTTCTTCTTTTCAGATCCC